>NZ_JAFEUO010000004.1:0-885464 GCF_016900955.1 Micromonospora humidisoli
TCGTCTATCGCACTTCCGGCATCGACCAGAAGCTGGCCGGACGGCCGGTCATGGCCGACGGCGCCTCCCGCGGCAACCCCGACGTGATCATCCCGTACCGCAAACCCACCGACGGCAGCGAACTACCCGACTGGAAGAAGAACCTGAACAAGCACCACCGCACCGTCCGCGCGCAGGTCGAACACGCCCTGGCCCGCATGAAGACCTTCAAGATCCTCCGGGACTACCGACGCGCCGCCAGCACATTGACCGACACCGCTTCCGGCATCGCCCACCTCCACAACATCATCCTGCTCGGATGACACCGACACCGTTGGCCGGCAACGCCATCACCGAATTACGAGACACCCTTTAGACAGCCAGGCGACTGCGAGTGGCGGCGAGGGCTGGAAGCGGCAGCGGAGATCGCCTCATCGCTGCGGCAGGAGAACCAGGAGCACCACGTGCGCTGATCTGCTGACCAGGCAAGGCCACAGCGGGGATGACAGCCGAGCTGGCGTGTGCTGTCGCAGCTCTCGCCCCAAAGGGCCTACCACGAGGGGCAGCGCCAGCGGCGGTGTCGTGGGAGCTTAGGCGGTGGTCAAGCATACTTGACCACCGCTACGTCATACGGTGCACAGATGAAACGTACTTGTGTCCGAGGGGGAATCGATACCATAGCCCCAGGTGGGGCGGTTTCCGAAGCAGCGATATTCGTAGATTTTGAACCCTCGGCATAGCCGTCTGTGCCCTTGCATCGAACCCGGTCTCACCTCGGCATTGGGCGGGGTTCATCGATGGGGTTTCGGTAGCCGGATGGGCCGGGGCGTGACCTGCTTCATTCGTTCGAGCGGGACGAGACGAGCCGCAGCCTGGTCGAGCAGGGAGTCCGGTCCAGGTAGCTGGTTGTCGAATGGAAGACGCGTGAGATGTCGGCGTCTCGAACCTCATGACAGACCGTGTTGTCCACGGCGGCCCCCGCCAATGAATGGTCTGCATGAACTGGATGTTCTGGCAGTCGGTGGCCGGGCGCGGGCGTCCGGCCACCGACTGCGTCAGTGCGCGGGGGTGTTCTGGTACGCCGCGAGCAGCCAACGACCGTCCCGCTTGGTGAGCAGCCAGGAGGCCCGGATCTGCTGATCCTCGGCGACGGTCTCCGCACCGGGCGCCAGCACACCGCCCTTGGTCAGCAGCAGGGCGGTGTCCGCACCGAGGAAGGTCAGGTGGAAGGGTTCACCGGTGACCTGAGTGCCCTGGTAGGGCCCGGCGAACGCGGTGGCCATGAAATCCCGGATCTCGTCGCGCCCGCTGCGGTAGAGGCCGGGCAGGATCATGGTGCCGTCCGGGGTGAACACGTCGGCGAAGGCGTCGGCGTCGTGCCGCTGCCAGGCAGCGACGATCTGGAGGGGGACGGCGGCGACGGCCGCCTGCTCCTCGGCGGTGGGCGCGACAGCGGCCGACGTGCGGGGCGGAGTCATTCGGGTGCTCCTTCTGCGATGGCGGGCGGGCCACCCGGGCGGGCGGCCCGACGGTCCGGGTGGGTCAGAGGTAGAGCGTGTTGGGGGCGAGCCCGGCCAGCACCCGCCCGTGCAGCTCGGCGTTGGTGTCCGGGTTCATCAGCGCGTGCAGGCCGACCGCCTGCACGTCGTGCAGGATTCGCCGCATCGGCACCGAGCTGTAGATGGAGGATCCACCGGAGGCGGCGGCGAGGATCTCCACCGATTCCCGGGCCCGGCGGCCGGCCGCGCCGAGGTCGGCTCGGGCCCGGGTCCGCTCCAGCAGGCTCCAGTCGCTGCCGTCGACCGCCTTGGCGTCGACCAGGTCGGCCAGCCGCAGGGCGTGGAACTCCGCCTCGTCGGCGCGCATGGTGGCATCGGCCAGTTGCAGGTGGGTCAACGGGGCCTCGCCCTGGCTGGCGTAGTCGGTGTAGGTGATCTTCCGGTCCGGCAACCGCTCCAGGAAGGTCTCTTGGGCTGCTCGGGCCAGGCCGAGTACGGTGCCCACCGACGAGGCCGACGCCACCGGCAGCAGCGGCGGCCGGTAGATGGCCGAGTCGGCGTTGTGGTGGGACGCGGACTGGCCCTGCAGGACGGCACCGAGGGGCAGCACCCGCGCGGCGGGGACGAAGAGCTCCTCCGCGACGGTGCTGACGCTGCCGGTGCCCCGCAGGCCGGAGGTGTGCCAGTCATCGACCACGTGCAGGTCCGCCATCGGCACCAGGGCCATGATCGGCATCGGTTCGTTGTCGCCGTCGACCAGCACGGCGATGATCTCCTGCCAGTGGCTGTGCAGGGCGCCGCTGATGAAACCCCACTTGCCGTTGACGACGATCCCACCGGCGGTGGGGGTGGCCATCGCGGTCGGGCTCAGCGTGCCGCAGATCCGCACGTCGGGGGTGGCGAAGACCTCGTCCTGCACCTCGTCGGGGAACTGGCAGGCCATCCAGGTGGGAATCCAGAACACCGAGGTGGTCCAGGAACTGGCGCCGTCGCCGCGCCCCAGCTCGGCGGCCACCTCCACCAGGGTCCGGGTGTCGGCCTCGTATCCGCCGTAGCGCAGCGGCGTCCGGAGCTTGAAGAAGCCGGCCGCGGCCAGCGCCTCGATCGTCTCGTCGGGCAGCCGCCGGTGCTGCTCGGCCCACTCCGCGTTGCGGCGCAGCACCGGCAACAGATCGGCTGCCCGCTGGACGAGTTGTTCCCGGGTGGGAACGGCGGTCTGCAACACGATGGTCTCCTCCGGGGGATCGGCCGGGACCGCAGCCGCGGCCCGGGTCGGAGCCGATGGGCACGGACGCCGGCGACGCCGGCGGTGGTCGGGGTGATCGGACGGGGCACCAGGGGGCGGGCGGTCACCGCGCTCCACCGACGATCGCAGCCGCCCCCACGGCGGCGCACCTTCGGGATTGCGGCGCCGGCGCGGGACCGACGGGTCGGCGCGGTCAGCCGACGACGCGGGCGAACGCCCGTACGGCGGCGGTGTAGAGGTCCGGCTCCTCCAGTGCCGCGAAGTGCCCGCCCCGGTCGAACTCCTTCCAGTGCACGATGGTCGGCAGGTCCCGGTCGGCCAGGCGGCGCAGCGGCAGGAAGATGTCCTGCGGGAAGACCGCCACCCCTATCGGCACCGTCACCGGGGCCGGTGCGACGCCGGCGGTCATGTCACGCAGCCCGGCGGCGTCCTCGTAGTACAGCGCGGCCGAGGTGCCGGCCGTGGCGGTCAGCCAGTAGATTGAGACCAGGGTCAGCAGCCGGTCCCGCGCCACGGCGTCCTCGGGTACCTTGGCGGCGTCGGTCCATTCCTTGAACTTCTCCACGATCCAGGCGAGCTGCCCGACCGGGGAGTCGGTGAGCCCGTACGCGAGCGTCTGTGGCCTGGTCGCCTGCAACTTCATGTAGCCGGAGAGCTCGGCGTCGAAGCGCGCCATCCGGCCCAGCCGCTCCTGGTCGGAGGCGGTGAGGTCGACCAGCTCGGCCGGGTCGCCGGAGGGGAACGTCATGAGCATGTTGACGTGCACGCCGGCGACGTGTTCCGGGTCGACCCGGCCCAGCTCCATCGAGATGACGGCACCGGCGTCGCCGCCCTGGGCCAGGTAGCGGTCGTAGCCCAGCTGGCGCATCAGCTCCGCCCAGGCCCGGGCGATCCGGGCGGGCCGCCAGCCGGGGGCTGCGGGCCCGGAGAAACCGAAGCCGGGCAGGCTGGGAATGACCAGGTGGAAGGCATCGGCCGGATCGCCACCGTGCGAGCGGGGATCGGTCAGCGGGCCGATGACGTCCAGGAACTCGACGACCGAACCGGGCCAGCCGTGGGAAATGATCATGGGACGGGCGTCCGGCTCGGGCGAACGCACGTGCAGGAAGTGCACGGTCGCGCCGTCGATCTCGGTGACGAACTGCGGGTACCGGTTGAGGTGGGCCTCGGCGGCCCGCCAGTCGTACGTCGTACGCCAGTACTCGGCCAGCTCGCGCAGGTACCCCACCGGTACGCCGCGGTCCCACCCGTCGTCGGCGAGCGGGGCCGGCCAGCGGGTCTCGGCCAGCCGGTGCTGCAGGTCGTCGAGGTCGGCCTGGGGGATGTCGATTCGGTACGGTCGCATGGGCTGGCCCTTTCTGGGGTTGGCAGGTCGGAGTCGACGCCGTCGCGCGGGCACCCGGTCCGGGGCCGCCCGACCGGCGGCGGGCAGCGCGGCGCACCCCGCCCGAGGTGGCGGCGGTCGGGGCGGGACCGATCAGCGGCTCCGCGCTCAGCGGCGCGTCGTGGCACGTCCCGACGCCGGCGGCCCGCCCACGATGCCGGGCCGCCGACGTGGACTCAGACGCCGTCGCGGCCGGGGGCCCTGCGCCGCGGCCGGCGGCCGGCGGCCGGCGTCGCCGGCGTCAGGTTTCCCGCAGTGGTGGCCGCCGAGGTCGGGGCGGGGGTCGCCGGGGTGGCGGGCGGGTCGGTCGGGGTGGCGGGCTGGGCCGGCGGGCGGGCCGCGCGCCGGTCGCGGGAGAGTCGCAGCACCCGGCGCACCATGCTCGGGCGCATCAGCGCGGTCGGCGGTTCGATGAGACCGGCCACCCGCATGAACGCCGTGGTCACCGCCGCGTCCTTGGTGGCCGCGTACTGCACCCGGTTGAGGTAGGCGTTGCCCAGCCGGACCTTCGCCGGCCGGTCACCGGGCACCTCGGGGAAGTCGAGGTCACCGCTGGTGGAGATCTGCCAGGGCGTGTCGACGACCCGCGCGATGTCACGCAGGAAGACCCGGGCGTCCGGCGGGGTACCGCGCAGCAGCAGCCGCCGCAGCGCCATCACCTCGATCGCCGCGACCGACATGCCCTGGCCGTAGACCGGGTTGAAGCTGCACACCGCGTCCCCGAGCACGAGCAGCCGTTCCGGGAACCGGGTCAACCGTTCGTAGTGGCGACGCACGCTGGCGGGGAAGGTGAAGCTCACCGGGTCGGTGAGCGGCTCGGCGTCGCGGATGCCGTCGTAGACGTCCGGCACCGGCAGCGAGCGGACGAAGTCGACGAAGCCGTCCGGGTCGGTCGGCGGCTGGTCACCCAGGATGCCGGTCAGCGACACGATGCACTCGTCGGGGCCGACCTGCCCGAAGAACGCGCCCCGGGGGTGCGCGGGAGAGGCCACCGGGTTGATCGACTGCGCACCGTCGAACATCTCCGGCCGGCTGCGGTACATCCGGGTGGTGTACGTCAGGCCGATCTTCATCTTCTCCTCGACCGGCCGGTCGTAGCCCAACTGTTGCAGCCAGACCGGAGTACGGGAGCCGCGCCCAGTGGCGTCCACCACGAGGTCCGCGTCGAGGATGCTCTCCTGACCCGATGTCACGTCCCGCAGCGAGACCCCGGTGACCCGGCTGTTGTCGGGAGCGGCGCGCAGCCCGGTCAGCTCGGTGAGCTGCCGGTAGGTGACGTTGGGCAGTGCCTCGACCCGGGTCCGCAGGTAGTCCTCCAGCACCGGGCGGGGCGGGGTGATCGAGAGCAGGCCGGTACGGGCCGGTTGGAGTCGACGGCCGTCGAAGAACCAGCGCATCTCCCCCATGTCACCCACCGGGAACCCCCGGGCCTGGAGGTCACCCCGCAGCCCGGGGAAGAGTTCGGCCAGGATCAGGTAGCCGCGACCGTGCAGGCCGTGGGCGTGCCCGGTGTGCGGGGCACCGCGCCGTGGCACGGCGACGCCGAGCACCTCGTCGCGCTCCACCACGACGACCTCGCGGTAGTGGTCGGCGAGGACCCGGGCCGCGAGGGTGCCCGCCATGCTGCCGCCGAGCACCACCGCACGCTGGCCGACCAGCGGACCGTCACCGGTCGCGGGCACCGCGTCGGCGTCGGCCTTGCGGGCGGTACGCAGCGCGCCGAGAACGAGACCGGGCTTCATGAGTGCCGTCGGCGGGTCGACCAGGCCGGCGACCCGGAAGAACGCGCTGGTGAACCGTCCGTCGCGCTGAGCCGCGGTGTGCAGGCGTCCCATGAACGCGCCCCCGAGCTTGTCCTTGACCGTGCGCGGCCCCTCGACGCCGGGAAAGGCCAGGTCGGCGCCGACCGACGTCTCCCAGGGGCCGTCGATGACGGGACGGATCGCCTTGAAGTACTCGATCGGTCGTACCTGGCCGGCGTCCAGGTGCTCGCCGAGGGCGGCGGCCTCCATCGCGGCCACCGTCATGCCCTGGCCGTAGACCGGGTTGAACGCGCAGACGCCGTCGCCGATGACCAGGAGCCCCTGCGGGAACCGGGCCAGCTTGTCGTAGCGGCGACGGACGCTGGCAGGGATCTTGAAACCGGCGATCTCGCCCAACGGTTCGGCGGTACGCACCGCCTGGTAGATCTCCGGCGCGTCGAGGCTCCGGGCGTACGCGAGGAAACCCTCCGGGTCCCGTGGGGGGTGGTCGCCGAGCATCCCGGTCAGCGAGAGCAGGGCGACGTTGTCCGGGAACCTGCCGAAGAACGCCCCCCGGGGGTTGGCCGGCGAGGCGACCGAGTTGATCGCCAGGTCGGTGCCGAACGGGTCGCTATCGAGCCGGAAGTAACGCGACACGTACGCCAGGTCGATCTTGACCTTCTCCTCCTCCGGCCGCTGGTATCCCAACTCCGCCAACCAGAGCGGGGTACGGCTCCCGCGCCCGGTCGCGTCGACGACCAGGTCGGCGGTGAGCGGATCCGGTTGCGGCTGCCCCGGCTCACCGCTGAGCTGCACGCCGGTGACCCGGCTGCGGTCCGGGGTGGCGGTCAGGCCCTGCACGCTGGTGCGTTCGCGCAGCCGCACGTTGGGCAGGCCCAGGACCCGGGCCCGCACGTGCGCCTCCAGCGTCGGCCGGTTCGCGTTGACGCTGAGCAGGCCGGAGTAGGCCTGCTGCAACGGTCGCCCGTTGAAGTACCACCGCAGGTTCCCGGACAGGTCGCAGGTCTGCACCCCGTGCGCGGTCAGCTCGGCCTGCAGACCGGGTAGGAGCCCTTCGATCACCTCGTGTCCCCGGGCCAGCAACGCGTGGGCGTGATGGGCCTGCGGCACCCCCCGCCGGGCCTCGGTGACGTCGACGATCGCGTCTCGTTCGACCAGCACGACCTCGCCGTACCGATCGGCCAGTACCCGAGCCGCGAGCAGCCCGGCCATTCCACCGCCGAGCACGACGGCTCGCGCGCCAAGGTGTTCACGCATCCGGGGTTACCTCCACTGTGCAACGGGAACGCCTGTCCGATCGGACAGGGCACCAACGACGTCGCGGGCGAGAAACCGCTCGATCGGCGGGCCCGGCGTGTGTCTCCTATGGTCGGCAGCGGCTCCGGGCACCGCACCTCCTGTCGTGCGTTCCGCGCCGCAGCTCGACATCGCGGCGGTGGCCGTGCCGCCGACCTCCGGGGACGGGACGGGAGCCGACCCGGCCACCGGACAGAGCCGACCCGGCCACGGACGGCCCACTCCACCCGGACGGCCCACTCCACCCGGACGGCCCACTACGCCGGGCGGGGCCGGAGCCGCGCACCCCGCGCGGGCCCGGGGTCGCTCCCCGCCGGGGGTGCGGACGCCGACCTACCGGACCCCGGCCGCCGTGGCCGGTTCCGACCCGACGCTGCGGCCCCGGATCAGGTCGGCCGCCCGCTCCGCGACGGCGACGGTCGGCGCGTTCGTGTTGCCCCGGGGGATGAGCGGCAGCACCGAGGCGTCCACCACCCGCAGGCCGTCGACCCCCCGCACCCGCAACTCCGGGTCGAGCACCGTACCGATCGCGCAGGTGCCCGCCGGATGGAAGATCGACTGCGTGGTCGCCCGGACGAAGGCGCGCAGGTCGGCGTCGGAGTCCGACGCCGGGTGGGTGAACCGCCCCTGGGTGTACGGGCGCAGGGCGGCCTGCCTGGCGATGGCCAGCGCGATCCGCAGCCCGGCCAGCATCACCCGGACGTCGTCGGGGTCGTCGTAGTAGCGGTGCCGGATCCTGGGCTTGGCGGTGGGGTCGTCGGAGGCCAGGCTGACCTCACCCCGGCTGGCCGGCCGCAGCACGCACGGCCCGAAGGAGATGCCGTGCCCGGGTGGCACGCCGAGCGCGCAGTCGACGAACGTCACCGGCAGCGCGTGGAACTGCACGTCCGGCGCGGCCAACCCGTCCCGGGTCCGGACGAAGCCGCCCACCTCGGGGACGTTCGAGCTGAGCGGCCCGGTGCCCTCCTGCTCGAACTGCCGCACGTACCGTTCCTCGTTGGCGCTGAGCAGGCTCACCGGCTGGTCGTGGGTGAACACCAGGTAGGTCGACGGGTGGTCCTGCAGGTTGCGCCCGACCTCGGGCTGGTCGACCAGCACCGGGATACCGAGGCCGGTGAGCTGGTCGGCCGGTCCGATACCGGAGAGCATCAGCAACTGCGGGGAGTTGTACGCCCCGGCCGCGACGATCACCTCCCGTGCGGCGCGCAGCTCGACCCGTCGGTCCAGTTGCCGGCAGAGCACCCCGGTGGCCACCCTGCGCTCCACCAGGACCCGGTGGACCTGCAGGTGGGTCCGCACGGTCAGATTCGCCCGCCCGCGTACCGGATGCAGGTACGCCGCCGCGGAGCTGCACCGCCGGCCGTCACGCTGGTTGACCTGGTAGTAGCCGAAGCCGTCCTGCTCGGCGCCGTTGAAGTCGTCGTTGGCGGCGAAGCCCGCCTCGATCGCGGCCTGGACGAACGCGGTCGACATCGGGTTACGCGACCGGTTCTCCGACACCGGCAGCGGACCGCCGGCCCCGTGGTACGGCGACGCGCCGCGCTCGTTGTCCTCGCACCGCAGGAAGTACGGCAGCAGCTCCGGACCGGTCCAGCCCGGCTGGTTCCAGTCGTCGAAGTCGGTCCGGTGGCCCCGGATGTGCACCATGCCGTTCATCGCGCTGGTGCCACCGAGCACCCGGCCCCGCGGCAGGTAGAGCCGCCGGCCGTTGAGCTGCGGCTCGTCGTGGCTGTCGTAGTCCCAGTCGTACCGGGTGCGGCACAACTTGCCGCCCAAGGCCGGGACCCGGATGTTCTCCACGTCGTCGGTGGGGCCGGCCTCGACCAGGCAGACCGTGACGTCAGGATCCTCGGTGAGCCGCGCCGCGAGGACGCAACCCGCCGTACCGGCGCCGACGATGACGTAGTCGTAGGTCGCCCGATCGGGGCCGTCGGGCCCCGGTGAAGGCAGGCGCTCGTCGCCGTCCATCTCGTTTCCTTTCTGGCGGGACGTGCCGGTGGCCGGCGGGTGGGTGACCCTCAGCGCAGGCCGGCGGCGTCCGGGGTCCGAACGGTCGCCGGCCGGACCCGGCTGCCCCGACAGAACCGGCGGATGTCGGCCACCAGCAGGTCCGGCTGTTCCATCGCGGCGAAGTGACCGCCGCGGTCGTACTCGGTCCACTGCTGGATGTTCGGGAAGTCCCGGTCGGCGAAGCGGCGTACCGGCAGGAACATGTCACGCCCGAACGCCGCGACCGCCAACGGCACCGGGTTCGGGTACGGCCGGGCACCGACCACCGTGCAGGGCAGCAGCTCGACCACCTCCCGGTAGAGCTGGGCGGAGGAGCCCGCCGTCGCGGTGAACCAGTAGATGGTCACCGTGGTCAGCATCTGGTCACGGTCGACCGCATCCTCGGGCACGTCGGTCGAGTCGGTCCACTCCCGGTACTTCTCGACGATCCAGGCCAGTTGCCCGACCGGCGAGTCGGTCAACGCGTACGCCAGGGTCTGCGGCCGGGTGGCCTGGACCGCCATGTAGCCGACGAGGTCGGCGTTGAACCGCGGCACCAGCGCCATCCGGGCCTGGTCCGCCTCGTCCAACTCGGCCACCTCACCCGGCTCGGACGGGCCGGTGAGCAGCATGTTGACGTGCACCCCCAGCACGTGCTCCGGGTCGACCTCACCGAGGTCGAGGGAGACTGCGGAGCCGAAGTCGCCGCCCTGCGCGACGTACCGGTCGTAGCCGAGGCGGCGCATCAGCTCGGCCCAGGCCCGCGCGATGCGCGTGATGTCCCAGCCGGTCCCGGGCAGCGGGGTGGAGAACCCGTACCCGGGCAGTGACGGAATGACCAGGTGGAAGGCGTCGGCCGGGTCGCCGCCGTGCGCGCAGGGATCGGTCAGCGGGCCGATCACCTGAAGGAACTCCGCCACCGAGCCGGGCCAGCCGTGCGTCAGCACCAGCGGCAGCGCGTCCGGCTCCGGCGAGCGTACGTGCAGGAAGTGCAGGGTCGCCCCGTCGATGGTTGTGGTGAACTGCGGGTACCGGTTGAGCCGGGCCTCGGCCGCCCGCCAGTCGAAGCCGGTACGCCAGTAGTCGGCCAGTTCCCGCAGGTACGCCCCCGGCACGCCGCGCGCCCACCCGCCCCCGTACGGCTCCGCCGGCCAGCGGGTGGCCGCGATCCGGCGGTGCAGGTCGTCGAGGCTCCGCTGGGGAATCTCGACGCGGAACGGCCGCATCGACTCGTCCGTCGGCGGGTTCACCGGGGCCGCCCGGCCAGCCCACCGTCCGCGTCGAGCCGGGAGACCACCTCGTACAGCGCCTCGGCGGCCCGGCCCACCTGCTCCTCGGCGATGACCAGGGGCGGGGCCATCACCAGGGTGTTGCCGTAGTCCCGGGCCACCATCCGGTGCGCCTCGCGGAGCTCGGTGGCGACCGCCCCGGCCAGCAGCGGCGCCCGGGTGCCCCGGTCGGTGACCAGTTCCACGCCGACGGTGGCGCCCGCCACCCGCACCTCACCGACCCGGGGCAGCCCGGACAGCGGGGCCAGGGCGGCCCGGAACCACTGGCCGACGGTGCCGGCGCGGGCCACCAGTTCCTCCTGTTCCAGCAGGTCCAGGTTGGCCAGCGCGATCGCGCACGCGGTGGGATGACCCGAGTAGGTGTGCCCGTGGAAGAGGTAGCTGCTGCCGCCGGCGATCGTCTCGCCGATCTCGTCCCGCAGCAGCACCGCGCCCAGCGGCGCGTACCCGCTGGTGAGTCCCTTCGCCACGACCACCAGGTCAGCCCCCATCCCCCGCGCCGCCGAGTCGAACCACGCGCCGGTACGGCCGAACGCGGTCACCACCTCGTCGGCGATCAGCAGGATGCCGTGCCGGGTCAGCAGTTCGCGTACCCGGGGCCAGTAGTCGTCCGGCGGGATGAGGATGCCGGCTCCGCCCATCACCGGCTCACCGATCATCGCCGCGATGTTGCCCGCGCCGATCCGGTCGATCGTCTCGGCGAGTTCCCGCAGCAGGAAGTCGGTGATCTCCGCCCCGCCGTACAGCTCGGCGGCCCGGTAGGGGTACGGCGGCGAGACCTTCTCCACGTGCGGCAGCCCCGGTCCGATGCCGGCGTGCATGCCCGGGATGCCGGTCGTGGTGCCGCTGCCGTACGTGCTGCCGTGGTAGGCGGCGTGTCGGGAGAGGATCCAGGTGCGGTCGGGCTCGCCCCGGTGGTGGTGGAAGAGCCGGGCGAACTTGATAGCGCTCTCCACCCCCTCGGAGCCGCCGTTGGTGAAGAACACCCGGTCCAGTCCGTCGGCCGAGCGCCGGACGAGGCGCTCGGCCAGCTCCAGCGACCGGTCGTTGGAGAAGATGTCGAAGCCGGTGAAGTACTCCAGCCTGCCGAGCTGCCGGGCCGCCGCGTCGGCCAACTCGCTGCGGCCGTGCCCCACCTGCGCCACCCAGTTGCCGCCACCCATGAGGTCGAGCAGTTCCGTGCCGTACGCGTCCCACACCGTGCAGCCGGATCCCCGCACGATGACGCAGCGTTCCCGGCGGGCCCCGCTCTGATGCGGGTGCAGGAGCACCCGGCGATCCAGCTCCTCCAGGTCACCGGCGGACCGGGTCACCGCCGGGACATCGTTGACGATCGGCATAGAGCTCTCCTTCGGGACGGGGCAGCCATCGGCACGGGGGTTCGCCGAACGACGCGGCGCGGACCACCTGGGACGTCGCGGTACACCGCCGTCGGCCGGGGCGTGGGCGGAGTGCGCGTGCCGGCAGGTCCATCCTTGGCCGTGCCTCGCACCGGTCGCACCTCTCATGTTGCGGTGCCGGCGCGCGTGATCGGGGAGATGCCGCAGGGGACCGCGGCACGGGGCACACCACCGGTCCGTACCAACGGGGCCGCACCAACGACGGCCGCGCCGCGGGGGCCGCGCTACCGGGGGGCCGCACCGTGCGTCTACGAGGGAGAGGTCGTGTCCGGCGCGCCGAGACGCGCCGACGGTTCCTGCGCCGCGCGGCCGACGTCGTCAGCCGCGCGGCGGTTTCCGGGGCCGGACCGGTGGCGCCGGACCGGATCCGGCGCCACCGGTCCGGCCACCTACTTCACAACGAACGCGACGTCCATCACCGGGTCGTCCGGCCCGGCGGTGGTGAAGTCGGTGAAGTACACCTCGCGTGCCGCGTCCGCTTCGACCAGACCGTGCTGCTCCAGGTGGGCGGCCACCGCCGCGAACGCCTCGCCCACCTGCGGCGGCACCGACTGCGACTTCGTCACCCGCACGAAGACCTCGTGGTGCGCCGGCTCCCGGCGCACCAGCGCGGCCACCGGCCCCGCCGGCTCCTGATGAATCGGCACGCAGGTCTCCACCGTGATGTTCTCCGGGTCGAAATCCTCACCCCGGTAGATCGTGAACGTCGGGCCGGCCACCCCACCGTGCTGTTCGGCCAATTGCGTCAACCGGCCCATCGCCGCGCGCAGATGATCGGCCAGATCATCCTGGCGCACCTGCTCATGGCGTTCGCAGAGCACCACCTGATCCGCCACCTCACGCCGCTCAATCAGAAACATCCGAACCTCCGCTGCTGTGGTACGAGATCGCCGGCACATGCCTCACCAGGCCGTCGTCAAATCGACAATCATAGTCTAGGTTCAATTGCTTCGGATTCGGTGGAAGATCCGGTCGGAGCGCGCGTCAGGAAGCGCAAGCACCGAGATGCCGGGTCGCCGAGCCGGTGCCACGATGCCTTCAGCGGGGCCGGTCCCGTCGTGCACCCGGCCCCCGCCGCGGCCCGTCCCACGCGTCGCGCGTCGTGACGCGAACCGCGCCCCGACCCCACAGGGAGGCATCGTGTCCGACGTGCCGAGATGCACCGTCGTCATACCGACCTACAACCGATCGGACCTGCTGCGGCACAGCCTGGAGTCACTGACCCGGCAACGGATGCCCGCCGACGAGTTCGAGGTGGTCGTCGTCGACGACGGCTCCTGTGACGACACCGCCGACGTCGCCGCAAGCTTCCAGAGCCGGCTGAACCTGCGCTACCACTACCAGTCCGACGAGGGATTCCGCGCCGCCGCCGCCCGCAACATCGGCATCGCCGACGCCCGCGCCCCCATCTGCGTCTTCGCCGACGACGGCGTCATGCTGCACGCCGACAACCTGATCCAGCACGTCGCCAGCCACGAGGCGACACCCGGTCCGACCGCCGTGCTGCCGTACCTGTACGGCTTCTCCGGCGACGACACGAACATCGAGGTGGTCACCGAACGCCTCGACCTCGACGACATCGACGCCAGCATCGAACGGATGCAGGCCAAACGGGAGTGCCGCGACATCCGCGAACTCTTCTACGACCGCTACGGCGAGGACCTCACCCGCGTCCCCGCCCCCTGGCAAATCTTCTGGACCGCCAACGTCTCCGCCGACACCCGCCAGCTCCGCGCCGTCGGCAGCTTCGACGAGAAGTTCCGCACCTGGGGCGGCGAGGACATCGACCTCGGCTACCGACTGCACCGCGCCGGCGCGCGCTTCGTCCTCAACCGACAGGCCAAGGCCGTGCACGTGCCGCACGCGAAGCCCTTCGATGAGTTGATGAAAAGCGCCACGCAGAACTACCGCTACATGGCCGAGAAGTACGGCACGGCGCTGATGCGGCTCCTGGCCGAACTGCCGCCCAAGCGGTTCCTCGACTTCAACGAGCTGGCCACCGCGGCGACCTGAGCGGCTGACCCGAAACCGCCGCGGTGCCCGGTCACCGGTACGCCCGGGTGTTGACGGCGACCAGTTCGGCGTACGGGCCGGAACCGGCGCTGAGCGTCGCGTGGTCGCCGGCCTCGACAACCCTCCCGTCGCGGACCACGACGATGAGGTCGGCCGTGCGGACGGTGGAGAACCGGTGGGAGACCAGCACGGTGATCGCCCCGGTCTGCCGGCCCACCCGGGCCGCCTGCTCCGCGTAGTGCTCGAACATGGCCAGCTCTGCCTCCGGATCCAGGGCCGTCGTCGGCTCGTCGAGCACCAACAGCATCGGCGCCGGGCGCACCAGCCCGCGGGCGAGGGCCACCTTCTGCCACTGCCCACCGGACAGCTCCGCGCCGCTGCCACCCTTGCCGAGCACCGTTTCCAGGCCGTCGGGCAGTTGGCGCAGCACGTCGTCGGCCCGCGCCAGGCGCAGCGCGTCACGCACCGGCTGGTCGGCGAAGCCGCTGTCCAGGTCGCCCATCCCGACGGCGTGCCGGGTCCGGAACTCGTAGCGCACCGCGTCCTGGAAGGCGACGGAGATACGTGCGCGCCAGCTATCCGGCCGGAGCCGGTGCAGGTCGAGGTGGTCGAGCAGGATGCGGCCACTGCTCGGGCGGTACAGCCCGCAGAGCAACTTCACCAGCGTCGACTTGCCGGCGCCGTTCTCCCCCACCACGGCCACCGTGCTGCCGGCCGGCAGCGTCACGGTGACGTCACGCAGCGCCGGGGTGTCGGTGCCGGGATAGCAGAACGACACGTCCCGCAGGGTGATCCCGTGTCGCAGCCGGTCCGGCGGGTCCAGGTCGCCGGGGTCGTCGTCCACGACGACGGCACGCAACTGCGCCATCCGCCCGTACAGCGCGGCCATCCGTTGCAGGTCGCGCAGCAGGGTGACGGTGGCGGTCACCTGCGCGCTGATCTGCGCGGCGAGGACCACGACCAGGATCACGTCGCCGACCCCGCGCCGGCCGTCGACGGCCGCCCGGACCAGCAGCAGCACCGAGCCGACGTAGGCCAGGGCGAACGTCACCTGACCGGCGGTACGCAGCGCGGCCGCTCGCAGGTCGGCCCGCAGGAGTCGGGCCGTCACGTCCGACCACAGCCCGGCGTGCCGGCGGCGCAGCTCGTCGGCGAGCCCGAACACCCGCAACTCGGCCGCGGCGGGCAGTCGGGTGGTCAGGTCGAACAGGTGCAGCGCCGTGCGGGTGGTCTCCGCGGTGTCCGTCTTGGCGGCGTCCACCAGGTGCTCGGCCCGCCGGCTGAGATACAACGACGGCACCGCCGCCAACGGCAGCAACAGCAACAGCGGGTGCAGCCGTACCAGCAGCACCACGGTGATGCCCACCGCGATCAGCAGACCGAGACCGTTGAGCAGCGCCTCCAGTCCCCGACCGAACTGCCGGATCTCGCGCTGCAGCACGGTCACCGTGTCGCTGGTCGCCGCCTGCTCGTGGTGGGCGATGCCGACCGAGCCGTTGGAGAGCCCGATGAGCTGCTCGTCGAAGTCGAGTTCGGCCAGCTCGGCCAGCTCGAAGTAGGCGAGGTGACCGAAATGGCCGAAGGTGACGGTGGCGAACGCGAGGACCCCGACGAACAGTCCGGTCAGCAGCACCACACCCCGGTGCCCGGCGACCACCGCGTCCGTCATCAGGCCCAGCGACAGTGCGAGCAGCGGGGCCGCCGCCGCGCCCGCCACGACGAAGAAGATCGCGGTGACCGTCCTGCCGCGGTTCACCCGCCACGCCGTGACGAGCATCTTCCCGCAGCCGGCGAACGTCGCACTCACCTGAGCACCTCCTGGGGGTCGACGTCGTCCGACGGGTTGTCCTGCGGGCCCAGCACCCGGTCGGCCTGCATCCGGAACAATCGCGCGTACCGGCCGCCGGTCGCCATCAGCTCCTCGTGGCTGCCCCGCTCGACCACCCGGCCCTGCTCCAGGACGACGATCACGTCGGCATGCCGGACGGTGGAGAACCGGTGGGAGATCAGCAGGCTGGTGACGCCCCTGGTCAGCTCGGCGAACTGGTCGAAGAAGCGGGCCTCGGCGCGCACGTCGAGATTCGCGGTGGGCTCGTCCAGGACCACTATCGGCGCGCCGTGCTGCACCGCGAACAGCGCCCGCGCCAGCGCCACCCGCTGCCACTGGCCACCGGAGAGTTCCGCGCCACCGGTGAGGTGACGGGCCAGCGGGGTGTCGAGGCCGGCGGGCAGCCGGTCCAGGGGCTCGGTCAGCCCCACGGACGCGACGGCCGTCCGCAACCCGGCCCGGTCGGCGCGGTGGTCGACCGCGCCGAAGGCGATGTTGTCGGCGACCGAGGTCTCGTACCGCAGGAAGTCCTGGAAGATGATGCCGATCGCGGCCCGCCACTCGGCGACGGGGAACGCGCGGATGTCCACCCCGTCGGCCCGGACCACGCCGCCGGTCGGCTCGTAGAGCCGGGCCAGGAGCTTGACCAGGGTGGTCTTGCCGGCACCGTTGACGCCGACGATCGCCGTGCACTTGCCGACCGGAATCCGCAGGTCGAGCTCGTCGAGGACGGTGCGGTCCTGGCCGGGGTAGTGGAAGCTCACCCGGTCGAAGTGCAGCTCCTCGCGCAGCGGCGGCAGCGGGCGCGGCGGCACCGGCCCGGACGTGGGCGCGGTCGCCGCCAGGCGGCTGACGAACCGGCGTACGTCGTCGTACGCGGAGATGCCGACGGCGGTCTGCATGTCGGCCTCGGCGTAGTAGCCACCCAGCGCGATCGCGCCCAGGGTCGCCTGCACCACCAGGGCGAACTCCGTCAGCGTCAACGTCGCCGGGGCGGCCACGCCCACCGCCGCGAACACCGCGACGGCCATCACCAGGCTCGGCCCGGCGAAGACCAGGTACCGCCAGAGCAGGATCCGCCGACGGTAGGCCCACAACGGTCGCAGCCACATCAGGTGCACCCGGCGGTACGTGGCGGTCAGCCAGCCGGCGAGCCCGAACACCCGGATTTCCTTGCCGGCGGCGGGTTCCACCGCGAGCGCCCGCAGGTAGTGCACCCGCCGCTCGGCCCGGCTCAACCGCTGCCGCGCCTCGGCGTACCGGCTCAGGCCGCCCCGGGTGCTGTGCCGCACCAGCAGCACCGACAGGACCAGACCGGCCGCCGCGAGCCAGGAGAACGCCACCCCGATCAGCACGGCATACGCCAGGAGCTGGGTGTAGCGGGCCAGCAGGGCGAGCAGGCCGGCGCAGGCGTCGCCCGGGGTCTGGACGGCGAACTGCAACTTCAGCGCCGCCACCCGCAGCCGGTCCTGGTTCTCCTCGTCCTCCAGCGGCGCGACACCGACCGGGGACAGGGACGCGGCCATCAACTCGTCGTGCACCTGCTGGTCGATGCGGCGGCCCGCCAGGTCCCCGAGCGACGCCCGCAGGGGCGCGATCACCTGTGGTGCGACGAACGCCAGCGCCGCCGCGACGAAGGCGCTCACCAGCGAGTCCCAGGCCGGGGAGCTCAGGCCCCCGGCGACCGCCGCCGGCACCCGGCCGAGCAGGATGCTGGTCGCCACGACGAACAGCACCGGCAGTAGGCCCAGCAGCAGGTTGGCCACCACCAGCGCGGTGACCAGGCCGGCCCCGCCCCGGCGCAGCAGCCGCACGGTCTGCCATCGGGCGCGCAGCAGATTGGCCGGGCTGCTGGCCATCGTGTCGGCGCTCTCGTCCAACGGCACCTCGACCGGAAGATCCATCCGGTGATCGCCCACCACACCTCCCGCGTCGGTCCTGGTCCACCCGCGCTCCGGCGGCACGTGCGTCATGCGCCGGACTACGGCACGCCGCTCCACCTGCCGCCCTCATGCGCCGGGGCGGGGCCGGCCGAACCCGGACCCGCCCCGGCCGTCGTCACCGGGTCGGCCTCGACACGAGCCCGACCACCCCGACCATGCCGATCGCCCAGCCCCGCCGACGATGTCGGCCGCCGGGGGCGCTCGGAGCGGGTCGCGGCAGGCTCCCCGTCCATGCTCGACGCGGGGGACCAGGGGCGCATCTCCCAGCGTGCCCTGACCCAGGCGACCCGACGTCAGGCTCCGGTGTCCCGCCGGTGGCGGCGCAGCTCGGCCAGCCGGCGGCGCGCGTACACCGGCTCGGCCCGCCAGCAGGTCGCCGTCTCCCAGGCCAGGCCGGCGGCGTGCAACGACGCCCGCCCACCCGGCCACGGCGTGGGCACCCCGTCGGGCAGGAAGGCGTAGTCGAACCAGGGCACGTCCACCCGCGCCTCGTCCCAGTCCAGCAGCGTGACCCGGGATCCGTCGACGAGCACGTTGGTGGGGCCGACATCGCCGTGCACCACGCAGCGCGGCCCGTGCTGCACCGGCAGCCAGGCGGCGCGCACCATCCGGGCCACCGGGGCGGGCATCGCGTCCAGCCGCACGTCCCCGCCCCGGTCCGCGGCGAGCAGCGCCCCGCTGGCGGCGAAGCCGGGGCGCTGCGGCCAGCCGGTCGTCGCCGCGTGCAGCACCGCGAGCTGGTCGGCCACCCGCCGCCAGTCGGTGGGGTCGGCCGGATACCGGCCGGGGACGAAGCCGGTGACCAGCACCCCGTCCACGTGCCGGCGGCCGTCGTCGGCGGGCACCGGCTCGGGCACCGCCACCCCGCAGCCGCGCAGATGGTCCAACAGGTCCAGCTCCCACTCCAGGGCGGCACGGGGGCGCACCGACCGGCGGACCACCAGCGGCACCCCCGCCCGCTCGGCCAGCAGCACCTCGTTGCGGTGCCCGCCGGGCAACGGACGGACCAGCTTCACCCCGGCCCACGCCGCGAGCGCGGCCCACCCGTCGCCGCGAGCTGGTTCGTCCACACCGCCACCCCCGTCGTCGCCGGCCGTACCAACCCAGGCTAACCGGCCGGACCGACGGGAGGTCCGGACGCGACCCCACCGGTTGGGGCGACGCTGGTGCTGGCCGCATGGGTACGCCCGCACGGTGAGCTGTCCCCGACCCGCGTCGATGGAAACACTGAGGGGCATGAGGGTTGAGGTGGCTGCCACGGACGACGACCTGTCCGGCGTCGCCCGGACCGCCCGGTGGACAGCGGCGGCGCGGGCACGGGAGACGGCACGACCGGACCGGCTCTTCGACGACCCGTACGCCGCCCTGCTGGCCGGCGCGGACGGCGAGGCGCTGCTGCGGCACTTCCACACCGGACGGGCCGCCGCCGACGGCAACCCGGTGCTGCCCATCCGCACCCGCTGGTTCGACGACGTCCTGCGCGACAGCGTGACCGAGGGATGCCAGGTGGTCGGGCTCGGCGCCGGACTGGACACCCGGGCGTACCGGCTGGACTGGCCGGCGGGCACCGTGCTGTTCGAGGTGGACCAGGCCAGCGTGCTGACGTACAAGCGGCGGCGGCTCGCCCGGGTCGGCACCGTGCCCCGTTGCGAGTGCCGGACGGTCGCCACCGACCTGACCGGTGAGTGGGAACCGGCCCTGCTCGACGCCGGTTTCGACCCGGCGGCGCGGACCGTGTGGTTCGCCGAGGGGCTGCTGTTCTACCTGCCTGCGGCGCGGGCCGCCGCCGCGGCACGCCAGGCCGCCCGGCTCTCCGCGGCGGGTAGCCGGATCGCGGTGGACCTCATCGGCACGGGGATCTTCCGGCTGCGCTACATGCGACCCTTCCTCGACAAACTGGCGCGGGCCGGCAGCCCGTGGCGGTTCGGCACGGACACCCCGGCGGAGTTCCTCCGGCAGGCCGGCTGGGCGGTCGAGCGGATCACCGAGCCCGGCGCGGCCGGGGCCAACTACGGCCGCTGGCCGCAGGGCGGGGTGCCGGCGGACTTCCCGAACCTGCCCCGCAGCTATCTCGCCACCGCCGGCCTGCCCACCGGCCGGCCCGGACCACCGCCCGACGACGCCCCCGCGGCGTCGGGCGACCATCGCTGAGACAGGAGTTGGCCCCGATGCCCGTTCAGTTCTCCGGAGAGACGCATGGCTGTTTCTCCGACTCCCTCCAGATGGCCTTCGGCGACGAGGGCCCCGGTGAGACCGTGGTCGAGGTGCTGACCGGCTCTGCCTTCGGCATGTACCTGCACCATGACGGCCGCCCGTTCTTCGCCCCGGCCGGCTGGAACCCCGAGAAGGGCATCAACATGATGCTGGACCTGCTCGGCTGGACGTGCGAGCAGACCGGCGGCTCCCCGGACGAGGTGGCCGCCGCGCTGGAGAAGGTGGACGACCAGCACCGCGCGGTGGCCGGCCCGGTGGAGATGGGACTGTTGCCGCACCACCCCGGGCTGGGTCAGCCCATCGGCGCCGACCACTACCTGGTGGTCGTCGGCTTCGACGGGGGGAACGTGGTGATCCACGACCCGCGCGCCCACCCGTACACCGTGCTGCCGCTGGAGAAGCTGCTGGCCGCCTGGCGTACCGAGACGCTGTCCTACCGGGTGCCGGACTTCAACCTGCGGACCGGTTTCCAGCGGGTCCGCGCGGTGGACACCGCCGAGGCGGTGCGCCGGCTGCTGCCGATCGCCGCCGACATGGTGGCCCCGGAGGCGTCCGCGGCGGCGGCCGAGGGCGCGGCGAAGGTGCTCGACGGCGGACTGACCACCTTCCTCTTCTTCCACCTCGCCGACTTCATGGTGTGCGTGGGGGCACGACGCCGCAACGACGCGGCCGTGGTGCTGGCCCGGCACGGCTACACCGGGGTGGCGGAGGTGCTGGATCAGCAGGCCCGGTTGATCGGATCGATGGAGTACCCGCTGGTGGCCGGGGACTACGCCGCCGCGGCGGCGACGATGCGCCAGCTCGCCCCGACGTTCGCCCGGTTGGAGGCCGAACTGCGGGCGGCGGTCCGGTCGTGAGAAACGGCGGTACGGCAGGGCCGCGTCCGCGGGCGGGCGCGGTCGTCGTCCGAGGGACGGGAGACTGATCCGATGCACGCGATCCTGCTGGTGGGGGGCCGGGGCACCCGCCTGATGCCGCACACCAGCAACCGCCCGAAGGCGCTGGTGCCGATGGGTGAGCACTCCTTGCTGGAGATCAGCCTGCGTCGGCTGCGGGCCTGCGGCTTCACCCGGGCGACGCTGTGCGTCTCGCACCTGGGCTCGATGATCCGGTCCGCGTTCGGCGACGGATCCCAGCTCGGTCTGCAGGTCGACTACTGCGTCGACGAGCGTCCGATGGGGACCGCCGCGCCGCTGCTGCTCGTCCCGGACTGGACCGAACCCGCCGTGGTGATGAACGGCGACCTGCTCACCTCAATCGACTTCGGCGACCTGCACCGCCGGCACGTGGCCGGCGACGCCGGGTTGACCGTGGCGTTCCAGCGTCACTGGGTCTCCACCGGGGTCGGGCTGCTGCGCGCCGACGGCGACCGGATCCGGCGGGTGCACGAGAAGCCGACCTTCGAGTGGAACGTCTGCTGCGGGATCTACGTCGCGGACCCGGACGTCCGCGCGCACATCCCGCGCAGCACACCGACCGATATGCCGACCCTCATCAATGCGCTGACCGATGCCGGCAGACCGGTGAACGGCTACGCCTTCACCGAGTCCTGGCACGACGTGGGCACACCGGCCCACTACGAGCAGGCGCGGGCCGACTTCCTGGCGGATCCGGACCGGTACCTGCGGTTGACGCCGTCCCCGCACGAGGCGCAGCGCTGCCGCCCGGAACTCGACGTCTTCTTCCTCGACGAGCCCGTACCGGGCGGTGCCACGATCGAGATGTGGACGTGAGGGGCGAGGTGGGCGACGTCCTGGTGGTCTTCGCCGGCTACGGGGAAACACAGGCAGGGGCGGAGCGGATGGCGCTGCGCGCGACGCAGGGCCTGGCGGCCCGGTCCCGGCGGGTGACCGCGCTGGTCACCGCCGCACATCCGGACACCGTCGCGGGCCTGCGCACGGCCGGCGTGCCGCTCTTCACCGACGTCGGGCAGCTGCACCGGGCCCGCCCGGACTTCGCCCCGTCAGTGGTGCACACCTTCGACCTGGCCCGCCCCGACGCACCGGTCGAGGCGGTACGGCTGGCCCGCCGCTACGGCGCCCGCCTGGTGCTGACCCCCTGCTCGTCGCCGCAGGTGTGGCCCGACCCGGTTCGGGCCGGCGAGGTCTGCCGCGCCGCCGAGGTGGTCTTCGCCCTGTCCGCCGCGGAGGTGGCCGCGCTGCGCAACGTGGGCGTGCCGGCCACCCGAATCCGGCGTCTCCCGTCCGCCTCGGACCTCACCGGCCCGGTCGACACCCCAGGTTTCCGACGCCGGTACGGCATCCACGGGCCGTTCGTGCTCTTCGTCGGGCGTCGCACGGTCAGCAAGGGGTACCAGACGCTGCTGGCGGCGATGGACCCGGTGTGGCGGCAACTGCCCGACACCCGGTTCGTCTTCGTCGGCCCGGACGTCGACCCGGAGGTCGCCGGGCACCTCACCGCCCGGGCCGACCCGCGCCTGCACGACCTGGGCACGGTCGACGAACAGACCAAACACGACGCCCTGGCCGCCTGCGAGCTGCTCTGCCTGCCCAGTGTCGCGGACGTGTTCCCGTTGGTCTTCGTCGAGGCGTGGACGTGCGGGAAGCCGGTGGTCAGCGGGGCGTTCGCCGGCGCGTACGAGGTGGTGCGGCAGGGCGTGGACGGGCTGGTCGTCCCGCCTGGTCCAGCGCCCCTGGCCGCCGCGCTGATCGAGCTGCTCAGCGATGACGTCCGCCGGGGGCAACTCGGTGTGGCGGGGCGGCGGCGGGCCGAGCGGTCGTTCGGCTGGGAACGGGTCGTCGACGCCTACGAGTCCGGTTACGCCTCCTCGCCCGGCCTGGCCCCGCCGCCCGCGCCGGCACGGTGAACGGCCCACCGATCCCTGCCCAGATCGAGGAAGGACACACCGATGAGCGCACCGCCCGCCCGGCACTGGCGGATCACCCTGGCCGACAACACCGTCGACGAGCACGAGATCGCCGCGGTCACCGAGGTGCTGCGCTCGCGCTGGCTCTCGGCCGGCGCGCAGACCGCCGCCTTCGAGCGGGAGTTCGCCGACCGGATCGGCACCGACGACGCGGTCGCGGTCAGCAGCGGCACGGCCGCGCTGCACCTGGCGATGATGGCGCTCGACCTGCGGCCCGGCGACGAGGTGATCATGCCGGCGCTGACCTTCGTGGCCGGTGCCGCGGTGGTGGCGTTGGCCGGCGCCATCCCGGTCCTGGCCGATGTGCGCGCCCCGGACGACCTCACCGTGGATCCGGTGGACGTGGCGCGGTTGGTAACCGGACAGACCCGGGCGGTGGTCGCGATGCACTACGCCGGATACCCGGCGGACCTGGCCGCGCTGCGTGCGGTCACCGACCGGCACGGCGCGGTCCTGGTCGAGGACGCCGCGCACGCGCCGATGGTCGAGCACGACGGGCGGATGCTCGGCACGCACGGCGACATCGGCTGCTTCAGCTTCTTCGCGACCAAGAACGTCACCGCCGGTGAGGGCGGCATGGTGGTCGCCCGCGACGACGCGGTGCGCGACCGGATCCGGCTGGCCCGCTCGCACCACCTGACCACGTCCACCTGGGACCGGCTCCGCTCGGGTGACGCCAGCTACGACGTCGCGGGCTTCGGCTTGAACTACCGGCCGACGGAGGTGGCCGCCGCGTTGGGTCGGGTCCAGCTGGGCAAGCTCCCGCTGGACCGGGAGCGACGCCGGTCGCTGGTCGCCACGTACCGGGAGGTGCTCGCCGCCGCGCCCGAGCTGGTGCTGCCGTTCGCCGGGCGGACCGGCGACTCCGCGCTGCACCTGATGCCGGTCGTGCTGCCGGCGGGGACCGACCGGGGCGCGGTGCGCGAGGGCCTCGCCGCCGCCGGCGTGCAGACCTCGGTGCACTATCCCCCGGTGCATCACCTGTCGGCCTACCGGAGCAGCCCGGGCGCGGGCCGTTCGGCGCTGACCGTCACCAACGCGGTGGCTGCACGCCTGCTCTCCCTGCCGCTGCACAGCCGCATGTCCGACGACGACGCCGCACTGGCCGCCGCGGCGCTCCTGCGCTGCCTGCGGCAGCGCTGAATGTCGGGGCCCACGGCGAACGCCACCGCCGTCGCCCGACCCGACCCCACCATCCCCGCACCGACTGGACGGAGCACGTCATGACCTCCCCACCATCCGCCGCCACGGCCACTGCGACCATCGTCCGACTGCTGGCCGAGATGACCGGCCACGAACCGGCGTCGCTGACCGGCGACACCAGGATCTTCATGGAGCTGGGCCTGACCTCGTCCCGGATCCTGGAGCTGTTGATGCGGCTGGAGGACGAGTTCGACCTGCGGATGGTCGGTCACGTGGACTGGTTGCACATGGAGACCGTCGACGACCTCGCGGTGGCCGTCGCCGACCGGTCGGCCGGGCTCGCGCCCCGGTCCTGAGCGCCGCCCGCGGCGTCGACCCCGGCAGCGTCGTCTGCCGGGGCCGACGCCACTCACGCGTAGTTGTGCACCAGCACCTGAGCGACGCAGACCGGCATCAGACTCCCCTCCACCTGGTACCGCAGGCTCAGGGCGAGCTGGACGCCGCGGCGTAACGGCTGGACCCCGCGCAACACCACCCCGGCCCGGATGCGGGACCCGACCGGCACCGGGGCCAGAAAGCGGACCCGGTCGCAACCGTAGTTCACCTTGAGGCGAACGCCCTCGGCGACGAGCACCTGCTCCAGGACCCGGGAGGTCAGCGCGAGGACGAGGAAGCCGTGGACGACCGTGCCACCGAACGGGCCGTCGGCTGCCCGCTTCGGGTCCACGTGGATCCACTGGTGGTCACCGATCGCCGCGGCGAAGCAGTCCACCTGCTCCTGACTGATCAGCATCCAGTCGCTGAAGCCGAGGTGCTGCCCCACCAGTGCGCGCAGGGGCTCGACCTCGGTACCGACGACGACCATGCCGACCTCTCCTGGCGCGGGTGCGGGGGCGACGGGTTCGGGCGGCGGGCTCATTGGACGAGGAAGTACGCCGGCCCCAGCCGCTCCGGCGGCGACCCGCCGGCGGCCCCACCCGCGCCCCGGTGGCGCAGCATCGGCACGTCCAGGTCCAGGTCGACCCGCCAGTACGCGCCGACGGGGCGGCGGTGCGCCGGCCAGTCGCCGTCGGCGAGCAGCCCCCAACCGGCCAGCGTCCGGAGGAAGAACGGATCGGCCGGCCACCACCGGCCCTCGACGTCACGCAGCTCCAGCCAGTGGTGCCGGTTGGCGAAGGGGCGCGACAGGCACAGGCCGGTGGCCGGTCGGGCCGGCACGCCGAGCTCACCAGCCCACGCCACCAGATGGCGTACGGCCAGGGTGCAGTCGGCCAGGCCGGTCTCCCGCAGGAAGCCGAGGTCCGCGGTGAGGCCCGGCGGCAGCAGGTGGAACCGCAGTCCCGCGGCCTCGTCGAGGAGACGCCGCTGCTCGGGGGTCGGCGGCGGGGTGGCGTCGGCGGCGGCGAGCAGGACGTCCACCTCGAACCGGGACGCCTCGGGGCGACGGACCGCCACGACCTCCGGCGCGGAGGTCACCGCCGGGTCGAGGACGAAGGCGCAGCCGGCGCAGTGCTCCCGGTCCGGGCAGTACGCGCGCACGACCACGGTGCGCCGGACCGCCGCCCCGGCCCCGCCGGCGCGCAGGGCAGCCGCCATCGCCTCGTACGTCGCCCGCTGGGGTGACCGTACGCCCAGCAGCAGCGCCACGTTGCGCAGGTCGTAGCGGTCGAACAGCAGGCCGGTGGCGTCCGAGGAGTGCGGCAGACCCTGCTCCACCAGTTGCTCCAGGCAGGCCCGGGACAGCCGGTGGAACCGGGTCGCGTGCTCCAGCGACGTGTCGAAGTCGCGGTGGCCGTCGGGTACCAGGCGGACCTGGCCGACCACCGCCTCGGGGGTCGCCGGCGCGGACGCCGGCACGGGTGTGGACACCGCCGGCCTACCGGCCCGGCTTACGGGCCAGGAACAACCCGTTGCCCGGAGCGCTGCGCACCGGCTGGAAGTCCACGTCGACCAGCCCGGCGTCGGTCAGCCAGTCGCGCACCTCGTCGAGCGGGTACGTCTGCTGACCGACGCTGTTGAACATGCTCAGCGCCATCATGGCGCCGAAGCTGCGGCCGATCGGACCCAGTTCGGGGGCGGGGAACTGGTCGAGGATCACCAGCGAGCCGCCGGGCCGCAGGGCGGCGGCGGTCCGGGCGACCAGTTCCCGGTTCTGGACCGCGCTCTTGGAGTGGATGACGTTGAACAGCAACGCCATCGACGGGCTGCCCAGCTCGTCGGTGAAGAAGTCGCCGGCCCGGAAGTCGACCCGGTCGGCCATGCCGTTCTCGGCGATGGCCCGGTCGGCGAGCCGCTGCATCTCCGGGATCTCGAAGATGGTCGCCCGCAGCTGCGGATGCCGGCGGCACAGCGCGATGCTGTAGAGGCCGTAGCCGCCGCCGAGGTCCAGCAGGTGCCCGGCCGGGTCGGGCACCGGCACCCGCTCCAGCACCTCGTCGATGTTCATGTTGGTGAGGGCGACCATGCCGTCCTGGAACACCCGCCACTGCCGGGCCAGCCAGCGCGGGGTACGCGGTTGGTCCGGCCCGAACGGCAGGGGCAGCTCGCCGCGCAGCCGGCCTTCCAGGTTCGCCCAGTCGGTGAAGACGATCTTCTCGAAGTACGGGATGCCCATCGAGATCATCGGCAGCAGTTCCCGGGTGGTGTCGGTGACCCCGTACCGGTCCCCGGCGCGGCGGACGTAGCCGACGCAGTCCAGGCAGTCGAGCAGGAACGCGATGCCACGGGGATCCAGCTCCGTCTTCTCGGCCACCTGCTCGCTGGTCAGTTCCTCCTCGGCCAGGGCCGCCAGCACGCCGGTGCGGAAGGCCAGGGTGACGGCCCGGAACCCCCAGGCCGAGAGCATGTCGAACATGAAGGCCGGCACCGCGTTGTCGGCTCCGCTCAGGGACCGCTCGGCACCCGGAAGCGTGATGGGCATACTGCTCTCCAATCGATGTGCCCCGCCGTTCGGCGAGGCTGGGCGGGGGTCAGGGCAGGGCGCGGGTGCTCGGGACGGCGCGGCGGCGCACCCCGGCGGGGCTCGGGCGGGTGACCAGCCGCCAGTCCTTGCCGTCCAGGGCCACCTGGCACCGCAGGCGCGCGCCGTCGGGCGTACGCCAGCGCAGGTGGACGCGGCGCGCAGTCGGCGCGTGGTTGACCAGCAGTACCTCGTGCGGGCCGGCGGCCCGGCCCGGCAGGATCTCCACGTCCGGGTCGGCGCAGTCCACCTCGGGGAACAGCCCTGCCAGGGCGGCGACCCGCCGGTAGAGGCGCTCCCAGGTGGCGGCGGTGAGCCGTCCGGGCACGTCGAGCTGACGCTCGAACGGGGCCGCGCAGAACACCACCTGGCCGAGGCCGAGCGGGTTGCGTACCAGGGCCGGGGTGCCGTTCGGGTACCGGCCGAGGACCTGCCCGGTGGTCGCCGCCAGCACCGACGGGCGGACCCCGGCGCCCGCCCAGTCCAGCGGCCACCGGTCGGTGTCCCACTCGACCCGGTCGTGCCCGGCGGTGAGCAGGGTGTAGTCGACCAGCTCCACGCCGGCCAGCTCCGGCCCCGGAAATCCGTGCAGGTGGTCGGCCATCGAGTAGTAGACCGTCGCCCCGTGGCGGGCCGCGCGACCCAGCCGCGTCAGGTCGGTCAGGGTGACGTGGCCGACCGAGGGACAGACCACCAGCCGGTAGCCGGTCGGGTCGCCGGCGACGATGTCGACGTCCAGGTGCGCGCGCTTGAGCAGCAGGTAGGCGTAGAACGTGGCCGCCGTGCCGACCCCGGTGTCGAGGTAGGAACCGCCGTCTGCCCGGACGCGTTGCGGCAGGTAGAGCGCGACCGGGGCCCGACCGGGGCCGGGCCGCATCCGGGGGGCGGCGCGCAACGTCTCCCGCAGCCCGGCCAGCGCCGGACGGGGTGTCCCGTCGAGACGGTGCAGGCCCACGAAACGCTCGCCGGGGCGCTGCTGGTAGGGCTCCTCGGCGGAGGCGATGTCCTGCCAGCACCAGGCCAGCACACCGGCGGCGCCGTTGCCCAGGGCCGCGGCGGTGGCGGCCCGCAGGTAGGCCGCCGTGGTGGCCTCGTCGGTGCCGTAGCTGGTCAACTCGTCGACCAGCGGCACCCCGAACGCCCGCGCGTAGCGGACCAGGAACGGCACCAGGTTGCTCGCCTTGTAGGAACTGGTCGACTCGATCGACACCGGCGCCCAGGTGGGGAAGCCGTGCAGCGCGATCAGGTCCAGCCCGGCGGCGTTGTCCGGGCCGAACGGCGCGGCGCCGAGCACCCCGGAGGGGTCGTTGGCCTGGGTCACCAACAGCCCGGGGAGGTGCGCGCGCAACGTCTCGGCCAGGCTGGTCTGCCAGGCCGCGACGGTCTCGGGGGGCAGCCGGGCGGCGGTCGGGTCGACGTTGGCGATCTCGTCACCGAGGTCGACGGCGAGCACGTTGCCGGCGCCGTGGAGCGCGATCGCCGCCCGTCGGGCGTAGGCCCGCTGCCGGTCGAGCAGCTCCGGGTCGTCGATGAGGCTGCGCCCCCGTCGCCAGGGCAGATCCAGCCGCTGCCCGTTCATCCAGATCGTCAGCAGGGACAGCACGCAGGCCAGCCCCGCGGCGTCGGCCAGGTCCACGGCGGTACGCAGCCGGTCGAACACGACCGGGTCGTGGTGCCCGGGTGTCGGCTCGAAGTCCCGCCAGAACATAAAGATCCGGACGGTGTTCAGGCCCGCGTCGGCCATCGCCCGGAAGTCGCGGCGCAGCGCTTGCGGATCCCAGTCGGTCCAGATCCGGCAGCCGGCCGCCGACGGGTGGTAGTCCACTCCGGCGACGACGAACGGCGTCCCGTCGCGGCACAGTGTGCCGTCGCGGATCTCGAACGTCATGCCCGTTCCCCGGTGGTCGCGGGCGGGGCGGCCGCCTGGTCTGCGGCGTACCAGTCGAAGGTCTGTCGCAGCCCCCGGAGCAGGTCGACGCGGGGTGCGTACCCGATCGTGCGCCGCAGCCGGCCGAGGTCGGGCAGCCGGCGGTCCGGTGAACCGGGTGGGGGGTCGAAGACCTCGAAGGTGGGGGTGTAGCCGGCCAGCCGGCAGACCCGCTCGGCAAGTTCCCGGATCACGATCTCCTCGGTGTCGTTGCCGATGTTGGCCACGACCGGTTCGACGCCGGGCAGCCGGGTCAGCCCGACTGTCGCGTCGACGGCGTCGTCGATGTGGCAGAACGCGCGGGTCTGGGTGGCCCCGTAGATGGGGAAGGGGTCCTGGCGGACCAGCGCCCGGGCCACGAAGTGGGGTATCACGTGGTCGTGGCCCATCCGCGGGCCGTAGATATTGTGGTAGCGGCCGATGCGCACCGGAAACAGGTCGGCGCACTGGCGCAGCAGCGTCTCGGCGACGATCTTGCTGAGCCCGTAGGACGCCCGGGGCAGCGTCGGTTCGGGCAGCACGAAGGGCACGTCCTCCGGCACCGGGAACGGCGCCAGACCCAGGCGGGTGGCACCGTCGGCGACCTCGCTGGTGGAACTCAGGTAGACCCGCCCCGGCGGGCGGCGTCGGCACCAGTCCAGCAGGTTCAGCACCGCACGCAGGTTCACGTTGAGCGCCCGGGACGGGTTCTCGTTGTTCTGCCGCACCCCGACGACCGCGGCCAGGTGGTAGACCTCGTCGAAGTCCCCCGCGAGCAGGTCCACCGGAAGCGGGGTGGTCAGGTCGTGGCGTACCAGCCGGGCCTCGGCACGAACCTCGTCGAGGTCCCGGTCGGCCCGGCCACGGGACAGGTCGTCGAGCAGGGTCACGTCCGCGCCGTCGCGCAGCAGCCGGCGGGCGAGGTGCAGGCCCACGAACCCGGCGCCACCGGTGATCAGGATCCGGTCAGCCACGGCCCAGCCTCCGGTAGTCCACGTCGGCCGCCCCGGACAGCGCCGACGCCAGGTCGCCCCAGACGTCGACGACCAGGGCGGGGCGGTTCATACTGCGGCGCAGCAGCGCGGCGTCGAGGTCGGCGCGGTAACGCGGATGGTCCACCAGCAGCACCAGCACGTCGGCGTCGGCCAGACCGTCGGCGAGGGACGCCGGGGCGTACCCGAGCCGGGCGGTGACGTCGTCGGGGACCAGGTAGTCGTGGCCGGCCAACAGCCGGACCCGCTCGCGCAGGACGTCGGCGACGACGGTGGCGGCGGAACCCCGCACGTCGTCGGTCTCCGGCCGGCCCTTGTAGGCCATCCCGCAGACCAGGACCTTCGCGTCGGCCGGGGCCCGACCGGTGGCGGCCAGCGCCTTGAGCACCCGTTCGGTCACCAGGTGCGGGACCTGCTCGTTGACGGCGCGGGCGGCAGCCACCAGCGGTGGATGATATCCGGCCGTCCCCGCCGAGTACACCAACAGGTACGGGTCCTTGGTCAGGCAGCTCCCGCCGACGAATCCCGGTCGGGCCAGGTCGGGCCGAGGGTAGCCCCGGTTCGCGGCGGCGATGACCTCCGTGGCGTCCACGCCGACCGCTTCGGCGATCATCGCCAGCTCGTTGCCGAAGCCGTACAGCAGGTCGGTGTGGGCGTTGCAGGCCAGCTTCACCAGCTCGGCCGTCTCCAGGTCGGCGGTGACGACCTGCTCGGGGGTGAGCCGGGCGAACAGTCGCCGGGCCCGGTCGGCGGAGCGGTCGTCCAGCCCGCCGACGACCTGCGGGAGGCTGGCGAGCTCGGCCAGCGCGCGGCCCTGGATGGTGCGTTCGGGGCAGCAGGCCAGCAACGGCTCGTCGACCCGCTCGCGCAGCAGGGGCAGCAGGGTCCGCCGGGTCGTCCCGACCGGGACGGTGCTGCGCACCACCACGAGGGTGTCCGCGGTGGCGGCGGCCGCCGCGGTCTGCGCGGCCAGCGTGAAGTGGCGCAGGTCCGGCCGGCCGGTGCCGTCGTCGAGCGGGGTGCCGACACAGATCACGACCGCGGCCGGCGTGACGCCGTCCAACGTGTCGGTGATGGTCAGCCGATCCGCCGGCAGGCTGCGGAGCAGCTCGTCGACACCGGGTTCGAACAGGGTCGGGGTGCCGGCCCGCAGCGCCGCCCGGGTGCCCGCGTCGGCTTCCACCCCGACGACGGGCACGCCGGCCTGCGCCAGGCTCACCGCCAGCGTCAGGCCCACGTACCCGAGCCCGATGACGGCGACGGGACCGCCCGGTCCGTCGGCGGGAGCCCGCGTCGGCGGGGGTGTGGGGTCGGTCATCTCAAGCCTCGCTTCCGATCGGAACGGTGGTCACGGTGGCGATGACGGCCTGCCGGTCGACCTTGCCCATCGCGGTACGGGGCAGCCGGGCCAGCGGGTGCAGTTCGTGTGGCACCTCGTACGGCGCGAGACCCCGCGCCCGGCAGTGCGCGGCGAGTTCCGCCGGCCCGGTACCTGGCGCGAGCACCACCGCCGCGTGCACCCGCTGCTCGCCGTCGGCGTCGGTCGCGCCGAAGACGAAGACCTCCCGAACCCCGGGGTGCTCGTCGAGGACCCGGGCCACCCGGGTCGGGTTGACCTTGCGACCGCCGACGTTGACGAAGGTGTCCTTGCGGCCGAGCAGGTGCAGCCGGCCGGCCTCGTCGACGCGGGCCAGGTCGCCGGTGTCGTAGAAGCCGTCCGGGGTGCTCACCGGGCCGGACGCGCCCAGGTAGCCGTGGAACAGCGTCGGCGTGCGCACCGACAGGTGGCCGGTTCCGGCGGGGTCGTCCGGGTCGGCGCGGGTCAGCCGCAGGTGCACCCCGGGTGCCGGCACCCCCACCGACGTGTCGGGCTCGTCGCCGGGGTCGGGCTGGTAGCTGATCAGTCCGGTTTCGGTGCTGCCGTAGAACTGGCGCACCGACACCCCGAGCACGGCGCGCGCCTGGTGGCCGAGTTCGGCCGGCAGCGGCCCACCCGACGACACGGCGGCCCGCAGCCGGGCCGGCGTCGCGCGGTTGCGCAGCACCGGGGTGAGCAGCCGGTACACCAGCGGGGTGCCGAACAGGACGGTCCCGTCGGCGACGAGCGCGTCGGCGACGCGGCCCGGCTGGAACCGCCGCGTCGTACGGAGTTCGGCGCCGGAGACGACCGCGGCGGTGAGCGCACCGACCAAGCCGAACGAGTGCGCCAGCGGCACCGCGGCGACGACCACGTCGGCCGGGGTCAGCCCGAGCAGCTGGCGGTAGGTGTGTCCGCCGTGCCACACGTTCGCCGACGAGTGGCGGACGATCTTGGGTTCGCCGGCCGAGCCGGAGGTCAGTTGGAGCACCTCGCCGGCCCGGTGCGCGGGGGTTCCGGCGGCCCCGACGGGATGGACGCGGCAACGCTCGTAGCTGAGGAAGTCGACTCCCGCCGGCGCGGCGCGGGCGGCGCGGGCCGGGCCGACGACGGTCCGCACCCCCGGGTTACGGGCCGGCGCGAGCAGGTCGGTCAGCGCTGAACTGCCCTGCTCGACCGGCAGCACGTCCACACCCGCGCCGGTCAACCCGATCAGCGCCGCGACACTGTCCGGGGTGTTGTCCACGATCACCAGCACCGGGGCGCCCCGGGGCAGGGCCGCCGCGCCGGCCGCCACGGCGCGGGCGGTGTCGTGCAGCTGCGCCCAGGTGGCCAGGTGTCCGCCGGTCGACGTCGCGGTCCGCAGCGCCGCCGCGTCGGGGCGCTCGTCGCGGCGGCGGCGCAGCTCGGTCAGCAGCCCGCCGGGCACCGGGCCGGTCCCGTCAATGACGCGGCCCTCCGTCGATCACGGCCGGCACCGCCGCGTGCGCGGCGCAGACCGCCGCCAACCCGGCCGGGGTCGCGTCCTCGAAGATGGTCTCCAGCAGGGTGGACCGCAGCGCCTCGGCGCTCTGCCCCCCGGCTGGCCGGTAGACGTCGATGAGTCGCTGGAGCACGTCGACGGCGCGGACCGAGTCGCCGCCGCAGTCGAAGAAGTCCTCGTCCGGTGCGAGCGGGCCGCGCATCAGCGCCGTGCCCATCAGCTCACCGATCGTGGCGCTGACGTCGGAAAGCCCGTTGCCCATGTCGTCCCCGATCAGCTCGTGGCGGGTGGATGCGGCTGACGCCGCTGGCCGGGCGGGCACGCCGCGCCGCCGGGCGGGTGCCGGACTCACCCCGGCCGCCGTGCCACCAAGGTTCACCCGGTGCCGGCCCCGGGCAGAAGGCGCGACCGAGCGCCCCAGTGCCCTGCGCGAACGGGTATGGCGCAGTGCGTCGACCGGTGTTCCGGTAGCTGCCCGCCCTGACCGTCGGAGCGCCCGTTGGCGGCTTGTCCCGCGCCGTGCAGCGCCCAGACTGACCAGGGACGGCAGAACCGGGAGGCGATGGCATGACAGACGACGTCGGCGTGCAGGGAGTGCGGTTCGAGGAACTCGCGGCGCGGTACGGCACCCCGCTGTACGTGTACGACTCGGCGGTGCTGGGCGCCCAGTTCGACCGGCTCCGGGAGGCACTGGATCGGCGGCTCGAGTTCTTCTTCTCGCTGAAGGCGAACCCCAACGTGGCGGTCTGCGCCCGGCTCGCCGGCCTCGGCGCCCGCGCCGAGGTGTCGTCCCTGACGGAGCTGCTCACCGCCCGCCGGGCCGGGGTACGCCCGGAGGACATCATCTTCCTCGGCCCGGGAAAGAGCGCCGAGGAGTTGCAGGCCTGCCTGGCCCAACGGATCTACGCGATCGTCTGCGAGTCCCTGGGCGAGCTGCGGCTCATCGACAGCCTGGCCCGCGCGGCGGGCACCGTCGCACCGGTGGCGCTGCGGGTCAACCCGAACTTCACGGTCAAGGGTTCGGGCCTGACGATGGGGGGCCGGCCCCGGCAGTTCGGCATCGACGAGGACGAGCTGATGAGCCAGACCGGGTTGGGCAGCCGCCACCCCGGGGTCCGGCTGATGGGGGTGCACGTCTACCTGGGCACCCGCATCCTCGACGCCCGGGTAGTCGCCGACAACAGCCGGCGCGTCCTGGACCTGGCCGAGCGGGTCTCCACCCGGCTCGGGTTTCCGCTGGAGCTGGTCGACGTCGGCGGTGGGCTGGGCGTGGCGTACTTCGACAACGAGCAGGACCTCGACGTCGACGCCCTCGCCGGGCTGCTCAACCCGATCCTCGGCGAGTTCCGGGCCCGGCACCCGCGCACCCGGCTGGTGATGGAGCTGGGGCGCTACCTGACCGCCCCGGGCGGCATCTACGTGGTCCGGGTCCGCTACCTCAAGACCTCCCTCGGTCAACGGTTCGCGGTCACCGACGGCGGCACCCACCACCACATGGCGGCCGTCGGCATCGGCTCCTACGTCAAACGCAACTTCCCGATGCGGCTACTGCGCGCGGCGACCGGAGCGGTGGAGCCGTGGCACGTGACCGGCCCGCTCTGCACCCCGAACGACACGCTGGGCAAGAACGTCCTGCTCCCACCGCTGCGTACCGGCGATCTGCTCGGTGTGCTGCGGTCCGGGGCGTACGGGCCGACCGCCTCCCCCGTGCAGTTCCTCAGCCACGGCTACCCGGCGGAGGTGCTCGTCCACGACGGCCGGCCGTATCTGGTGCGCGAACGCGACCGGCCCGAGGACATGATGCGCCGCCAGCACCTGCCGGGCGCGCTGCGGGCCCGGACGTCCGTGCCGGCCCGCTGAGGGCGGGCCCCGGTCGACCGGGTCGACGCCGCCGGACGCCACCGACCACGGTGGCGCCGGCGGCATCAGCCAGCGACCGGTCCGCCCGGGTCGAACGGGCGGCCGAGTGACAGCGGCCGGGAACCGGCCGCCGCGCGGGCGAGGTCCACCGGGCGGCAAACGTGGTACCCGACGTCGAACGCCTCGGTGCCGGCCAGCGCCACAGCACCCCGGTAGCCGGGCGGAACCCGCAGGTCACGTACCCGCCACGGGCCCGGGATCCGGCCGCCGGGCCGGTGCACGAGCAGCCCGTCCGGGCCGGCCACCGGCAGGTCGAGCCCGTTGAGCAGCCGGTCCCCCGCCGCCTTGACGCAGGCCTCCTTACGGGTCCAGAGCGTCAGGTGGACGGCGGCCCGGTCGGCGGGCGGCGCGGTGGCGACCAGCCGCGCCTCGGCCGGCGGGAAGTAGCGCCGGGAGAACACCTCGACCGACCGGCCGGCGGGGGCCTGTTCGACGTCGACGCCCACGTCACGTCCGGCGCTCACCGCCAGCAGCGCGCACCGGCCGGAGTGCGAGATGTTGAAACGCAGCGTGCCGTCGCCGAGCAGCGGCTTGCCCCAGCGACCGGTACGCAGCGGCACCCGCGCGGGCGGCTCCCCCCGGTAGCTGCCGAGGATCACCCGCAGCGACCCGTATACGGCCAGGAACCGACGCCGTACGGCCCGATCGGCGTAGCTGTCCCGGCGGGCGCGTTCCGCCGGGGTCAGGACCTCGTCGAGGACCCGGGCCAGCGGCGGCGGCAGGGCCAGCCCCAGCCGCCAGACGTGGACCACCCCGGGGCCGATCACCGGTCGACCGCCGGCCCGTCGACGCCGGGGGGATATCCGGCGAAGGCGCCCCGGTCCAGCGCGGCGGCCACCGCCAGCCGCTGGACGTTGCCGGTGCCCTCCATGAACTCCAACGCCGCGGCGTCGCGGGCGAACTTGTCCAGCAGCGGCTGGTCCAGGCGGGCGCCGGGCCCGAAGCAGCGCAGCGCCCAGCGGGAGACGTCGGCGGCCAGCCGGGTGGCCCGCAGCTTCGCGGCCGAGGCGAGGTGCCCGCTGCCGCTGTCGGAGTCGACCGCGACGGCCGCCAGTCGGGTCAGCCGGCGTACCCCCTCGATCTCCCCCTGGGTGCGGGCCAGCGCGTCGCGCTCGGCCGGGCGCAGCGCGCGGCGGTGCTCCCGGACGTAATCGCAGGCGGCCTGGGCGAGACCCACGGCCATCGCCGCCACCGTGGGGCGCAGCAGGTTGAACGTCCGCTGCCAACCCCAACTGCCCCGGCGCATCGGGGAGAGGTGTCGACCGAGGAGTTGCCCGTCGGTGATCGGCACCGCGTCGAGGGTGAGCGCGCCGAGCTGCGCGCCGCGTACGCCGAGGGTCGGCACCGCGACGGCGGTGAAACCGGCGCTGGACGTGTCGACAAGCGCCGCGCCGAGGCCGAGCGGCCCGTCGCCGGTGCGGTGGAACACCACCCCGACGGAGGCGCGCAGGGCGTTGCTGATGTAGCGCTTGCGACCGGTCAGGCGCCACCCGGAGCCGTCGGCCGACTCGGTGGCGCGGGTGCGCAGGCCGGCGGCGTCGGTCCCGCCGCCGGGTTCGGTGAGGGCGAAGAACGTCCAGGTGGGCCGCTCCAGGAGCCGGCCGTAGAACCACTCCTGCTGGGCACGGTCACCGATGGCGGCCACCAGCACCCCGGACATCGACGCGCCGGGCAGCGCCAGCATCATGCCCAGGTCACCGCGGGCGATCTCCTCGCAGAACACCACCCGTTCCCGCGCGGCGGTGAGGTGGAAACGCTCACCGGCCAGCACCAGCGGCGTCGGGTTGAACGCGGCGGGGATCTGCAGGTGCGCCGCGCAGGTCACCGCTGGGGCGTCCAGCAGCCGTAGCACCACGTCGGGGTCGCGGTCCAGGTCGAGGGCGTACGGGCGCAGCTCGGCGGCCCAGCCACGGGCCTGCCGGCGGAGCAGCCGCAGCCGGTCGTCGAGTTCGGGCACGGCCGGTCACCTCCGCACGCCGGAGCGCCGCACCTCGTGGCGGGCCGGCAGGTAGACGTCGGCGAGCAGGTGGGACAGGTACACCGCCCGCCCGGGGCCGTCCTCGGTGTAACCGGCGGCACCGAGCACCGGCAGCAGCACGTGATCCGAGGCGGTCAGCTGGTGGTGTGCCTGCACCAGGTCGACGGCCGGGTCCGGGTCGGTCAGCAGCGCCCGGACGGTCAGCTGGTCGGTGACCGCCTCGGCGAGGGTGGCCTGGACGAGTTGCTGGCGCAGTAACGGTCCACCGGCGGCCCGCCGGCCGGCCAGCTGGGAGCGGGCCCGGTCCAGCAGCCCCGCCGAGCTGCCCAACCGCAGCCAGGCCAGGCCGAGCAGCCAGGTCCGGTACGGCTCCCACCCGGATCCGTCCGGGCCAGGCAGGCCGCGTACGGCCAGCAGGTCGGCGTCGCGTACCGGCGCGGGCAGGGTCACGGCGGTGACCCCGGTGAGTTGCCGCAGGGGCGTCCCGCCGGGCCACACCCGGTCGGCGGCGCGGCCGACGTCGCCGGGCGCCAGCGCCTGCCCGGCGGGACCGGCGACCAGCGCCCCTACGGCGACCTGGTCGTACAGGGCGGTGAGGGCGGCCTCGACGCCCCCGGACCGGGCGGTGTCGTACGGCCGGGTCCAGCCGTCGGTGGCGGTGGTCACCGCTGCCCCGCCGCCGGGACGTCGAGCAGGCAGGTAGCGAGTCGTTGCTGGTCGTGGTCGGCGATCAGCACGCGGGCCCCGTCGACCTGCCACCGGGGTAGCCGGGCGGCCACCTCCCGCCACACTCCGGTGACCGGCTGGCCGGGCTGCGCCGCCAGCACCCGCGTGCCGGCCGGTACCGGGGGCACCCGCCCGGCCAGGCCCGCGCCGGTCACCAGCACCTGCGGGCCGTACTCGGCCAGCGCCTCGACGAGGGCCGCCTCCGGTGGCCGGGAGACGGTCGGGACGCTGCGCGGCGGGTACAGCCGGCCGCCGTCGGCGGCCGGGTCGAACGCCAGCGCCGCCACCGCGTCGCGCGCCACCCGCAGCCGCTGCGGCACCGGCAGCTCGTGCAACAGCGCCGACTGGTCGACCGCGATGAGCAGCAGCCGGCCGGCGGCGTCCCGGCGGGCCCGGTTCGCCAGTACCTGCAGGGCGGTGAACGCGGTGATCAGGCCCTGGTCGAGCACGGCGAAGGCGAGCCCGGCGTCGGGCACCAGGGTGCTCAGGTGGCACATCGGGAACCCCGGCTGCGAGTCGGGGGTGGCGGCGGCGAGCACCGCCAGGTCGAACCGGTCGGCGTGGGGGCGCAGTTGGGGCAGCACCGCGACGACCATGTCGGTGAAGGAGTTGCGTCGCCCCTCGAACGCGCCGGGTGGGCAGGTCGTGCCGTAGGAGCGCATCAGGTCCGGGTAGTAGACGTGGTCGTCGTTGCCGAACGGCCGGCCGGGGCCGAACACCTGGTGCACCGCCCGAGCCAGGCCGAGCGGCGCGGGTTCCCCCGCCGGGGCGTCGGTCGCCGACCGACGCCCCGGGGCGGTGACGTACATCAGGCGTTCTCCTCGACCTGGCCGGTGACGTAGGTGACGAGCGCGCCGACGGTCTCGAAGTCGGTCGGCTCCAGGGTGTCGGTGTCGAACTCGACGCCCAGCTCCGCCTCCAGCTGGATGAGCAGTTCCAGCACGCTGGTCGAGTCGAAGGAGAGGTCCTCGAAGAGGCGTAGCTGCGGCGAGATGCCCGCCGGGTCGCGGCCCAGCATCTGCCCGAGGGCGCCGACCACCACACCGGTGATGTCGCTGGTGGCGGCCGGCGGGGCACCGCCGACGGTCGTGTCGCTCATGTCGTCTCCCTGTCTGGTCACGGTCCCCCCGGGCGGGTGGGGCCGGTGGCGTGGGCCGGTGCGGGGGGCACCGGCCGGGCGGTGCGCGGCCGGCCCGGGGCGGGCCGGCCGGGGTCGCGGCTAGGGCTGCCCGACGGTCGCGGGGCAGTCCCGCAGCCGGGCGGTGACCTCCCGGTCGATGGCGACGACCTGCCGGTCCGACTCGGCGGCCACCATGGCGTAGAGCCGGCCGCCGAAGCTGCCGCCCTCGCCGCCGGCGGTCCCGGCGGCGTTCACGGTGGCAAAGTTGTTGATCACCAGGCCTGGTCGGTCCGGCCGGTCGGCGAGCACGCCGTCCAGCAGCGCCCGCAGCTCACCGAAGGGCAGCGGCCTGGTCAGCCGCAGCGGGTACTGCCGGGCGAGCGCGACCGTCCCGGGGCCGTACCAGGTCCGGCGCAGCCGCTCCTGGTACGTGGACATGTTGTTGCGCGCGTTGATCTCGACGATCGGGTAGAGCCGGTCGTCGGTGGTGGTCAGGGCATCCACCCCGACCACCCCGAAGTACCCATCGGTGGCGAGCCGGCGGCCGATCGCCTCGGCGGCGGAGCGCACCTGCCGGTGCTGCCCCGGCGTCAGACGCGCCGGCATCCGGTGGCCCTGGTGCACGCCGTCGCTGGTGATCGCCTCCTTGACCACGTCGAAGTGCACGTCGCCGGTGCGGTCGACGGTCATCTGGTAGTTGAGGTCGTGGCGTTTGGGCAGCCACTCCTCCATGATCACGCCGACCCGGCCACCGCTGCGCCGGGCCCGGCGCGCGATCAGGGTATGCAACTGGGCGAGGCGTCGCCGGTCGCGGACGACCATGATGCCCCGGCCGGAGACACCGTAGGCGTCCTTGAGCACGATCGGGCGTCCGGTGTCGAGCCAGCCGCCGGCCCGGCGGACGGCCCGGTCCAGTTCGTCGACGTCGCGGCAGACCATGCCCTCGGCCTGCGGCAGCCCCACCTCGTCGGCGAGCAACCGACTGTAGATTTTGCTGTTGACCTGCTTGCAGACGGCCGCCGCCGGTGCGGCCAGGGGCAGGCCGGCCAGCTCCGCCAGCCGTTCCTCGACCGCCGACACGCCGTGCGGCCACAGCCGCGCGCCGAGGCCGGCCAACCGGCCCAGCGCGGCGACCAGCTGCGGATCGGCCACCGCGTCCTCGCTGACCGTGCGCTGCGGCTGCTGGTCCCGGACGGTCAGCACCCGGGGCAGGGCCACGCCCAGGTCACCGAGGTAGCGCAGGTACTCCTCGTCGGGGGGCGACTTGAGCACGACGTGGTCGTCCGGGCCGGCCAGCAGCAGCGCGCACTCGTCCATCCGGTTGACGATGGCCCGGCTGGCCGGCATGACGATTCCCGGCAGGCCCGGCTCGCCCCGCGCCCAGTGCTCCTCGACCTCGAAGTTGCCGAGCAGGACGAGGGGGCGGTCGGCCGCGCCGGTCAGCGCGGTACGCAGCGACGCCAGGACGTCACCGGTGAGTGTGTGCGGGTGCACGTGTCGCTCCAGGCTCGGGGATCAATGGACGAGGACCATCGCGGAGACAGTGGCGCCGAGCCCCACCGACGTCATCAGGTACGGGTCGCCGGGTTTCAGCCGGCCCTGCGCGCGGGCCAGCTCGTAGGCGGCGAAGGAGTCCGCGGCGAAGCAGTGCCCGGTACGGGGAAGGTTGTCCAGGACCAGCCGCTCGGCGCTGCGGATGTTCAGCAGTCGCAGTACCCGCAGCCAGGACACCCGGTTGACGTTGTGCGGCAGGATCGCCACGATCCGGTCCAGGTCCAGCCCGGCCTCGTCGACAGCCGCCCGGACCACCTCGGCAACCATGACCGGGTAATCGTCACGGAAGGCCGCCGCGTCCTGCTCCGACATCCACGGCCCGGCGGAGAACCGGCCGTAGGTGCCGGCCGCGTAGGAGAGCACCCGGTCGCGCTGGCCGTGCGCGTTGACCAGCAGCGCCGAACAGCCCTCCCCCATCACCCCGGTGCCGGAGATGACCTGCGCGGAGGCGGTGAACGCCTTCTCACCGGTGAGCACCAGCGCCAACGCGGCGGGGTCGGGATCGTCGGCCAGCAGTGTGCCGGCCAGGTCCACGGCGAGCAGACCGGAGGCGCAGGCATGCTGGCTGACGGTGAACGTCGTGGCGTGGGCCAGGCCCAGCCGGCGGGCCGCCTCCCGCACCGGGTTGACCGGGTAGGGGGCCACCACCGGCATGGTCCGGGCGTGCAGGACGTAGCGGACCAGTTGCTCGCGGCCCCGCAGCGCGACCAGCCCGGCACCCCCGCCGACCAGCAGATCGGCCAGGCTGCCCTGCGGGTCGAGCCGGACCTCACGGAAGCCGTAGAAGCGCTCGTGCATCCGGATCTGGGCCGGCGAGAAACCGTAGGCGGCGAGGCAGTCACCCGCCGACACCCGGTTCGGTGGCAGGTAGGTGTGCACCGCCTCGATCGAGGTCACCTCGGCCCCCTCCCGCCGTCACCGGTCGTCCGACGATCCGACGGTCCCGGGTCGGGACCGCCCTGCGCCAACGACCCTCCCGCGCCCCGGCCGCACCCGGGAGCCGCCGACGGGCGCACCAAGACCCTGGCCGGACGAGCATGCCCGCAAGCGGGGGTTCTGGGCCCTGGCGTCGGCGCGAAGACTGACCTGGTCCGTCAACCGGATGGGCCAGGTCAGTGGGGAGAGGGTCCGTGTTCATGCCGATGACCATCGCGGGACGTTCCACGCGCTCCCCCGGGCGGATACCGGTGGAGGATCCGGCCACGGCCGACGTCTTCGCCGAAGCGCCGCGCTGCACGTCCGCGCAGCTCGACGACGCCGTCGTGGGCGCGGTCGACGCCTTCGACGCCTGGTCCCGGTCGAGTGCGGACCGGCGGCGGGCGGCGCTGCTGGCCTGCGGTTCGGTGCTGGCGCAGGCGGGTGACGAGTTGGCCGAACTACTCACCGCCGAGCAGGGCAAGCCGTTGCGTCAGGCCCGGGCGGAGGTGGCGCTCGCCGCCGACTGGTTCGGCCACACTGCCGAGCTGTCGCTGTCCCGGCAGCGGCTGGTCGCCGAGGAGGCCACCGAGGTCACCCTGGACCGGACGCCGGTGGGCCCGGTGGCCGCGATCGCCCCCAGCAACTACCCGGTCATCCTGGCCGTCACGAAGATCGCGCCGGCGCTGCTGGCCGGTAACACCGTCGTGCTCAAACCGTCGCCGGTCACGCCGCTGGCCAGTCTGCGGATGGGTCAGCTGCTGGCCGAGGTGCTGCCGCCGGGGGTGTTCAGCACGGTCAGCGGCGACGGTGACCTCGGGTCGGCGCTGGTGGCGCACCCGGCGATCCGGATGGTCTCCTTCACCGGGTCGATCCGCTCCGGCCGGGCCATCGCGCGCTGCGCGGCGGACTCGTTCAAGCGGGTGGTCCTGGAGCTCGGCGGCAACGATCCGTGCATCCTGCTGCCCGGCACGGAGGTCGGCCGGGTCGCCGGGGACATCTTCCGCCGGGCGACCGTCAACAGCGGACAGTTCTGCGCAGCCATCAAGCGGGTGTACGCGCCGTCGGGCCAGGTCGCCGAGCTGACCGAGGCGCTGCGCGCCGAGGCGGCGGCGGTGACCGTCGGCGACGGGCGCGACCCCGGGACCGACCTCGGCCCGCTGGTCAGCCGGGCCCAACTGGAGCACGTCCACCGGCTGGTGGACGCCGCGGCGCGGGCCGGTGGCCGGGTGGTGACCGGCGGGGCGGCCCTGCCCCGGCCCGGACACTTCTACCCACCGACCGTGGTCACCGACCTGCCGCCCGGCACCGACCTGGAACAGGACGAGCAGTTCGGGCCGGTGGTACCGGTCATCGGCTACGACGACCTCGATGAGGCGGTGGCCCGCGCCAACGGCACCCGCTTCGCCCTGGGCGGTTCGGTCTGGGGCGAGCCGGCGGTCGCCCGGGACGTCGCCGCCCGCCTCGACTGTGGCACCACCTGGGTCAACACCCACGGCGACCTGCGCCATGACGTCCCCTTCGGTGGCCTGCGCGACTCCGGCGTCGGCGTCGAGTACGGCCACTGGGGGCTGTTGGAGTACACCCAGATCAAGATCACCCATACCGTGCGGCGGCCCTGAACCGACGGGTGCCGCCGCCGGCCTATCCTCGTGGAGGTCAGCCATGTCCCGCCCCGTCACCCCGTCCCCCGGCCCGCTGCCGGAACCGGACGACATCAGCGCCAACCCGTCGGGCAACCGGCTCTTCGCCGACGTCCTCACCGTCCGGCTCTCCCGCCGGACCGCGCTCACCGGCGGCGTGGTGGCGGCGGCCGGCTTCCTGGGCGCTGGCGCGGCCGGCGGCGAGGCGGCAGCCGCCGGCGGGGCGCGGCAGCGTCGGCGGCTACTGGGTTTCCAGCCGGTCGAGATCAGCTCGGCGGACACCCTCACCGTTCCCGACGGCTACACCGCGCAGGTGCTCATCCCCTGGGGCACCCCGATCCGCGCGAACGGGCCGGCCTGGCGTCGGGACGCCGCCAACACCGCGGCCGAGCAGGCCCAGCAGATCGGCATGAGCCACGACGGCATGCGGTTCTTCCCCCTGGGCCCCGACCGTGGCCTGCTGGTCCTCAACCACGAGTACGCCGACCAGCTGCTGCTCTTCCCCGACGGGGACGCGGTGATGACGGCGGAGAAGGTCGCCAAGTCGTTGGCGGCGCACGGGGTCAGCGTGGTGGAGGTGGCGCTGCGCCGGGGGCGGTGGGAGCTGGTGGACTCCCGGCTCAACCGGCGCGTCACCATGGCCACCCCGGTACGCTTCGCCGGCCCGGTCGCCGGCGACCACCCCTCGTTGCGTACCGGGGCCGAGCCGCGCGGGACGCTGAACAACTGCTCGTGCGGCGCCACCCCGTGGGGCACCTACCTCACCTGCGAGGAGAACTGGAACGAGTACTTCGCCACCGACGACCCGAGCTGGGTACCCACGCCGGAGCAGGCCCGCTACGGCGTGACCCGGGAAGGCTACGGCTACCGGTGGCACCAGGGGGATCCGCGCTTCGACCTCGCCGCCACCCCGCACGAGGTCAACCGGTTCGGGTGGGTGGTGGAGATCGACCCGCGTGACCCCACGGCGAAGCCGGTGAAGCGCACCGCGCTGGGCCGGATCAAGCACGAGACCGCCACGGTGACCGAGTCCCGGGGACGGGTGGTCGTCTACACCGGCGACGACCAGGTCGGCGAGTACATCTACAAGTTCGTCAGCGCCGGCCGCTGGCGGACGATGCGGGCCACCGGCCGGCACCCGCTGGACCACGGCACCCTCTACGTCGCCCGGTTCGACGACGACGGCACCGGTCGCTGGCTGGCGCTGGCCCACGGCACCGGCCCGCTGACCGTGGCCAACGGCTGGCGCGACCAGGCCGACGTGCTGCTCCGGACCCGGCAGGCCGCCGACGCGGTCGGCGCCACGCCGATGGACCGACCGGAGTGGATCGCGGTGCACCCGCACACCAACGAGGTGTACGCCACGCTGAGCAACGGCCCCGGTTTCCCGAACGCGGCCAATCCCCGGCAGCCCAACCCGTTCGGGCACATCGTGCGGTGGCGCGAGCGGCACGGCGACGCCACCGCCACCACCTTCGAGTGGGACATCTTCCTGCTGGCCGGTGACCCCGCCTTCGACCCGAGCGTGCCGCTCGACGCGGCGGGGATGTTCGGTTCACCGGACGGGCTCGCCTTCGACGGCGACGGACGGTTGTGGATCCAGAGCGACATCTCCAACTCGTCGCTGAACAACCCCCGGACGTACTACGTCAATCTGGGCAACAACGCGGTGCTGGCGGCGGACCCGGTCACCGGGGAGGTACGCCGCTTCGCGGTCGGGCCGCGCGGTTGCGAGATGTCCGGGATCTCCTTCACCCCGGACCACCGGACCATGTTCGTCAACGTCCAGCACCCGGGTGAGGCGGTGGCCACCATGGACCGGCCCACCCCGCAGAACCCACGGGCGGTGAGCAACTGGCCCGACGCCGACCCGGACGGGCGGCCCCGCTCGGCGACCGTGGCGATCCGTCGCCGCGACGGTGGGGTGATCGGTCGCTGACCCGGCGGCGTCGTGGGCCGGGGGACACCGCTCCCCGGCCCACGACGCCGCCCACCGACAGACCGCAGAGCCGGTGGACCGCAGAGCAGCAGGACCGCAGAGCCGCAGGACCGGTGGACCGGGCAGCGAGCCACCGGCCAGCGGACGAGCGGGCGGCTCAGCCGGTCGGCGGCACGGCGGCGGTCTTCGACCGGCGGGGCCGGCCACCACCGCCGACGGCGGCGGCCAGGTCCCGGGCGGCGTCCGCCACGACCTGCTGCGCGTGCGCCGCGTCGGCCCCCGGGGCCAGCAACGACAGCACCGGCTGGCGGAACCCCAGCCCGCGTACCGACGTCGGGTAGATCCGCACCCCGTCGGCCCAGAGCCGGGCGAGCACCGGCCGCACGTCGTCGAGGTAGGACAGCGGCCCCCGGGTGCCGAGGGTGACCGCGTCGTGGGAGAAGACCACGCGCTCCGCCGGCCCCCAGCGGTCCAGCAGGGCGATCGCCGGCATGGCGCCGCTGCGCCGGGCGTTGATCTCGGTGACGTGGTAGGCGCCGTCGTCGGCCAGGACGAAGTCCACGCACATCCAGCCGCGGAAGCCCCGGGCGTGCGCGGCGACCCCGATGCTCCGGCCGATCCGGGTCATCCGGTCCGCCTCCGCCCGGGGCACCGAGCCGGGTCCGACGTGCACCCCCTGCACCCGGGCGACGTCCACCGCCATCGCGGTGGGCACGATCTCCCGGACCCCCTCGTCGTCGATGCGCAGGTCCACCGCCGGGCAGCCGATTCCCGGGCGGTGCGGCACGAACCGCTGCACCAGCAGCGGGAAGGTGCGCAGGAAGGGGTCCCGCTCCACGGCGGTCCACAGCGCCCCGACGCCCGGGGCGTCGCGGCGCAGCACCACCGAGCCGTCGCCTCCGACGCCGTACGGGCTGCGCACGATGACCTGGTCGTGCAGGGTCAACAGGTGCTCGACCGCGCCGCGCAGCTCGACGTCGTCGACCACCAGCAGCCCGGACGGCACCCGCACCCCGGGCACGTCCCGGGCCAGGTCGAGACAGCTCAGCTTCGAATCCAGGTGCCGGCTGACCCAGTAGTCCCGCTCCGGCACCCCGTCCAGGCGCACCGTCAGGCCCCAGCCGCGCAGGGCCGCCGCGAGCAGGAAGACCTCCGGCGTCGCCCCCCAGGTGACCAGCCGTACCTCGTCGTGGCCGGTCAACAGGGCGCGCAGCCGGGCCAGCGCCGCGCCGTCGCGCAGCAGGTCCCTCGCCACCATCCCGCTGGCGGGGACCGGCGAGACGACCGGCGGCGTCGGCTCGTCCAGCAGCCGGTGCACGTCGGCGTACCAGTGCGGGTCGTGGCCCTGCGGCAGCACCAGCACCCGCCGGCCGCTGCTCCAGTAGACCGCGTAGTCGCCGAGGTGACCGGCGACCCGGGTGACCACGTCGGTGACGGCCGGGCCCAGCCGTACGGTCGGGTTGCGGGTGTTGAACTCGGCCACGTTGGGCACGACGACGTCGATCGGCTCTGTCATGCGCACCTTCCCGTCAGGGCTGCCGTACCGGCAGGTCGTCGGCGGTCACCGCGGTCAGTTCGGGGTGGCCGATGGGCGGCAGGACGGCGGCGAGCCGGCGGGCCACCGCCAGCGTCGTGCGGTCCTGCAGGTAGTCACCGGCCACCGCGATGCCGATCGGCAGGCCCCGCGAGTCGCGGCGGACCGGCACCACGGTGGACGGCAGGTAGCTGACCCCGGTCAGGCCGGCCCAGACGATCTGGTCCCAGTAGGGGCGGATCACCCCGTCGACGGTGACGGTGCGCTCCCCGAACGGCCGGTGGTCGTGCCGGGCGGCCAGGTTCGGCGCCACCGGCAGCAGGATCGCGTCGTAGCCGGCGAAGAACTGCCGCCACCGGGCCCGCAGCCGGTTCCGCTGGTCGTCGGCCTCCACCCAGTCGCGGTACCGCTGGGCGACGTGCTCGCCGCCGAGGACCGCGCTGGGCGAACGCCGCCCGGCGGCGATCTCGTCGACGTCCTCGGCGGAGTGCTCGGGCATCGCCACCGACGCCAGCAACCGCCGGAAGACACCGTCGCTGCCGGCGAGCCGTACCCCGGAGGGGCGGGCCTCCTCGACGACGACGCCGCTGTCGGCGAGCCGGTCGGCGGCGTCCCGCAGCGCGGCCCGGACCTCGGTGTCCACCGGGCAGTACGGGTCGTCGAACCAGGCCGCGACCCGGCGCACCGGACGCGGCGGCGGCAGCGACAGCCGCCACGCCGCGGCGTCCCAGGGATGCGCCACGGCGATCGCCGTCAGGGCGGTCTCCAGATCCTCCACGGTGCGGGCGATCGGGCCGACCACGGCGATGTCGGCCTCCCGGGGCTTGAACGGGTAGGGCGGCACGTGGCCGACCATCGGCACCGCCCGGTAGCTGGGCTTGTGGCCGAACACGCCGCAGACGCCGGCCGGCACCCGGATCGAGCCGGCCACGTCGGAGCCGAGCTCCAGCGGGGTGAATCCGGCCGCGACGGCACCGGCCGCGCCACCGGAGGACCCGCTGGTGGTGTACCCCGGATGCCACGGATTGCGGGCCACGCCGAACAGCTCGTTGTAGGACTGCAGGTCACCCGAGCCGGTCGGCACGTTGGTCTTGCCGAACACGACCACCCCGGCGGCCCGCAGCGCGGCCACCGCCGTGGCGTCCTCGCGGGGCTGATAGGTACGCAGGTCGGCCAGGCCCCCGGTGGTACGCAGGCCGGCGGTGGCGAGACAGTCCTTGATCGTCACGGCCACCCCGTGCAGGGGGCCCCACCGCTCCCCCCGGGCGGTCGCCTCGTCGGCCTGTCGGGCGCGTTCCCGCGCCCGCTCGTCGATGGTGACGACCAACCCCAGCCCGGCGTTGTGCCGGTCGATCCGGGCAAGCTGGGCGTCGAGGCACTCCCGGGCCGAGATGCGACGCGCGGCGATCGCGTCGGCCACCTGCCGCGCCGACCACCAGCACGGATCCGGGCCAGCCTGTCCAGCATCGGGCACCGTACGCCACCTCGTTCCGCTGTCGTCGTCAGGTCGTCGCCCACCCAGTCTTCGCGCCGGTCGTGGGCGCGCGCACCCCTCTCTTCAGCCCCCGATCGGCCATGGCCAAGCGGGGCCGGACGGCGGACGACCGGCTGCCCGCCGGACCGGAACCCGGGCCGCCCGTCGGGGCAGGGTCGGTGGGCCGCCCGTCGGGGCAGGGTCGGTGGGCCGCCCGTCGGGGCAGGGCGCAACGGCGGCCGTCGGCGGTTGGTCGGCGACGGCCCGGCTGGCCCAGGATCGCAGCGACCCCACCAGCGCCGGCGCGGCACCCCGTCCCGGCCCAGTCGCGAAGGTGCGCCGATGACCATGCCAGGAACGCGGGCCCCGGAGCCCGGCCGCCCGACCATGCGGGCGGTCGTCTACCACGGCCCGGGAGCGGTACGTGTCGACGAGGTGGAACTGCCGCGGCTGCAGCACCCGCGCGACGTGATCGTCCGGGTCACCCGCACCGCCGTGTGCGGCACCGACCTGCACCCGTACCGGGGGGAGCTGCCGGGGTTCGCGCCCGGCACGGTGCTCGGGCACGAGTTCGCCGGCACCGTCCACGAGGCCGGGGCGCAGGCCCCCTTCGCCGTCGGCACCCGGGTCTTCGCCTCGGACGTGGTGGCCTGCGGGCGCTGCACGGCGTGCGCCCGTGGTTGGCACTACCAGTGCCCGGCAGTGACCCTGTTCGGGTACGCCGACGTGGTGGGCACGCCGCTGGCCGGCGGGCAGGCCGAGTTCGTCCGGGTGCCCTTCGCCGACGTGGTGCTCGCCGCCACCCCCGACGACGTCACCGACGAGCAGGCCCTCTTCGTCGGTGACGTGCTGACGACCGGGCTGGCGGCGGTGCACGGCGCGCGGGTGGCCCCCGGTGACCTGGTCGCCGTGGTCGGCGCGGGCCCGGTCGGGCTGCTCGCCGGGCTCTGCGCGGTGACCGCCGGCGCCGCCCGGGTGGTGGTCGCCGACCCGACGCCGGCCCGGCGAGACCGGGCGGCCGACTTCGGGTTCACCGCGGTCGCCCCGGAGCAGCTCGACGAGGCGGTACGCGCCGGCGGTGGCCGCGGCGCGGACGCGGTCATCGAGGCGGTGGGCACCGATGCGGCGCTCGACTGCGCGGTACGGGCCGCCGCCGCGCACGCCACCGTCTGCGCGGTGGGCGCGCACCATTCCACCGCCATGCCCTTCCCCACCGGGCTCGCCTTCGCCCGGGAGCTGACGGTGCGCTTCGCCGTCGGGGATCCGATCCGGATGCGGGCGCCGGTGCTGGCGCTGATCCGGTCCGGTCGGCTGGATCCCAGCCGGATCGTCACACACCGGCTGTCGCTGACCGACGCCGGGTCGGCTTACCGGCTGTTCGACCGGCAGGAGGCGTTCAAGGTGGTGCTCTGCGTCGACCCGCCGACCCCGCCGGCCTGACCCCCACCGGCTCGGGCCGGACCGGGCGGGGACCGGGCGGGCGGGACGGCACCGGGGTCTCCCGGGTGAGGCGCAGGCGATGCACCAGCCGGGGCCGCCGCCCGCACCGGGCTCGGGCACGGGCGGGTGGCGGCCATCAGCGGTCCGTCCTCAGGCGGCAAGGGGGATGGGGACGACCTCCCGCTCGGCGAGGAAGTCCGGCCGCGGGCTCGCCACCGGCCGGGGCGCGTTGCGGACACCGTTGTAGACCATCAGCAGCATCGCCCGGTCGAACGGTGACAGGTTCGGCGACGAGGCGTGCAGCACGTTCGGGTGGAACATCAGCACGGACCCCGCCGGCCCCTTCGGGCTGACCAGCCCGCCCTGGTTGGCCAACCGGCGGATGACGGCCCGGTCGACCTGGAACTTCTCGGTGGCGGTGAGGGTCGCCAGCCAGTTCGGTCCGTCCTCGTAACCCGCCGGCATGCCCTCGGTGTCGGTGCCGGCCAGCAGCCCGTGCCGGTGCGAGCCGGGGATGAACGTCAGCGGGCCGTTGAACTCGTTGACCTCGTCCAGGAACACCGTGACGTTGACCAGGTCCGGCGTGGGGATCCCGTCACGGTCCCGCCAGTTGATGTAGTCCTGGTGCCACTCCCACTGGTCGCCGGCGAAGGCCGCCTTCAGGTTGACCTTCGACTGGTGCACGTACACTTCGTCGCCGAGCAACTGCCGGGCCGCCCCGGCCAGCTGCGCCGACTGGCTGACCCGGGCCACCACCGGATCGGTGCGGTGCGGTCCGTACACCGATCGGACGGTGACCCCGTCGCGCTCCAGGACCCGCTGCGGCCCTTCCTGGGCCAGGATCCGGGGGGTGGCCTCGACCAGTTCGGCCAGCAGATCGGCGGGCAGGTGGTGCGCGGGCAGCAGGAGGAACCCGTCGCGGTGATAGTCCGCCACCATCTCGGCGGTCAGCGCCGTGGGCTCTGCACTGGGCCGCGCGGCATCGATCCCGGCCATCTGCGCTCCCTTCTCGTATGCGAACGGAACCCCGCCGGTGTCCGGCGGTGTCCGGCTGGTCGGGGCCCGGCCACCGCGTGGCGGGCCCCGGTATCCCCGCTAGTCAACCTCCATCGTCGCGGCGGGTCTGCTCCTCATTGCGACCTGGTCAGCTGGGCAGGTCGACTGCGCGCGCCTCCTGCGCTTCCGCTGGGCGGCCGGCACGCACAGGGTGGAAACGTGCCGCGTCGGGGCCTGCCGGTCCGCCGATGCCTGAACGATCTCGCCGGGAGAGTGAGTCCGATGAGCAGCACCGAGTTCGAAGCCGGCGACCTCGACGAGGTCACCCTGACCGACGACGAGGCCGCCCTGATGCGCGGCCTGTGCGCCGAGGCCGTCGAAGCCATCGGCAACGCGGACCTGGGCACCCAGGCGACCATGACCACCGTGGAGTTGCTCGGTTGCCGGCTGCCCGAACGCCTGGTCGCAGCCCTGGTGACCTTCCGCTGCGTCGGCAGCCCGGGTGGCGCGCTGCTGGTGCGCAACGTGCCGGTCGACGATCGGCTGCCCACCACACCCACCGACGGCTACCTGCCGGACTGGCGTGCGGCCGGCATCGCGACGGCCGCCCAGCTGATGGTCATGTCCCACCTGGGCAACATCATCGGGTACGCCGACGAGAAGCGCGGCCGGGTCGTGCAGGACGTCGCCCCGATCGCCGGGGCGGAACACCAGCAGGAGAACAGCGGCTCGGCCTACCTGGAGCTGCACACCGAGAACGGTTTCCACCCGTTCAAGCCGGACTTCCTGAGCCTGCTGTGCCTGCGCCCCGACCACGACCGCAGCGGTCAGACGCTTACCGGAGCGGCGACGCGGGTGCGGTCCCGGCTCTCCGAGTCCTGTGTGGCCGTGCTGCGCCAGCCGTTGTTCCGGATCCAGTTCAGCAGTTCCTTCGCCCAGCTCGGTTCCACCGGCTACTCCGAGCCGGTGGCGGTGCTGTCCGGCCCGGCGGACGACCTGGAGCTGACCGCCGACTTCCACGCCATGGAACCGATGACCCGGACGGCCCGCCATGCCCTCGACGAGTTGGACGCCGTGCTGACCGCGTCGCTGACCTCGGTGGCGCTGGACGTCGGCAGCCTGCTGGTGGTCGACAACTGGCGGGCCGTGCACGGACGTACCGGATTCACCGCCCGCTACGACGGCACGGACCGCTGGCTGCGCCGGTGCTTCGCGGTGGCCGACCTGCGGCGTTCCCGGGCGGTCCGGGCAGCCGGCTCGCGGGTGTTCGCGCCGCTGACCGCCATCCTGGCTGACCGGTCGCCCGTGCAGTCGCCGGCGCCGCTGTCCGGCGGCACCGGCTCGACCATCTCGGCATGAAGGGTCCACGATGCGTCGTTTCATCACCACGCTGGACGAGTTGACCGCCCGACCGCCCCGGCACCTGGTGCTGCTGTACTCCGGTGGTCTGGACGGCACCTACCTGCTGCACCTGCTCCGGGACGCGCCGGTCGACACGACCGCGCTGAACGTCCGCATCGGTGCGCCGGACGGCGACGGCCGGGCCCGGGAGCTGGCCGCCCGGTTCGGCGCGGCATACCAGGAAGCCGACGTCACCGACGAGTTCTTCACCGAGGCGCTGCCCGCCGCGATCCACGCCGACGCCTACTACCAGGGCCAGTTTCCGGTCGGGTCCACGTTGAGCCGACCGCTGATGGCGCGGGCGGCGGTCCGGGTGGCCCGGACGGTCGGCGGCGACGCCGTCGGGCACACCGCGACCTACATGCAGAACAGTACGGCCCGGATCGGGCGCTCGGTCGCCGCGCTGGACCCGGAGCTGCACGTCGTCGCGCCGTTCCTGGGCTCGAACGTGACCCGGGCGCAGAAGCAGGCCCGGCTGGCGGAGGCAGGCGTCACCCTGCCCGACGCCGTGCACAGCGTCGACGTCAACCCGTGGGCCCGGGTCATCGAGAACGGCAGCCTGGAGACCCCGGAGAACCGGCTCGACGAGTCGGTGTTCACCCTCACCCGGGATGCGGTCGACTGCCCCGCGGAGCCGGCCGAGCTGACCCTGGCCTTCGCGGCTGGGCTGCCGGTGGCCCTGAACGGGGCCCCGCTGCCGTTGCACGATCTGGTGCCCCGGCTCACCGAGCTGGCCGGCCGGCACGGCGTCGGCCGGTACTCCGGGCTGGAGGACACCGCGTTCGGGGTGAAGAACCACGAAGTCCGGGAGTCACCGGCGGCGACGGTCATCACGACCGCGCACCGGGCGCTGGCCAACGCCGTCCTCGGCCCGCGCGAACACGCGGTACGGGCGCAGCTCTCCACCGAGTGGACCACCACGGCGGTGCAGGGCGGCTGGTTCAGCCACCTCGGGCGTACGCTGCGGCGGTGCCTGACCGAGCTGGACGAGCCGTTGACCGGCACCGTGCAGCTGCGGCTGTACCGGGGTGCGGTGACGGTGCTGAAGCTGGCCACGCCGCACGGGTTGCACTACGCCCGGCTCGGCGTCGACTTCCACCACTGGATGGACGACTACGGGTACGGCTCCTGGCACCAGCTGATGACCCTCGCCGACACCGCCCGCACCGCGGTCGACGGCACCGCACCCGATCGGAGCGAACGTCGATGAACACACCGGCACCGCAGCCGTCCCCGACCGCAGCCGGGTCCGCCGCCCGGCTGGTCGACCTGTCGCACGTGGTGCGGCACGGCATGACGACCTACCCGGGTCTGCCCGGCCCGCACATCGAGGACCACCTGTCGCGGGAGGAGTCCCGGGCCCGGTACGCGCCGGGCACCGAGTTCCAGATCGGTCGGATGACCCTGGTGGCGAACACCGGGACGTACCTGGACGCGCCGTTCCATCGCTTCGCCGACGGCGGCGACCTGTCCCAGGTGCCGCTGTCGCGGCTGGTGGACGTGCCGGGCGTGCTCGTCGACGTCGGGTCCACGCCGACGCCGGGCATCGGCGCGGACGCGTTCGCCGGCTGCGCCGTCAGCGGCCGGGCCGTGCTGATCCGCACCGGCTGGGACCGGCACTGGGGCACCGAGGCGTACGGTGCGCCCGGTCATCCGTTCCTGACCGCCGAGGCGGTCTCCTGGCTCGTGTCGCAGGGGCCGGCGGTGGTCGGCATCGACTCGGTGAACATCGACGACATGGCCGACCTGCACCGGCCGGCGCACACCGGCCTGCTGGCCACCGGCATCCCGATCGTCGAGCACCTGTGCGGGTTGGCGGCGCTGCCGGCGGAGGGTTTCCGCTTCCACGCCGCGCCGGTCGCCGTGGCCGGCATGGGCACCTTCCCGGTCCGGGCGTACGCGCTGGTCGACCCCGTCTGATCCGGACCGCGTACGCGCCGGTGGTCCGCCATCCGTGACGGATGGCGGCCCACCGGCGCGTACGCGGCAGGGCGCTGGTCGGTCACTGCGCAAGTCAGGAGGTGAGCGTCCCCGCCTGCCGATAGCACGATGGGTCTGTAGCCGATGGAGGTCGGCGGAGACGACTCACGCCATCCGGCGGGGGTCGACGTGCGGGGGCGACCCGGACGCACGAGGGCCGGCGGACGCCCGGCTCGTCCGCCGCCGCGGCTCGCACGGGCCGGGGCGGGCGCGTTCGGCGACGCGACTACCACCCTAGTCCAGGCGTCCCCGCGCCGCCGCCTCGCCGATCGGGCCTAGCCGATCGACGAGGGTACGACGTCCGCCGCCGGCCTCGGCACATCTCTGGCGACACAGTGGAGGTAATGACATGCACGGCATGCTGGAGGTCGACCACGACACGATGACCGTCGCGGTACTGGTGGACAACGAGGTTTTCGGCAGGGGCATCGAGGCGGTGCTCGGCAGTGTGCCGGAAGTGTCGACCGTGCACCGGTGCGGGTCGCGGGCGGACTACGAGACGCTGTCGCGGTTCGGTGGGATCGACTTCCTCATCGTCGCGCCGCCGGAGGCGCACTGGCTGGAGAACGAAGGCCGGGCGGTACGCGGCAGCACCCACGTCATTCTGCTGGTCGACGAGGCGACCACCACCAACGTCACCCAGCTCGCCTCGATGCCGGTGGACGGCTTCGTGTCCCAGCAACGCCTCACCGCCGACCTGCTCAGCGACACCCTGCGGCGCAGTCGTCGCGGGGAGCTGCCGATGCCGCCCGCGCTGACCCGTGCCCTGCTCGCCAGGGCCGACGAGCCAGGGCCGGGCACCCGTACCCGGACGGTGAACCTGACCGCCCGGGAGACCGAAGCCCTCACCCTGCTGGTGAAGGGGTTGAGCAACAAGCAGATCGCCCGCCGGTTGTCCATCTCCAGTCACGGCGCGAAGCGGCTGGTGGCGAGCCTCATGCTCAAGCTTGACTCGCCCAACCGGACCACCGCCGCGATCAACGCCATCCGGGCCGGCCTGGTGCAGTGCGACTAGCGCCCGGCGCCGTGCCAGGTCGACACCCGAGCGACCATCCGCGCCGCACCCGGTAGTGCCGAACCGGCTCGACCTCCACCACCGGGTCAGGCCGACCAGGACGGGTCGGGGGCGGACAGGTGGCAGCGACAGTGCGGTATCCCGATGGACCGAGCCTGACCTGCGAGGTCTACGTCGAGACGAGCCCGGCACAGCTCTGGGGCTGGTGACCGACAGCCACCTTCCACCCCGGCTGAGCCCCGAGTTGCAGCGGGTGGAAGCTCTTCGCGCTCACGCCCGAGTCGACCGGCACCCGGCTGGGCCATTCGGTGCGGATCGACCCCGGCCGCTCCGGGCTGAGCCTGGTCATCGACGAGGCTCCAGAGCACGAGGAGACGATCGTCGCGTCCCGTCTCGGCGAGCCACGCACCAACATGGAGCTGCCTGCACGGCATCAAGGCCCTGGCGGAGTGACGGCACCCCGGTCGGGGCGGGCGCGCGTCGCGCCCGTCCCGACCGGGCGGATGGTCACGCCGGGTCACTCCTGCAACACGGACAGGATGTTGCCGGCCGGGTCGCGGAACCAGGCGATCGGAGGGCCCTCGCCCCGGTAGATCCCCTTGGCGTCGACGTGGTCGTACGCCTCGAACCGCACGCCCCGGCCGACCAGCATGTCCACCGCCTGCTCGATGTCGTCGACCGGGAAGTTGAGTATCGTGTAGGTGGCGGGCTGGTGCTCGGGCTTGGGGTACACGAGCACCTCTCGACCGCCGGCCAGCCGCAGGTGGAGCATGCCGTACTCCTCGTAGACGTCGAGGCCCAACGTCTCGCCGTAGAACCTCCTCGCCGCCGGGATGTCGTCGACGGAGAATCCGTTGAACGCCGGCGAGAGCGCCAACGCCTCACCCGCCGGCGGCCGGTCACCCTGCTGTGCCGCGAGGTACTCCTCGCTGAGCTGGATGACCTGGACGTAGTTGCCGTCCGGGTCGAGCAGCGTGCCGAACAGCCCGTCCTCGCGTTCCTCCAGGGGCGCGAGCCACACCACCCCCATGGTGTCGAGGTGGGCGGCGACCGCGCGGGCGTCGTCGACCTCGAAGTTGAGGATCATGCGACCCGGTTCGGCGTTCTTGCCGGCGATGTCGTCACGACCGTCCACCAGCATGTCGAACCCGCCGAAGTCGAGAAACCCCGACGGCGTCACCGTCGGGGAGAAGGCGGCGACGTACCAGGCGCGCAGGCGTTCGGGATCGGTGGTGCCAAGCAGGATGCTGCCGAGCCGAAGTCGTGCCATGTGCTCCTCCTCGTGACGTTCCCTGTGGTCCTCTGCTGCGTCTATAACACGAACGCGGAAGGCTCTCGCCGCACCACGCTGCGCGGGGGCGGGCCGGGACGGCTCAACCCGGTGCGGCGGCACCGGTCCGCCGGGCGAGCGCGTCGGTCAGGTGGACGGACCGGCCGATGCGGTGCGCCTCCGCCAGCAGGGCCTCACCCCAGCGGGGCCAGAGCCCGGCCAGCCGGGAGGTGAGGACCACGGTGTCCGCCGCGTCGTCGTCCAACGGGGTACGCAGGCCGATCGTGTGGTGCCCCACGTGCGGGGTGCCGGCGGTCGCCCCGGCCAGCAGGCCCGCGTCGAAGTCCAGCAGGGTCGCGGCGGGCAGGGCCGCCGGCACCCGGCCACCCGCGCCGACGACGACCGGCCGGCCGGTCAGGTCCAGACGGGGCAGCTCGGTTGCCAGCTCGTCGGCGACGTCGATCAGGCGCGCGCGATCCGTCCAGGAGAGCAGGACCTGGTAGCTGAGCTCCAGGTCCAGCGGGCTGGCGCGCTGCATCAGCCGCCAGACGATCTCGATGGGTGGCTCGGGGTGCTTCGCCGTCAGCCGACGCAGGTTGACCATGCAGTCGGCCATGAGCGCGTCCATGTCCCGCTCGTGCGGGGCGTGCAGCGCCCACGCCTGCCGGCTGAGGCGGATGCCGACGCCGTCCTTGAACATCCGGTAGGCGAACTCCAGATCCTCCAGGCCCCAGCCGCGGAAGTCCTCGTCGAAGCCGCCCAGCCGCCGGAAGTCGTCGGCGCGCAGGGAGCAGTTCATCCCCCAGAAGAGCACCCACGGTGCGGCCAGCCGCCCGAGGTCGAAGTCACAGTCGACGAACTGCGGTTGACGGGTGTCGGCGAAGCTCGGGTCGCCGGTAAACCGGGCGACGACCTGCTCGGGCGGCAGCTCGGCGGCCGCCGACGACAGGCCGGGCGTGGTGACCCCGCCGATGTCGTACCCGTAGACGTAGCCGGCCACCGCCGTGCGCTCCCCGCCGACGTGCGCGGCGAGGTGACCCGCCAGGTAGTCCGGTCCGACGAAGGCGCCGGTGTCCAGGAACACCAGGATCGGGGCCGTGGCCAACCCGGCGCCGGCGTTACGCGCCGCACCCACCCGGTAGCCCTCGTCCGGCTGGAAGTGGTACCGGATGCGCAGCGTCCGCGCCGCCTCCCGCACCACCGCACGGGTGTCGTCGGACGACCCGTCGTCGGCGACGATGACTTCGAACGAGTCCGTCGGCAGCCGCTGACGCGCCAGGTTTCCCAGGGTCTGCCGGAGCATCCGGCTGCGGTTGAAGGTGGGGATGACCACCGACAGGTGCGCGCCGTTGCGGATTGAGGTCGACATGTCACCCTCCGAGTTGGCTCACCGGTCACCAGTCTGTCGACCGGGCTCCGCCGGCACATCTCGCAGCTTGCCGTCCTGCGCCGACCCGCGGCGGCGGAGAACCCCGGCGGCGGCGCGGCGGCGGGCGGCGACGCCCACCGGGCGCCGGGCCGGCACGCGCCGGACCGTCACTGGTAGGCCCTGGCCTGGAGCGCGTACAGCTCGGCGTACTGGCCGCCGGCGCGGACCAGCTCGGCGTGGCTGCCCACCTCGGCGATCCGGCCGTCGCGCACGACGATGATCCGGTCCGCCATCCGGACGGTGGAGAACCGGTGCGAGACGAGCACGGTGATCGCACCGGTCACCGCGGCGACCCGGCGGGACTGTTCGGCGTACCGTTCGAACAGGCCGTGCTCGGCCTCCGGATCCAGCGCCGAGGTGGGCTCGTCGAGCACCAGCAGCAGCGGGGTCTGGCGCATCAGCGCCCGGCCGAGCGCCAGCTTCTGCCACTGTCCACCGGAGAGTTCCGCGCCGTCGGCGTACCTCTTGCCGAGCGGGGTCTCCAGCCCGCCCGGCAGGTGGTCGAGCAGGTCGGCGCCCCGGGCGCGGTCCAGCGCCGCCCGCACCGCAGCGGCGTCGTCGATCTGGGCCAGGTCGCCCACGCCCACCGCCTGCCGGGCGAGCAGCTCGTAGCGGACGAAGTCCTGGAAGCCGGCGGCGATCCGCTGCCGCCAGGCCTCGATGGGCAGCTCGCGCAGGTCCACGCCGTCGACCAGCAGCCGGCCCCGGGTCGGCTGGTAGAAGCCGCACAGCAGCTTGACCAGGGTGGTCTTGCCGGCTCCGTTCTCGCCGACGACCGCGACGACGGACCCGGCGGGCAGGGCGAGGTCGACGCCGCGCAGCGCGACCGCGTCGCTGGCGGGGTAGCTGAACTCGACGTCGTCGAAGACGATGCCGGCCCGTAGCCGCTCCGGCGGGGGGTGACCGGCGGACGTCGGGTCGGGCCCGGCGACCGTGGCGCTGATCTGTTCCAGCCGGCGGTAGGTGCTGGCCATCCGGTAGAGGTCCTGCATCAGCGCGACCGCCGTGGTGACCTGCTGGTTGACCTGGGCGGCGAGGGCCACGGCGAGCACCACCGCGCCGACGCTGTGCCGCCCGGTGGTGGCGTCGCGCAGGATCAGCAGGACGCCGCCCACGTACGCGGCGGCGAAGACCAGCTGCCCGGCCACCTGGGTAACGGCGGCCGCGGTCCGCGCCCGGTGCAGCCCGGCGGTGGCGTTCGCCCACAACTCGGCACGCCGGTGGCGCAGCTGCTCCTCCAGCCGGAAGACCCGTACCTCGCCGGCGTGGCGGGAGGAGGTGGCCAGGCCGAACAGGTTGAGCGAGAGGCGGACGGACTCGGCGTTGGCGGTCTTGGCCGCGTCGAGCCGCCGCTCGGCCAGCCGCCCGGTGTACAGCGGGGGGATCGCCGCCAGCGGCAGCAGCAGGAGCAGCGGGTGCAGCCGGGCCAGCAGCACGGCGGTCACCACCATGGCGAGCACCAGGCTCACCCCGCCGAACAGCGCCTCCAGCCCGGTGCGGAAGCGGCGGCCCTCGTGTTGCAGGACGGTCAGCGAGTCGGCCTGCTCGGCCTGCTCGTGGTGGGCGATGCCGACAGCCCCGTTGGAGAGGGCGATCAGTTTGCGGTCGAAGTCGATCTCGGCGAGTTCGGACAGTTCGAAGTAGAGCACGTGGGCGAAGTGGCTGAAGGTGAGCGAGACGATGGCCGCGACGGCGACCAGGACGCCGTACAGCGCCCCGTCGCGCCAGCGCCCCGCCACCACGGCGTCGGTCATCGCGCCGAGGCCGACGGCGAGCAGGGGCGCCGCGACCGCGCCGCAGGCCATCAGGACGATCGAGGCGATCGTGCGGGCGCGGTCCATCCGCCAGGCGGTGCCCAGGAGCTGCCGACAACCGGCGAGTACGTTGATCACGTCGCCACCTCCTCGGGCTGCGCGGTGCCGGTGAACCTGTCGGCCTGCAACCGGAACAGCCGGGCGTACCGGCCGTCGAGGGCGACCAGTTCGTCGTGGCTGCCCTGCTCGGCGACCTTGCCGTCGGTCAGCACGACGATGTGGTCGGCCTGCCGCACGGTGGAGAAGCGGTGTGAGATCAGCAGGGTGGTGGCACCCTGGGTCAGTTCGGCGAACTCGTCGAAGAACCGGGCCTCGGCGCGGACGTCGAGACTCGCGGTGGGCTCGTCGAGGACCACGACGGGTGAGCCGTGGCGCAGCGCGAACAGGGCACGGGCCAGCGCCACCCGCTGCCACTGCCCGCCGGACAGGTCGGTGCCGCCGGCGGTCTGCTTGGTCAACGGCGTGTCCAGCCCCCGGGGCAGCCGGCCCAAGTCGTCGGCTATGCCGGCGGCCCGGGCCGCGTGCTCGATGCCCTCGCGGTCGTCGGCCGCCTCGATCGCGCCGTAGCCGATGTTCACCGCGGCCGAGATCTCGTAGCGGGCGAAGTCCTGGAAGATGACGCCGAGCTTGCGACGCCACTGCACGACCGGGTACGTGCGGATGTCGACCCCGTCGACCCGGATCGCGCCGCCGGTCGGCTCGTAGAGCCGGGCGAGCAGCTTGACCAGGGTGGTCTTGCCGGCCCCGTTGAGGCCGACGATCGCCGTGCAGCGGCCCACCGGGATCGTCAGGTCGAGCTGGTCAAAGACGAGCCGGTCCTGCCGGGGGTAGGAGAAGGACACCTGGTCGAAGTGGATCGTGGCGACCGGGTCGGGTACGGCGGCCGGCGCGACCGCGGCCGGCTGGGCCGGATCCCCGTCGCGCACCTCGGCCGGGTACGCGTCGACCCGCTCCGCGAACCGCCCGACGGCATCGTAGGCGGTCATTCCCACGGCGATCTGGTTGTCCGCCTCGGGATAGAACTCCGACAGCCGCAGCGCACCGAGGCTGGCCTGCATGACCAGCGCGAACCCGGTGAGGGTGAGCTGCTCGGCCGCGGCGGTCCCGGTGAAGGCGAAGACCATGCCAGTGAGCACCAGCCCGACCACCGCGTACCGGAAGAAGGGCCAGAGATAGAGCCGTCGGCGGGCTACCCACAGGGGAGCCAGCCAGGACCGGTACGCCTCTTCGAGCGTCGAGGTCAGCCAGCCGGCGAGCCCGAAGACGCGGATCTCCTTGCCGGCCGCCGGCTGGATGCCGAGGTCACGCAGGTAGTCGATCCTGCGTTCGGGCCCGTCGAGGGCGTAGCGCAGCCGGGAGTAGTGGCGGATGCCGTTGCGCTGGCCGTAGCGGAACAGCAGCACCACCACGACCAGGGCCAGGGCCGCCCACCAGGCGAACGCGAGCGCGATGACCGCCGCATAGCCGATCAACTGCACGTACCGAGCGCCGAGGCCGAGCAGGCCGGCGCAGGCCTGGCCGGGGCTCTGGAAGCCGTACTGCACCTCGGCGACGGCCGCCCTGAGGTCCTGCAGCGCCGCCTGGTCCTCCAGCGGCGCGATGCCCCGGGAGCGCAGGGCGGCGGCCATCAGCTCGTCGAACATCTGCCCGTCGATCCGGCGGGCCACCAGTTCGCCGAGCGAGCCCTGGAAGGGCGCGACGATCTGCTGGCCGACGAAGGCCGCCGCGGCCACCGCGAAGATGGCCAGCACGGTGCGCCAGACCGCCGAGCCCGTGCCGCCGGCGACCGCCTCGGGCACCCGGCCGAGCAGTTCGCTCGTGGCGACCACGAAGACCACCGGCAGGACACCCAGCAGCACGTTGATCGTGGCGAGGCCGACGACCAGCCCCATCCCGGCGCGCGGCAGGATCTTCACGATGCTCCACCGCTTGGCGAGCTCCGCCAGCGCGGTGTTCCACCAGGTCGTCACCGGGCGTGCTTCCCGTCCATCCGGGTGGCGGCAGGCGGCAGACGGAGCGCGGCGATCACGTCGTTGATGTTGAACGGGTGGATCGTCGGGGCAGCCAGCAGCAACGGCATCACCGGGGAGCGATACTTCTCGATCATGCAGTGGTAGTTGACCATCATGCTCTTCAGGTTCTGCGCGAAGTCCTTGGGATGCGGGTAGTGCACGGCGCTGGCGGCCCGGTCGAGCACGAAGCGGGCGTCGTCGCAGTGCAACCGGTAGGCCAGGTCCAGGTCGTCGCCACCGGTGTTGCGGAAGCTCTCGTCGAACATCCCCACGTCGCGGAGTTGGCTGGTACGCGCCGAGACGTTGCATGTCCAGTACATGATCCAGGGGGCCGGCAGGTCGGCGAAGTCGTCGTGGTAGCGACGGTAGAACTCGTCACGCACGTCGGGATGCTCACCCCGGGCGGCGAACCCGGCGATCGTCGCGTCGGCGTCCCACGGGTCGATCATCCGCTCCAGCTCACTGTCGTCGCCGTCGAGGGTGAAGCCGTAGACGTAGCCGATGACCGCGAGCGGGTCGGGCGTCGACTCGTGGCGGGCCAGGTGCGCGGCGAGCAGGCCGGAGTGCGCCATGACGCCGGAGTCGAGCAGCACGCAGATCTCACCCGTCGCGCGCCGGATGCACCGGTTGCGGGCCCGGGTGACCCCGACGCCGTCGTGCTCCTGGAAGAGGTGGTGCAGGTCGAGCCGGTCCCGGTACCGGTCGATCACCGACGCGGTGTGGTCGGTGGACCCGTCGTCGCCGATCAGGACCTCGAACCGGTCGGTCGGCAGGCTCTGCCGGCTCAACGACTCCAGTGTGTAGGCGAGCAGGTCGGCCCGGTCGTAGGTCGGGATCACCACGCTACAGCGCCGCGAGTTGGCCATCTTGTCTCCTGGTGGTCAGCGGCTCGACCGAGGCCCGCCCCCGGCGGTGCCCGCCCCGCCCACACGTGTCACCACGTGTGGGCGGGCAGCAGTGCCGGGAACCGGAATCCGCGCGGGCGACATGCGCGGCAATCGATCGAGGTTAACAGATTCTCCGGTGGTCGTGACGGTCCTCATCGGGCGGTCGCGGCCATCTGACCGGGCGGTCCGCCGGCGTCGCGCGGCTCGTCGGACGAGCCGGCCGCGGGCGTCGGGCAGCTCGTCGGGGTGGGCGCCCCCGGCCCGGTCCCGGCGCGCGTCGGGGGCGAGTCGATCTGCGCCAGCACGTCCCGGACGACGGCCTCGGCCTCGGCGGCGCTGGAGCCGGCCGCGACCAGCGCCATCATCGGTTCCGGGAAGGCGAGCCCCCGCACCGCCGTCGGGTACACCCGCAACCCGGCCGCCCAGGCCCGCAGGAAGGCCGGTCGTACCCGGTCGCGGTAGGAGACCGGACCCGGCCCGCGGACGCTGCTCAGGTCGTGCGACGACAGGGTCAGGTCCCGTTCCGCCCGCCAGGCGGTGAGCAGGCCGATCGAGTGCATGGCGCCGCTGCGGCGGGCGTTGATCTCGCTCAGGTAGATCTCCCCGTCCGCGCCGGCGATCAGGTCCACGCAGAGCCAGCCCCGGAACCCCAGTTCCCCGGCCGCCGCGCCGAGCCGGTGGCCGAGGGGGACGATCCGGTCGGCCACCTCGGTCGGCAGCGATCCCACCCCGACGTTGACGCTCTGGAAGAGGTGCCCCCGCGTGGTGGTCACCGCGCTGAGCACGAGGTCGGCGACGCCACCGTCGACGACCCGGAAGTCGAGCGCGGGGCAGCCCAGGCCCGGGGCGTGGGCGACGAACTCCTGCACGATCAACGGGTAGGTACGGAAGTAGGGGTCGTCGTGCATCCGGTCCCAGAAGCCGGCGACGCTGTCGTCGTCGGAGTCCACCACGGCCGATCCCTGCCCGCCCACCCCGTACGGGCTCTTGACGATGGCCCGCGGGTGCCGGCGCAGGGTCGCGGCCAGCGCGCCACGCAACTCGTCGCGGTCGGCCACGATGACCGACCGTGCCGTCGGGATCCTGAGGTCCCGGGCCAGGTCCAGGCAGCTGAGCTTCGAGTCGAGGTAGCGGCTGGCCCACTCGTTCTCGCGGGTCACACCGTCGACGTCCACCCGCTGTCCCCAGCTCCGGATGGTCTCCACCAGCAGGAACAACTCCGGTGTCGCGCCCCAGGACAGCAGCCGGACCGGGCGTCCGCCGAGCGCCTGGCGCAGGGTGGCCAGCGCGGCCGCGTCGTGCATCAGGTCGCTCAACAGCCGGCCGGTACGCGGCTGCGGCGACACCACCGGCGGCGGCGCCGACCCGAGCGCCTCGTGCACGTCGGCGAACCACAGCGGGTCGTAGCCGGCCGGCAGCAGGAGCACGCGGTCCGCCGTGCTCCAGAAGACGGCCTGGTCGGCGAGGTAGGCGCCGAATTCGAGGTAGCCGCCGGCGGCCCGCGGGCCGAGGTCCACGCGCGCATTACGGACGTTGAACTCGCCGTTGTTCGGTACGACCAGATCGATCGGGCCAGGCATGGGTCACCCTTTCGTCGGCTCCGGTGACAGCGGGACGGCGGCACCGCAACGGTGGCCTCGGGACGATCACGCGCAACGGACCCACCCCGGCGCTGCTCGACGGCGGTGGGGGAGGCTCGGCACGCCAGTCCGACCGGGTGACGCGCCCGGCGACACGGTGGCCACAGTGCCGGTGTCCGGGCCCGCGCCGAGCGGCAGGCGGGCGACGAAGCTCCGCCCCAGCGTGCCGGCGCGGCCGCCCGGGGCGCATCTTCGTACGTGCGCTCGCCGCCGTCGCCGCCCTTCGGCACAGGACGGCAAGCTGGGAGATGTGCCGGCCACCGCCGGTCGTCAGACTGTCGTCGGTGGCCCAACCGGAAGGGTGCCCATGTCACGTCCCATCTCGACCGAGCCGCACCTGTCGGTCGTCATCCCGACCTACAACCGCGCCGAGACGCTGCGCCAGACGCTGGAGCACCTGGCGCGGCAACGGATGCCGACCGAGATGTTCGAGGTCATCGTCTCCGACGACGGTTCGTTCGACGACACCCGCGCCGTGGTGGACGACGCCGCGGCCACGCTGCCCATCCGCTACCACTTCCAGCCGGACGACGGCTTCCGGGCCGGGGCCGCGCGCAACGCCGGCGCCCGGATGGCCCGCGCGCCGATCCTGGTCTTCCTGGACACCGGCACCTTCGTCGCCCCGGACTTCCTGGAACTCCTCCTCGCCGAGCACGCCGGGGCCCGGCGCACCGCGCTGATCGGCTACTCCTGGGGCTACGACATCGACGGCACGATGCCCGGCCTGGCGGAGGCGATGGACGGGGTGCTGCCCGAGGACGTCGTCGCCCGGTACCGCGACGTGCCGAGTTTCGCCGACCCGAGGCACCGGCAGTTCGCCGCCGGTGACTTCGACCTGGGGTTGCTGGCCACGCCGTGGGTGCTGTTCTGGTCGCTGAACTGCTCCGTGCGCGCCGAGGACTTCTGGCGGGTCGGCGGCTTCGACGAGGAGTTCCGCCGCTGGGGCGTGGAGGATCTGGAACTCGGCTACCGACTGTTCAAGGACGGTGTCGGCTTCCGCCTGACCCGGACGGCATGGGGGCTGCACGCGCCCCAGGGCCGGGACCGGGACGCGAACATGGTCGACGGCAAGGCCAACGTGCAGCCGTTCCTCACCAAGCATCCCGAGCCCCCCGTGGAGATCATCTGGAAGCTGATGCAGCGGACCAATCTGCTGGATCTGGAGGACAACTACCGGTTCCTGCTCACCCATGCCGAGCGGGTGCGGGCGGTCGAGGTGACAGCCGAGGTGGAGCGGGAACTGTCCCACCTCGACCCGGCGGGCGGGACGGCCATCCTCGGCGCGGGCGGCCGCCTGCCGGCGGGGTTGCGCCGCGCGGCGTTGGTGGACTTCGACGCCGACCTGCTGGCGAAGGCCGCTTCCGGCAGCCCGCACACGGCACACCACGCGATCGGCCTGCGCACGTCGTTGGCCGACGACGCGGTGGAGACCGTGTTGCTCACCTCCCGGCTCGCCGGGCTCTGGTCCCGCTGGGGCCCGGACCTGCTCACGGAGGCGCACCGGATCGGCCGCTCGGTACGCCTCACCGAGGCGCTGGCCCGGCAGGTCCGCGCCCTGCCGTACTGAACCGAGGCTCAGCCACGCTCGACGACGCCGGGCGGCGGGCCGGCCGCTTCCTCCCCCAGCTCGGTCAGCCGCCGGGTAAGGTAGCGGCGTTCCGGCTCGCTGGCCGGCAACGCCAGCGCCTCCCGGTAGCTGGTCGCCGCCTCCCGGTGCCGGCCCAGGCGGCGCAGCAGGTCGGCCCGGACGGCGGGCAGCAGTCGATAGGTGGCGGCGTCGGCGGTCAGCTCGTCCACCAGGCGCAGGCCGGCCGCCGGTCCCTCGGCCATCGCCACCGCCACCGCCCGGTTGACCTGCACCACCGCCGACGGCACCAGCCCGGCCAGCCGCTGGTAGAGCGCGGCGATCCGGGTCCAGTCGGTGTCCTGCGCGCGGGGCGCGGAGGCGTGGCAGGCGGCGATCGCCGCCTGGATCTGGTACGGGCCGGGCCGGGCCCGCCGCATCGCCTCGTCCAGCAGGGCCAGCCCTTCGGCGATCGCGGCGCGGTCCCAGCGGGAGCGATCCTGCTCCTCCAGCGTGACCAGCTCACCGGCGCCGTCGAGCCGCGCCCCGCGTCGGGCGTGGTGCAGCAGCATCAACGCGAGCACCCCGAGCGCCTCGGGCTCGTCGGGCATCAACCCGGCGAGGGTACGGGCCAGCCGGATCGCCTCGTCGCAGAGCCCCTGCCGGACCAGGTTCGGCCCGGCGCTGGCCGTGTGGCCCTCGTTGAACATCAGGTACAGCACGCCGAGCACGCCGTGGACCCGCTCGGGCAGCAGATGCGCCGGGGGCACCCGGTACGGGATGCCGGCGTGCCGGATCTTGCGTTTGGCCCGGACCAGGCGCTTGGCCATGGTCGCCTCGCTGGTCAGGAAGGCGCGGGCGATCTCGGCGGTGGTGAGCCCGGCGAGGGTGCGCAGGGTCAACGCGACCCTGGCCTCCAGCGCCAACGCCGGATGGCAACAGGTGAAGATCAGCCGTAGCCGGTCGTCGGTGATGCCGCTGGCGTCCGATGTCGCACCGATCCCGTCGAGGTTCTCCTCGGTGAGCACCGCCACCTCCCGCAGCCTGGCCGCCTCGACCGCCGAGCGGCGCAGCCGGTCCAGGGCCCGGTTGCGGGCGGTGGTGGTGAGCCAGGCCGCGGGGCGGTGGGGCACGCCGTCCCGCGGCCAACGCTCCAGGGCCTGCGCGAAGGCGTCCTGGGCGCACTCCTCGGCCAGGTCCCAGTCCCCGGTCAGGCGGATCACCGTGGCGACGATGCGCCCCCACTGCTCGCGGTAGGTGTCCTGCACGGCCACCCGGACCGCTTCGCCGATCGTCTCTGCCGTCACACCGAGCCTCTGGTCTGTGCTGTCGCGCGGGGCTGCGCCGTCACTCCGGCAGCAACGGCCGCACCTCGATCGTGCCGAAGGCCGCCACCGGATGCTTGGCCGCCACCTCGATCGCCTCGTCGAGGTTGGCGCAGTCGATGATGTCGTATCCGGCGATCTGCTCCTTCGCCTCGGCGAACGGCCCGTCGGCGAGGAGCACCTCGCCGCCGCGTACCCGAACGGCGGTCGCGTCGCTGACCGGCCGCAGGCGGTTGCCCTGCACCCGGACGTTACGGTCGTTCATCTCCCGCACCCAGACGTCGATGGCCGCCATCGTCGCCCGGTCCTCCTCCTCGGTGAAGGCGACGGACTCGTCCTCACAGATCAGCATCATGTACCTCATGGTCGTTCCTCCAGTCGTGATCGTGCCACCACCACGGCCTCGGCCGGGGCCGGTGACCGGTCCCGGTCGGCCCTCTCCTGCATACGACGAACGGGATACCCGGTGATGGACACACCCGCCCGTACTTTTCCGCACCGGGCCTGCCCGCCGGCCACCCAACCCACGGAAACGACCGTGCCCGCCACGTCGTTACCGGACGTGACGGGCGCGGTCGGCGGTGTGTCGCGGGCGGCCCGGACCTGGGCCGGGCTCAGTGCGTCAGCGGCGGGTCGGCCCGCCGGGCCACCTCCAGGGCGGAGACGCCGAACCACTGCCCGAAGGGCGGGTCCACCACGCCCCACAGCGGGTCGAAGCGGCGTTGCTGCTCCGGCGTCACCCGCCACGGGTTGTACCGGCTGAAGTCCCAGGCCCGCGCGCCACCGGCGATGTCGCAGGTCCCGTCGGACGTGCCGGGAGGCTTCACCCACAGGTACGCGTCCAGCAGCGGCACGCCGGTGTTCGCGGTCGGGCGCAGGCCGAGGCCCCGACCGGGTGGGTTGCACCAGTTCCCCTCGGCCAGCGCGTCGACCACGGCGGGCGGCTGGTGGTAGGGCGCACCGGCGTACTCGCCCATCATGTTGGGGCCGTTGCCGTTGCGGCTGGTGTCGATGACGAACCTCGTCGTCGGCACCGCCCGGCCGAGGTTCTCGGCGTACCACTTGTCGGTCAGCACCCAGGTGCTGAAGTCGGTGTGGTCGGCGGGGCTGTACTGGCTGCCGCAGCGGTCGTAACGGCCCAGTCGCCAGCCGCCGTCGTCCGGGTTGTTCGCGAACGCCACACACTGCGAGATCCAGGTGCCGTATTTGCGTTCGTGTTCGGTGGGTTGGAAGTTCTCCGAGTTGAGGAAGAAGCCCTGCGTCCGCTGGACGCCGGCCTTCACCAGGCGGTACGCGCTCTCGTCCACGCCCAGCCAGTCGCTGTGCGTGCCGTCGAGGTAGAGGCTGACGTGGGGTTGGCGGGTCAGCCGGTCCACCGCGCCGGTGAGCGCGGCGAAGTGCTCGGCGGAGGAGGCGCCCGGCGGCGGGTTCCCGGCGGCGTCCGTCGGCCGGCACCACTCCTGCTCGCCCCACAGGTCGGTGTGGAAGGGGATGATGCCGAGGCTGTCCGGCTCCAGCAGGACGACGGCACGTCGACCGCCGATGCCGGCGGCGAAGGCGTCGATCCACGCCAAGTACTCGGCGGTGTTCCGGGCGCCGCCCGCGGCGTACTGGACGCAGTCCCGGAAGGGGATGTTGTAGGCGACCAGCACCGGGACGCTGTTCTGCCGGGCCGCCGCCGTCACGGTCTGCCGCACCTTCGACCGCACCTGCGCGGGGGTGCCACCGGTGAACCAGACCGCCTGCGGGGTGGTGACCATCCGCGTCAACAGCAGGGCGTCCCGTCCGTGGCCGGACCGGGCCAGGTCGGCGATCTGGCTGATCGCGGCCGGCGGGGGCGGCGGCGTGTAGAACCGGGTCGTCGAGGGCAGCGACGCCGGCCGGGCCTGGGCGGCGGGGGCGGCGGCCCCCACCGACAGGACGACAGCCACGGCCGCGACGACGGCGGGCAGGCCGCGGCGGAGCGCGGAACGGACCATGGTCTCTCCTGAGGTTGCAGATGGTCGACACGCAGGACCGCTCCCGGAACGGCTGCGGCACCGTGGCGCACGACGACGACCGGTCCGGCCATCGACCGCCGCCCCTGGATGCGTCTTCACCTTCCCACGGCCGGTGACGCCCTACCGTCTCCTGCCGTGCGAGAAGCCGGGCGGGCGCGACGGACCCAGGGTCGCATGCCGCTGCTGGGCGCGAACGGTCTCGTCGATGGTCATCTCGACGGCGATCGGCGTGACGGATCAATGCGGGTAGGACATAGGCGGCCCTGATCCGCGACCGTCAACGGCGACCGGAGCCGGTGGCCGAAGGCGCCCGCCAGCCCGCGGGATCGGCCGGATCGGACGGCGCGGCGTCGCAGATGACGTACTGGCGTGGGGTGATGGCTGTGGGGTGGTCGGCGAGGATGGCCATGCAGCGGGCGTGCGCCTGTTCCGGCGTACGGACGGTAGCGGTGGCGGTGAGGTGAGCGACCAGCGGGCGGCCGCCGACCTCGGCGAAGACGTGTGCCACGGCGGGCGCGACCGCCGCCTCCACGAGGCGTTGCACGTCGGCCACGTCGACCCAGCAGGAGTCGGCCAGAATCCGGTCCGGCATGCCCATGATGGACTCCAGCCCGATGACTTCAGGCGTCCGGGCACGAGGCTGTTGAACAAGGGATCGTAGTTGATGCGCAGGCCGCGTTCGTGCTCGACCAGTTCGTCCACGGCGGATCGCTTGGCCGCGTCGTACCTGGCGTGGCGGTTGGCCTCCATCACTGCAGCCCAGGTGTGGCCTACCAGCTCGTCGAAGTCCCTGTCGCCGACCTCGACGGTGGCGAGCGTGCTCTGGACCAGGGAGCCGACATAGCCCGTCAGGTGGTGTTCGAATCGGTTGTTCGACAGGATCGGCAGCACCAGATCCCGACGGTTGGCACGGTGGGCGACCACGGCGCAGACCGCTGCCCAGCACGGACGCCGGAGGCGACCCCGCCACCGTCGCCGCTTGGATGGCCGAGGTCAACGCCCAACGCGCCGCCGCCCTCGCCCAACGCGACACAGCAGCGGCAGCCCAACCACCCGCTCCCCACCGCCTCACCGAGGACAACATCCGACACCTCGTCGGCAGCTTCGACGACATCCGCAACACCCTGCGAGACGCCGACAGCAGGGACAAGAGCACCGTCTACCGGGAGCTACGACTCGCCCTCACCTACAACCCCGGTGAAAACAAAATCAGCGTCGAGGCTACGCCTGACGCTGATTACTGTGGGGTAACTGTACGTGTCCGAGGGGGGACTTGAACCCCCACGCCCTATACGGGCACTAGCACCTCAAGCTAGCGCGTCTGCCATTCCGCCACCCGGACTTGCCCGTCCAGCCTACCGTGTCGGCGCCGGCGGCTCTCACCCCGGTCAGCCGCCCTGGTGGGCCGCACGGGGCATTACTGTACACGGCCCGTATGGATCATGCACATCGCCGCCCGACCCGCCGACGGGAGCCGGATCGTCGCAGGTCAGGACGCGGCTGGAGCGGGCGGGTAGCGTCCGGCCCCGCTCAGACGGCAGCATTGCTTGCGTGTCCGTACCCTCACCCCTCGCCGCAGTCCAGCGCCGGGCCCTCGCCCTGCGTTCCGCCGGTGACCTGTCGGCGGCCTGCCGGCTGCTCGCTGACACGCTCGCTTCGGCCCGTCCCGCGTACGGTGAGGACCACCCGGAGATCATGGGCACCGCGCACCTGCTCGCGAGGTTGCACCGGGAGGCCGACGATCCGGCAGCCGCCCGGCGGGTGCTGGAGGAGGCGTACGCGGCCGGCGAGCGGCGGTGGAACCCGGCCGATCCGCTGATGCTGGCCCTGGCCTTCGACCTGGCCGGGGTCGCCGAGGAACTGGGCAACCGGCACGAGGCCCGCCGCAACTACACCCGGGTGGCCACCGCCGGGCCCGCCGCGCTCGGCGAGCAGCATCCCGCCGTACGCGCCGCCCGTCAGTACCTCGGGATCCCCGACGGCCAGCCACCCTCCCCGTCCTCCGCTGCCGCGCCTGCGCCCTCGCCGCCGACTGCCCAGTCGGCCCCTCCCGGCCACGCCCCGCCGGCCCCGCACCAGGAGCACCGGCCCCTCCCGACGCCCCGGCCCGGGTCGGCACCGCCGTCGCTCCACCCGGTCTCCGCGCCTCCCAGCCCGGCCGCACCGGGCCCACCGACCCCGGCCGGCCACCCGCCGGCGTCGAGCCAGCCGGTACGCCCGCCGGCACCACGACCGGGCCCCGCACCGGCCGACCCGGCTCCGGACGCCGAACCCCGGGTGCCACTGCCCCGGCAGATGTACGGCGTCCAGCCCACCAACCGGTCCGGCGTACCCCGGCCCCGTCCGGCCTCCGCCGCACCACGGTCCGGGCCGCCGGCGTCACCGCCCGGCCCGCCCACCGCCGCTGCACCGGCACCGGACGCCGCCCCGGAGGCAGCGCCGGCGCAGCGGTACCCGGCGTCACCCGCCCCGGTCTCCGGTGGCGCACCACCCACCTCGCCCTGGGCGCCGCCGCACCTGCAGCACCCCTCCGCCGTGTCGCCGGGCGCGACGGGCGATGCCGTCCCGCCGGGAGAACCCGACCGGTCGGCTGCTCCCCCGGCCGCACCGCACCCCGGAGCGTCGACCGGGGGGCCGTCCGGTCCACCGGCCCAGCACGGGCGTCCGGTCCCGATCCCTACCGTGCCCACCGCCAGCCCCGCCCAGCCGGGCGGGCCATCGGACGGCACGCCCATCCGGCACGGGCAGCCGACCGCCCTTCCGCCCGCGCCGGGTGAGCCCGGTCCGGTCCATCCCCTGCCCACCGCCACCCCGCCCGCCCCGACCGGCGACGGGGCCGCACCGGGTCCTGCACCCGCCGATGCGCCGACTCCCGCACCGCCGGCAGCGCCCGCTCCGGCGGCGCTTCCCGCCGTCCCGCCCGTGCCGGGGCCGGCTGCGACCCCACCCGCGCCGGGCTGGGACCGGCCGACGGTACGGGTCCAGCAGATCGGCCCCCTGCTGGAGGAGGACCAGCACCCCGGCCCCACCCGAACCCCGGCGGCGACCCCACCCGGCGGTACGGCACCCGCAGCGTCATCCGCCGACGCGGTACCCGGGGCGACGTCCGGCGATACCGCCGCCGAGCCGGCACCCACCGCAGCACCTCGCGGTACGGCCGACCCGGTTCCCGCCACAGCGTCCGGGGACACCGCCGCTCCCGCGTCCACCGTCGAATCCGCTCCGCCGCCCACCCTGGCCGCACCCGCCGATCTCCCGACGGCCTCCACACCGTCGCAGCCGCACCCCGCACCACCGGCACCCGCAGCCACCAGAGATGTCGACCTGCGGACCGGGCATCCGGCGGTGACCACTGCACCGCTCGACACTCCACCCGGCGGGGACGCCGGGGGCACGCCCGTCCCGGCATGGACCACCGGCCCCGCCGGGACGGTCGACGACGCGGGCGGGGACGACGAGGCTCCCGCCGACGACCCGACATGGGACGACGTCGCACCAGGTCGGTCGATCATCATGCCGCTGGTACCGATGACCGAGCCGCCGGTAGCTACCGAACAGACCACGGGTCCGCCGCCGTACCCGGGACGGACCGCCGGATCACCGCCGGTGGTGGCGCAGTCCTCCGGATGGCCATCGACCGCGGGGCGGACCCCGGGATGGCCGTCGGATTCGGGGCAGGCCGCCGGGTCCCCGCCGGATGCCGGGCGCCCGCCGGCACCGGGAACGGACGTCGGATCGTCGGCACCGGCACCGGACAGCACGCACGAGTTCAGGGCACCCACCGCCGCCCACGCGCCCGCGCCGTGGGCGACCACGGCGTCCGCGCCACAGGCAGTGGTGGAGCCCGGACCGCCCCCCGGGGCAGCCGGCCCGGGGGGCGGGGAGCGTGGCACCGACCGGGGCGTACCGCCGGCGGTGGAGAGGGCGGGATATCCGGAGCTTGCGCCGTCGTACCCGGCGCAGGACGGGCGGGCGCGCCGCCGGGGCCGGACGGTGGCCGTGGTGGCGGGGGTGGTCCTGGTGCTGGTCGCCGGGGGCACGGTCGGCGCGCTGGCCCTGGGCCGGGACGCGGACGGGCCGCAGCGGTCGACCGGCACCGCCCCCCGGCAAACGGCCGGTCCGCCCCCGGCCGACCTGAGGTTGCGGGACGACGAGGCCACCATCACGGTCACCTGGTCCGACCCGAGCGGCGGCTCGGTGCCGTTCATGGTCGCGGGTGGACGCACGGGTCGGGCCCTCGGGGTGATGGCGACCGTCGACCCGGGACAGACGAGTTTCACGGTCAACGGGCTGAACGCCGAGGTGGACTACTGCTTCACCGTGTTGGCGGTCTACTCGACGGACTCGTTCGCCACCTCCGGCCAGGTCTGCACCGACCGGGTCCGGCCGTCGCCGAGCAGCTGAGCACGACGGCCGGCCAGGGGCGGCCGGGCGGGGAGGCTGACCGAGTGCTCCGGCCTGCGCCGCGACGGCAGGACACCCCACCGAACCGGCACGCTGGGTGTCCGAAGCGGAACGGTCCGGGTTTCCTCGTCCCGGATCGACCCCTATGATGTGCCACGGTTCAGGCGAGGGCGTCCGGCACCCGGCACGCCGTCTGAGGCCACCGGACGGAGGTCGACCCGCTGTGGCCAGCATCGACGATGCCGCGAGCGCCGGGAGTGGCGCGTCCCGCCGACGGTCCCGGTGGCGGGGTGGGCTGGTCACGGTCGGCACGGTGACCGCGCTGGTGGCGGCCCTGGGCCTCACCCTGCTGGGTCGGGGCGCCGCGGAGGAGGCGTTGGCCAGCTTCGACGCCAGCAGTTGGCTGTGGAGCAGCACGCGGGGCGAGTTGGCCCGGGTCAACGGGATCACCGCCAGGGTGGACACCCGCAAGGAGGTTCCCGGGGCCCGGCAGCATCCGGTGCAGGTCACCCAGACCGACCGGCTGCTCATCCTGCGTGATCTGGAGACCGGCCAGGTGAGCGCGCTGGACCTGGCCACCCTCCAGATCACCGCGACCACCCCCACCACGCCCGGTCTCGGGGTCAACGTGGTGCTGCACGACGACGCGGCCTTCGTGGTGGACGCGGTGCGCGGGGTGGTGCGTCAGCTCGATCCCCGTTCGCTGGTGCCGGTGGGTGACCCGGTGCTGTTTCCGCCGGGCATCACGGCCGGCGCGTTCGACGGTCGGGGCCGGTTGTGGATCGCGGTGCCGTCGGAGGGCACGGTCGCGGCGGTCACCGCCGCCGCGCTGCCGTCCGGGCCGGCGTCGGGGGCGGCGGACGACCGGGGGCCTCGGCGGGTCGAGACGCATCCGGTGGCCGAGCCGAGTCACGAGTTGACAGTGTCCACCCTGGACGACGGGGTGGCGGTGCTGGACCGCACCACCGGCACGCTGGTGACCGTCCGGGGCGGACAGACCCGGCGTACGGTGCTGGAGGCCGCCGCGGGTGGCGCGGTGCCGGCGCGGACCAGCGGCCCGGTGGTGCCGGTGACGATCGGTGGGGAACGGCGGGTGCTCGCCGTCGGTGACGGCCGGGTGGTCACCCGGTTCGTCGTGCCGGGCAGCGGCGACCGGGTCGGGCCGGCCGTGGCCTGGGCGGGCCGGTTCTACTGCGCCGACGGGGTCACCGGCACGGTCTACGCGTTCGACGGGGCCGGGCAGCTGGTGGAGACGATCCGGCCGGGCCGCACGAGAGGCCCGCTGGAGCTGGAGGTGCGGGAGAACCACCTGTTCATCAACGCCCCGGGTGCGGCCACCGCGCGGGTGGTCGACGACGCGCACCGGGTACGCACCGTCGACAAGTACGCCAACGACGTGCTGGGCGGGGACCCGCCGCCCGACCCGCCCCCGCCGCCTCCGCCGCCGAAGCCCCGGATGGGTAAGCCCGGCGCGCCGGGTCAGGTCACCGCCACCGCCGGGGACGCGCGGGCCCGGGTCGCCTGGCGACCCGCCGCCGCGAACGGCTCGGCCGTGCTGCGGTACGTGGTGCAGGGTGCCGGGCGTCGGCACGAGGTGGGGGCGAACCAGCGGTCGCTGGAGGTCACCGGGCTGACCAACGGGTCGACGTACACGTTCACGGTGTACGCGGTGAACGGCAGGGGCGACGGCCCGGCCCGGCGCAGCAACCCGGTGACGCCGACCTCGGCGGTGCCGGCCCCACCGGCCGGGGTCAGCGCGCAGGCCCGCCCCGACGGCACCGTGCTGGTGCGCTGGCCGGCGGCCGACGGTCAGGGCAACCGGATCGCCAGGTACGCGGTGACCGCCACCTCGGCCGGCGCGAACGCCCCGGTCGGCGAGTCGCGTCGCACCGAACTGGTGGTGCCGGCCGGTGAGCTGACCTACGGCACCCAGTACGCGTTCACGGTGATCGCGGTCAGCGACCGGGGGGCCGCCTCGGTGGCCTCCCCGCTCAGTGAGCCGGTGGTGCCGTTCGCCGCCCCCGGGCAGCCGGTGGACCTGCGGGCGGCGACGGTGGCCGACCGGGCGGGCACGGTCGCGGTGCAGTGGTCGGCGGCGGCGGCGAACGGCCGCCCGGTGAGCCGCTACCAGGTGGACGTGGGCGGGCGGACCAGCGAGGTGACCGGCACCGACACGACCGTCACCGGGCTGGGCGACGGGCAGAACGTGCTGGTGCGGGTGCGGGCGGTCAACGAGGCCGGGCCGGGGCCGCAGGCGAGCGTCACCGCCCGGACGGTGGCGGCGCCCCGGGTGACGGTGACCGGGTCGTCGGCGGACGCGACGTCGGTGACGGTGACGTTCACCGTGGACGCCGGGGGCGGGGAGTCGACCTGCACCGCCGCCACCGGCGGGAAGAGCGCCACGGGCAGCTGCGCCAGCCTGCGGGTGACCGGCCTGACCCCGGGCACCGCCTACACGGTGACGGTGACGGCCGCCAACGCCGCCGGTCGGGGCACCGCCACCCGGGCGCAGGGCACCGACCCGCTGTACGGGGTGGCGACCTGCGTCAACGGCCCGGACGGCGATCAGCGCACCTACTGCGACCGCGATGTGGACGGTCGCAACGGCAACGAGGTCTTCTCGGTGCCCCGGCAGGACAACGACAAACAGGTCGGTTGGGCGAAGCCGGGCACCCGGCTGCGGGCGTACTGTCGGCGGCAGGGCGAGAACGTCGACTCCTGGATCTACAACGGTCAGAAGCAGTCCACCTGGTGGGTGCGCGTCGACTACGAGGGGCGCAACTACATCCCCTGGGCCTGGCTCAACCTGGCCAGCGGTGACGACATCGCCGTGCTGCCCACCTGTTGACCAGCGCCGCCGCAGTCGAGGAGCGTCCCGCCGTCGTGAACGACACCCCCGCACCGCTGAGCCAGCCGGAGGTCCAGGGTTTCGCCGCGTTGGCCGCCCGGCTGGCCGGGAACGTCAACGCGGTCGTGCTGGGCAAGCCGGAGGTGGTGCGGTTGGCGTTTACCGCCCTGTTCGCCCAGGGGCACGTGCTGCTGGAGGACGTGCCGGGGGTGGGCAAGACCACCTTGGCGCGGGCGGTGGCGGCGACCGTGCAGGGCCAGTGGCGGCGCATCCAGTTCACCCCGGACCTGCTGCCCTCCGACGTCTCCGGAGTGACGATCTTCAACCAGGCCAGCCGGGGGTTCGAGTTCCATCCGGGGCCGGTGTTCGCCAACATCGTCATCGCCGACGAGATCAACCGGGCCTCGCCGAAGACCCAGTCGGCGCTGCTGGAGGTGATGGAGGAGCGCACGGTCACGGTGGACGGGGTCCGGCATCCGGTGCCGCAGCCGTTCCTGGTGGTCGCCACCCAGAACCCGGTGGAGATGGACGGCACCTACCGGCTGCCCGAGGCGCAGCTGGACCGGTTCCTGGTGAAGCTGTCGGTGGGCTATCCGGACGAGGCGGTCGAGGTGGAGGTGCTGCGCGGGGCGACGGTCCGCTCCCCCGACTCGCTGCAACCGGTCACCGACACGGCCACCGTCGGGGAGATGGTCCGGATGGCCCGCCGGGTACACATCGCCGAACCCCTCTACGGGTACGCCGTCCGGCTGGCCGCGGCCACCCGGTCGCATCCGCAGGTACGGGTGGGGGTCAGCCCGCGTGGGGTGATCGCGTTGACCCGGGCGGCGTGCGCGTACGCGCTGATCGACGGCCGGGGCTGGATCATGCCGGAGGACCTGAAGGCGCTCGTCGAACCGGTCTTCGCCCACCGGCTGCTGCTCACCGCCGACGCGCAGGTGCGCGGGGTGACCGCCGCCGACGTGCTGCGGCAGGCGGTGGCGTCGGTGCCGGTGCCGCTGCCGTCGGGCCAGTCGACCCCGACGCACGGCTGACCGGGCCGGGCGTGGGGCTCACCGCCCGGGGCACCGGGCTGCTCGTCGCCGCGACCGCGTTGCTCGGCGCGGGGTTGCGGTTCGCGTACCCGGAGCTTGCCGTGCTGGGGGCGGCGGGCGCGGTGGCGGTCGGGCAGGCGGTGCTGGCGGCGGCCCGCACGCCCCGGCTGGTGGTGTCCCGCACGGCCGACCCGGACCGGGTGGCGGTGGGCGAGCCGGCCCGGATGACGTTGACCGTCCGCAACGCCGGGCGGCTGCGGGTGGGCGGCCTGCTGGCCGAGGACCGGTGCGCGGGCCGGGCGGTGCCGGTACCGGTGCTGCGGCTGCGCCCCGGCCGGGACACCGACGTCGGGTACGACGTGCCGACCCGTCGGCGTGGGGTGCTGCCGGTGGGGCCGTTGCGGGTGACCCGCCGCGACCCGCTGGGCCTGTACGCCGCGACCCGCGCGTACGGGCCGACGGCGGTGGTCCGGGTGCATCCCCGGGTGCACCCGTTGACGGCGGTGCCGACCGGGGCGGGACGCAGCCTGGACGGGCGGACCGACGGGGTGCCGCACGGGTCGATCACCTTCGACTCGCTGCGGGAGTACGTGGTCGGTGACGAGTTGCGTCGGGTGCACTGGCGCACCAGCGCCCGGGTGGGTGAGCTGATGGTGCGGGAGAACGTGGACACCAGCCTGCCCCGGATCGTGGTGCTGCTGGACAACCGGGCCGCCGCCCACCCGGACCGGTCCGCCGGGGTGGCCGCGTCGTTCGAGGCGGCCTGCGAGGCGGCGGCGTCGCTGGTGGTGGCCGCGTTCCGGCAGGACCTGCCGGTGGTGCTGCTGCTGGTCTGTCCGGCCGACGACGCGACGGCCGACCCGCCGCTGGACCGGCTCGCCGCGGTGACCCTGACCGACCTGCCGGGCCGGCGGCCCGACGGCGCGACGACGGGTGACCGCGACGGTGCGGCGCTGGACGCGACGTTGACCCGGCTGCGCGCCGACCGGCCCGGTGACACGCTGGTCTTCCTCACCGGCCCCGGTGGCCGCGACGACGTCGGCCGGGTGGGCGCGCTGCGCGGGGCGTACCCGTCGGTGGTGGTGGGGGTGTTGGGGGCGGCCGGGCCGACGCCGGGCGCGGCCGGGCCGGTGGTGCTCGACGCGGTCGACGGCGCGGCGTTCGCCGCCGCGTGGGACGCGACCGGCCGATGGTGACGGTGACCGACCGGCTCGACGCCGCCCGACCGGACCCGACGCGGGAGGCTCGCCCGGCCGGCGGTGCGCCGGGCCGGACCGTCGTCCGGCTGCTGCGGGCGGCCGTCGTGCCGGCGACGCTCGTCGCCGCCATCGCCCTGGCCGGCGTGGCGCTCGACCGGGTGTACGCAGGTGACCTGCTGACCCGGCTGGTGACCGGCGCGGCCCTGGCGGCGGTGCTGGTCAGCGTGGCCACCCGCCGGTTGCCGTCCTGGCAGGTCGCGCCGCTGTCGGTGGCGGCGATGCTCGGCGCGACGGCCTGGTCGGTGCGGCTCGCCGCCGCCCACGCCGACCTGCCCGGCGGTTTCCTCGACGTGACCGCCGACGCCGCCGCCAACGCGGTGCCCCGGCTGCTCACCGCGATGATCCCGGTCGAACCGGCCCCGGACACGGTGCTGGTGCCGGTGGTCGCCGCCTGGTTGGCCGGGTTGGCCGGTGCCGAGGTCGCGCTGCGGGCCGGCCGGGTGCTGCTCGGTTTCCTGCCGGCCACCGCGCTGTACGCCGGGGCCGTCTACGTCGTCGGCCCGAACGCCCCACCGGCGGTCGGGCCGTCGGTGGCCCTCGCCGGGCTGGTCGCGCTCGCCCTGGCCGCCGGCCGCACGCCGGGCGGCGACCCGGTCGCCGGGCTGCCGCCTGCCGTACGCGGCCCGGCGCGGGTCCGGGCGACGGTGGTCTCCGCCGCCGGGGTGGCGGTGGTGGTCGGGTCGGCCGCGCTGCTCGGGCCGGCCCTCGCCGGGCGGATCGACGACCGGCCGGTCGACCCGCGCCGCTACGTGCCGCCGCCCCGGGTGGAGTCGCTGGACGAGAACCCGCTGATCCGGATCTCGGGCTGGGCGTTGGAGCCGCAGCAGGAACTGCTGGACGTGTCGACCCGGGCCCCGGGTGACGGGCCGACCACGATCCGGCTGGCCGTGCTCAGCGACTACGACGGGGTGACCTGGCGGGTCGGCGCGAATTACCGCACCGCAGGTCGGGTCCTACCCGGCGGTGACCCGGTGGCGTCGGACACCGTCCGGCAGGAGATCACCGTGGCCGGGTTGACCGGCCGGCTGCTGCCCGCGGTGGCCACCCCCCGCACGGTCGACGGGGCCCGGGTGGCGTACGACCCGCAGAGCGGCACGTTGATCCGGCCGGAGGGGCTGACCCGGGGGTTGACGTACACGGTCACCTCGGCGCGGGAACGGCCGGACGTGAACCTGCTCGCCACCGCCGACGTACCGGCCGGGGCGCAGGTGGCCCGGGTGCTGCGGGTACCCGACGGGACGCCGGAACGGTTGCGCCGGCTCGCCACCCACCTGGCCGAGGAGAACGGTGCCCCGTACGCGCGGGCGGCGGCGGTGGAGCAGTTCCTCGCCGAGCACTACCGGCTGGTGGCGGACGCGCCGAGCGGGCACGCGTACCCGAATCTGGAGTTCTTCCTGTTCGGGCCGCGTGGTGGCGGCGGTCAGCGGGGCACCTCGGAGCAGTTCGCCGCCGCCTTCGCGGTGCTGGGCCGGTTGACCGGCCTGCCGACCCGGGTGGTGGTGGGGTTCACCGCCCGGGGCGACGGGCCGGTGCGGGCCGCCGACGCGTACGCCTGGCCGGAGGTGCTCTTCGCCGGGGTGGGGTGGGTGCCGTTCGACCCCCGGCCCCGCCCGGACACCACGCCCCGCCCGGTGGAGGACGACTTCCGCCCGGCCCCACCGAGCCCACCGCCGTCGGAGGTGCCCGAACCGACCGGCACCCCGCCGGCCACCCCACCGGCGGCGGCCGGGCCGGCCCGGAGCACCGGGGAACGCGACGGGCCGACGCCGCTGCTGCTGGGGTCCGCCGCCGGCGGGTTGCTGCTGGCCGGGCTGGTCCTCACCGGGCTGGTCGGGTGCCGCCGGGCGCAGACCCGGGCCCGGTTGGGCCGGGGCGACCCGGGGGCCCGGGTGGGCGGCGCGTGGCGGCACACCACCGACGCGCTGCGGCTGTCGGGACGACCGGTCGGCGGGGACCTGTCCGCCACCGAGGTCGCCGAACGGGCCCGCCGCGCCCTCGCCGAGGACACCGGCCGGGCCCGGGGCACCGGCACCGGTGACCCCGGTGCGGACCCGGTGGGGTTGGCGGAATTGGCCGGGCTGCTCAACCAGGCGGCCTTCGCGCCGGGCACGCTGACCGACGCCCAGGCCGACCGGGCCCGGGACGTCGCCGTGGGGTACGCGGCGGCGCTGCGGGCGGCCCGGCCCCGCTGGCGGCGGCTGCTCTGGTCGGCACATCCCGGCCCCCTGCGCTGGCCCCGCTGACCCGGCCCCGGCCCCGGCCCCCAGCACCGGAACCGGAACCGGAGCCGGCGCACGGTGGGGCCCGCCGGACCGGACACGGCGGCGGGCCGGGAGCACCCCGACCGTGGGCCGGACCCCGACGGCGCGGAACCGGACCACCGTGGCTGCGGACCGGACCGTGGTGGGCCGGGGCCGGCTACGCCGGTGGCGGGTCGGCGGCGCGCAACCGGCGGACCAGTTTGCGCAGGCCGGCCTGCCAGCCGTCCGGGTCCTGCGCGCGGCGCAGCGCGTACCCGGCGACCTCCGGGTGGGGCAGGATGAGGAAACGCTCCTCGGCCAGTCCGGCGACCGCCGCGTCGGCGACCTGGTCGGGGGTGAGCACCGGGCCGGAGGCGGCGATCACCCGGGCGGCCAGGTGGCCGGTGGCCAGCCCGTCGGCGAGCATCGGGGTGTCCACCCCCTGCGGGCACAGCGCGCTGACCCGGATGCCCTGGTCCCGGTAGGTGACCGCCAGCCACTCGGCCAGTCCGACCGCCGCGTGCTTGGTGGCGGTGTACGGGGCGTCGCCGACGGCGGTCAGCACCCCGGCCGCCGAGCAGGTGTGCATCAGGTGGCCGCCGCCCCGGGCCAGCATGCCGGGCAGCACGGCGCGGGCGGCGTACACGTGGGCGAGGACGTTGACCCGCCAGGCCCGGTCCCAGTCGGCGTCGGGGGCCTCGATGCCGACGCCGGTGGCCACGCCCGCGTTGGCGCAGAACAGGTCGATCCGGCCGTACCGTCGCTCGGTGTCGGCGACCAGGTCGCGGACCTGGCCCTCGTCGGCGGCGTCGACGGCGACGCCCCGGGCGACCGGGCCGACCGTCGCGGCGACGGCGGCGGTCGCGCGGGCGTCGAGATCGGCCAGGACGACGGCGGCGGCGCCCTCGGCGGCGAAGCGGCGGGCCAGCGCCGCGCCGATGCCCCCCGCTCCCCCGGTGATCACCACGACCCGGTCGGTCAGGTTCATCTCAGCTCCGCCCCGCCGGCCGCCCGGCGTCCACCGCCGACGGCGGGCCCAGCCGGCTGATCAGCCCACCCAGCGCGGCGGCCCCACCGGCGGTCACCTCCGGGGTGGGCAGCAGGGCCAGCACCGGCACGTCCACGCCCGCGTCGGCGTAGCGGCGGACCTGGTCGCGGCAGTGCTCGGGCGAGCCGTGCAGGATCAGCGCGTCGACCACCTCGTCGGGCACGGCCGCGGCGGCGGCCCGCCGGTCACCTGCCGCCCAGGCCGCCCAGACCGGGCCGAGCACGTCCTCACGCCCCAGCCAGCGGTGGAACTCCGCGTACGCGGGGACGGTGAGGTAGCTGGTGATCAGCCGCCGGCCGAGGGTACGGGCGTAGCCGGCGTCCTCGGTGGGGCACACGAAGATCCGGGCGACCACCTCGAAGCCGGGCCCGTGCCCGGTCAGCTCGGCCAGGGCCTGTGCGACGTCGTCGGCGGCCAGCCAGTTGAGGATCACCCCGTCGGCCTCGGCGGCGGCCAGTCGCAGCATCCCCGGGCGCAGGGCGGCCAGCAGCACCGGCGGTGGGCTGGCCGGCGGACGTTCCAGGGTGAACCGGCGCACCCGGAACGTGTCGAACGCCCCGTCGACCGTCTCGCCCCGCAGCGCCGGCCGCAGGAACCGCAGCAGGTCGCGGGTACGCCGGAACGGTTCGGTGTACGGCACCCCGTTCCAGTCCCCCACCACCACCGGTGAGGACGCTCCGATGCCGAGGGCGAACCGGCCCGGGGCGGCCTCGGCCAGCGCCGCCGCGCTCATCGCCAGCAGGCCCGGCCCCCGGGTGAAGGCGGGGGTGATCGCGGTACCCAGCCGCAGCCCGGGTTGCCAGGCGGCGGCCAGCGCCAGCGGGGTGAACGCGTCGGTGCCGTTGACCTCCGACGACCACAGGTCGGTGAAACCGGCCTCCGCGAGGGCCGCGTAGCCGGCGGCGTGCTCGGCGAGCGGGACACCGGTCAGCGGCACGGTGAAGCCCCATCGGTTCGTCATCCGGTCGATCGTGCCCGCTCGCCCCGGCCGGAACAAGGCCGGAGCCGGGCGGATTCGGCGATACCCGCCGCCGCAGCCGCCCGGGATGTTACGAACCCCTGGTGGGCCGGGCCGACGGCGACTGCCGACGAGCATGACGGGCGGCGACGGTGCCGCCCCGCTGCGGCGTACCGGCCCGGCCCAGCGGGCCACGTTCCTGGAACTCTTCTTCGACCTGGTGTACGTCTTCGCGCTCACCCGGATCTCGTTCCGCGCCTTCGAGGACCTGGCCCTGGAGCCCGGCGGCACCACCGGCTGGTCCCCGGTCACCGGGGGCGTCAAGACGCTGCTGCTACTGCTCGCGCTCTGGGCGGTCTGGCAGGGCACCGCGTGGACGACCAGCCGGTACGACCCGCACCACGGCTGGCTCCAGTTCGTGGTGATCACCGCCCTGGTCGGCAGCATGGTGATGGGGGTGGCGATCCCCCGCGCGTTCACCTCCACCGGCCTGGCGTTCGCGGTGGCGTACGTGGTGACGCAGGTGTCCCGCCCGGGTCTGCTGCTGCTGGCCCTCGGCAGCCACGAGTACCGGCGGCTCAAGCTGCGCATGCTGATCACCTTCGGTGCGACCGGGGTGCTCTGGCTGACCGGCGCGTTCCTGTCGCCCACCCCGCGGGGGCTGCTCTGGGCGCTGGCGCTGGTCGTGGAGTACCTGGCCGCCCGGTTCGGCTGGCCGGTGCCGGGGCTGGGCCGGTCGAGGGCGAGCCGCTGGGACGTCGCCGGGGAGCACCTGGCCGAGCGGTACCAGCAGTTCTTCCTGGTCGCGTTGGGCGAGACGATCCTGGTGGGCGGGCTGGCGTACAGCACGGGCCCGTTCGATCCGGCCCGGACCAGCGCGTTCGCGGTGGCGCTGGTGACCACGGTGCTGCTGTGGCGGATCTACGTGCAGCGGGCCGGGCAGGTGCTCGCCGAGGCGGTGGTGCGGTCCCGGCACCCGTCGGACACCGGCCGCTCGGCGGCGGACACCCACCTGGCGATGGTGGTGGGGCTGGTCGGTACGGCGATCGGGTACGAGCTGACCATCGAGCACCCGCTCACCTCCCCCGAGGCGGCGTGGGTGGTGCTGGTGGTGGGCGGCCCGGTGCTCTTCCTGCTCGCCCGCGCCCGCTTCGAGTACGAGGTCTTCGGCCGGGTGTCGCCTTCACGGTGGCTCGCAGCGGTGCTGCTGGTCGTGCTCTTCCCGCTGCTGCTGCACGTGGTGCCGCTGGTCTCCGCCACGGTGGCCGCGCTGGTGCTGGGCGGGGTCGCCACGGCCGACGCCCGCCGGGCCCGGGGCCACCCCCCGGAACCAGCCACCCCACCCCTATAACCCCCGCCCTACCCACCCGCCCCCTTGATCAGCCGCCCGCCTGAGTCCGGTGATCAAGAGGTTTGCGTCAAGTCTGATCATCAAGCTGACGCGAACCTCTTGATCACCGCGCGCAAACCTCTTGATCACCGCGCGCGGCGGGGTGGGTGGCGGGGGTCAGCGCTGGGCGGTGAAGGACAGGTGGGGCCAGGGGTGCGCGGTGATGATCCGCTGCTCGGCGGGAGTGAGCGGGGCGCGGCCGGTGGTCTTGAAGACCAGGGTGAGGGGGTCCCAGCCGAGCCCGTCCGGGACCGGTCGTCCCCCGGTGACCAGGTCGGCGATCACCCGCGCGGCGGCGGGGGTGAGCCACGGCTCGCGGTGCAGCGCCACCGCCAGGTCCAGCCCCGTGCACGCCGACCTCCACCACCCGGGTCACCAGGAACTCGTGCACCGTCATCGGGTCACCGTGGCGGGTGCGGACGACCCGGTCGGCGGACTGCGCCCGCACCGCCGCGTCGGTGGCCCGCCAGGCGGCGGTGAAGGCCGCCGCGGCAGCCACCGCTTCCGTGGACCCGGTCGGGGCGGCGGGACCGCGGGCCGCCCGCCGGGCGCTGGCGATCCGGTCGGCGTCGACCTGCGGGGTGAACTTCGCCGGGCCGAAGTAGCCGGCGGCGTCCACCTCGGCGCGCGGCGGCGCGGGCGCGGCGAGCATGTCGACCAGGCGTCCGGCACCCGTGCGGACGTGGGCGACGAGATCCCGGACCGCCCAGGGCGGGCACGGGGTGGGCCGGTCCAGGTCCGCGTCGGTCAGCGTGGACAGGACCACCCCCAGCCGGGCGCACTCGGCCCGGAACGCCGTAGCGGCCACGGGCACCAGGTGCCGACCCCGGCCTCCGGTCAGCCCTTCCAGCGGGGTACCAGGCGGTGCACGGACAGCAGCACCAGCGCCGCCACCACCCCCATGGTGCCGGCGATCCCGGCGGCGCTGCCGGCGTACCCGATGAACAGGGTGCGGCGGGTCAGCTCGTCCACCGGCACCTGCTGCTGGTCGAGCAGGCCGGACAGGGCCAACCCGCAGCCGAGGACGGCGAGCAGGCCACCGATGCCGAGCACGCTGGCGGCCACCTTGTGGGCGTCGTCGGGGGCGACCTGCGCCTGCTCGTGCTGGAACACCAGCAGCAGCAGGCCGGCCAGCGCCGCCCATACCCCGACGACCAGGAAGGCGGCGACCGCGTCGCTGGGCCGGTGCCAGCCGGCGGAGAGGGTGGCCACCCCGGCCACGGCGGCGTACGCGGTGCCGAGGAACGCCCCGAGGACGCGCACCTTGGCCGGCAGCACCAGGATCAGCGCCAGCGCCACCGAGGCGGCGATGGTGGTGTGTCCACTGGGCAGGCTGTTGCCGACCGCGTCGCGTTGCGGGTCGATGCCGAGCGCGGGCCGGTCGATGACGTACTTGAGCACCTGGGTGGTGACGTTCGCGCCGGCGATCAGCAGGGTGGCCGAGATGGCGAGCGCCTTGCGGCCCCGGATCAGGGCGATGAAGAAGATCACCACCATGGCCGCCAGCAGGGACACCACCGACATGGCGTTGAGGATCCGGTTGACCAGACCGTCGATGCGGTCCTGGCCGATCCGGTTGCCGGTCAACGCGACGGTGTCGAGCCACTGCCCGGTCCCGGTGTGCACGGCGAACCGCCACACCAGCAGAAAGGCCGCCGTCTGGGCCAATGCCAGCACGACCAACCAGACCGCGGTCCAACCCCTTGCCGTCGCACGCACCCGCACACCGTAGCGGCACGCGCGGCACGTCGCGCGTGGGCCCACCGGGGCGGTCCGGATACCTTGACACGGGACCACGGGAGGTGACGGTGACCGGCACACCACAACACGGACGATCGACCCGGCAGCCGCCGGACGGGGCCCCGCCGACACCGCACGGGCCGGCCCCGCAGCCACCGGCCGGACAACCTGCCCACGCCGTGCCACCGGCGGACAGGCGGCCGACCGGAGCCCTGCCACCGGCCGGTACGCAGCCGCCGGCCGACGCGCAGCCGGCGGCCGACGCGCAGCCGGCGGCCGACGCGCAGCCGGCGGGGCCGCCGGATCAGGTGGAGTCGCTGGCCGGTCTGCTCGGCGGGCGCAGTGGCGCGATCGACGCGACCCTGCCGCCGGTGGCGTTCACCGCCGGCTGGCTGGCGACCGGACGGTCGGTCGTCGGCGGGGTGGCGGTGGCGGTGCTGGCCGGCACGGCGGTGGCGCTGTGGCGGTGGCGGCGCGGAGACCGGCCCCGGGCGGTGCTGATCGGGCTGCTGGCCGTGTGCCTGGCCGCCGTGGTGGCGCTGCGGACCGGCCGGGCGGCCGACTTCTTCGCGGTGCAGGTCTTCTCGAACCTCGCCAGCGCGTTGGTCTGGGTGGTGAGCATCGTGGTACGCCGGCCGCTGCTCGGTGTGGTCGTCGGGGCGGCGCTCCGCCAGCGGGGCCGGTGGCGGCGCGACCCGGCGCTGCTGCGGGCGTACGGGCGGGGCAGTTGGGTGTGGGCGGCCACCTACGTGCTACGGGTGGCGGTGTTCCTGCCGCTGTGGCTGGGCGGACAGGTGCTCGCGTTGACGGTGGCCCGGGTCGCGTTGACCTGGCCGCTGGTGGCGGCGGCGCTGACGGTGAGCTGGGTGGTCATCCGCCGGTCGCTACCGACCGGCCATCCGGGGCTGCGGCACCCGGTGGAACCCGGGTGAGCCGCGCCGGCCCGCCGCCGACGCGCGGCGCGGGCGCGGCGACGCAGGCGTCAGGCGTCAGGCGCGAGGCGGGGACGGGGACGGGGACGGGGACGGGGACGGGGACGGGGGGCCGACGGGGCGGGGGCCGGGGCACACACGTAAAAGGAGAGGCCGCCACGGGGGGAGCGGCCTCTCCGATCAACACGGTACTCCGTCACAGGGCGTCGCGTTATCCCACGCGCGCTCTTTTTTCGCCGCTTTCCCGCCACGGCGGGGAAGCGGGATGGTGGGGTGGGCCGGCCGCTCCGCTGCGTCGGCCGGACGGTCGACCCACCCCCGGCCTGACCGTGGGAATCAGGCCGCCCACCGACCGGGCTGTCCGCTCCCCCGGGCCCGGTCGGCCTCCGGGTGGGTGGCGCCGCGCCACCCACCCGGTGGGGTCAACTCACCCGTTCGGGAAGAGCATCCCGTAGTCCGCGTACGCCATGGCGATGTCGGACTGGGCCCAGAACCGGTGGTAGTTGAAGGTCGGCTCGGGGCCGCCCTTGAGGTACGCGTCGACCTTCGGCCAGTCCGGGTCGTTCTTGTAGAACGACCGGATGTCCAGGAAGCTCTTGCCGGCGGCGATGGTGTCACCGTTGGGCATCTTCCCGGTCCAGCCCGGCGGCACGTAGAGGCCCTGGCCGTCGGCGGCGTTGTAGACGTCGTCGAACCGCTTGTAGTCACCGCGGGTCTCGGTCGTCGACACACCCTTGCTGTCGCTGGCCGCCGAGAGCGCGTCCAGCAGACCCTTGCCGGTGGTCTTGGCCTGCGTGTTGCCGGACTTGGCCGCGTAGGCGATCAGGGTACGGGCGAGGGAGCCGGTGACGCCGACGTCCTGGCCCGTGGAGCTGACCTCCACGTGCAGACCGGTGTTGGACGCCGGGCTGCTCGGGTTCCAGTTGGCGGGCTGACCCGTCCACTTGAGCTCGGACGGGACCGACCAGTTGGTGCCCAGCGTGGTGTTGGCGATCGCCCACGGCACCCACTTGTCGAGCAGCGCCTTGGCCTTGGTGTTGCCGGTCTCCAGGTACAGCTCGGCGATGCGCTGCATCGACCAGACCTGCATGCCGAACCACTGGTTCGACGGCGGGTCGTTGTAGACCGGGTCGACGTCGTAGTACATGCCGTAGAAGGTGGCGGTGCCCGCCGGCGGCTGGGCGTAGCTACCGTCCCAGCTGTTGGTGGCGCCACCGGCGATGCCGCCCTCGGCGGACTGGAGCCAGGTGTAGAACTCCAGCTGCCGGTCGAGGCTCTTCTGCCAGTCGCCGACCGCGGTCGGGGACTTCGGCTTGAGCTCGTTCACGTTGGTCATCGCCCAGGCCGCGAACGGGTTCTGGTAACCGAAGTGGCTGTGGCTGGAGCCGATCCGCCAGGACCAGCCCGCGCTGGCGTCGTACGCGCCACCCCAGGCGTAGTACCAGGACAGCAGATAGTGCGCCGAGTCCTTGCCGGTGCCGGCGGGGCAGGTGCTGGCCCCGACGCAGTTGCCGATCTTCTTGAAGTACTTGTCGTACATCGCGTACCGCAGGTAGTCGCCCATCTTGGCGGCCTTGGCCACGGTGGCGGCGACGTCGGCCTGCTTGCCCTGCGCCTTGGCCCAGGTCAGCGCCCAGTACGCGGCCTGCACGGCGCGGGCGTCGGCGTCCGGGGCGTTGGTGTACTTCCACTGCTTGGCCGGGGCGCCCGAGTCCTTGACGAACAGGTCGAGGTAGCCGTACTGGCCGCCGTGCTTGAAGGTGTCGCAGGACGGCTGCGGGATGGTCTCCCACACCGACTCCTGGGTGCCGCGCTGGAAGGTGTTGATGTACGCCGGCTTGGTGGTGCCGTCACCGCAGCGGCCGAAGCCGTAGGTGTTGTCGACGTCCATCAGCCAGTGCATGCCGTAGATGTCGCCGGTGCCGTAGGTGGACTGCAGCTCCGAGCGCAGCGGGTCCTGGCCGACCGGGACGCTGGCGTTCAGCGCCGACGGGTACTGGCTGGGCAGGTTGTACTCGGCGGCGTACTGCGGGGTGCCGGCGACGCCCGCGGTGGGCTGGTCGGCGTGCGACGGGATGATGTACTTCTCCATCACCGTCCAGGCGTTGTTGAACGGCGCCCAGTTCTGGGTCACCCGGCCGTAGTAGGCCTCCAGCCACAGCCAGTAGCTGAACGCCTCGGAGGTGGTCTCGTGGCCGTGGTCGGGGGCCTCGACGATCAGCGTCTCGATCGAGTGGTACGGCACGCCCTCGGGGCTGAAGTAGCCCGAGTTCTTGATCTTGCCGTACTGGTCGAGGAACTTCGCCACGTAGGCGTTGTCGCCACCGGGGGTGTCGTTGTCGATCTCGGTGGCGGTGACCACCACCGAGGAGACCCCGGTGCCGGCCGCGGTGATGGTGGCGGTGCCACCGGCGGTGTCGGTGTCCTCCGCCGCGGCGACCGTGACGGTGACCCCGGTGCTCCAGTTGCTCGGGGTCAGCGTGACGCTGGCCGGCGAGACCGTGATGTCGGTGTCACCGGCACGGGTGAGGGTCACCGGCACGTTGCCCGAGGGCGCGGCGCTGAGCTTGAGGTTGAAGGTGCTGCTGCCACCCTCGTTGACGCTCACCGCGGAGGGCGTGGCGACCAGCGCCGGGCCGGTGGCGGGGCTGACGGTGAACGACTTCTCCGACACGCCGATGCCGTTGGCGTTGTCGTACGCCTTGGCCTGGACCGTGTAGCTGCCGGCCGGCAGCGAGGTCAGCGTGTACGCGTACGGCGCGGAGGTGTCGGTGTTGACCAGCATGCCGTTGCGGTAGAACTCGACCTTGCTGATCGTCCCGTCCGGGTCGCTGGCGGTGGCGGTCAGCGGCACGTCGGCCGGCGCGGTGAACGGGCCGGTGGGCACGCCGAGGGAGACCGTCGGTGGCTGGTTGGCCGGGGTGCCGTTGCACGGGGTGCCGTTGAGGGTGAACGACGTCGGCTTCGGGTTGCTGCCCGAGTAGGAGCCGTTGAACCCGATGGTGGTGGAGCCCCCGGTCCCGATGTTGCCGTTGTAGGACTCGTTGGTGGCGGTGACCTCGCTGCCGCTCTGGCTCCACTTCGCCGACCAGCCCTGGGTGACCCGCTGGCTGCTGTTCGGGAAGGTCCACTTGAGCGACCAGCTGCTGAGCGCGTCACCCAGGTTCTTGATGGTGACGTTCGCGGTGAAGCCGCTGCCCCAGTCGTTGGTGGCGTAGACCACGTCGCAGGCCGGCGCGGCCTGGGCCGCGCTGGCCGGCAGGCCCACCCCGCCGATGGCGAGTGCGGTGGCGGCGAGCATCGCCGTACGGCGACGTCTTGCCATGAGTCTCATGTGCGCGGTGTCTCCTCGGACCGGGCCGGGGCTGCGGGCCCCGGCGGAGGCACCTCCACGCGCTGATACAGGGGTGCGCGGGGGGACGGAGGTGCCGGAATGGTGGTCGGTCCGGCCGGTGGGCCGGGGCAGGGACGGGGTACGGCCACTCAAGCCGTCGTGCCGTTCCTTCGGGTGCCGTCCGGGAGACCCGGATGCCCTCGGCGACCCACTCACTCGCGCGTGTCTGGCTCCGCTGCGTTGATTCGACAGTGTGCCATGGAAGCGCTCCCACAACAACTACCTCTGTCGAAACGCAGGTCGATGTTTCGATCTCGTTTAGGGGCTTTCACAAAGCCGTGACGGGCGTTACAGTCGCAGCATCGCCGATGGGAGCGCTTCCATCGACGGAGATGCAACAAGTGAAGGTCACAACCGTGGTCGCCCGACCACGGGGTTCAGCCCGAACGGCTGACGACGGGCCAGCCCGGACACCGTCGCCAGCCAACACCCACCATCACGGAGGGAGGTGGAACCAGAGCCACTCGCGTGGCCCGGCTCCCGCGCGACACGCACGGCCGGACGCCAATTCGAGCGTGCGTGTGTGCAACACAGGTGGGGACGGGGGTTGCCCTCCCCCGTCCCCACACTAAACCCCCGTACTCGACGGGAAAAGAGGCCGACGGGTCAGGCGTGCGCGCCGCCCGGCCGGCCTCGATCGCTATCTGCCCCTCGGCAGATCGGCCGACCGTCCCTGACGACGCCCGTCACACTCGCCATTCCCCATCCCGGCCGCCCACGCGCGGCCCTCTAGGCTGGCGGTCCGCCTCCCGAGGCGGCCGGGCCGTCGCACGCCCGCGCTGGGAGCGCTCCCGGCCGTCGGGGTGGCCCGCACCCTGAGGAGAAACATCCATGTCGATACTCACCCGGCGACGCCTGCTGCGCCGCGCCGCGCTCTCCGCCACCGCCACCGCCGGCGCCGGGCTCTCCGCCGCCGCCGCTGGCGCCGGACTGACCGCGGCCACCGGCGTCCTCGCCGCCGGCTGCGACGCGCCGAAGGGTGGCGATCCGACCGCCGACCCCGCCGCGGAGCGGGTGCGTTTCCCGCACGACTTCGGCTGGGGCGCCGCCACCTCGGCGTACCAGATCGAAGGCGCCGCCAAGGAGGACGGCCGGGGCGAATCGGTCTGGGACACCTTCAGCCACACCCCCGGGCGCACCCGCAACGGCGACACCGGCGACGTGGCCGCCGACCACTACCACCGCTGGGCCGACGACCTGGACCTGATGCGCGACCTCGGGCTGCGCAGCTACCGGTTCTCCATCTCCTGGCCCCGCATCCAGGCCGACGGCACCGGCAAGCCCAACCAGCGCGGGCTCGACTTCTACAAGCGGATCATCGGCGGCCTGCACGAACGCGGCATCGCTCCGATGGTCACCCTGTTCCACTGGGACCTGCCGCAGGCGTTGCAGGACGACGGCGGCTGGGAGAACCGGGACACCGCCCACCGGTTCGCCGACTACGCCGACACGGTCTTCCGGGGCATCGGCGACCAGGTGCCGGTGTGGTTGACCATCAACGAACCGAAGACCGTGGTGCAGAACGGCTACCTCTGGGGCCACCACGCCCCCGGCCGGCAGGACACCGACGCCGCCTACCTGGTCGCCCACCACCTCCAGCTCGCCCACGGCCTCGCCGTGCGCGCGCTGCGCGCCACCGGCTACGACACCCGGATCGGCCCGGCACTCAACCTGCACCCGTGCTACCCCGCCGACGACAGCCCGGCCGCCGCCGCCGCCGCGAAGCTGCACGACGGGTACGAGAACCGGCTCTACCTGGACTCCATCCTCACCGGCGCCTACCCGGCCGACGTGCTGGCCGACCTCGGCCCGGACAGCCGGATGGCCAAGGGCATCCGCGACGGCGACCTGGCGACCATCGCCAGCCCGATCGACCTGCTCGCCGTGCAGTACTACACCCCGCTCTACCTGACCGGCAACGGCAACACCGTCACCCGCTGGCCCACCAGCGAGGCGGACTGGCAGCAGATCTACCCGCAGGGCATGTACGACACCCTGACCCGGGTCACCCGCGACTACGGGCCGATCCCGATCACCGTCACCGAGAACGGCCTGCCCTGCCCGGACACCCTCGGCCCGGACGGCACCGTCGACGACGCCGGCCGGATCGCCTTCCTGCGCGACCACCTCACCGCCGCCCACCGGGCGATCGCCGACGGTGTGCCGCTGGAGAGCTACCACGTCTGGTCGCTGCTCGACAACTTCGAGTGGGCCGAGGGCTACGACCAGCGCTGGGGACTGGTCTACGTGGACTACCCGACCCAGCGGCGGATCCCGAAGCGCAGTGCCCACTGGTACCGCCAGGTCATCCGGGACAACGGCCTGTAGGCCGGCACAGGGACCGGAACACCACCGGCACGGCCGGACCGCGTGGGGGCGGTCCGGCCCGGCAGCCGACCGACCGTCAGCGGGGCAGCGCCTGCTGGAGTTCCGCGCGCAACGCCGGGGTCAGCATCTCGCCGGCCTGCTTGGCCAGCCGGGCCATCTCGTAGCCCACCACCCCGATGTCCGCGTCCGCGCCGGCCAGGGTGGCCAGGATCGAGCCGTCCCGGATCTGCATCACCAGGAAGTAGCCCCGGCCCATCTCGACCACCGTCTGCTTGACGACGTCCCCGTCGAACATCCGGGCGGCGCCCGCTGTGATGCTCATCAACCCCGACGTCACGGCGGCCAGCTTGTCCGCGTGGTCGCGGGGCAACTGCGCCGAGATCGCCACCAGCAGCCCGTCCGAGGAGACCACCACCGCGTGCGCCACCCCGGGCACCCGCTCGGCGAACGCGTTGACCAACCAGTTCAGGTCACGCGCCTCCTGGCTCAGTGTCATCACTGTCGTCCTCCTTCACTGCGCACACCCGGCGGCAGGATCAATTCGGTGGTCTCCTCGGCCTCGGCCCGGCGCACCCCGCTGTAGAGCCGGGACAGCATCCCGCCCACCGCCTCCGGGTCCGGGTCCTCGCGGACCCGGGCGGCCGGCGGCCGGGCCGGCTCGGTCACCGAGGTCAGCTGGGCCATCGGCACCCGCACCGGCAGCCCGCGGTCGTTGGTGCCGCCGGTGACCGGGACCAGCGGCGGCGGGGTGCTCCCGCCCAGCGTGGCCGGCGACGACGGGGCGGGACCCTGCCGGGACCACCAGCCGCCGTCGGCCGCAGGCACCGGTGTCCGCACCTGCTCGGCGCGGGCGGGCAACTCCGGCGGCGATGACGGGACCGGGCGACGGCCGGCCACCGGCAGCTCCGCCGGGTCCACCGCGCCGGGACCGGGCCACACGGCCGGACGCGAGGACGGCCCGACCGCAACGGACGGCGGCCCCACGGGACGCGACGTCAGGCCGGCGGGGGCGACGGAGGCCGACACCCGCGACCCGGATGACCCGGTCGGCGGTGCCCCGTCGGGCTCCGGTGCCGGGGCGAGCAGGGTCGCCGGCAGGGTCAGCCGGGCCACCAGCCCCTGCCCCTGCGCGGCCAGCCGCACGCCGACGCCGTGCCGGGCGGCCAGGTGGCTGACCACGAAGTGCCCCATCCGCTCGACCGCCGCCACGTCGGCCACCGGCGGCTCCGCCAACACCGCGTTGGCCTGCGCCAACGCGGTCGGGCTCATGCCCAGACCGGCGTCGGCGATCTCCACCACAGCCCCACCGCCCTCGGCCCACGCGGTCACCCGGACCAGAGTGTCCGGCCGGGAGAAGGCGGTCGCGTTCTCCAACAGCTCCGCCACCAGGTGCACCAGCTCCCCGACGGCGTGCCCCACCAGGTACAGGTCGGCCACCGACTCGTGCCGGACCCGCTGGTACTGCTCGATCTCGGCGCTGGCCGCGAGCAGCACCGCACCCAACCGCACCGGCCGGTTCCACCGGCGGGTCGACTCGGTGCCGGCGAGCACCAGCAGGCTCTCGTCGTTACGGCGCATCCGGGCGGCCAGGTGGTCCAGCTTGAACAGGTTCTCCAACTGGTCCGGGTCGGCCTCCTCCCGTTCCAGGTCGTCCAGCAGCTCCAGCTGCCGCTCCACCAGCACCTGGCTGCGCCGGGCCAGGTTGACGAACATCGCGTTGACCGTACGGCGGGTCTCCGCCTGCTCCACCGCGACGCTGACCGCGCTGCGGTGCACCGCCACGAACGCCTCGGCCAGCTCGCCGATCTCGTCCAGCGAGCGGACCACGGCGGGCGGCACGTCGATCGTCGGCACCCCGCCGTCGACGGTCCGCAGCCGCTTCAGGGCGTGCGGCAGCTCCACCTGGGCGATCCGCAACGCCTGGTCCCGCAGCCGCTGCATCGAGTTCGCGATCGACCGGCCGACCAGGACGGCCAGCAGCACCGCCAGGGCCAGCACCACCACGATGCCGCCCAGCACCAGCAGGGTGGTGCGCAACTGGTCGCCGCTGACCTCGTCGGCCCGGACCACCGCGTCGTCGAGCACCCGCTCCTCCAGCTGCCGCAGCAGTTCCTGCCGCTGCTCGCTGGCCGTCCACCACTGGTCCGCGGGCAGCACCGCGGGCAGGACGGTGCCCCCGGTGCTGATGCTCTTCTCCTCCAGCCGGGTGGCGTCGACGAACGCCCCGGTGCGCGAGGTCCGGTCGTACGCCTGGATCTGCGCGGTCGTCGCGGCCACCCGGAACGCGCCCAGCGCGGCGAGCTGCTGCGCCCGCAGGTCGGTGAGGTTGACCTGGTCCTCCAGGCCGTAGCGGCCGGCACGGCCGGCGGCGTACAACTGGCCCCGGATCCGCGAGGACAGCTCCTTGACCCGGGCCAGCTGCACGTAGCGCAGCACCGCGTCGGTCAACTCCGGACGCTCCGGCCCGGGGCTCGGCTCGGCGAGCAGGCCGAGCAGCGCCTCCACCGCCCGATGGTAGTTACCCAGGATGGTGTCGCTGCTCAGCACCGCAGGCGGCACCGCCGAGCGGATGTAGACCACCTGGTCGTACGCCTCCACCGCCTCGGCGTAGGCGACCTGCCAGGCGGCGTCGGCGTCGGCCAGCGGCCCGGCCGCCTCACGCAACGCCCCGAAGGCCGTATCGGTGGCGGCGTGCAGCGGCCGCAGCGCGACCAGCGCCGCATCCCGCTCGGCGGCGCTGCCCGCCCGGCGCAACGCGGCCAGCTCACCGGCCGTACGGTCGCGTTCCTGCTGGAGCCGGTCCACCGCCGTGGTGATCTGCTGTCCGATGCCGACCTGCCTGGCGAAGTCGTTGAGCGCGGTGGTCCGCCCCACCAGCGCCGCGGTCTGCACCCCGGCCAGCACCAGGAACGCCACCGACGGGATGACCAGGACGGTGGCGAGTTTGGTACGCATCCGCCAGTCCCGCAGCCGCAACGGCGAACGCCGCCGGTGCGGCACGACCCGCTCGTCGAACCGGTTCCGACCCGGCGACTCCGCGCTCGGTGTCGGGTCGGGACCTGCGTCCACGTCTCGCCTCCTCGGCTCCCGTCCCCACGACAGGGCGCCGGGTCCATCCAACCAGGCCAGACAGCCGTGTCAACGGGTCGACGGCGCATCCGGGCCGGCGGAGCCGCCTGCTCCGGGGGCCGGGCCCGGCGAGGGGTCCTCCTCCGTACGGCCGGTGCCGGCGAGCCGGTCCGCGTCGGGCACCCGACCCAGCGCGACCAGCGCGGCCCCGGTCGCCCCGATCTCCCGCTCGGCGCGGTGCCGGACCGGACGCGGCGCGAGCGCGGCGGCGAACGCCGTACGCCACCACGTGGAGGCGGTCACCGCTCCCCCGCCGAGCACCACCTCGACGGGTGCGTCGACCCCGGACTCCAGCACGGCGAGGTCGTCGGCGACCAGCCGGCACAGCCCGGTCATCAGCCCGGCGAGGATGTCCACCCCGGTGCTGGAGAAGCTGAGCCCGCGCAGCTCACCCGAGCCGGCCGGGGCCAGCCCGGGTGGCCGGTCCCCGCCGAGGCGGGGGTCGGTCGGGAGCACGCCGTCCGGCGCGATCCGGGCCAACGCGGCGTCGAGGTCGGGCCCCTGCGGCAGCCGCAACTCCCGGTCGGCCCAGGCGAACAGGTTCCCGCCGCTGGAGTAGGCCGCCCCGGTCACCACGTGCTCATGGTCCACCCGGTAACGCCACAGCGAGGCCGGCAGGGGTGGCAGCGGCGTCCCGGCCGGAACCCGCTGGACCAGCCGCACCGCGGCCGAGGTGCCGACGGTGACCGCCGCCCGGCGCGGGTCGACACAGCCCGAGCCGACGTTCGAGGCGGCCCCGTCGCCGACCGGGGCGGCCCAGCGCGCCCCGGCCAGCTGCGGCCACCGGCGGGCGTACCCGGCGCGCAGCCGGCCCTGCCAGTCCATCGGGGCCAGCTCAGGCAGCTCACCCGGCCGCGCCCCGGCCACCGCGACGGCCTCATCGTCCCAGGTCAGCCGGCTCAGGTCGAGCAGGCCGGTGCCGGAGGCCATGGACACCGACATGGGCGCGTCGTCGAGCAGGTGACCCAGGACGTACTCGACCAGGCCGGCGAACCGGGTCACCCCGGCCGTACGGTCGCGCAGCCAGGGCAGCCGCACCGACCAGTAGCAGCGGTGCCACCATGCCCCGGTACGCGCGTGGAAGCCCTCCGGGTCGGCCGGGCCGGACGTCCCCGGCGGCGGTGTGGCCCGGGTGTCCAACCAGGTCAGCACCGGGCCGAGCGGGTCACCGGAGCGGTCCAGGGGCAGCACCGAGTGCCACTGCGCGCAGACCGCGACCAACCCGACGTCGCGCAGGTGACCGGCGGCGGCCAGCTCGTCGAGGCACTCGGTGAGGCCGGCGAGGTAGCCGGCGGCGTCCAGGGTGCCCGTGCCGTCCCCGGCGACGGTCAGCTGCACCCGGCGACGGGCCAACGCTCCCGGCAGCGGATCGGCGTCGGCGTCGAGCACCAGGCCACGGACCGAGGAGGTGCCCAGGTCGAGAGCGAGAATGTTCATCGCGGGTCACGGTACCCGGCGGTACGGGTGGGAACGCCCTTCCCCGGCGGGGGCGCACCGCCTAGGGTGTCGGTATGCCCGCGCACCTGACCTGCTGGTGGCCCGCCGACCCGGCGGCCATCCCCCGCGCGTAGCTATCCACGCGGCCGCCCGACGAGGCGGCCGACGGTCCTCCCCCGGCACCCGGGGCCGCCCGACGACGAGGCGGCCCGACCCGGAGGAGAAACCCGATGACCCACCTCTACGACCTGCTCGCCGCCGTCGCCGACGGCGTCGACCCGGGCCCGTTCGCCCTGCTGCGCCGCGACGGCGTCGACCACGTGGACCTGTTCACCGGCCCGGTCGACGTCGCCGGGCGGCTGGCCGACCTGCCGCTGCCCGAGGGTGGTCCGGGCCCGCGCACGCTGGCGCTGGTGCCGTACCGGCAGATCGCCGAACGGGGCTTCGCGTGCGTGGACGACGGCGTCCCGCTGGAGTACCTGACCGTCACCGGGCACGCCACGCTGCCCGTGGCCGACCTGCTCGCCGCCCTGCCGGCCGGGCCGGTGGTCTGCGCCGACGCCGCCTTCGACGTCGACGACGACGGGTACGCCCGGATCGTCGAGCGGGTGCTGGCCGAGGAGATCGGTCGGGGGGCGGGGGCGAACTTCGTCATCCACCGCACCCTGCACGCCACCGTGCAGGGTGCCCCGTTGGGTGCCGCGCTGGCCGCGCTGGGCCGGTTGCTGCGCGACGAGCGGGGCGCGTACTGGACGTTCCTGGTACACACCGGCACCCGGACGCTGGTCGGCGCGAGCCCGGAACGGCACGTCAGCGTCCACGACGGGCTGGTCATGATGAACCCGATCAGCGGCACCTTCCGGCACACCGGGGCCGCCGCCGGGCGGGACGCGCTGCTGCGGTTCCTGCACGACCCGAAGGAGGTCGAGGAGCTGTACATGGTCCTCGACGAGGAACTGAAGATGATGGCCGGCGTGGCCGAGCACGGCGGGCAGGTGGTCGGGCCGTACCTCAAGGAGATGGCACACCTGGCGCACACCGAGTACCTGCTGGCCGGCCGGGGCACCCGCGACGTCCGGGAGGTGCTGCGGGAGACCATGTTCGCCCCCACGGTGACCGGCAGCCCGATGCAGAACGCCTGCCGGGTGATCGCCCGGCACGAACGGACCGGCCGGCGCTACTACTCGGGGGTGCTGGCGCTGCTGGGCCGCGACGCCGAGGGCCGGCAGACGTTGGACGCACCCATCCTGATCCGGACCGCCGAGATATCCCCCACCGGGCGGCTGCGGGTGCCCGTCGGGGCGACCCTGGTCCGGCACTCCACCGCCGCCGGTGAGGTCGCCGAGACGCACGCCAAGGCCGCCGGGGTGCTCGCCGCGCTGGGGCTGGGCCCGCAGGCGTCGACCGACGGGCCGTACCCGCCGGTGCGGTGGGCCGACGATCCCGAGGTACGGGCGGTGCTCGCCGCCCGCAACACCCCACTGGCCCGGTTCTGGCTCGACCAGCGTGGCCCCGGTGCGGCGGCGCTGCCCGGGGCGGCCGGCCGGCGGGCGCTGGTGGTCGACGGGGAGGACACGTTCACCGGGATGCTCGCCCACCAGTTGCGTGCCCTGGGCCTGACGGTGGACGTGCGGCCCTGGCACGCCCCCGGCCCCGACACCGGGTACGACCTGGTGGTGGTCGGCCCCGGACCGGGCGACCCGGGCGTGGTCGACGACCCGAAGATGGCCGCCCTACGCGGGTTGCTGAGCGGGCGGTTGGCCGCGGGGCTGCCCACCCTGGCGGTGTGCCTGGGCCACCAGTTGCTCAGCGGGCTGCTGGGGTTGACGCTGCACCGCCGCGCCGCGCCCTACCAGGGCCTGCAACGGGAGGTTCCGCTGTTCGGGGTGCCGCGAAGGGTGGGTTTCTACTCGACGTTCACGGCGCGGGCCGACGCCGACCGGATCGGGTCGCCGTACGGGCCGGTGGAGCTGGCCCGGGACCCGGCCGACGGGGCGGTGCACGCGCTGCGCGGGGCGACCTTCGCCGGGGTGCAGTTCCACCCGGAGTCGGTGCTCAGCCGCGACGGCCTGGCGGTGCTGGCCGAGCTGCTGGGTCAACTGCTGACCCGGCCGGCGCTGGCGGCGCACGGCGACCCGGTGGGCGGATAGCGCGGCGGGTGGACGGTGATCGGACGGGACCCCACCCGTCCGGTCCACCGTCCACCCGCCGGTGCGGACCGGCGACTCAGCCGGCGAGGCCACGCTTCACGGCGGCACCGATGCGGACCGCCCGCTTGGCGGTCAGCGCGGTGGCCGCGAGCGCCACGTGGTCCGGGGCGACCTCGCCGTTGTTGCTGGTGTGCGACGCGCCGTACGGGTTGCCGGCGACGAACTGGCTCGGGTCGGTGTAGCCGGGGGTCACCACCACGCCACCCCAGTGGTAGAAGATCGTGAACAGCGACAGCAGGGTCGACTCCTGGCCGCCGTGCGAGGTGGCGGTGGAGGTGAAGCCGCTGTAGACCTTGTCGGCCAGCGCGCCGTTGGCCCACAGCGGGCCGGTGGTGTCGATGAACTGCTTGAGCTGGGCGGCGATCATGCCGTACCGGGTGGGTGAACCGAAGATGACCACGTCGGCCCAGGCCAGGTCGTCGATCTCGGCCTCCATCACATCCTGGGTCTCCAGGCGGTGCGCCTGCCAGCCCGCGTTGGAGCGGATCGCCTCGTCGGGCGCCAGCTCCCGTACCTTGCGCAGGCGCACCTCGGCCCCCGCCTCACCGGCGGCCTCGCAGGCCGCCTGCGCCATCTGGTAGGTGATCCCGGTCGCGCTGTAGTAGATGACCGCTACCTTGACCTGGCCGTCCATCGTCTGTGTCCTCCTCGGTTCGGGTCAGCTCCCGCGACTACCCGGTGCTTGCCGGGTCAAACATCCGCCCATGGCATGATCCGGACATGCAGCTACGCGCCGCGACCCCGGGGGACTGGCCGGCGATCTGGCCGTTCCTGCGCGAGATCGTGGCGGCCGGCGAGACGTACACCTGGCCGCGCGACGTGGGTGAGGACGACGCCCGCCGACGCTGGATGGTCGCCCCGCCCGGCCGCACGGTGGTCGCGGTGGACCACGACGCGTCGGTGCTGGGCACGGCGAAGCTGGTCGCCAACCAGGAGGGTCCGGGCGACCACGTGGCGAACGCGAGTTTCATGGTCGCGCCGGCGGCGTCGGGCCGGGGCGTCGGTCGGGCGCTCGGGGCGTACGTGCTGGAGCTGGCCCGGCGGGACGGCTACCTGGCGATGCAGTTCAACGCGGTGGTGGCCAGCAACACCCGGGCGGTGGCGCTGTGGCGGTCGCTGGGGTTCACGGTGGTCGGCCGGGTGCCCGAGGGGTTCCGCCACCCCGCCCTCGGCCCGGTCGACCTGCTGGTGATGCACCGCCGAATCGACTGACCTGCGGCGGGGCGTCGCGTCCCCCGGTCGGCCGTCGCACCCGGACGGCACCGGCGCGGCTCAAGATTTGCGCAAGTTCCAGCCGGGAACGCTCCCACGGGTGGGCCCGGCGACGATCCTGATGGGCACGGATGCCGGGGATAGCGGAAACCGGTGACCCGGGGGGACCTGCACGGGGGACCGCGCTCCGCCGGTTCGGCAACCGGCGTAGCGCGGTCAGGGGTGTCCGCCGGGTGTCGGTGCCTGCTCCTATGCTGACCGGCGTGGTGGAGCTGACCGGCGACGAGGCGTTGACGTTGCGGATGACCGCGTTGGCCCTGCGGGAGCACCCGGCCGGCCGCCCGTCGGGGGTCGCCGGCGTGGTGGAGTGGTTCGGGGCGATGCAGGCGCAGGACGCGGCGAGCGGCCTGTGGTCGCTGGGGTTGCGACTGCCCGGCCACACCGAGGCCGACGTGCGGGCCGCCCTGGAACGCCGCGAGGCGCTGCGTACCTGGCCGATGCGCGGCACCGTGCATCTGGTGCCCAGCCGGGACGCCCGCTGGATGCTCGACCTCACCGGCGTACGGGCGCTGGCCGGCGCGCCGGCCCGGCGGGCCGTGCTGGGGCTGGCCGAGGCCGAGGCCGACCGGGCCGCCGACGTGCTCGGCGCGGCGCTGGCCGGCGGCGGCCGGTTGACCCGCGCGCAGTGCCTGGACACCCTCGCCGCCGCCGGGGTCGACGTCTCCGGTCAACGCGGCTACCACCTGCTCTGGTATGCCAGCCAGCGGGGCGTCACCTGCATCGCCCCGCACGTGGGCACCGAGCAGACCTTCGCGCTGCTCGACGAGTGGGTCCCCGACCCGCACCGGCCCGAGCGGGACGAGGCGCTGGGCATCCTGGCCGGGCGTTACTTCCGCAGCCACGGGCCGACGACCCGGCGCGACTTCACCGGGTGGACGGGGCTAGCCGCCGCCGACACGAAACGGGCCGTCGCGGTCGCCACCGACGCCGGGACGCTGACCACCGTCCGGGTCGACGGGGTGGAGTCGCACCTCGACCCGGCGCTGCTGGACGCGCCCCGGCTGCCGGTGGACGACGTGCACGTGCTGCCCGGCTTCGACGAGTACCTGCTCGGTTTCAAGGACCGCACCCTGATGGTCGAGCCGGCACACCTGAAGGCGGTGATCCCCGGCGGCAACGGCGTCTTCCAGTCCACCGTGGTGCGCGCCGGCCGGGTGGTGGGCACCTGGAAGCGCCGCCTCGCCCGGACCAGGGTCACCGTGACAGTGCAGCCGCTGGTCCCGCTGGACGCGTCGACCCGGCAGCGGGTGGAGGTGGCGCTGGAGGGTTATGCCCGCTTCCTCGGCCTGCCGCTGCACCTCACCTGGTAGGTCCGCACCACCGCTCCCCAGGCCACCGGCGCTGCCGGCCCGCCGCGTCGCTGGTCCCCCGGTCCCGACATTCCTGAACGGCCTGCCGCATGACGGCGGCGCCCGCATCCGGCGGCACGCCACCTGCGGGGCGGGTGACGGGTGACGGTAGGTCACAGACGGACACCATGCGCCATCAGCGGCTCCATGACCGAGAGTGACCGTCGGTTATCCGCCGCCCTCCGGCCCAGCGCCCCACGGAACACGCGAAATAAACCTTTGAGCTGGGATTTTGTCGCAACGCCCCGCCGACCACCACCAACCCCTCGCGGAGACTTTGCTCTGCTGCCGTCGACGCGACAGCTACTCGTCGTGGCTGTCGCGTCGACGGCAGCAGAGCAAAGCGTCCGGAGGTGATGGGGTGCGCCCGGGCATAATGTCACTGTCCGTGTCGATGGGCACGGGTGGGTAACGGGCTGACGGGCGGGCGACGAGACAGGAGGGTGGGCCGGGTCCCGTGGCACGGGCGGGAGGCCGGACAGCTGAGGGGCACCGAGGCAGCGGGCGGCGCGGGGCGGCAGAGCAGCAGGGCGGCGCGGAGCAGCGGGCCACCTGGGCAGCGGGCCACCTGCGCGGCGGAGCAGTAGGGCAGCAGAGCAGGGGGATCGGTGGCCGCACGCCGCCGGGGGGCGGGTAAGCGTGTGGCCACCGATCCGGGGTGAGGGGACGGGTCAGTCGCCGAGTGCGCCGGCCGACCGGCCCTCGTGCAGGGTCAGGTTCCGGCCCGTCGACGGGTCGAACAGGTGGATCTTCTCCAGGTTGAACCAGACCCGCCGGTCCTCACCCTCCTGCACCGGCGACTCAGCCGACAGCCGGGTCACCAGGTTGCCCCCACCGCCGCTGAAGTCGGCCCCGGCGTCGGCGGCCAACTCCTCCAGCTCGGCGGCGCTGGCCCGCTGCCCCTCGACGGTGAAGTAGACGTACTTGTCGGAACCCATCGACTCGACGATCTCGGCGGGGGCGGTGAACTCCATGCCCCGGGCCCGCGCCTCGTCGTCGATCAGCTCGGCGTCCTCGAAGTGCTCGGGGCGGATGCCGAGGATCAGCTCCCGGGGCGCGTCGGCCCCCTCCAGTTGCCGGCGGATCCGGTCACCGATCGGTACGTCACCCAGGGCGGTGCGCAGCTTCCCGTCCTCGACGGCGGCGTGCAGGAAGTTCATCGACGGCGAGCCGATGAACCCTGCCACGAACAGGTTGCGGGGGTGGTCGTACAGCTCCTGGGGCGGGCCGACCTGCTGGATCGCGCCACCCCGCATGATCACCACACGGTCGCCGAGGGTCATCGCCTCGGTCTGGTCGTGGGTCACGTAGACGGTGGTGGTGCCGAGCTTCTTCTGCAACCGGGACACCACGGTGCGCATCTGCACCCGCAGCTTGGCGTCCAGGTTGGACAGCGGCTCGTCCATCAGGAACGCCTTGGGCTGCCGGACGATGGCCCGGCCCATCGCCACCCGCTGCCGCTGCCCACCGGAGAGGTTGGCCGGCTTGCGGTCCAGCAGCGGGGTCAGCTCCAGCACCTTCGCCGCCTCCTCGACCTTGGCGGTGATGGTCTCCTTGTCGAGTTTGGCCAGCCGCAGCGGGAACGCCATGTTCTCCCGGACGGTCATGTTCGGGTACAGCGCGTACGACTGGAACACCATCGCGATGTCCCGGTCCCGGGGCGCCTTGTCGTTGACCCGTTCCCCGCCGATGCGCAGTTCCCCGGAGCTGATGTCCTCCAGCCCGGCGATCATGTTGAGGGTGGTGGACTTCCCGCAGCCGGACGGGCCGACCAGGATGACGAACTCACCGTCGGCGATCTCCAGGTCGACGTCCTGCACCGCGACGGTGCCGTCGGGGAAGCTCTTGCTCACCTTGTCCAGCACGATGTCAGCCATTTTGTCACCTATCCCTTGACGGCGCCGGAGGTCAGACCGGAGACGATGCGGCGCTGGAAGAAGAGCACGAACGCGATGATCGGAATGGTGATCACCACGGCGGCGGCGCAGATCGCCCCGGTGGGGTCCTCGAACTGCGACTCGCCGGTGAAGAACGACAGCGCCACCGGCACCGTCCGGGCCCGCTCGGTGGAGGTGAGCGTGATGGCGAACAGGAAGTCGTTCCAGCAGAAGATGAAGACCAGGATCGCCGTGGTGAACAGGCCCGGGGCCGCCAGCGGGGCGATGACCCGGCGGAACGCCTGCCCCTGGGTCGCGCCGTCCATCTTCGCCGCCTTCTCCAGGTCCCAGGGGATCTGCTTGAAGAACGCCGACAGCGTGTAGATCGCCAGCGGCAGGGCGAAGGTGATGTACGGCAGGATCAGCCCCGGCCAGGTGTCGAAGAGACCGAGCTGCCGTTCGATCTCGAACAGCGGCGACACCAGCGACACCTGCGGAAACATCGCGATCAGCAGGGACACCCCGACCAGCAGGCGCTTGCCGGGGAAGTCCAGCCGGCTGATCGCGTACGCGGCCATCGCGCCGAGGACCACCGCGATGAGGGTGGCGATCAGGGCGATGCCGATGGAGTTGACCAGGGCGCGGACGAACTGGTCGGTGTCGAAGATGGTCTTGTAGTTGTCCAGCGTCCATTCCCGCGGCCAGAACTTGCCGTCGGTGAGGGTGGCCGGGGTCTTGAACGACAGTGAGGCGATCCAGAGCACGGGGACCAGGGCGAAGACGACCACGATGACGTCGATCAGGCCCCAGCGCAGCTTCGCCCGGGTGGTGGTGTCGGCCATGTCAGCGCCTCTCCCCGTCGTCGCTGCCCGGGGCAGCGGTGCCGAACAGCTTCACGAAGACGAACGCGATGATCGCCACCGTGATGAAGATCAGCACGGACATCGTGGAGCCGATGCCGAGGTTGAGCCCCCGGATCAGGTTGTTGTAGGCGAGCATCGACACCGACGAGGTCTCGTTGCCGCCGTTGGTGAGCACGAAGATGTTGTCGAAGACCCGGAACGCGTCGAGGGTGCGGAACAGCAGCGCGACCAGGATGGCCGGCTTCATCACCGGCAGCATCACCTTGGTGAACCGCTGCCAGGCCGTCGCCCCGTCGGTGGAGGCCGCCTTGAGCAGGTCCTCCGGGACCAGCGCCAGCCCGGCCATCAGCAGCAGCGCCATGAACGGGGTGGTCTTCCAGATCTCGGCCAGCATGATGATCGCCAGCGAGCTGGCCCGTTCGGTCAGCGGGGCGCTGCCGTCGAACAGGTTGGCCAGGTAGCCGGTGCCGGGCGTCCAGGCGTACCGCCAGGAGAACGCGGCGACGACCGTGACGATGCCGTAGGGGATGAGCGCGGCGGTCCGCACGATGCCCCGGCCGACCAGGGTGCGGTGCATGACCAGGGCCAGCCCCATGCCGAGCACCAGCTCCACCGCGACGGTGACCACCGTGATCAGCATGGTCACCCCGAACGCGGTCCACCAGAACTCGTTGCTGAGTACGGTGACGTAGTTCTCCAGCCCGATGAACTCGCGCTGGTCGGGGAAGCGCAGGTCGAAGCGCTGCAACGACAGCCAGACCGAATAGATGATCGGGTACGCGGTGACCAGCACCATGACCAGCGCGGCCGGGGCGCAGAGCAGCCAGCCCAGCTTCCGTTCGGCCTTCTTGTTCTCGCTCAACGGGGCACGCCGGCTCACGGCAGGACCCCCTTGGACTGGAGCGCGTCGGAGATCGCCTCGCGTAGCTCCTTGGCGGTCTGCTCCGGCCGGATCGCCGACGGCGGCGACAGGATCGCCGACATCACCGTGGAGATGCTCTGGTACGCGGGGGTCAACGGGCGGACCGCCGGCTCCTTCAGCTCCTCCAGGATGGTCTCCTTCATCGGGTACGCCTCATCCATCTCCGGGTCGTCGTAGACCGCCTCGATGGTCGGCGGCACCCCGTCGTTGACCGCGGAGAACTTCTGGTTCTTGGCGTCCCGGATGCACTTCGCGGCCTCGAAGGACTCCGTCGGGTGCTTGGAGTAGGCGCTGACCGCCATGTTGATCCCGCCGATGGTGACCTTGCTGGGGGTGTTCGCGTCGATGCCGGGCACCCGGGCCCACTTGACCTTCTTGGCCAGCTCCGGGTCGGCCTCCTGCAACGCCGGGTAGACGAACGGCCAGTTGACCTGGAACGCGCCGTTGCCGGACTGGAAGTCGAGCCGGACCGGATCCTCGGTGGAGTTGCTGAACGACGGCGACGTCACGCCCGACGTGGCGAACCGCTGGAGCTGGTCGAGGGCCTTCACGGTGCCCTCGTCCATCACGGCCTTCTTGCCGTCGTCGCTGAGGATCTTGCCGCCGGCACTCTCGGCGAGCGTGTTGTAGAGCACCACCAGGCCCTCGTACTGCGCGCCCATGGTGAGCACCCGGTACGGCTTGCCCTGCCCCTTGAGGTCCTTGGCGGCGGTGATCATGTCGTCCCAGGTGGTCGGGGCCTGCGGGACGAGGTCGCTGCGGTACCAGAGCAGTTGCACGTTGGTGTTCTTCGGCGCCCCGTAGAGCTTGTCCTCGTAGCGGGCGGTGTCCAGCGGGCCCGCCAGGGTGCCCTGCTCAACCTCGCTCTTGTCCTGCCCGGTCCACTCGCGGATCCACTTGGCGCTGGCGAACTCCTGGGTCCAGGTGACGTCGAGGCCGAGCACGTCCATCCCGGTGTCCTCGGCGGCCAGCCGGCGGACGAGCTGCACCCGCTGGTCGTCGGCCTGCCGGGGCAGCACCCGGTAGGTGATCTTGTAGCGCCCCTCGGCGCGGGTGTTGCAGTCGTCGACGACCTTCTGCAGGTTCTGCTCGGGCGGGTAGTACAGGTTGATCGTGGGCGTACCACCGCCACCGTCATCGGCGCCGCACGCGGCCAGCGGCGCGACCAGCGCCAGCGCGGCGGCGGCCGCCCCGGCCCGGAGCACCGGCCGACGCCGGTGTCGGGCCGTTCCGGGGTCCGTCATCGCCCCTCCCCTCTCTTCGGCGAAAACCGGGGAGGTCACCCGCGCCCTGCCATCAGGCCGGTGAAGTGCGGAAACGCGCCGCCCCGGGGTGTTCCGTGGGCCTACACTGCCCGACCTGCGAAGTCATGAAACCTGTCGGTAACCGAAGTCGGGGCGGACGGGCCGGGCCCGCTGCGGGAGCGTCACCGGCGTCCGGGTCGTGCCCGTCCGAGCGGTTTCAGTGCCGGACTCTCGCCTAGGACAGGAAACGTTCGGTCATCCGCGCGACGCTGGCCGGTGGCCGGTTCGCCCCGGACGACGTCGACCGGATCGTGGCGTCCCGGCTCGAACGGCAGGCGAGGAAGTGGCGAAGTCATGGACATGATGACCCCGCAGTGGCGGAAGTCGACCAGGTCCGGCAGCAACGGCGGATCGTGCGTCGAGGTCGCCGACAACCTGCCCGGCCGGGTGCTGGTGCGCGACACCAAGGACCGCGAGGGCGGCACCCTGCACTTCGACCGCACGGCCTGGACCGCGTTCGTCGGCTACGCCAAGCGGCACTGACCAGGTCGGCCGACCCGGCTCCCCCGCACCGCCGGGAGCCTGGTCGGCCCCGGCTCGCCCCGCTCCTGGTCGCCCGCCCCGGCCGGCAAGATCGACTCAGTTGGAGCGGTACAGCGGTATCGCGGTGTGGCGGACACCGCAACATCGACCCCAAGGAGTCGATCAACCGCGCCGCCCCCGTCCCGGCCGGCATCGCGCGGCCCGACCCGCATCGCGCGTCCCGTCGGCTTGTCGACGACTGTCCGGATGGCGGGCGCGGTGGGCTGTCCCGGGCGTGCCGTGTGCACTAGCGTTGATGCACTCACTCCACCAGCCAGCGCGTCGCCGTCGTAGTCGATACGCCTCCGGCCGACATCAGCCTGCCCGTTCGGTGGGTTCTCCCGCGAACTCCCACTGCGCGCCCCCGCTCCGGGCAGGATCGTCCTCAACGAGGAGGTGCCCCGTGGTGCAGGACACCCGCGCTCTCGCCCTGACGTTCGAGGTGAGCGGCCTGCCACCGGTGAAAACCGAGGCGCTGTCCATCTTCGCCGCCGGCCATCGGCAGGCGACGAGGGTCCGCGCCCTGCTCGAAGCGGCCTGTGCCGCGGCCCAGCAGACCGGCTGGACGCCGCTGGCCGGGCCGGTCGAGGTCGACCTGATCCTGCGGTGCCCACCCGGGCACCGCACCTCCGACGCCAGCACCCTGCTGGGCGGGGTGTGCGCGGTGCTCCAGGACAAGAAGCGGGTGGCCAACATCGGGTTGGCCCACCTCGGGGTCCTGGTCGACGTCGCGCTCTACACCGACGACCGGCAGATCCGCCGGTTGTCGTACCGGGAGGAACCGGCGGAGAACCTCTCGTACCAGGTCCGGGTGGCCGCCGCGCCAGCCGTGGTTTGACCGACGCCCGCGGTGGGGTACCGCGGACGCCGACGAAGGGAGCACCGATGTCGGAGCCACATGTCACGCTCGACCCGCGCGGGCTCGACCCGGTGCAGCAGAAGCTGCGCGGCCCGTTGGAGGATCAGCTGACCTCGGCGCTGCAGGCCGCCACCGACCGGGTCCGCGCCAGTTACGCGGGCGAACCGGTCGAGCAGGTCTGCCAACGGCTGCTCGAGGAGACCCGATCCGGGCTGCACCCGGACATCGCCGCCGGTTTCCGCCCCGACATGGACGAGTTCTGCCGGGTCGCGGTGGCGATCGTCCGCAACGAGATCTCCTGACCCCCCGGCGGGGTCGGCGTCCGCCTGCCCCGCCGGAGGCTGAACCCCGGTCGGTCAGTAGCGGCCGAGGTTGGCCGCCGGGCAGATCACGATGCGTGGCGCATGCCGTGGGTCCAGCCAGCGCAGCACCGACACCAGGTCGGCGTGGGACAGGCTGACGCAGCCGGCGGTCGGACCGCCGGCCGGGGTGCTGAACTCGTGCAGGAAGATGCCGCTGCCCGCGTCCGGCACCGGCTTCGCCACGTTCGGCGGCATGTTGTAGGTGATCACCGCGAAGTGGGTGTACGCCGGCACCTCACGCCACAGGGCCTCGCTGTAGCCGCCGGGGTTCGTGCTGCTGTGCTGGAAGGTGTTGTAGGCCGGCGAGTCGGGGTTCTCGTTCCACCAGTCGTTCGTGACCACCCGGTGGTACGGGAACCGGACGCCCGGGTCGGCGGCGATGCCGTACATGGTGGGGCCGAACGAATACACCCCGGTCGGGGTGGTCGCCACCCCCTCGGTGTGGTGGTCGCTGAAGCCCTTCGCGCCCAGCCGGGCGGGCAGCGGGGCGGAGACCGGCACCCAGTGGCCGCCCGCCCGGTGGAACGTCTCCAGGGTGGCGTAGGTGGTCGAATAGCCGGTGCCGGTGACGATGACGACCTGCCGGGTCGCGGCGGGCAGGGTGGTCAACCGGGAGGCCCGGTTCGGTGGCGGGACCGGCCGCTCCCGGCCCGTCGCCGGGTCCGTGTCGCGCCCGTCCGTCCCGGGTGTGGTCTGCATTCCGCCCATGATCGCACCGCCGGCGGTTCTGCGACGCCCCACCCGCCCCGGGGCGGGTGGGGCGCGTCGCGCGGTGGGTGGGTCAGGGTCGGGTCCGCAACTCCCCGACCCTGACCGCCAGCCGTCCGGCCCGGCAGCGGGTCGCGCCGGTGCGGGCGCGACGGGCGGGTCAGGCCGTTGCGTCGGGCCCGGCACGCGGACCAGGCCCGCCGGCACTCAGCTCCCCGGTGCCCCGGTTCCGGACTTCGGCGCGCTCCCGACCACCCCGATCGGTCGTGAACGCCGGCCCAGGTTAGGCAGCCGCCGGAGGGCCGGGCAAGCAGGCCGACGGGGTCGCTGAGGTGATTGCCGCCGGGGCGCAATTGCGGCATTCCGACGTGACACGGCCAGCCGGCCGGACGCTGTTGGCTCTCAGAAGTGGGCGAGCAGATCGGGGAAGGCGGCCAGCCGCATCACCCCGGTGTCGGCCGGGTCGAGGTCGTCGTCCTCCAGCACCCAGGTGTTCTCGTTGGGGATGAAGACCGCCCGCATCCCCGCCGCCCGCGCCGGCAGGATGTCCGACTTCGGGGAGTTGCCGATCATCCAGGCGTCGGCCGGGGCGAAGCCGTGCTCCCGGGCCAGCCACCGGTAGGTGCCGGTGTTCTTCTCGGCCACGATGTGCGCCGCGCCGAAGTGGTGCAGCAGGCCGCAGGCGTCCAGCTTGCGCTGCTGCTCCTCCCGGTCCCCCTTGGTCAGCAGCAGCAGGTCGTAGCGGGCGGCCAGGGCGTCGAGGGTGTCGGCGACCCCGGGCATCAGCTCGACCTCATGGTTGACCAGCGCGGTGGCCAGCCGGTCGATGTCCGCGCGTTCCCGGTCGGTGGCCGGGCGCTCCCGCAGCCGCTCCAGGCACTCGCCGAGGCTGCGCAGGAACACCTTGCTGCCGTAGCCGTGGGCCACCGCGTTGGCCCGCTCGATGTCGTCGAGCACGGTACGGATCTGGGCCCGGTCGAGGGTGGGGTGGTCGACCCAGTCCAGGAAGTCGTCGATCACCCGCTCGAACAGGATGTTGTTCTCCCACAGTGTGTCGTCCGCGTCGAAGATCAGCGTCGTCGCGCGCCCACCGGCGACCGTGCCGGCCCCGTCCGACGTCGCCCCGGTCACATCCGCACCCATCCCGGCTCCTCCCCGATCCGTCGGCCGCCCGGCCGGGCGGCCGACGGACACGCTAGCGGCCCGGCCCGCCCGGCACATCCGGGTTGTCCCGGCGCAGGGTCAGGATCAGGTCGGCCACCAGCGCCGTCCACCCGGTCTGGTGCCAGGCCCCGAGGCCCGCGCCGTTGTCGCCGTGGAAGTACTCGGGGAACGCGATCAGGTCCCGCCAGTCGGGATGGGTCTGGAAGAGCTGACACGCACCGTAGATCGGCCGGCGGCCCCAGCCGTCCCGGGTGAACAGGGAGATCAACCGGACGGAGAGGTCGTCGGCGATCTCGTCCAGGGTGCACTTGCGCCCCGACCGGGTCGGGTACTCCACCTGGAGATCGTCGCCGAAGAACGCCGCGTAGTCGCGCAACGCGCTGATCAGCAGGAAGTTCGTCGGCATCCAGATCGGGCCGCGCCAGTTGGAGTTGCCGCCGAACAACCCGCTCGTCGACTCGGCCGGCTCGTAGCCGACGCAGAACTCCTGCCCGCCCAGGTCGACCGCGAACGGCTTGTCCAGGTGCGCCCGGCTCAGCGTACGCAGGCCGTAGTCGGAGAGGAACTCGTCGGGGTCGAGCATCCGGGCCAGCAGCCGGACCACCTGCTCCGGGCCGACCATGGACAGCAGCCGTTGCTGGCGGCCGTCCGGGCCGAGCCGACGGGACCCGATCACGTCGGCGTACTCGGGGCGTTGGGTGAGGAACCAGCGCAGCCGGGCACCCAACTCGGGCAGGCGGTGCAGCGTACGGGCGCTCAGCCGGGTGGTGGCCGCCAGCGGCAGCAGCCCCACCACCGAGCGCACCTTCAACGGCACCTGGCTGCCGTCGGCGAGGCGCAGCACGTCGTAGAAGAACGCGTCCTCGGCGTCCCACAGCCCCTGCGAGTAGCCGGCGGCGGCGATGTAGGCGAAGTGCTCGAAGAACTTCGTCGCGGTGTCCACGTACGCCCGGTCGTGCTCGGCCAGCACGATCGCCATGTCCAGCAGGTTGAGGGCGTACATCGCCATCCAGCCGGTGCCGTCGGACTGCTCCAGCACCCCGGCCACCGGCAGCGCCGCCGAGCGGTCGAACGGGCCGACGTTGTCCAGCCCGAGGAAACCGCCCTCGAACAGGTTGTTGCCGCCGGTGTCCTTGCGGTTGACCCACCAGGTGAAGTTGAGCAGCAGCTTGTGCATCACCCGGGCGAGGAACTCGTGGTCGCGCCCGCCGTCGATCTCGAACACCTTGAGCGCCGCCCAGGCGTGCACCGGCGGGTTCACGTCACCGAACGCCCACTCGTACGCCGGGATCTGGCCGTTGGGGTGCAGGTACCACTCGCGGAGCAGGAGCAGCACCTGGGCCTTGGCGAAGCCCGGGTCGACCCGGGCGATCGTGACGCAGTGGAAGGCCAGGTCCCAGGCGGCGTACCAGGGGTACTCCCACGGGTCCGGCATGGAGATCACGTCGAAGCTGGTCATGTGCCACCAGGCGCTGTTGCGCCCGTGCCGGCGGCCGGCCGGCGGCGTCGAGCCCGGATCGCCCTCCAGCCACCGCTTGACGTCGAAGTGGTAGAACTGCTTGCCCCACATCAGCCCGGCGATCGCCTGCCGGGCGACCAGTGCCTCGTCGGCGCTGGCCGCGGCCGGGATCACCCCGGCGAAGAAGCGGTTCGCCTCGGCCCGCCGGGCCCACACCACCGCGTCGAAGCCGGCACCCAGCTCCGCCGGGGGCGGCGCGGCGGCCCCGGGCGGCGGCGCGGTGCGGGTCAGCCGCAGCCGGATCTGCCGCTGCCCGCCGGCCGGCACGTCGAGCACGTAGTGCAGGGCGCCCTTGGTCCCCTCCCGGTCCGGGTTGACGGTGGCCGCGCCGGCCACCACGTGGTCGTTGATCCCGTCCTTCGGGTACGGCGAGCGACCGGCCAGCCCCCACAGCCGCTCGGCGTTGGTGTCGTTGTCGCACAGCAGCGGGGTCGGCTCACCGTCGCCCTCCAGCAGGAGCTGCCCCAGCACCCAGTGCTCGCCGACCAGCCGACTGCCCTCGCCGGCCAACCGGGGCACCCGGTCCGCGCCGGGCGGACCCCAGGCCCAGGTGTTGCGGAACCACAGCGTGGGCAGCACGTGCAGGGTGGCCGCCTCGTCGCCCCGGTTGGCGACGGTGACCAGCATGCACAGGTCGGTCGGGGACGCCTTGGCGTAGTCGACGGTGACCGCCCAGTACCTGTCGTCGTCGAAGATGCCGGTGTCGACCAGCTCGTACTCGGTCTCGTCCCGGCCGCGCAGGGCGTTCACGGCGACCAGTTCGTCGTACGGGAAGGCGGCCTGCGGGTAGTGGTAGCGCCAGCGCATCCACGAGTGGGTCGGGGTGCTGTCGAGGTACCACCAGTACTCTTTCGCGTCCTCGCCGTGGTTGCCGCCGTCGCCGCCGAGGCCGAACATCCGCTCCTTGAGGATCGGGTCGACGCCGTTCCACAGCGCCAGCGCGAAGCAGAACGTCTGCCGGTCGTCGCAGACGCCCGCCATGCCGTCCTCGTTCCACCGGTAGGCTCTGGACCGCGCGTGGTCGTGGGGGAAGTAGTCCCACGCCGTACCGTGCTCGCTGTAGTCCTCCCGTACCGTCCCCCACGCCCGCTCGGACAGATAGGGACCCCATGCGCGCCAGTCCTGCTCCCCGGCGTCGGCCTGGGCGAGCCGGAGCCGCTCGGCGTCGGGGGACGGGGTGTCGGAGGGCGATCTGTCGGTGAACACCTGCACATTTTCGACGCCGCCGGGGTACTTGACCACAGCGGTCATTGTCGTCGTGGCGTGTTACACCTCGCCGCCACAGGAGGAAAGAAGTTGATCGAGTTCGGTTTCGGGCCGGGGGTCTGCGGTGAACTGGCCGACGGGGCGACCCGGGAATGGCTGGTCACCGACGGTCTCGGCGGATACGCCATGGGCACGGTGAGCGGGCTGCGGACCCGCCGCTACCACGGTCTGCTGGTGGTCGCCGGGGAAACTCCGGCCGCCCGCCGGGTGGGACTGGTCAGCCTGGACCCGGCGGTGGTCCTGCCGTCCGGGGCCCGGGTCCGGCTCGGCGCGCACGAGTGGAACTCCGGGGTGGTCGACCCGCGCGGCTTCGAGTACCTGGAACGTTTCGACCTGGTCGACGGGCTGCCCCGGTGGCGGTGGCGGATCGGCGACGTGGTGATCGAACGGGAGCTGGCCATGACGTACGGCCGCTCCGCCGTGGCGGTGGTGCACCGGCTGGTGGCCGGCGGCCCGGTCCGGCTGGACCTCTCGGCCGCCTGCACCTGGCGCGACGCGCACGGCGAGCGGCGGGCCGACGGCCCGACGCCCCGGGTGGAGCCGGCCGACGGCGGCGCGGTGGTCGAGGGCGCTTACCGCCTCGCCGGCCCGGACTGGACGCCCGAGGGGCAGTGGTGGCTGGGCGTGCACCACCGTGAGGAGGCCGCCCGGGGGCTGCACCCCGACGAGGACCTGTGGTGCGCCGGGCGGTTCTCCGGCGCGCTGGACCGGCCCGGGGACACCGTGTCGGTGCTGGCCTGGGCCGGTGACCTGGCCGAGGAGCCGCCCCCGGCGACGCAGGTGGTGGCGGCGGCCCGGCAGCGGAACCGGGCGGTCGCGGCGGCGGCGAAACCGGCCGACGCGGTGGACGCCACCCTGGCGCTGGCCGCCGACGCCTTCGTGGTACGCACCGCCGCCGGGCCGGACGTGGTCGCCGGTTACCCGTGGTTCGGCGCCTGGTCGCGGGACACGATGACCTCCTACGAGGGGTTGTTCCTGTGCACCGGGCGGGCCGACGAGGGGCGGGAGCTGCTGCGGTCGTACGCGGCGACGCTGTCGGAGGGGATGCTGGCGAACACCGCCGACACCGGTCGGGTGGAGTACAACACGGTCGACGCGACGCTGTGGTTCCTGCACGCGGTGGGCCGGCACGTCACCGTCACCGGCGACACCGACCTGGGGGACGAACTGCTGCCGGCGCTGCACGGGGTGGTGCGGGCGCACCTGGCCGGCACCCGGTACGGCATCGCCGTCGACCCGGACGACGGGCTGATCACCCAGGGCGGCACCCCGGGCACAGCGCTGACCTGGATGGACGCCCGGGTGTACGGGGTGCCGGTGACCCCCCGGGTCGGCAAGCCGGTCGAGGTGAACGCGTTGTGGATCAACGGGTTGGCCGGGTTGGCGGAGCTGACCGAGCTGGCCGGGCAGGACCCGGACGAGCTGTGGCGGCTGCACGACCGGGCCCGGGAGGCGTTCGGCAAGCGGTTCCCCACCCCGGCGGGCTGGCTGCACGACGTGGTGGACGCGCCCGCACCGGCGTACCCGCTGGGTGGGGCGGCGCACCACGACGACGACCTGCTGCGCCCCAACCAGCTGCTCGCCTGGTCGCTGCCGTACGCGCCGTTGGAGCCCGACCCGGTGGCGCTGCGTCGGGTGGCGGCCGGGCTGTTCACCCCGTTGGGGCCGCGCAGCCTCGCCCCCGACGCGCCGGAGTTCGCACCCCGGCACCGGGGCGGGCCGGCCGAGCGGGACGGCGCCTACCACCAGGGCACGGTCTGGCCGTGGCTGGTCGGGCCGTTCGTCGAGGCGTACCGCAAGGCCGGGCTGCCCACCGACGACCTGCTGGTCGGTCTGGTCGGACATCTGGGGGAGTTCGGCCTGGGCTCGGTGAGCGAGACGGCGGACGCCACCGCCCCGCACGCCGCCACCGGATGCCCGTTCCAGGCGTGGTCGGTGGCCGAACTGCTCCGCGTCCGACGGGCCCGATAGGCACCCGTTACACACCGGCAACGGTGGCGTCTCCGCTGGTTATCCGGCCGTCGGCAGGATTGGCCCCGAACCCGGGCCAGCGCAGGACACCCTCATGGTGTCCTACCGGCGCGCGCCCAGGACACCACCCGAAGGGGGCCGCATGTCACCAGACGCCGACGTGATCGACATCCACCCCGCCCGGCACCAGCGGGTGCTCATGCTGTCCTGGGAGTACCCGCCGGTGCTGGTCGGCGGCCTCGGCCGGCACGTGCACGCGCTGGCCACCGCCCTGGCCGCCGCCGGGCACGAGGTCACCGTGGTCACCCGGCACGCCGAGGGGGCGCCCCTGGAGGAGTACGCCGACGGCGTACGCGTCCTGCGCGCCCCCGAGGATCCGGTGACCTTCCCCTTGGCCACCGGGTCGCTGCTGGCCTGGACGATGGCGTTCAACCACACCCTGACCCGGACCGCCCTGCGGGCCACCGACTCCGCCGGCTACGACGTGATCCACGCCCATGACTGGCTGGTCGGGCACACCGCCGTCACCCTGGCCGAGCACCTCGACCTGCCGCTGGTCACCACCATCCACGCCACCGAGGCCGGCCGGCACCAGGGCTGGCTGCCCGGGGAGCTCAACCGCACCATCCACGGCGTCGAGCACTGGATCAGCAACGCCTCGACCCGGGTGATCGCCTGCTCCGGCTACATGCGCGCCCAGGTCAGCCAGCTGTTCGACGTACCGGCCGGGCGGGTCGACGTGGTGCCCAACGGGGTCGACGACCGGGCCTTCCGGGCCCGGCCCCGGGCGGTCGCCTCGGCCCGCGCCCGGTTCGCCGGGGACGGCCCGCTGGTCGGCTACGCCGGTCGGCTGGTCTACGAGAAGGGCGTCCAGCACCTCGTCGACGCCGTGCCCCACCTGCGCGACCGGCACCCGGGGCTGCGGGTGGTGATCGCCGGAGACGGCCCGTACAAGGACGAACTGGTCGACCAGGTACGCCGGCTGCACGTCGACGACAGCGTCCGGTTCACCGGCTTCCTCGACGCCGGGCAACTCCCGGCGATGCTCGCCGCCACCGACGCGACGGTCGTACCGAGCCTCTACGAGCCGTTCGGCATGATCGCCCTGGAGGCGGCGGCGGCCGGTGCCCCGCTGGCGGTGGCGAGCACCGGCGGGCTGGCCGAGATCGTCGAGTCCGGGGTCACCGGGGTCACCTTCCCGCACAGCGACCCGGGTGCGCTGGCCGGCGCGGTCGACCGGCTCGTCGGCGACGAGGTCTTCGCCCGTCGGGTGGCGCGGCGGGCCCGCACCATGGTCGGCGAGCGGTACGGCTGGGCGGCCATCGCCGCGCGTACCGCGGGCAGCTACGCCACCGCCCGCCGCGAGCACGGCGGTTTCCAGGCCCGGCGGGCGGCGGGTCTGCTGGCCGGCGGCCGGCAGCGGATCACCATCCCCGAGGGCAACCTGCTGCAATGGGACGGCGCGGCCTGCTGACCGGATCGAGACCAGACAACCGATAGGTCCGTCCCGATCCATTGGCTACGGTGTACCTCGGCCGATGGTGAGGAGAACGGTGCAGCAGGTAGTGATCGCCGGCCGGTACCGCCTGTTGAACTTGGTGGGCCGGGGTGGCATGGGCCGGGTCTGGCTGGCCCGCGACGAGGTGTTGCACCGCGAGGTGGCGGTCAAGGAGGTGGTGCCCCCCGCCTGGCTGGCCGACGACGAACGCGACGAGGTGCGGCTGCGGACCCTGCGCGAGGCCCGCACGGCGGCCCGGCTCAACCACCCCAACGTGGTCCGGGTCTACGACGTGGTGCAGGTCGAGGAACGACCGTGGATCGTGATGGAGTATGTCCTGTCCCGGTCGTTGCAGACGGTGCTGGACACCACCGGCCCGGTCGACCCGGCCCGCGCCGCCGAGATCGGGCTGGCGCTGTTGTCCGCGTTGCGCGCCGCGCACTCCGCCGGGGTGCTGCACCGGGACGTGAAGCCGCAGAACGTCCTGGTCGCCGACGACGGTCGGGTGATGCTCACCGACTTCGGGCTGGCCACCTTCGACGGCGGTGACGGGCTGATGACCCGTCCCGGCATGGTGCTCGGTTCCCCGCAGTTCGTCGCCCCCGAGCGTGCCGCCGACGGGGTGTCCAGCGTGGAGGCCGACCTGTGGTCGCTCGGCGCCACCCTGCACGCCGCCGTCGAGGGCCGCTCCCCGTACGCCCGCAGCACCGCGATGGCCACCCTGGCCGCCCTGGCCACCTCCCCACCGGACCCGGCCCCGCACGCCGGGGCGCTGCGCCCCGTGCTGGACGGGCTGCTGGTACGCGACCCCCGGCAGCGCATCCGCCACGACGAGGCCGCCCGCCGCCTGGAGGAGGTGGCCCGGGTGGCGCCCCGGCCCGAGCCGCCCACTGTGGTGCTCCAGGTCCCCCGTCCGATGGGGGTGGCCCGGCCGACGCCGCCACCGGTCACCGACGAGCCGCTGGCACCGCGTACCCGCGCGGACCTCGACGCCGAGCGGGACTGGGGACCACCCGGTCGCCGGATCACCGCCGACGCGCCCGAACGGCCCGTCTCCCCCGCGGCTGGCGGTGCCGCCGGCCTCGACCCGACCGGCCACCCACCGGCGGCGGGGGCGTCCCCGCCCGGCGGGGCCGGCCGGGAGCCGGCCGAGGTGACGTCGGGAGGCCCCGGCCGGACCGTCGTCGGGTCGGGTGACCCGGCCGGCTACCCGCCGGGGCCGGGCGACACCGACGGACGCGACGGCGCGGCGGCCGGCGACCCGACCGGTTCCGGGCCGGGAACGGCCGGACCGCAGGTGCCCGGCCCCGGGCCGGGCGCAGGCACGCCTGGCGGACGCGGGCCGGGCCGGGCCGGCACGGGCGCGGGGTCACGGCGGGCGACCGGCACGGGCGGACCGGCCGGGATGCTCGCCCGGCTGCCCCGCAGCGCCCGGGGCTGGATCCTGGCCGGGGTGACCCTCGCGGTGGGGGCGACGGCCGGCATCGGCACCACCGTCGCGATCAACGACGAGGAGCACCGGGCCGCACCACGGCACACCGACGGGCCGGCCAGCAGCAGCACCCCCTCGACCCGCCCGTACGCCCCGCCGGCCGGTGGTCCGGGCCGGCCGGGTCCGCCACCCGGCGCCCAGGACCTCGCCCCGCCTCCGCTGCCGTGCCTGCGTCCCGACCCGGTCGGCACGAAGGTCACCGGCCGACCGGCGACCGTGGACGACGGTTTCCGTCCCCCGTCCGGCTGGACCTGGTACGACGGCACCGGCTACCGGCTCGCCGTGCCGATCGGCTGGCTGCGTACCCAGGACGGGCAGGTGACCTGCTTCCGGGACCCGGGCAGCCGACGGACGCTGAGCGTGGAACCGCTGACCGGTGGCGGCGGCGGGGCGCTGGACCGGCTCCAGGCCGAGGAACGCGCCCAGCTCGGCTTCGGTGCCCTGCCCGGGTACGACAAGATCAAGCTGGCGGCGTTCGACGGCGACGGCGCCCAGTGGGAGTGCCGCTGGGACACCCCGTTCGGCGGCCGGGAGCACGGAATCCGGCTGATCCCCGGTCGGGACCTGTCCGGATACATGCTGAGCTGGTCGTCGGCGGACGAGGACTGGGACGACGCGGCCGACGAGTTGGCGGTGGTCCGGGAGAGCTTCCGGGGCCGGTCGACGGAGCTGACCTCGCCCACCTGACCCGCCCCGCCCCTCGGCCCAGGGCCGGCCCGCCCCGGGCCGCGTCCGCCGCTGCGGAACACCCAGGTAACCGTGGATATCCTGGTGGCGGGGGCAGCGAGGGGGACACGTCGTGCACGAGCAGCGGGTGGCCGGGCGGTACCGGCTGCTCGCTCTGGTCGGCGCCGGCGGGATGGGCCGGGTCTGGTTGGCCCGCGACGAGATGCTGCACCGGGACGTCGCGGTCAAGGAGGTCGTCCCGCCGCACTGGCTCGCCGCGCACGAACGCGAGGAGCTACGGCTGCGCACGTTGCGCGAGGCCCGCACCGCGGCCCGGCTGAACCACCCCAACGTGGTACGGATCTACGACGTGGTGCACGACGGGGACAACCCCTGGATCGTGATGGAGTACGTCCCCTCCCGTTCGCTGCAACAGATACTCACCGAGGAGGGGCCGCTGGACCCGCACCGGGTCGCCCGGATCGGGTTGGCGGTGCTGGCCGCCCTGCGCGCCGCACACGCCGCAGGGGTGCTGCACCGCGACGTCAAACCACACAACGTCCTGGTCGCCGACGACGGGCGGGTGGTCCTCACCGACTTCGGACTGGCCACCTTCGACGGCGGTGACGGGGCGATGACCGGCCCGGGGATGGTGCTCGGCTCACCGCAGTTCGTCGCCCCCGAACGCGCCCGCGACGGGGTTTCCAACCCGCGTACCGACCTGTGGTCGCTGGGGGCCACCCTCTACGCGGCGGTGGAGGGGCATTCGCCGTACGCCCGGGGCAGCGCGATGGCGACGCTGAGCGCGCTGGCCATCGAGCCGCCCGACCCGGCGCGGCGGGCCGGGGCGCTGCGCCCGGTGCTGGAGGGACTGTTGCGGCGCGAACCGGAACGGCGGCTCACCGCCGCCGAGACGCAGACCCGGCTGAGCGCCGCGCTCGCGGCGACGCCGGCCGCGCCGCAGGCGTCCATGCCGGCCGCACCGCAGGTGGCCATGCCGGCCGCACCGCAGGCGTCCATGCCGGCCGCACCGCAGGTGGCCACCCCCGCCGCGCCGCGGGCGGCCGTACCGGCCGGTGGGCGGGCCGGCGGGGAGGCTTCGCCGCTGCCGGTCGGTGGATCGCGGTGGCGGTGGCGGCGGATCGTCCTGGTCGCGGTGGCCGTCGTGGGCACGCTGGTCGCCGGGGTCGGGACGACGGTCGCGCTGCGGGACGGCACCGGCCCGTCGACGCCTGGCGGTGGCGTCGGCACCGCGGCGGCCCGGCCGGCGGCCTTCCCGTGCGCCGCGCCCGCGCCGACGGACGCCGCCCCGGTCCGGTCCGCGCCACCGCCGCCGGGTGAACGGTTCGGCCTGGTGGCGGGTTGGACCTGGTACGCCGACCCGGACGGCTTCCGGATCGCCGCGCCGGCCGGCTGGCTGCGCTACACCGACGGACCGGTGACCTGCCTGCGTGAACCCGGTGGCCCCCGGGTGCTCAGCATCGCCCCCGGCGTCGCCCCGGCCGACCCGGTCGCCCACTGGCGGGCCGAGGAACGCCGGCTCACCGACGACGGTCGGCTCACCGGCTACCGGCGGGTGGACATCTCCGCGCTGGACATGTATCGGGGCGGCGCGCTGTGGGAGTGCGAGTGGACCGGCCCGACAGGTGCCCGGCTGCACACCGCCCGGCTGCTGGTCCGGGTCGCCCCGCAGCGGGCCTACACCGTCTCATGGTTGACAGAGCAGTTCGACTGGCAGGTCAACGCGACATACTTCCTGATGATCCGGCAGAGTTTCCGCCCTGCCGCCGCCTGACACCCTCCCCTGTGGACCGACCAGGTTGTTGCCCTGTGGGCGGCGGTTCTGACACAGTGGCGTAGCGTTGTCGATCAAGAAAACGGGGAGGGGCGAGGCGACATGATGGGACCGTCCCACGCGCTGTCGGGCGCGGCGGTGTGGCTGACCGGGTCGTGGGCGCTGGAGCAGTTCGCCGACTACCACCAGTCGCCGTTGGCCCTGGCCGTCGGCACCGCCGTCTGCGCCGGTGGGGCGCTCTTTCCCGACCTCGACCTCTCCGGCAAGGTCACCCGTAACCAGGGCGGCGCGACGGTGGCCCGCACCTTCGGGGTGTTCTCGCTGTTCGTCGCCGAGGTGATGGAGAAGATCTCGCTCGGCGTCTACTACGCCACCAAGCTCAGCCGCGACCCGCGCCGCAACAACGGTCACCGCACCCTGACCCACACCATCCCGTTCACCGTGCTGGTCGGTTGGGGCACCACCGCGCTGTGCACCGCGTACGGCAAGTGGGCGGTGGTCAGCATCCTGTTCTTCATGATCGGGCTGGCGCTGCGCGGGCTCTTCGACGAGTGGGCCGAGCGGGCCGGCTGGGTGATCGTCACCCTCGTCTCGGCCGCCGCCGCCTGGTTCACCTTCGCCAACCTGCCAGGTGACCGCGGCTATCCGATGATCGGGCTGGCCGTCGGGGTGGGCTGTTTCGTGCACATCCTCGGCGACATGATCACCAAGGCCGGGGTCCCGATCCTCTGGCCGATCCCGATCAAGCGCCGGATGTGGACGATGATCGGGCTACCCAACAGCATCGCGTTGCGTACCGGCAGCAAGGCCGAGGTGGTGGTGCTGCGGACCGCGCTGACGGTGCTCTCCGTGCTCGCAGCCGTCGGCCTGGTCGCCCCCTCGGTGCTGCAACGGTTCAACATCGAGGTCTGACCGACCGGCGTTCCACCCCTGGGACCAGCCGAACGTGGGACGGTCCGGGAGTGCTCCGCACGCCTACGATGCGTAGCATGTCCGCCGGCCCCGGGAACCGCCCCCTCGCCGGCTCCGGTCGCGGACGGCTCCTCGCCGGCCTGCTGACGCTGCTGTCGTCGGCCCTCTTCGCGGGCGTGCTCTGGGACGCCGGATACGCCCGGCTCTATCCGGCGGCACGCTTCCTGCACCGGCCGCTGCCCCTGCTCGGGCTCGCCATGCTGGCCGCGCTGACACTGGTGCTCGCCGGCTGGCTGGCCGCCAGGCAACCGCCCGCCAGGACCGTGCTGCGGTCGGTCACGCTCGGCTGCGCGGTACTGCTCGGCGTGGGCACCGGCGCCTGGGGCATGTACCGCACCGGTTTCGCCTCGACCGTCGAACGGGACTCCACGCTGGCCGTCTCCCCCGACGGCCGGTACGCGGTGGTCCGGCTGGACACCCGCGACTGGAAGGACCTGCCGCACACCGAATTACGGGTACGTACCCGCGCCGGGCTGCTCAGCCACGACGCCGACCGGGAACTGGTCACCTGCCGCTACGAGCGCCCCCGGGGGCGGATCGATGCCGAGTTCGTCGGGGAACGGACGGTCCGGGTCGCGTTGGTCGACCGGCCGGCGGTCACCGTCGCGTTCGACGGACGGCTGCGCCCCCGGCACACCGTCGACATCTGCCGCCCACCCGACGGCTGACCGCCGGCGGCGCGCTGGTTGACCGGCCGGCCCGACGTCGCCGCCGGCCCGACGCCACCGGCCGGCCCGGCCGATCCGACCCCGCCAGCGGCGCGGTTGATCCGACGCCGTCGGCCGGGTGGCGCTCAGACGCCGACCCGCTGGGGTGGCACGGTGAGGCCGTAGAGCGCCATCAGTTCCGGAGTGTCCACCCGGTTGCCGTCGGCCACCGAGTCGCAGGCGATGTCGACGATCTGGTCCTTGTGCGCCAGCAGGTACGGTCGGGCACCGATGTCGGCACCGGCCAGGGTCGCGATGCCGGCCCAGTGTCGTCGGCCGAACAGCATCGGGTACCCGCGCAGCCCGTCGTAGGTGGCGCAGGCCAACACGTCCGGGTACGGCAGCGCGGCCACCCGTCGGACCGCCTCCGGGGTGAGACCGGGCATGTCGACGGGTACCACCACCACCGCCTCGACCCGTTCGTCGGCCAACGCGGCCAGGCCGGCCCGGATGGACGAGCCGACCCCGGCCCCCGACGCCCGGTTGACCACCACCGTGGCGGGACTCAGGTCGGCCGCCGCCCGAACCTCGTCGGCCGCCGCCCCCAGCACGACCACCAGCTGCTCACAGCCGGCCGCCACCATCGTGTCGATCATGCAGCTGACCAGCAGCCGGTCCCCCTGGCGCAGCAACGCCTCGGGGCTGCCGAGCCGACGCCCCCCACCCGCCGCGATGATCATTCCTGCGATACGCACACCGGGTGCAACGAGCCCCCGAGGGATCAGTGTCGGCACGAAACGGATATTTCACGCGTATACCCTGAACCACCCCTCCCCACCCCTGCTCCCAACCCACCCCTGCCCCCGCCCCGCCGCCACCCGCCCCGCCCTGGTGATCAAGAGGTTTACGCCATCCCACCCCCGCCAGCTGACCTTTTCCTCTTGATCACCGCCTCGCCACCCCGCCGGCCTCGGTGATCAAGAGCTTTACGTCACCCCCACCCCGCTGGCTGACCTTTTCCTCTTGATCACTGCCCAGCCCAGCCCAGCCCGCCCCGCCGAACTCGGCGATCACGAGGTTTGCGTCAGCGCGGGCAGCGAATCTGACGCGAATCTCTTGATCACCGGGGGCTGACATCGCAACGGGGCCGGCTGAGGGGGCTGGGGCCGCACAGTCAGGCTTGGGCGTAGGTGGTGACGGTGGAGAGGTCGAGGGGGAAGCGTACGGGGGTGGGGCCGAACAGCAGGGCCGAGGCGCGCTGCCCGGCGCGACGGACCGCCTCGGCCACCGGGTCGGCCAGCTCGGCCGGACAGTGCACGATCACCTCGTCGTGCTGGAAGAAGACCAGCTCCCCACCGACCCTGGCCAGCTCTGCCCGCAGCGAGGCGAGCAGCGTCGAGGCCCACTCGGCGGCGGTGGCCTGGATGACGAAGTTACGGGTGAACCGACCCCGGGAGCGGGCTGCCCGCGCCCGGGGCGAGCGCGGGTCCGCCCCGGCGTCCGGGTCCACCGGGGCGTCGTCGGCGTCACCGGAGCCGACCGTGCCCGGCGGGCAGGTCCGGCCCAGCCAGGACCGGACCAGGCCACCGGACTCCCCGGTACGCGCCGCCGCCTCCAGGTAACCGAAGGCGGTCGGATAGCTGCGTTTGAGCACGGCCAGCGCCGGCAGCGCCCCACCGCCGGTCTGCCCGTACATCGCGCCGAGCAGGGCGAGCTTGGCGCGGGCCCGGTCCCCGCCGAAGGAGTCCTGGGCCAGCGCCGCGTAGAGGTCCCCGGCCGCTCCGGCGGAGGCCAGCCGGGCATCACCGGAGACCGCGGCGAGCACCCGGGGCTCCAACTGACCGGCGTCGGCCACCACCAGTCGCCAGCCCGGATCGGCCACCACCGCCCGCCTGATCACCTTGGGGATCTGCAACGCGCCGCCGCCCCGGGTGGCCCACCGGCCGGAGACCACCCCGGCGGGGACGTACTCCGGGCGGAACCGGCCGTCGCGGACCCACGCGTCCCGCCAGGCCCAGCCGTGCGCCGTCCAGATCCGGTACAGCTCCTTGTATTCGAGCACCAACGGGACGGCCGGATGGTCGACGCCGCGCAACACCCAGGCCCGGGTGTTGGGCAGCTGCACACCGACCCGGGCGAAGGCGCGTAGCAGCTCCGCCGAGGAGTCGACGTGCACCTGCCGGACGCCGAACGCCTCGGCGACCCGGGCGGCCAGCTCGGCCAGCCGCCGCGGCGGCCCACCCACCGGGGACGCCTCACCCAGCAGCTCGGCGAGGATCTCGTCGTGCACGTCGGCACGCCAGGGCAGCCCGACGGCAGCCATCTCCACCGCGATCAGCGCGCCTGCCGACTCGGCGGCCACCAGCAGCCGGAACCGGCCGGGAAGGGCGGTGGCGGCGACCCGGGCGAGCTGGTCGGCGTACACCCGGGTCAGGGCGTCGATGCCGGGGGCCGGCGGGCCGGTGACGGCCTCGAAGAGCGCGGCCTGCCCGTGCCCCGGCGGCGCGGCCGGCCGGGGCGGCGGGTCGGGTGGGACGGCGGCCCCGGTGAGCCGGGCGTACGCGGCGGCCAGCGAGCGGGGCTCACCCCACCGGCCGGCGTGGCCCAGCAGCAGCCCCTCGGTCAGCTCGATGTCGTGGCAGCGCTCGACCCGCACCCCGGCGCGCAGCAGGGTCGGGTAGAGCGTCGCACCCGAAGCCCACACCCAGCGGGGATGCTCGGCCGCCTCGCGGGCGGCCACGGCGGCGGGCAGGTCGTCGACCGGCTCGACGGGACCGGCCGGGTGACCGGCGGCGTCCAACGGCTGGAGGGCGCCACCGCCCCGCTCCCCCGCCGCCACCGCCAGCACCGCCACGGCCCGATTCTGCACCGCCCCTGTGACACCCCGGCCCGGGTCACCCGCTCCGGGTCAGCGGTCGGGATGGCGGGGTGAGGCGGCCCCGCCATCCCGACCGGTCACTTGACCGCGCCGGAGGTCAGGCCGGACTGGATCTGCCGCTGGAAGATCGCGTACACGATGATCATCGGGAGGATGGCGATGGTCAGCGCGGCGAACAGGCCGGACCAGTCGGCCTCGTAGCCGGCGTTGACCGAGATGTCGGCGATGCCCTGGGTGAGCACCCACTTGTCCTTGGCGTTGGAGAGCAGCACCAGGGGCAACTGGTACTGCGCCCACTGCCCGATGATGTTGAAGATCGCCACGCTGATCAGGCCCGGCTTCGCCATCGGCAGCATCACCTGGAAGAACAGCCGGGTGTGCGAACAGCCGTCGATCATGCCGGCCTCGGCCACCGAGTTCGGCAGCGTCCGGAAGAACGCGGCCAGGAAGAAGATGGTGAACGGCAGCGAGTAGGCGATGTAGACCAGGATCACCCCGGTGTGGGTGTCCAGCAGCCCCAGGTTGCGGACCACGAAGAACAGCGGCACCAGCGCCAGGAAGACCGGGAAGGCCAACCCGGAGACGAACAGGTAGTAGATCGCCCGGTTGCCCCGGAACTTGTACCGGGCCAGCACGTACGCGGCCATCGAACCGAACAGCATGGTGCCGAAGGTGCTGCACGACACCACGAAGACGCTGTTGAGGAAGTAGCGGCCGACGTGCGCCTTGGTCCAGGCCCGGCCGAAGTTCTCCCAGCGCAGCTCCGCCGGCAGCGTCCACGGGCTGCTGAAGATCTCGCCGGTGTTCTTGAACGCGGCCAGGAACGTCCAGAGGATCGGCACGATGACGATCACCGCCCAGACGGCGAGCGCCAGCTGACCGAGCCCGCTGAACAGTCGTACCTCGTGGTGTTCGCCCCGGCCCCTACGGGTGCGGGCGGCGGGCCGGCCGGGCGGGGTGTCCGCCGCGGCCGGCGGCAGCGTCGTCTGTGCGGCCATCTCAGTACTCCACGCTTTCCCGCTTGGTCAACCGCAGCGTCAGCGCCGCGAACGTGAGGGTGAGGAAGAACAGCGCCACACCCATCGCCGAGGCGTAGCCGTACTTCGAGTAGACGAAGGCGTTGCGGTAGATCTCCACCGCCAGCACCGTCGTCGCGCCGTCCGGGCCGCCGCTGTCCACCGAGAGCACCGCGACGATGGCGAACGCGTCGAACGCGGCGATGCCGAGGTAGACCCAGGCGACCTGGAGGGTGTCCCAGAGCAGCGGCAGGGTGACCCGGAAGAACAGCATCACCTTGCTCGCCCCGTCCATCTCGGCCGCCTCGTAGATCTCCCCCGGAATGGAGGCCATCCCGGCCGAGAAGAGCACCACGTAGAAGCCGACGGCCTGCCAGACCAGCACCGCGATGATCGACCACAGGGCCAGGTTCGGCCGGACCAGGAACAGCACCGGGTCCAGCCCGAGCTTCATCAGCACGCCGTTGATCAGGCCGGACTCGTTGGGCCGGTACACCATCTGGAACAGCACCGCGATGATGGCCACCGCCAGGACCTGGGGGAAGAAGAACACCACCCGGTAGAACTTCGACCCCCGGACCCCCTGCCGCTGGCCGCCCACGCTGCGCCCACCCACGTTGAGCAGGAAGGCGAAGAACAACGCGATGGCGATCGTGATCAGCGGCAGGGCAAGCAGCAGTACGCCGTGGTGCTGGACCGCCTGCCAGAAGCGCCCGTCGTCGAGCAGCCGCCGGTAGTTGTCGAAGCCCACCCACTGCGGGGCGGACAGCCCCCGCCAGTTGGTCATCGAGATCTGGAACGCCTGCGCGTACGGTGCGATGACGAAGACCACGTACAGCGTGACCGGGGCGAACAGGAACCCGATCACGAACGGATACTTGCCGTGCCGCATGATCCCGCTTCTCCGATCGGTCAGCGCGTGAACTTGGCGACGGAGCTGTCCTTCTTGATGGCGTCGGCCCGCTTCTGGATCCGCTCCACGAAGGCGTCGGCCTTGATCCGGCCGAACATCAGCTCGTTGGTGGCGGTGCGCGCCTCGGTGTCCAGCTCCTTGTACCAACCGTCGAAGTACAGGTTGAACACGTCCTTGCCGGCGGCGGCGAGGGCGGCCTGGGAGCTGGCCACGCCGGGCGGGAAGGCGAAGCCGGTGCTGCCGGCGGTGACCACGGTCGGGGCCTTGACCACCTCGGTGAAGCCCTTCGCCCCGGCGACGGAGAGCATCTGGCGCATGTACTCCAGACCACCGCGCGGGTTCTTGCTCTTGGCCGAGACGAAGTAGCCCTCACCGGCGGTCGCCCGCACCGCGGTCGCCGGCAGCTTGTCCGAACCGGACAGGCTCGGCACCGGCATGAGCTGGTAGTCGAAGCCGGCCGGGGTGTCCTTCTTCTGCTCGCCCTCCAGCCAGTCGCCGCTGGGGTAGAGGGCCAGCTTGTACTGGTTCTGCCGCAGCTGCACGTCGGTGTGCTTGAGCCCCTCGAAGCTCTTGTCGACGTACTTGGCGCCGATCTCCTCCCACGCCTGCGCCGCCTGCTTGACCGCGTCCTGCTGCCAGGCGCCGTCCTCCAGGTTGTCGATGTTCTTGAGCACGTCGGTGCCGCCGATCTTCGCGGCGTGGGTCAGGATCACGTTCCACTGGTAGTAGGCCGCGTTCGCCCCGGCGTAGCCGTACGGGGTGATGCCCTTGGACTTGATGCCGTCGAGCAGGGCGGTGAACTCCGACCAGGTCTTCGCCGGTGCCCAGCCGTTGTCCTTGAACAGCTTGCCCGAGTACCAGATGCCGAAGACGGTGGAGACGTAGTACAGGACGTACGGCTTGCCGTTGAAGGAGCCCGCCTCGACCGTGCCGGGCACGACCGTGTCGCGGACCTTCTTGCTCGGGTCGTCGACCGACGGGGCGTCCCACAGCTCGGTGAGGTCCATCAGCTGCCCGTCGGCCACCAGCGAGCCGAAGTCGATCAGCTTCTCGCCCGAGTTGTTGACGAACTCCGGCGGGTTGCCCGAGGCGAACCGGGGCTGGAGCACGGTGGAGACCGCCTGGGTGGACTGGTGCTTGATCTCCGCCTTGGGGAACGCCTTCTTGTACAGCGGCTCGTGCACGTCGGTGGCGTACTTCTCGCCGTAGCCGCCGTTGAAGATGACCACCTCCAGCGGGGCGTCCTCGGCGACGCCCAGCGGGTTGGCGGCGCTCTTGGTGCCCTCCTCGGCCTTGGTGGTGGTCTCGTCGGAGCCGCTGGTGGCGCAGGCGCCCAGCAGGCTGACCACCGGCGTGGCGAGCAGGCCCGCCGCGGCGGTGCGGCCCAGCAGGGTGCGCCGGTTCAGCGCGGCGGGGGTCTCGGGGGTATTCGACATCGTCGTCTCTCCTTGGGTGTCCGGGTCAGGCGGTGCGCCGGAGACGCCCGGCGTACCGCGACTCGAGGGCGAGGTTGTGCGCGTCCCCACCGGGGACGTTGGCGGAGAGGTAGATAGGGGGTACCTCTCCGGCCTGGTGGAACCGTCGGACGACCTCCGCGGTCACCAGTTGCGCCAGCAGCGCGGAGGTGACCGAGGAGACCGCACAGACCGCGCCGCCGCCCTCCAGCGGCAGCAGTGCGTCGCCGTACGGGGCGCCGTTGTCCAGCACCACGTCGGCGAGTTCGGCGAGTCGACGCCCGGACGGGTGGCGGGGTGCGACCCGTGCGGTGTGCGCGACCGAGGTGACCGCGATCAGCGGATGGCCGTGCCCGGTGACCAGCGTCGCCAGCTCGACGACCGAGCCGTTGATGCCGGACTGCGAGGCGATCAGGAAGACGTCGGCCGGCTGCGACCGGGCCAGCGGGTAGAGCTGGTGGGCCACGGCCGGGTCGCGTTCCAGCTTGGGGTCGGTGAGCACGTCGCGCGGGGCGTCGCCGTGCAGCACCAGGTCGTGCAGGCCGATCCGGTTGGTGGGGACCAGGCCGCCGGCGCGGGCCACCAGTTCGGCGGCGAACGTCTCGGAGTGGCCGGCCCCGAACGCCTGGAGCACCCCGCCGGCCCGCAGGCTGGTGGCGATCAGGTCGGCGGCCCGGCCGATCGCGTCGGCCTGGGTGTCGAGCAGCCGGTCGAGGACGGGCCGGACGGCCCGCGCGTACCCCTGGGCACTGATCATGAGGTGGTCCCCTTCGCGGCCTTGTGCCCCTGCACGGCCTGGGCGGTACGCCGGAAGGCCGCGTGGGCGCGGTCGTGGGTGCGCTGCGCCACGGCGATGTAGAGCAGGTCGAGCACGACGAGTTGGGGGTGCCGGGCGGACAGCGCGTCCGGCCGGAAGGTGGTGGCCTGGCTGGCGGTGAGCAGGACGATGTCGGCCAGTTCGGCCAGCGGCGAGCGCGGGAACCCGGTCAGCGCCACGGTGGTGGCCCCCCGGCTGTCCGCCTCGGCGAGCATCTCGATGGTCTCCCGGGTCTGCCCGGTGTGCGAGATGCCCAGCGCCACGTCGCCGGGGCCGAGCAGCGCGGCGCTGGCCAGCCCCTCGTGCACGTCGCTCCAGGCCCAGGCGGCGACCCCGATGCGGTGCAGGCTGAACTGCATCTCCTCGCCGACCAGCGCGCTGCCGCTGGCCCCGAAGATGTTGACCCGGGCGGCGCCGGCGATGGCGACGGCGGCCCGTTCGACCTCGGCGAGGTCGAGCAGGGTGGCGGTGTCGTGCATGGCCCGGGTGTCGGCAGCCATGATCTGGTCGAGCACCCGCTCCAGCGGGTCGCCGGGTTGGATCTCCCGGCCGATGTCGACGGTCCAGCCGGCCGAGCGCGCCCGGCCGGTCTCGGAGGCGATGCCGAGGCGCAGGTCGGCGTAGCCGTCGAAGCCCATCGCCCGGCAGAACCGGGTGATGGTGGCCGGTGAGGTGCCGCTGCGTTCGGCCAGCTCGACGATGGTGGCGCGGGCCGCTGCCTCCGGGTCGCTGAGCACCTGCTCGGCGACCCGGCGCAACGCTCCCGTCAACTCTCCCGCGCCGGCCCGGACCCTGGCCAGCACCCCGTCCGCGCTGCGCCGGTCGACCGGCTCGGCATCGACCACCGCGGTTGCCGCGGTGGTGTCCGCCTCGTGCTCGGCCATCGACGCGCCTTTCGGAAAAGAGTGTTAACTGTTAGTGGTAAAAGTTCTTACTGAAGGCCCCTTCCTGTCAAGAGCATGGGCGAAGTTTTCAAACTGTTACCTGCCGCGCGGCCCACTCCCGACCCCCGGTCTTGCCCTGCGGCACCGCACCGACCAGCATGGACACCCCTGGACCAGCGCACTCCCGGGAGGCCCGCGAGGATGTCCGACACCGTCGTGGTCGGCCTCGACATCGGGGGTACGGCCACCCGGGCCACCGCCCTGACCCTCACCGGCGAACGCCTCGGCACCGGCCGGGCCGGCGGCGGCAACCCCACCAGCCACGGTGCCGAACGTGCCGCCGTCGAACTGTCCACCGCACTGCGGGAGGCGCTACGCGGGGTCGATCCGGCCCGGGTCCACGCCGGGGCGATCGGGCTCGCCGGGGCCGGCCGGTTACGCGCCGACCCGGCCGGTCGGGCCGCCTTCGACCGGGCCTGGTCGGACGCCGGCCTGCGCTGCCCGTACGCGGTGCACAGCGACGCCCTCGTCGGGTACGCCTCCGGCACCGCCGCGCCCGACGGCACGATCCTGATCGCCGGCACCGGGGCGATCGCCGCCCAGGTGTGCGACCTGCGGCTGGACCGGATCGCCGACGGGCACGGCTGGCTGCTCGGCGACGCCGGCTCCGGCTTCTGGCTGGGCCGGGAGGCGGTCCGGGCACTCCTGGCCGACCTGGACACCGGCACCGCGCCCGGCCCGCTCGGCCGGCGGCTGCTCGCCGAACTGACCGGCACGACCGGGATGGCCGCCCGCCCCCGGGACACCGTCGACGCGGTGGTCCAGGCGGTCACCCGTCGACCACCCGTGGAACTGGCCCGGTTCGCCCCGCTGGTCGTCGACGCCGCCGTCGCCGGTGACCCGGGCGCGGCCGAACTGCTCCACCGGGCCGCCGCGCACCTGGTCACCAGCGCCGGTCGGATTCGCCCGGACGGCGCGACGACGCCGCTGGTGCTCGGCGGTGGGCTGCTCACCGGGGACACCCCGCTCGGCGCGGCGGTCCGGGCCGAGGCGGGCCGTCGCTGGCCGGACGCCCCGGTCCACTCGGCCGGGGACGGCGCGGCGGCGGCGGCCTGGCTGGCCGCCCGCACCCTGCCCGAGATCACCGACCCGGTGACCCTGCACGCGTTGCTGGTCCCGCCGAGCGGCTGACCAGCCGAGTGCCGGCCGCCGTGTGATCGTTGTCGGTCAGACCGCGTGCCCCGACCGGGTCAGGTCTGGTGGGTCAGGTCTGGGTGGGGAAGCCGAGGTTCACCCCGCCGTGGCGCGGATCCGGCCAGCGGCTGGTGACCACCTTGCCCCGGGTGAAGAACCGTACCCCGTCCTCACCATGGGCGTGCAGGTCACCGAAGAGCGACGCCTTCCACCCGCCGAACGAGTAGTACGCCATCGGCACCGGGATCGGCACGTTGATCCCCACCATGCCCACCTCCACCTCGTGCTGGAAGCGCCGGGCCGCCCCACCGTCGTTGGTGAAGACCGCCGTGCCGTTGCCGTACGGGTTGGCGTTCACCAGGGCCAACGCCGCGTCGTACGAGTCGACCCGGACGACACCGAGCACCGGGCCGAAGATCTCGTCGGTGTAGATCGACATGTCCGGGGTGACCCGGTCGAACAGCGTCGGCCCCAGCCAGAACCCGTTCGGGTCCCCGTCCGGGGTGACGTCCCGACCGTCCACCACCGGTACCGCCCCGGCGGCCACCCCGGCCGCCACGTACCCGCGTACCCGGGCCGCGTGCGCGGCGGTCACCAACGGACCCATGTCGCAACCGCGCCGCCCGTCGCCGGTACGCAGCCCGGCCATCCGCGCGGCGATCCGCGCCACCAGGGCGTCGGCGACCGGCTCCACGGCCACCAGCGCGGAGATCGCCATGCACCGCTCGCCCGCCGAGCCGAACCCGGCGTTGACCGCCGCGTCGGCGGCCAGGTCCAGATCGGCGTCCGGGAGCACCACCAGGTGGTTCTTCGCCCCGCCGAGGGCCTGCACCCGCTTGCCGCCAAGCGTCGCGCGCCGGTGCACGTGCCGGGCGACCGCTGTGGAACCGACGAACGACACCGCCCGTACGTCGGGGTGGTCGAGCAGCGCGTCGACCGCCTCGGCGTCGCCGTTGACCACGTTGAGCACCCCGGCCGGCAGACCCGCCTCGACGAACCACTCGGCCAGCAGCAGCGCCGCGCCCGGATCCTTCTCGCTCGGCTTGAGCACCACCGCGTTGCCGCAGGCCACCGCCACCGGCACGAACCACAGCGGCACCATCACCGGGAAGTTGAACGGCGAGATCACCGCCACCACCCCCAGCGGCTGCCGCAGGCTGTACGAGTCGACCCCGGTGGAGACGTTCTCGCTGAACCGCCCGCGCAATACCGAGGCGATGCCGCAGGCGTACTCGATCACTTCGAGGCCGCGCTGCACCTCGCCGGCGGCGTCGGCGAGCACCTTGCCGTGCTCGGCGGTGATCACCTCGGCGAGCCGGTCCCGGCGGGCGTGGACCAGCTCCCGGAAGGCGAACAGCACCGCCGTGCGCCGGGCCAGCGAGGCGTCCCGCCAACTCCGGGCGGCCCGTCCGGCCGCCCCGACCGCCACCGCGACGTCCGCCGCGTCGGCCAGCGCCACGAGGCCGGTACGCCGACCGGTCGCCGGGTCGAAGACGTCCCCGTGCCGGCCGGACGTCCCGTCGATCCGCCTACCGTCGACGAAGTGCCCGATCCGGGCAGCGTCCACCGTGGGCGCGGCCTGCGGGCCGGGTGACCGGGTCGCCCCGGTCACCGCGCCGCCTCCGCCGCCACCGTCGAACGGATCGCCTCGACCAGGATCGCCAGGCCCTCGCGGGCCTCGGCCTCGGTGAGGGTCAACGGTGGACCCATCCGCACCACGTTGCCGTGCAGGCCGCCCTTGCCGACCAGCAGGCCGCCCGCCCGGCACGCCTCGACGACCCGGCCGGTCAGCGCCGGATCGGGCTCCATGCCACCCGGCTGGACGAACTCCACGGCGAGCATCAACCCCCGGCCCCGGATCTCGGCCACCCCGTCGAGGTCGGCGACGGCGGCGCGCAGGCCGTCGACGAGGATCGCGCCGACCCGGGCGGCGTTGGCCTGCAGGTCGTGGTCCCGCAGGTAGTCCAGGACGGCGTTGCCGGCCGCGGTGGCGAGCGGGTTCCCGCCGAAGGTGGAGAAACTGACCGCCGGCACCGACTCCATGATCTCGGCCCGGCCGACCACCCCGGCCAGGGCGAAGCCGTTGCCGATGCCCTTGGCGAAGGTGAGCAGGTCCGGGATGACCCCGTGCGCCTGGTAGCCCCAGAAGTGCGCACCGGTACGCCCCCAACCGGTCTGCACCTCGTCGGAGATCAGCAGGATACCGTGCTCGTCGAGCACCTTGCGCCAGCCGGCGAACAACCCGTCGGGCGGGGCGACGAAACCGCCGACCCCCTGCACCGGCTCGGCGATCAGGCACGCCACGTCACCGCTGGTCTGGGTGGCGAGCACCTCGCGCAGGTCCTCCACGGCGGCATCGATCCGGTCGTCGGCGGGCAGCCGGGCGAGCAGCCCGCGCAGCCGCTCCCCGGAGTGCAGCCAGGCCACCTGGAGCGGGCTGTGCGCGCTGGCCGTCCAGCCCCGGTTGCCGGTGACGCCCATCGCCGCGTACGACCGGCCGTGGTAGCTGTTGCGGACGGCGAGGATCTGGTGCGAGCGGCGGTAGCTGGTGGCGGCCAGCAGCGCCGCCTCGTTCGCCTCGGTGCCGGAGTTGGTGAAGAAGACCCGCGCGTCCGGGATGCCGGCGACCTGCACGATCTTCTCGGCCAACTCCACCTGCTGCCGGATCAGGTAGAGGGTGGAGGTGTGCACCAGGCCGGTGTCCAGTTGACGCTGCACCGCCTCGCGGATCTCCGGGATGTCGTAGCCGATCATGTTGGTCAGCACGCCGCCGAAGAAGTCCAGGTAGCTGCGGCCCCGGGCGTCGGTCACCCGGCGGCCGGAGCCGGCGACCAGCTCGATCGGTTCGGCGTAGTAGAGCGGCATCCAGGACGGGAGCACGGCCCGGTGTCGGGCCAGCAGGTCGTCGGCGGTCATCGGCACACCCTTCCGCGGCGGCGGTTCGCGTGCCCCGCACGCTGCCACCCCGGCCCGCCGCCGACAACTGCCACTGTGTCGCCCGACCGCCGCCCCGCCTGACACGCCGTCACCCGACCGGCACGGCTGGCGCGGGCGGGGCGGGCGGCACGGCCAGCGCGGGCGGGGCGGCCAGCGCGGGCGGGGCGGCCAGCGCGGGCTCAGCCGGCGGCGGTGGCCCGGATCGCCTCGGCGAACACCTCGGACCGGTGCTCGAAGTTGCGGAACCGGCCGTAGCTGGGCGCCGCCGGGGACAACAGCACCACCCCGTCGGGCGGGGTCACCGCCCGCGACAACCGGACCGCGTCCGTCAGGTCGTCCACCACCTCGGTACGCACCTTCGGCAACCCGGCCAGCGCCGCCACGATCCGGGGGCCGCTGTCCGGAATCCCGATCACGGTCAGCTCCCGCTCGGCCAGGTGCTCGGCCAGCGGCGTGTAGTCCAACCCCCGGTCGGTACCCCCGACGATCACCGTCAACGGCCGCCCGTCGTACGCGTCGATCGCGTGCATCGCCGCGTACGGGCTGGTGGCGAGGGTGTCGTCGACGAAGGTCAGGCCGGACGGGTCGACGATCTCGGTGAGCCGGTGGGCCAGCCCGTGGAACCCGGCGACCGCCACCGCCAGGGTGTCCTTGTCGGCGACCACGTCCACGCCCAGCGCGTCGAGCACGGCGAGCGCCACGCAGAGGTTGCCCGCGTTGTGCCGGCCGACCAGCGGCAGCACCCCCCGGGCGAACAGCGGCCGGTCGCCGAGGTGGAACCAGTCGGTGCCGTCCGGGCCGGTGGCGACGTGCACGCTGTCGGGCAGGCCGGCCCGGATCGCCGTCCGGTCGCCCAGCTCCAGGGCGAGGCGGGGGTCGTTGCCGTTGACCACCACCGTGCGGGGACCGTACGCGATCAGGTTCAGCTTGTCGCGGTAGTACTCGGCCTCACCGCCGTGCGCGTCCAGGTGTTCCGGGAACAGCGAGGTGACCACCGCCACCCGGGGCGAGTCGGTCAGGTCGCTGCACTGGTAGCTGGACAGCTCCAGCACGTACTGCCCGGCCTCGGGCAGGTCGAGGGTGGGCACGCCGATGTTGCCGCCCAGCACGTTGGGCCGGTCCACCGCGGCGAGCAGGTGGCTGATCAGGCTGGACGTGGTCGACTTGCCCTTGCTGCCGGTGACCCCGATCGTCCGGTCGGCATGGTCGGCCATCCACAGCGCGGTGCCCTGGGTGACGGTCGCCCCGTTCGCCCGCAACTCGACCAGCCACGGGTGGGTGTTGGGCACCCCCGGGGAGCGGACGACGACCTCGGCTGCGGCCAGCCGGGCGTACCCCTGCTCGCCGGTGACCAGCGGCGCGGCCTCGGCGAGCGGACCCTCCCAGGCCACCGTGAGGAAGTTGGCGCTGTCGTCGACGGCGACCAGGTCGGCCGGGCCGTGCGCGGCGATGGCGGTCACGGCGGCGCGGCCCTCCCGGCCGGCCCCCCAGACGGCGACGGTACGGCCGCGCAGATCGGACAGGCGCACGAACTCTCCCTGAGGTGTCGACGGCGGTGCGGCGGCCCGGTCCGGCGCAGCGGACCCGGCCGGACGGACCAGGGCCTAGTATGGCGTGTGCCCAACGAGCAGCTCCGGCGGATGGACGCCTTCACCTTCCCGTCGTACGCGTTCGACCCCGCCACCGGCGCGGCGTCGTTCGACTACGCCCTGACCGGCCCCGACGGCGAGCAGCGGTTCACCGAGACGATCACGCTGCCGGTGCCGGCCACGCCGCCGTCGGCGCAGACGCTGGCCACCCTGGGCCGGGTCCTGGAACTGCTGCACGTGGTGGCCGGGGTCAGCTACTACAAGGCCGCCGCCCCGCCGCGCCTGGTGCTGCCGACGCCGCTGGGCGCGGCGGCCACCGCGCTGGTCACCGCCGTCTACACCAAGGGCCTCGCCGAGTACGCCTACCGCAATCGGCTCCCGCACGTGCTGGAGCTGCGCCCCGAGGTGCCGGCCGGCGAGGTCCCGCCACCCCGGGTGTACGACGACTCCGACCGGCGACCGCTGTCGGCCGTCGGTGGGGGCAAGGACTCCATCGTCAGCCTGGAGGCGCTGCGCCGGGGCGGCTTCGACCCGGTGCCGTTCTCGGTCAACCCCAACCACGTGATCGTCGCCGTGAACGAGGCGTCCGGGTTGCCCGCGCTGGCCGCCCGGCGACGGCTCGACCCGGTGCTGTTCGACCTGAACGCCGCCGGGGCGCGCAACGGGCACATCCCGGTCACCGCGATCAACTCGCTGATCGCGGTCGCCACCGCCGTGCTGCACGGGCTCGGGCCGGTGGTGATGTCCAACGAGCGGTCCGCGTCCGACCCGAACCTGATCTGGAACGGTCACGAGATCAACCATCAGTGGTCCAAGGGGGTCGAGGCCGAGGGGCTGCTGCGGGCGGCGCTGGCCGGGCACGCGGGGCTCACCGAGCCGTACTTCTCGTTGCTGCGCCCGCTGTCGGAGCTGCACATCGCCCGGCTGTTCGCCACCATCGACCGCTACGACGCGGTGGTGACCAGCTGCAACGCCGCGTTCAAGCTGCGCGACGCCAGCGCCCGCTGGTGCCGCGACTGCCCGAAGTGCCGGTTCGTCTTCCTCGCCATGGCCCCGTTCATGCCCCGGGAACGGGTGGTCGGCATCTTCGGCGGCGACCTGCTGGCCGACGGGACGCAGATCCCCGGCTACCGGGAACTGCTCGGCGTGGACGGGCACAAGCCGTTCGAGTGCGTCGGCGAGGTGGAGGAGTCGGTGGTGGCGTTGAGCCTGCTGGCCGCCCAGGACCAGTGGCGTGACGCCCCGGTGGTCCGTGCCCTGGTCGACGCGGTGCCCGCCGCCGCCTGGTCGACGGCGGCCACCTCCGACGTCTTCACCCCGGCCGGCCCCCACCACGTCCCCGCCGCCTACGCCAAAACCCTGGACACCCTGACCTGACCCGCTCCCCCGCGCCCTTTCCCCACCCGACCCTCATCGCCCCGGTGATCAAGAGGTTCGCGTCACCGGGGCGGCGAATTCCGACGCATTCCTCTTGATCACGGCGAACCTGCCGGCCGGACGGTCGGTGATCAAGAGGAATGCGTCACCCGGCCAGCGGAATCTGACGCAAACCTCTTGATCGCGGTCGACGGGCAGGCCGCGCGGGCGGTGATCAAGAGGTTCGCGTCACCCCGCCGACGGAATCTGACGTATTTCTCTTGATCACCGGAGACCTGCCGGGCGGGCACGGGCGGGCACGGGCGGGCACGGGGCGGAAGGGTGGCGGGGCGGAAGGGTGGGAGCGGGGGGAGGCGCGTCAGGGGGTGCGGATGGCGTCGAGGGCCAGCAGGGCGACGTGCAGGGAGAGGCAGGCTTCGACCGAGTCGAGGTCGACGCCGAGGATCCGGCCGATCCGGGCCAGCCGTTCGTAGAAGGCCGGTCGGGACAGGTGTGCGGCGACCGCGCCTGCCGACTTGTTGCGGCCCTGCTCCAGGTAGGCACGCAGGGTGCCGAGCAGTTGTTCCCGGGGGTGTTGGGCGTCGTGGGCCAGCAGCGCGCCGAGTTCCCGTTCGACGAAGGTCTGCAACCGGGGCTCGTCGCGTAGCAGGTGCAGCAGGCCGGCCAGTCCGACGTGCGGCAGCCGGAAGACCGGCAGGTCACGGCTGTCCCGGCGGGCGGCCTCGGCGACCTGGCGGGCCTCGACCAGCGAGCGGCGTACCTCCCGTAGGCTCGCCACCCCGGAACCGGCGGCGACGAGCACGCGCGCCGGCTGGTCGGGGTGGCGGCGGCGCAGCGCGGCGGCGAACGCGGCCAGCGCGCGGTCCTCGGCGGCGGCCTCCGGCAGGGCGAGCAGGACCCCCACCGCCTGGTCGTCGACGGGGCTGGTCAGCCCGGTCAGTTTCGCCTCCCGTAGCGCCTGGCCGACCGCTTCGGCGAGGTCACGCAGCCGGGCCGGGCCGGCCTCGGCCGGGCCGCCCTCACCCGGTGCGCCGGATTCGGCCGGGGTGTCGCGGCGGAGCCGGACCATGACGCCGACCAGGTGTCGGCGGTCCAGGGGCACCCCCAACGCCCGCGCCCGCAACGCGATCTCGTCCACCGGCCGGGAGTGGTCGAGCAGGGCGGTGAGCAGCGTGTGGTGCAGTTGCCGTTCCAGCCCTTCGGCGTCGCGGCGGATCAGCCGGCCCAGCGCCAGGGTGGAGGCGGCCCGCTCCACCAGGATGGTCAGCCGGGTGGGCGGCGCACCGACGGGCCGGCCGTCGCCGAGGCCCGCCCGCGCGGGCCAGCGCAGCAGCAGCCGACCCCAGTCCTGTCCGCGCGCGCCGACGGTCGTGACCAGCCAGCCGCTGTCACTGTCGTACGCCGTGCGTCCGGCGGGACGCAGCCGTCGGGAGTGCTGCTCCCAGCCGTCCAGCAGCAGCTCGGCGTTCTCCCCCGCCGGGTCGTAGGCGAGCACCTGCCGGGACAGGTTCTCCAGCACCACCGGGCAGCCGGCCAGCGCGGCGGCCTGCCGGACCACCTCGGCGGTCCCGGCGCCCTCGACGGACAGTTCGGTGAAGCGTTGGTGGATCTCCTCGGCGGCCCGCAGTTCGTGCAGTTGGGCGTCGACGATCAGGGCGTGCACCGCCTCGGTGATCCGCACGAACGGGGTGGGCCGGCGCAACTCGACCAGGGGCAGCCCGCGCCGGGCGGCGGCCACGGCCATCACCCGGGGCACCTCGGTCGGGTAGCGGCGGCCCAGTTCGACCACGAGCCCGGAGACGCCCACCGCGACCAGGTCGCCGATGAAGGCGCGTAGTCCGACGTCGTCGGCGGGCAGCCCGATGCCGGTGGTGAGCACGAGTTCACCGCCGCCGAGCAGGGTGGCGATGTCCGGCACCTCCGTCACGTGCACCCAGCGCACCGGCCGGTCCAGGCCGGTCTCCCCGGCTACCAGCCGGGGCGCGCCGCGGCGGACCGGGTCCAGCGCGAGCACCTCACGGACGGTAGGGAACACGGGCGACAACCTACCCCCGGTGACCCCGGGCCCCGCCATCCACCGTCCGTCACCGCCCCCGACCGACCACGAGGGCGGCTCCGCCGGCCGGGACGGTGAGGGCGGCTCCGCCGGCCGGGGGCGGGGACCGGTCCCGGCCGGCGATGCGACGGTCAGTCGACGCCGAACTCCATCGCGGCCCGGTCGAGGGCCTCGTCGTCGGCGGTGGCGACGCCCCGGGAGGCGATGGCCTCCGCGCCGCCCTGCGGCATCGCCCCGATCAGCCCGGTCGAGGCGGCCTGGGCCGCGCCGATCGCCCGCTGGGGGGTTCCGCCGCCGACCAGGCCGAGGGTGGCGTACTGCTCCAGCTTGGCCCGGGAGTCGGCGATGTCGAGGTTACGCATGGTGAGCTGGCCGATCCGGTCGGACGGGCCGAACGCCGAGTCCTCGGTGCGCTCCATGGACAGCTTGTCCGGGTGGTAGCTGAACGCCGGGCCGGTGGTGTCCAGGATCGAGTAGTCCTCGCCCCGGCGCAGCCGCAGGGTCACCTCGCCGGTGACGGCGGTGCCCACCCAGCGCTGCAACGATTCGCGCAGCATCAGCGCCTGCGGGTCGAGCCAGCGGCCCTCGTACATCAGCCGGCCGAGGCGACGGCCCTCGTGGTGGTAGTTGGCCAGGGTGTCCTCGTTGTGGATGGCGTTGACCAGCCGCTCGTACGCGGCATGCAGCAGCGCCATGCCGGGGGCCTCGTAGATGCCCCGGCTCTTGGCCTCGATGATCCGGTTCTCGATCTGGTCGGACATGCCCAGGCCGTGCCGGCCGCCGATGGCGTTGGCCTCCAGCACCAGGTCGACGGGGCTGCCGAACTCCTTGCCGTTGATCGTCACCGGGCGGCCCTGGTCGAAGCCGATGGTGACGTCCTCGGTGGGGATCTCCACGGACGGGTCCCAGAACCGGACCCCCATGATCGGGCTGACCGTCTCGATGCCGGTGTCGAGGTGTTCCAGGGTCTTCGCCTCGTGGGTGGCGCCCCAGATGTTGGCGTCGGTGGAGTACGCCTTCTCGGTGCTGTCCCGGTAGGGCAGGCCGCGTTCCAGCAGCCACTCCGACATCTCCTTGCGCCCGCCGAGTTCGGTGACGAAGTCGGTGTCCAGCCACGGCTTGTAGATCCGCAGCTGCGGGTTGGCCAGCAGGCCGTAGCGGTAGAACCGCTCGATGTCGTTGCCCTTGAAGGTCGAGCCGTCGCCCCAGATCTGCACGTCGTCGGAGATCATCGCCCGGACCAGCAGGGTCCCGGTCACCGCCCGGCCCAGCGGGGTGGTGTTGAAGTAGGCCCGGCCACCGGAGCGGATGTGGAAGGCGCCGCAGGTCAGCGCGGCCAGCCCCTCCTCGACCAGGGCGGCACGGCAGTCGACCAGGCGGGCGACCTCGGCGCCGTAGCTGAGCGCACGTCCGGGCACCGAGTCGATGTCGGGCTCGTCGTACTGGCCGATGTCGGCGGTGTAGGCGCACGGGACGGCGCCCTTGTCGCGCATCCACGCGACCGCGACCGAGGTGTCGAGGCCGCCGGAGAAGGCGATGCCGACACGTTCGCCGATGGGCAGGGAGGTGAGAACCTTGGACACAAGGAAGATTATGCACCTGCCCGCATTCTCATGCAAATAGCCGGGGGTCGTGGTGACTACCCGTCGACCGGGTCGTCCCGGCCCAGCTCCCAGAACGCCACCGCCGCCGCGGCGGCCACGTTCAACGAGTCCACGCCACGCCGCATCGGGATCACCACCCGCACGTCGCTGGCCGCCTGCGCCGCCCCGGTCAGGCCGGGGCCCTCCGCCCCCAGCAGCAACGCCGCCCGCGCCCGCTGCGCCGGGGTCAACCGCTGCATGGGTACGGCGTCCGCCGCCGGCGTCATCGCGAGCACGGTGAACCCCGCCGCGCGTACCTCGTCCAGGCCGACCGGCCAGCGCTCCAGCTTCGCGTACGGCACCGCGAACACCTCCCCCATGCTGACCCGCACGCTGCGCCGGTAGAGCGGATCGGCGCAGGACGGCGAGAGCAGCACCGCGTCGATGCCGAGCGCGGCGGCCCCCCGGAAGATCGCCCCGAGGTTGGTGTGGTTGTTGATGTCCTCCAGGATCACCACCCGGCGGGCGGCGGCCAGCACCTCGGCGGCGGCGGGCAGGGGCTTGCGGTGGAACGAGGCGAGCACCCCCCGGTGCACGTGGAAGCCGGTCGCCTTCTCCAGCACGTCGGGGGTGGCCGCGTAGACCGGGGCGTCCCCGGTGTCCAGGTCGGCGAGCTGGTCGACCCGCTTCGCGTCGACCAGGTACGACCGGGCCGGGTAGCCGGCCCGCAACGCCCGGCGCAGCACCAGCTCCCCCTCGGCGATGAACAACCCGTGCGGGGGCTCCCAGCGGGTACGCAGCTCGACGTCGGTCAACGCCCGGTAGTCGGCGATCCGGACGTCGTCGGGGTCGGTGATCTCGTGTACGGGCACCGCCCGATTCTGCCCGTCCCCACGGTGCGCGCCCGCAGGGCGGTCCCCACGGTGCGCGCCGGCCCGAACCGGTCGGTCGGGCTCCGGGACCCGGTCGGGTTCTCCCGGGGCGACCGGGTTTCCCAGGGCCTGACGCGGGAAGGGGGCGGGAAGCGGACACGACCGGAGGGACCACCACGATGAGCGCAGCGGGCACCACCGACGGCCGGTTGCCGAAGAACGCCACGGTCGCCGACCACATCGTGGCCCGCCTCGCCGAGTGGGGGGTGCACCGCTACTTCGGCTACCCGGGCGACGGCATCAACGGGATGACCTCCGCCCTGCAACGGGCCGGCGACCGGGTGGAGTTCGTCCAGGTACGCCACGAGGAGACCGCCGGCTTCGCCGCGAGCGCCCACGTCAAGTACGGCGGCGGCCCGCTCGGCTGCGCCCTGGCGACCAGCGGCCCCGGCGCGATCCACCTGCTCAACGGCCTCTACGACGCCAAGCTCGACCACCAGCCGGTGGTGGCCCTGGTCGGCAACACCGCGCTCACCGCCGAGGGCGGCGGCTACTACCAGGAGGTCGATCTGCTCGCCCTCTACAAGGACGTGGCCTCGGACTTCCTGGCCCAGCTCGACGATCCGTCCCAGGTGCGGCACCTGGTGGACCGGGCCTGCCGGACCGCGCTGTCCCGCCGGACGGTGACCGCGCTGGTGCTCCCGTTGGACGTGCAGGACGAGCCGGCGGTCCCGGACCCGCCGCACGCGCACGGCTACTACCACACCAGCGCGGCCCCCAGCAGCATGCCGACCGTGCCCCCGGAGGCGGACCTGCGCCGCGCCGCCGAGGTGCTGCGCGGCGGCGAGAAGGTGGCGATGCTGGTCGGGCAGGGGGCGCTGGGCGCCGAGGCGGAGGTACGGCTGATCGCCGACCGGCTGGGTGCCGGGGTGGCCACCGCGCTGCTCGGCTTCACCGCCGTCGACCACCGTGAGCCGTGGGTGACCGGGGCGATCGGGCTGCTCGGCACCCGGCCGAGCTGGCAGCTCATGCAGGAGTGCGACCGGCTGCTGATCGTCGGCAGCAACATGCCGTACTCGGAGTTCTATCCGCCGCAGGGGCAGGCCCGTGCGGTGCAGATCGACCTGGACGGCACCCGGATGGGGCTGCGCTACCCGACGGAGGTCAACCTGACCGGCGACGCCGGCCCCACCCTGCGGGCGCTGCTGCGGGAGCTGGGTGACGGGCCGACGCCGACCGCCTGGCGTTCGACGGTCGCGGACGCCACCTCGGGGTGGCGGCAGGCCCAGGCGGAGCTGGCCGGGCAGCCGGCGCACCCGGTGAACCCGCAGTTGCTCTTCCACACCCTCAACGACGCGCTGCCCGACGACGCGATGATCGCGGTGGACTGCGGCACCGCCACCGCCTGGTACGCCCGCCACCTCCAGGTCCGCCCCGGCATGCTGGCCAGCCTCTCCGGCACCCTGCTGTCGATGGGCGGGGCCATGCCGTACGCGCTGGCGGCGAAGTTCGCCCACCCGGACCGGCCGGTGGTGGCGCTGATCGGCGACGGGGCGATGCAGATGAACGGGGTCAACGAATTGATCACCGTGGCGAAGAACTGGCGGCAGTGGGCCGACCCGCGTTTCGTGGTGCTGGTGCTCAACAACCGGGATCTGGCGTTCGTCAGTTGGGAACAACGGTCCACCGAGGGCACCCCGCGCTATCCGGCCAGTCAGGACCTGCCCGACGTGGCGTACCACAGGTGGGCCGAGGTGCTGGGCCTGGACGGTGTGCTGGTCGACTCCCCCGACCAGGTCGACGGCCTGTGGCGGCGGGCACTGACCGCCGACCGTCCGGTGGTGGTGAACGCGGTGGTCGACCCGGCGGAGCTGATGCTGCCCCCGCACTTCACCCTCGACCAGGCCCGCAAGACGGCGGCGGCCCTGCTGCGCGGCGACACCGACCGGGCCGGCATCGTCCGCCGGGGCATCCCGGCCACCCTGGCCACCTACCGCCCCCGCCGCCGCTGACACCCACCCGGTCCGACCCGCAGGCCGGGGCCCGCAGGCCGGATGCTGCTCGCAATGTCGCCCGAACAGCGGTATCAAGCGGCAGGGACACCCCTGTTGCGGCGACACTGAGTCGATCATGGAGTGCCGAGTCGGGATCGGGGCGACGGACGAGCCGGTTGCCCGGTCAGGGCCGAGTCACGCGTGGGACCCGGCCACGGCGGGACCGAGCCGGTTGCCCGGGTGGGGGCAGGCGACAGGGGTCCGTTGTCCGGGGTGGCTAGTGTGCCCGGGGTGCGACGATCGACGATGGTGGCGCTGGTGGGCGTGGACGGCTCCGGCAAGTCCACCCAGGCCACCGCCCTGGCCCGGCGACTGAACTCGGCGGGCGTGCCGGCGGTCTACCTGGAGAACGCCGGCGGCCGGCCGCTGTGGAACCGGCTGGCACAGGCGGTGGGCCGCCGCGACGGCGTGCACCTGTTCGGCCGGCGCTGCTATCCGCTGCTGGAGGCGACGGTGCGCTGGCTGGCGCTGGCCCGCGCGGTGGCGGTCACCCGGCTGACCGGGCGGGTCGGGGTGATGGACCGCTGGACCTGGTGCCAGTACGTGATCATGCGGGCCCGGGGTGACCGGGGCGTCCGCCTGGTCCGCGCCGCGTACGTCGTCTTCCCGGAGCCCGACCTGGTCTGCTTCCTGGCGGTCACCCCGGAGTTGGCCCGGCGGCGGGTGCTGGCCCGGGGCATCGACACCGAGGAGTTGGCGCACCTGACCGCGCTGGACGCCGGCTACCGGGCGCTGGCCGGGTTCGCCGGCTTCACCGTGATCGACGGCGATGCCGATCCGACGACGGTGGCCGCCGCCCTGGACCGGGCGGTCGCCACCGCCATCACCCGAAGGTAGGCCAGGCCCGCCCGACGGGTAGGCCCGCCCGCCCGGGGCGGGAGGCAGGCCCGGCCGGGAGGCACGCCCGGCCGGCGGTGGAGCGCAACAGTGGTATCCAGCGGGACGGACACCGCTGTTGCGGCGATGTCGCGTCAATCGCAGCCCGGCCGGGGCCGGGCGACAGCGGGTCAGCCCCGGCGGTTCTGGAGCCAGCGGAGCAGGTCGGACGGGAAGTTCTGGTCCTCCGGCTCCGGGGTCCGGGGCGACGGGCGGGGCGTGGGGCGCTGCGGGTTGCCGGCGAGTTCCCGGCTGGGTGCGGTGAAGTCCCGCACCGGCTGGCCGTCGACCGCGGTGCGGATGGTCCGGGCGACCGCGGTGATCACCTCACCCTGCACCGCCGCGCCGACCGCGTCGCTGGGGTCGTCGGGGTTGGCGGCGATACCGGCGACCGCCACCTGCGGGGTGAACCCGACGAACGTCTCGGTGGCGTTCTTCTCCGAACTGCCGGTCTTGCCGGCCACCGGGCGGCCCACGATCCGGTCCACCCCACCGGCGGTGCTGCCGTTGCACTGCCCGTACGCCGACTGCTGGCCGACCGGGCAGCGGGCCGCGTCGGTGGCCGCCCGCGCCACGTCCGGCGTCAGCACCTGCTTGCAGGACGGCGTGCCGACGGGAACGGTCGAGCCGTCCGGGCCGGTCACCGACACCACGGGCGTCGGCGCGCAGTACGTCCCCTCGGCGGCCACCGTCGCGTAGGCGTTGGCCAGGTCGAGCGGGGTGGTCGCGGACACCCCGAGGGTGAACGCCCCCCAGTTGTCGGCGTCGTGTGCGGCGAGGTCGGCGTCGGTCCCGGCCCGGAAGGTGATCCCGAGGCGCTGCGCCATCTCCACCACCTTGGCCGGGCCGACCTGCTCCTCCAGCCAGACGAAGTAGGTGTTCACCGAGCGGCCGAAGCCGTCCCACATCATCCGGTAGCCGTCCATCCGCGCCGGGTTGGCGTTCGCCGGGCACCACCTGCCGCCGCAGGAGGCCTCGCCCTCGGCGGGGAACCGGGTGGTCAGCCGGCTCGGCGAGTCGAAGCCGGTGGACAGGGTGCGACCGTTCTCCAGCGCGGCGAGCATGGTGAACAGCTTGAACGTCGAGCCGGCCTGGTAGCCGGTGATGCTGCCGCCGCCGGAGACCAGCGGGTTGACGGTCTGCCCGTCGCCCACCCCGTACTCCCGGTTCACGGCCAGGGCGAGCACCCGGCCGGTGCCGGGTTCGACGGCGGCGATCGGCAGCGCACGGGCGTCGTCGGCGGGGTAGACCTTGCGGGCCTCGGCGGCGGCGGTGGCCTGGACGTCCGGGTCGAGGGAGGTGACCACCCGGTAGCCGCCCCGGCGCAGCGCCTGCTCCCGCTCCTGTTCGGTCGCGCCGAAGGCGGGCTGCTCCAGCCACCAGCGGCGCAGGTAGTCGCAGAAGAACCCGGCGTCGGCGGTCACCGCGGCGGTGCAGCCGTTGGGCTGGGCGGTGGGGTGCAGGGTGAGCTTCTCGGCGCGGGCCTCGTCGGCCTGGGCGGCGGTGATCGCGCCGGTGGCGACCATCGAGTCGAGCACGTACCCGCGCCGCTGCAGCGCCGCTTCCCGGTCCCCGTCGATCGGGCTGTACGCGTCGGGCGACTGGACCAGGCCGGCGAGCAGCGCCGACTCGGCGAGGGTCAGGTCGGCCGGCGACTTGCCGAAGTAGCGCTGGCTGGCGGCGGCGACCCCGTACGCTCCGGAGCCGAAGTAGGCGATGTTGAGGTAGCGGTTGAGGATCTCGTCCTTGCTGAGGGTCTTCTCCAGCTCGGTGGCGTACCGGATCTCCTGGAGTTTGCGCCCGACGGTCTGGTCGGTGGCCGCCTGCCGCTCCTCGGCGGTCCGGCTGGGGTCGCTCTTGAGCACGTTGCGCACGTACTGCATGGTCAGCGTGGAGCCACCCTGGGCGGTTCCGCCGCCGGTGACGTTGGCGACCAGGGCGCGGGCCATCCCGCGCAGGTCGGCCCCACCGTGCGAGTAGAAGCGGCGGTCCTCGGCGGCGACGATCGCCTGCCGCAGCGTCGGGGCGATCTCGGCCAGCGGCACGTCGGTGCGGTTGACGTCGTAGAACGTGGTGAGCAGCGTCTTACCGTCGTTGGCGTAGAGGTAGGAACGCTGCGGGGTGGCCGGGGTGCGCAGCGCCGCCGGCAGGTCGTCGAACGCCCCGAGCACCGCCCTGGTGGCGAGCCCCGCGAGCAGGTTGCCCGGCAGCGCGGCGACCGCGAGGACCAGGCCGGCCAGCAGGCCGGCGAGCAGCACGGTGAGCAGCCGCGTCAGCGGCGTCCGGGGTGAGGACATGCGGGTAAGCATTGCCACCACACGGGCCAGCGGCCCACTCCGGCAACCGATTGTCAGGTAACTCACCGTGACCTGCCAGCGACTTCCCCGTCCCGCGGCCCTGCCGTCCCGGTCCGTCCGGTCCATCCCGTCTCTCCCCCGGCTCGGTGATCAAGAGGTTTGGGTGCGTGCCGTCCGGATTCCTGACCCGAACATCTTGATCACCGGGGCGGGCCAGGCGGGGCCGGGCGGGAGCGGGGAGGGAGGGTCAGGGGGTGGTGACGCTGGCGGTGGCGGCGTCGCGGGCGATGGTGGCCGGGACGAGGCGGCCGGAGCGGTAGCCGATGCCGATCCCGGCGACCAGCACGAAGATCGCCCCGAAGGTCTGCACCGGGCCGAACAGCGCGCCGCCGAGGCCGAGCAGCGGGGCGGCGATCATCAACATCACCCCGTCACCGATCGCGAACGCCCCGGACCGGGCCACCGCCCAGCCGATGAGCAGCCAGCCCACGGTGTAACAGGTGGCGCCGAGCAGCACCAGCGTCCGGGCGGTGGTGCCGAAGACGGGGGTCTGCGCGGCGAGGCCGGCGAAGGGCAGCATCAGCACCGTACCGCCGATGCTGCTCAGCAGGCCGGCCACCGCGCCCCGCCGGCTGCGGGTGGCCGCGAGCAGGCCGGTGAGCGCGAGCAGGGCGAGCAGGCCCAGCCAGATCGCCGCCACCCAGCCGAGCAGGTAGAGCGGCTGGCCGTCGGCCGGGTAGGGGGCGTTGCCGACCCCGCCGTCGCCGGCCGTCGCCACCGTGCCGGTCAGCACCGCGTAGGCGGGCAGCAGCCAGACCGCGGCGCGGGCCAGCCGGCGCAGCGACCAGGCCCAACTGGCGTCGGTGGCCGGCGCGGCCGGCCCGGGGTCGCCGACGAAGGGCAGCACCCCGAAGCCGCCGCCGGTGCGCCGGGTGCCCAGCGGCCCCGCCGGGTCGTGTGCGCCGGGAACGGGGGTACGGGAGAACAGCCGCTGCGCCGGGTCCTTCATGCCTCACCTCGTCCGCTCCGCCGGGCTTCGCCGGCTGCCTGCACGGGCGGGCCACCCGGCCGACCCGTCTGCGGTGACGGGTGGCACGGAACGCGTCGACGCCCCGGGCCTGACCACCACCCGTCCCTCAGGACCGATCGTGGCAGGCGTCGGGGCGCCGGATGAGCGTTTTTCACATTTGCCGCCCGGGGTGAGCGGCGGCGGGGTCAGGCCCGTTCGCGCTGGTCGGCCGGGTCGGTGACCAGGCTGGCCGGGGAGACCGGCTCGGGTGCCGGCAGCCCCTTCGGCACGTTGCTGCCGGTGGCCTGCGCCTCGGCGACGCGTACCTCGTCGTGGATCTGCTGGGCGGCGCTCGCCGCCGCCTCGGCCGCCTCGGCGGCCTCCCGCTCGACCTCGCTGGCGGTGCGCTTCGCCTCGGGGGCCGGCTCGTCGCCGACCATCTTGCTCAGCCCGCCCAGCGCGCCGCCCATGCCCTCCAGTGCCTTGGTCAGCTCGGCCGGGACGATCCAGACCTTGTTGGCCGTGCCGTTGGCGATCTGCGGCAGCGCCTGGAGGTACTGGTAGGCCAGCACCTTCTGGCTCGGGTTGGCGGTGTGGATCGCGTCGAAGACCGTCCGGATCGCCTTCGCCTGACCCTCGGCCTGCAGGATGCGGGCCTGCCGGTCACCGTCGGCGCGCAGCACCGCGGCCTGCTTCTCACCCTCGGCGGTGAGGATCTGCGACTGCTTGTGCCCCTCGGCGTTGAGGATGGCCGCCCGGCGGTCCCGCTCGGCGCGCATCTGCTTCTCCATCGAGTCGCGGATGCTCGGCGGCGGCTCGATCGCCTTGATCTCCACCCGGGTGACCTTGATGCCCCACCGGCCGGTGGTCTCGTCGAGCACGCCGGAGAGGTGCCTGTTGATCTCCTCCCGGCTGGTCAGCGCCCGCTCCAGGTCGAGCGAACCGATCACGTTACGCAGCGTCGTGACGGTCAACTGCTCGATCGCCTGGATGAAGTTGGCGATCTCGTAGGTCGCCCGGACCGAGTCGACGACCTTGTAGTAGAGGACGGTGTCGATCGACACCACCAGGTTGTCGGAGGTGATCACCGGCTGCGGCGGGAAACTGACCACCTGCTCCCGCATGTCGACCTTGGTACGCACCGCGTCGACGAACGGGACCAGCAGGTTCAGGCCCGGGTTCAGGGTGCTCTTGTACTTGCCGAGCCGCTCCACCACGTCCTGACGCTGCTGCGGCACGATCCGCACCGCCTTGGCCAGCGTCACCACTATGATCAACGCTACGGCCACCAACAGGACCGCTACAAATTCCATACCGTCACCTTTTCGCTTCCGGCAGCTCGCCGGCTGAGGAAATGTCGTCCTGCCACACCAGGGCGGTCGCGCCCTGGACCTTTATCACCTGCACCCGCGCACCGGGGGCGAAGGTCTGCGTCGCGTCGTACGGACGTGCCGTCCACAACTCGCCGTCGATCTTCACCATGCCCTGTTCGGCATCGACCTGCTCGATCACCAGGGCGGTGGCGCCCTCCAGCGCCTGCACCCCGAACGGCTGCTCGCCGCTGTCGAGCGACGGCCGCATGTGCCGGCGGATGGTCGGCCGGGCGAGCGCCACCGTCAGCGCCGACACCACGGCGAAGACCACCGCCTGCACGGCGACGGGCGCACCCAGCGCGGCGGCCCCGGCGGCGGCGAACGCGCCGACCGCGAACATGATCAGAAACAGCGTCGTCGTGAAGATCTCGGCGACGGCCAACAGCACACCCAGCACGATCCACACCACGGCGTCCACCCCCCGATCGTGACACGTCCACGCGAATCCACCCACTTCTGATGATCAGTAAGCTCAGTTCAGGCCCGTTCCGACCGCCGCCAAGGAGCCGATCGTGACCCTGCTCGCCGAGACCGTCCGTCGGATCGACACCCTGGTGGCACAGACCCAGGCCACCGGGCGTACGCCGTCGTTGGCGCTGGGCGTCGTACGGGACGGGACCCTGGTGCACCTGGCTGCCGCCGGCGACCACCCGCGCCCCCACGCCGCCCTCCAGTACCGGGTGGGCTCGATCACCAAGACGATGACCGCCACGCTGGTCATGCGGGAACGCGACGCCGGCCGGCTCACCCTGGACGACCCGCTGGAGCGGCACCTGCCGGGCACCGCCGTCGGCGGGCTCACCCTGCGCCAGCTCCTCGGCCACGCCAGCGGCCTGCTCCGCGAGCCCGACGGCCCGTGGTGGGAACGCACCGAGGGCACCGACCTGGCCACCCTGGTCGCCGGCGTGAGCACGGACAAGGTCGGCTACCCCGCCTGGCGCGGCTACCACTACTCCAACCTGGCGTACGGGCTGCTCGGCGGGGTGCTGGAGCGGATCACCGGGACGCCCTGGGCGGAGCTGCTGACCACCCGGATCCTCGACCCGCTGGGCCTGCGCCGCACCACCTACCATCCCACCGCGCCGTACGCGCCGGGATACGTGGTGCACCCGTGGCACGACACGCTGCGGGAGGAGCCGCGTACCGACACCGGGGCGATGGCCCCCGCCGGGCAGCTCTGGTCGACGGTGACCGACCTCGCCCGGTGGGCGGCGTTCCTCGCCGACCCCGACCCCGAGGTGCTCGCCGCCGACACCCTCACCGAGATGTGCGCCCCGGTGATACTCAGCGACCTGGACTCCTGGCGCGGCGGCCACGGCCTGGGGCTGGAGCTGTACCGCGAGGGCGACCGGGTGTACGTGGGTCACGGCGGCTCGATGCCCGGCTACGTCGCCGCGCTGACCGTGCACCGGCCCAGCCGGACCGCCGTGGTCGGCTTCGCCAACTCGTACGGGTTCCGCACCGGCCACATCGGTGGGTTGTCCCGGCAACTGCTCACCCTGGTCCTGGACGCCGCGCCGACGCCGGTCACGCCCTGGCGTCCGGCCGCCGCGCCACCGGCGGCGGAACTGGCCGAGCTGACCGGCCGCTGGTGGTGGATGGGCATCGAGTACGAGGTCCGGGCCGACCCGGCCGGCGAGCTGTGGGCCGGCCGACCCGGCGACCCGACGCTGCGGTTCACCCCGACCGGACCGGACCGCTGGCGGGGCCGTTCCGGTGAGGAGGACGGCGAGGTCATGGCCGTGCTCCGCGACCCGGACGGGCGGGCGGTGGGCCTGGACATCGGCACCTTCGTCTTCACCCGCACCCCCGACCAGGAGCCCTGACCGGGCCGCCCATCGGGACCGGTGGGTCGGCCGGCGGGTGTCAGTCGGGTTCGGTGACGAAGTCGATCAGGCGTTCCATCGCGTTGATCAGCGGCGTCTCGACGTCGGCGAAACTGTCCACCCGGGACAGGATGCGCCGCCACATCTCGGCCGGCTCGGCCACCCCGAGGGCCGCGCAGACGCCCTCCTTCCACGGCCGGCCGGGCGGCACCACCGGCCAGGCCCGGATACCCAGCGCGGCCGGCTTCACCGCCTGCCACACGTCGACGTACGGGTGCCCGGTGACCAGCACGTACGGGGAGTTCACCCGGGCCACGATCCGGCTCTCCTTGGAGCCGGGCACCAGGTGGTCGACGAGCACCCCCAACCGGCGGCCGGGGCCGGGGGCGAAGCCGCGCACCTCGGCGTCGAGGGCGTCGATGCCGTCCAACGGCTCCACCACCACGCCCTCGACCCGCAGGTCGTCACCCCAGATCCGCTCCACCAGGGCGGCGTCGTGCACGCCCTCGACCCAGATCCGGCTGGCCTTGGCCACCCGCGCCCGCACGTCGGCCACGGCGATCGACCCGGAGGCGGTCCGGCGACGGGCGGCGGGCACCGGGGCACGGGCCGGCCGGCGCAGGGTCACCGGCTCCCCGTCGAGCAGGAACGCGGCGGGCAGCAGCGGGAAGACCCGCCGCCGGCCGTGCCGGTCCTCCAGCACCACCGCCCCCGACTCGAAGCCGACCACCGCGCCGCAGAACCCGGAGTCGGCGTCCTCCACCACGAGATCCGGCTCGGCGTCGACCTCGGCGGTGACCTTCCGTCGTCGCCAGTCGCCCGCCAGCACGTCCTCGCCGTATCGCCCCGCCATGTCGATCACGCTATCCCCCGCTGCGCCCCGGCACCTCCCGACGCGCCCACCCGATCCGCCACGCGCCGCCGGCCCGGCGGGCCACCCGACCGGCCTTCGATGCGGCAGTCGAGACAGGGACGGCGGGGAGCACGTACCCTTTCGGCATGTCCTCCCCCGCAACGGGCGCGGCCACCCTGGCCGCGCGCCGGTCGAGCCGTTTCGTGGCCTGGGTACGCGCCTGGCGGGCCGGCCTGGTCCCCTTCGACGAGGTCGCCGAGTCGGTCGCCGGCGACGAGGAGCACCTGGTCGCCGACGCGCCGGGCACCTGGCGGGACGTGCCGCTGCGCGAGGCCCTGCCGGCGCTGGCCAAGCTCTCCCCGGACGAGATCCGGCTGGTGCTGCCCGCGCCGGGCGACCCCCGGGGGCTGCCCGGTCCGGGCGACTTCGCCGGGGCCGCGCTGCTGGCCGGGGAGGCCGTGGTGGCCGGTGGGCTCGGGTTGATCCCCGAGGTGCGCACCCACACCTCCGGCTCCGGGATGACCTGGGAAACGGTGCTGTGGCGGGTCTATCCGCTGCCGGCCGACGCGCCGAAGGCGTCGCTGACCGCGCCGGGGGCCGCCGAGGCGGAGGCCGAACTGGCCACCGCGCTGGCCGAGTCGACCGCCGCGCTGACCCGGCTCGACGTGGCCCAGTGGCGGCCCGAACTGGCCGGGGCGCTGGCCGCACTACGTCGCCCGGACGGCGCGACCGACCTGCCGCCCGGGTTCGACCCGCGTTCCCGGCGGCTGTTCGCCCGCGCCGCGGTGCTCGACCGGGTGCTCGCGCTGGCCGGGGAGAGCGCGCCCGGCGGGGCGATCAACAACCACGAGGCGCAGCAGCGCGACGCCGCGCTGCGCCCACTGACCACCGCCTGCCGGCAGGCGCTGGTGGCCGCCTGCAACGCCCCGCTGCGTCCCTGACCGCACCCGGCCGGGCCCGCCGGTCCGGTACGGGTCAGATCTCGTCGATCAGGTCGAGCACCGAGTCGACGATGCGCGACGGCCGGTACGGGTAGCGTTCCGTCTCGGCCCGGGTGCTGATCCCGGTGAGCACCAGGATCGTCTCCAGCCCCGCCTCCAGCCCGCACAGGATGTCGGTGTCCATCCGGTCGCCGATCATCGCGGTGCTCTCGGAGTGCGCGTTGATGGTGTTCAGCGCCGAACGCATCATCATCGGGTTGGGCTTGCCGACGAAGTACGGCTCCACCCCGGTCGCCTTCGAGATCATCGCGGCGACCGATCCGGCGGCGGGCAGCGCGCCCTCCACCGATGGGCCGGTGACGTCCGGGTTGGTGCAGATGAAGCGGGCCCCGTCGTTGATCAGCCGGACCGCCTTGGTGATCGCCTCGAAGCTGTAGGTGCGGGTCTCCCCCAGCACCACGTAGTCCGGGGCGAAGTCGGTCAGCACGTAACCGACGGCGTGCAGCGCGGTGGTCAGCCCCGCCTCCCCGATCACGTACGCGGTGCCGCCCGGCCGCTGGTCGGCGAGGAACTGGGCGGTGGCCAGCGCCGCCGTCCAGATCGCCTCCTCGGGCACCTCGAAGCCCATCCGGGTGAGCCGGGCCTGCAGGTCGCGCGGGGTGTAGATGGAGTTGTTGGTGAGCACCAGGAAGGGTTTGCCGGAGGACCGGAGCCGGTTGACGAACTCCGGTGCGCCGGGCACCGGCTGACCCTCGTGCACCAGCACGCCGTCCATGTCGGTGAGCCAGCTCTGCACCGGCTTGCGGTCAAGCATCTGTCGTCCCAAGGGGGTGTCGGGGAGGGCGGGTGGTCGGCATCAGGGGCGGCGCGCGGCCGGCACGCAGCACGGGGTCGGGCAGGTGTCCCACATCGGCAGCTCACCGAGGCGGCGGCGGGTCGCCGGCCCGTCGGGCGTGGTGCGTTCGGCCACCAGTTCACGCACCATCGCCACGAACCTCGGGTCGGTGCCGGGGGTGCCGGCCCGGACGAAGTCCAGGCCGAGCTGCTTGGCCGTCTCCAACGCCTCGGTGTCGAGATCCCAGACCACCTCGAGGTGATCCGAGACGAACCCGATAGGGCTGACCACCACCCCGGTGACACCCTGCCCGGCGAGGGCGGTCAGGTGGTCGTTGACGTCCGGCTCCAGCCACGGCACCTGCGGTGGGCCGGAGCGGCTCTGCCAGACCAGGTCATAGGGCAGGTCGGGCGCGGCGACGGCGTGCACCAGGCGGGCGGTCTCGGTCAGCTGCGCGGTGTACCGGCCGCCGTGCGGGCCGGCGGTGGCCGCCGCCGAGGTGGGGATGGAGTGCGCGGTGAAGACCAGCCGGGTGGTGTCCCGCCGGGCCGGGTCGAGCTGGGCCAGCGCCGAACGCACCGCGTCGGCGTGCGGCTCGACGAAGCCCGGATGGTCCCAGAACTGCCGCAGCTTGTCGATCACCGGGGCGTCCGGGCCGACGGCGGCCCGCGCGGCGGCGATGTCCTCCTGGTACTGCCGGCACGACGAGTAGCCGCCGTACGCGCTGGTGACGAACGCCAGCGCCCGGGTGACCCCGTCGTCGCGCATCTGCGCCACGGTGTCGGCGAGCATCGGGTCCCAGTTCCGGTTGCCCCAGTAGACGGGCAGGTCGACGTCGTGGGCGGCGAGGTCCGCCCGGATCGCGGCGAGCAGCTCGCGGCACTGCTGGTTGATCGGGGAGACCCCGCCGAAGTGCAGGTAGTGCTCGGCGACCTCGGCCAGCCGCTCGGGCGGCACCCCCCGCCCCCGGGTCACGTTCTCCAGGAAGGGCAGCACGTCCTCGGGCCGCTCCGGGCCACCGAAGGAGACCAGCACCAATGCGTCGTACGACATGGGGTCATTCTCCCCCGCGGTCGGCGACGGCCTGACGACGGCCCCTGGTCATGCGGGTTACGTGGGGGCCCCGCGCCGGGGCCCCCACGTGCGGCTCAGGCGCCCAGGGCGTGGTAGCCGCCGTCGACGTGGACGATCTCGCCGGTGGTGGCCGGGAACCAGTCCGACAGCAGGGCCAGGCAGGCACGGGCGGCCGGCTCCTGGTCGGTGAGGCTCCAGCCCAGCGGGGCGCGCTCGGTCCACGCCTGCTCGAACTGCTCGAAGCCGGGGATCGACTTCGCGGCCATCGTGCGCAGCGGCCCGGCGGCCACCAGGTTGCTGCGGATGCCCTGCTTGCCCAGGTGCAGCGCGAGGTAGCGGGAGGCGGACTCCAGCCCGGCCTTGGCCACCCCCATCCAGTCGTAGACCGGCCACGCCTTGGTGGCGTCGAAGGTGAGCCCGACCACCGAGCCGCCCGGCGACATCAGCGGCAGCGCCGCCATGGCCAGCGACTTGTAGGAGTACGTGGAGACCTGCAGCGCGGTCGCCACGTCCTCCCAGGGGGCGTCGAGGAAGCCGCCGCCGAGGCAGCTCTGCGGGGCGAAGCCGATCGAGTGGACCACCCCGTCGAGGCCGTCGACGTGCTCGCGTACCTTGTCGGCCAGGCCGGCGAGCTGCTCCGGGCTGGTCACGTCCAGCTCGATGACCGGCGCCGGCTGGGGCAGCCGCCGCGCGATCCGCTCGACCAGCGAGAGCCGGCCGTAGCCGGTGAGCACGACCTGGGCGCCGTTGTCCTGGGCGAGCTTCGCCACCGAGAAGGCGATCGAGGCGTCGGTGATGACGCCGGTGACGAGCAGCCGCTTACCGGCGAGCAGTCCTGACATGTGTTGGCTTCCTCCGTACGTTCTCAGTGACCCATGCCGAGGCCGCCGTCGACCGGGATGACGGCGCCGGAGACGTAGCCGGCGGCGTCCGAGGCGAGCCAGGTGACCACCCCGGCGACCTCGTCCGGCGCGGCGAACCGTCCGGCCGGGATGACCTTGCGGTACTCGGTGCGGCGCTCCTCGGGCAGCGCGGCGGTCATCTCGGTGTCGATGAAGCCCGGGGCGACCACGTTCGCGGTGATGTTGCGGCTGCCCAGCTCCCGGGTGATCGACCGGGCCACCCCGACCAGGCCGGCCTTGCTGGCCGCGTAGTTGACCTGGCCGGCGCCGCCGTAGAGGCCGATCACCGACGAGATGAAGATCATCCGGCCCCACTTGGCCCGGAGCATCTTGGACGAGGCCCGCTTGGCGCAGCGGAACGCGCCGGTGAGGTTGGTGTCGAGCACCCCGGTGAACTGCTCCTCGGACATCCGCATCAGCAGCGTGTCGTCGGTGATACCGGCGTTGGCGACCAGCACCTCGACCGGGCCCAGCTCGGCCTCGACCGCGGCGAAGGCGGCGTCGACGGAGGCCGAGTCGGTGACGTCGCACCGGACCCCGAACAGCCCCTCCGGCGCGTCGCCACTGCGGTGGGTGACCGCAACCCGGTCGCCCTGCCGGGCGAAGGCCTGCGCGATGGCCAGTCCGATTCCCCGGTTGCCGCCGGTCACCAGCACGGTACGGGCCACGGGTCCCCCTTCGGTTCCGCTGATCATTCCGGTCGGAGCCTAGGCGTTACCGACAGGTAACCGCTAACGGTGCGCCACCGGACCCGGCGCGGCGGCCGGGAGGAATCGCGGTGCGACCACCCTCCGGGAGCGGCCGGACACCGTCCGGGGCGGGACGGCCGAATGCGCGGTGCGGGTGTCCCCGTTGTACGATGATCGGCGTCCGCGAGCCGAATGCGACTCGCGTTTTGGCCCCGCCGACCGCAGGAGGTGATCGCTGTGCGAGATAGCGATCCTCCCAGTCGTGGCCGGGCCGTCCGTCAGCCCCGCTGAGCCACGACTCAGTCGGTCGAGCTGACCCAGCTCCCGCTCCCCCGTCACCACCCGTTCCCGGCCCCGGCCGGCGGACCGGTCGGTGCTGCCGTCCCGCGCCGGGACGCCCCGGTGGAGCAGCCCGGTCACGACTTCGTGTGCGCGCCCTGACCAATCCCTGCGGTTCCGCCCGCCCCGCGGACCGTCCAGTCGCCACCGGAGCCATTCATGAGCCGCTACGTCGCCCCGCTGGGCTTCACCCTCGCCGCCGTCTGGGTGGCCGTCGTGTTCGTCCTGGCCGGCGGCGGTCACTGAGACCGCCACCGGCCGCCGCGCCGACCCGCGCACCCCGGCGGGACGCCCCGGATTGGGGACGCCCCACCCGGGACGTCCGGGGTACGAGTCACCACACCCGGGACGTCCGGGCCGGCCTCACAGCATCCGGGACGTCCAGAGCAGGCTCAGCCCGCCCGCGCAGAGCGCCAGCAGCAGCGCCACCCCCGCGTACCACTGGGTGATCTCGCGGGGCTCGGTGCGGAACCCGATCGACGAACCCATGTCCTGGTAGACCTGCTTCAACTCGGCCACCGAGGCCGCCTCGTAGAAGTAACCCTCGGTGGTCTCGGCGAGCTGGGCCAGCGCCAGCCGGTCCACCGGCACCCGCTGCAACTGACCACCGATGTCCACCTGCCCCGAGTCGGTGCCGAACGCGATCGTGGAGACCGGCACGTTCGCCGCCTGCGCCGCCGCCGCGGCCTCCTCCACCGACCGGCCCGACGTGCGGAACCCGTCGGAGAGCAGCACGATCCGGGCCGGCGGGATACCGGCCGCGCCGTCGGCCGGCACCGACCGGATCGCCTCCAGGCAGGTGAAGACCGCCTCGCCGGTGGCGGTCGCCTCGGCCAGGGTCAGCCCGTCGATCGCCGCCGTCACCGCGGCCCGGTCCTTGGTGGGCGCCACCAGCACGTTCGCCGCCTTGGCGAAGGAGACCAGCCCCAGGTTGTAGCTGGCCGGCAGCTCGCCGACGAACTGCTTCGCCGCCTCCTGGGCCGCCTCCAACCGGTTCGGCGACACGTCGTCGGCCTGCATCGACAACGACACGTCGATGGCGAGCATCACGGTCGCCCGCTCCAGCGGCTCCTGGGTGTCGATCGCCGGGCGGGCCATCCCGGTGGCCAGCGCCACCATCGCCAGCAGCAGCGCGGTCGCCGCCGCGTGCCGCCGCCACCCCAACCCCTTCGGCGCGAGGGTACGCAGCAGGTCCACGTTGGTGAACCGCATCGCGTACGCCCGGCGGTGGCGCTGCCGCCAGACGTAGGCCGCGGCCAGGGCCAGCACCGGCACCAGCGTCAGCAGCCACCACGGTTGCATGAAACGGATCATCGCGTCGTCCCCCGGGTGCGGGCGTGCCGCTGGGCGGCCACGAATCGCACCATGTCCAGCAGCCAGTCTCGGTCGGTACGCAGCATCAGGTGTCCGGCGCCGGCGGCCCGCAACTCGGCGGCGATCGCGCCGCGCTGGGCGGCGGCCGCCTCGGCGTAGCGGCGACGCAGCCGCGGGTCGGCGGTCTGCACCTCGTGCAGCTCCCCGGTCTCCGGGTCCACCACCGGCAGCACCCCCACGTCGGGCAACTCCAGCTCACGCGGGTCGACCACCTCGATGGCCAGCACGTCGTGCCGGACCCGCAGCTTACGCAGCGGCCGGCCCCACTGTTCGGGCGGCGCGAGGAAGTCCGAGATCACCACCGCCAGGCCCCGCCTACGCGGGGGCCGGTTGAGCAGGTCGATCAGCGCGCCCAGGTCGCCGCGCCCGGGGCGCAGCGGGGCGTGCGCCACGGCGCGTAGCAGCGCCTGCGCCTCCCGCCGGCCGGAGCGGGCCGGCACCCGGGTCAGCACCCCCGGCCCGGCGGGCGGCACCGGCGGCGCGGACCGCCACCGACGCGCGGGCGCGGGCGGTGGTTGCTCCCCGGTGCCGATCACCGCGCCGATCCGGTTGCCGCCGCGCACCGTCAGGTGGGTCAGCGCGGCGGTCGCGGCGACCACCACGTCCCGCTTGAGCCACCGGCCGGTGCCGAAGTCCAGGCTCGCCGACAGGTCCACCGCCAGCCAGGTCTCCAGCTCCCGGTCGGCCACCGTACGCCGCACGTGCGGGGTGGTGGTGCGGGCGGTCACCGGCCAGTCCATCCGGCGTACGTCGTCGCCGGGTCGGTACTCGCGGGACTCCCCCGCCTCGCTGCCCGGACCGGGCAGCAGACCCGCGTAGTCGCCCTGGAGCAGCCCGTCGAGTTTGCGGGTCACCAGCAGTTGCAGGCGGGACAGCACCGCCTCGGTCCGCTCTCCACCGGCGTCGGCCGGGCGTACCGGTGCGGTCACGGGTGCTGCCCGGGCCAGCCGGCGGCCGGCGGGCCGCTGACCGGCGGCGGCCCGGACGCCTGTTGCCGGGGTGCGACCGAGGGCGGCGGGATGGTCGACATCACCCGGTGCACCACGTGGTCGGCGGGCACGTCGTCGGCGAGCGCGTCATAGCTGAGCACCAACCGGTGGCGCAGGATGTCCGGCGCGATGTCCTGGACGTCCTGGGGCAGCGCGTAGTCCCGGCCGCGCAGCAGGGCCAGCGCCCGGGTGGCCCGGACCAGGCCGAGCGAGGCACGCGGGCTGGCCCCGTACTGGATCAGCCGGGCCACGTCGGGCATCCCGTGCTCGGCGGGACTGCGGGTGGCCAGCACCAGCCGTACGGCGTAGTCGACCAGGGCGTTGTGCACGAAGACCTGGTCGGCCTTGCGTTGCAGGGCGAGCAGGTCGTCGGTGCTGAACACCTGCGCCGGCTCGGGCGCGGCGACCCCCATCCGGTAGACGATCTCCCGTTCCTCGGCATCGGTCGGATACCCGACGACGATCTTCATCATGAAACGGTCCCGCTGCGCCTCCGGCAGCGGATAGACACCCTCCTGCTCGATCGGGTTCTGGGTCGCCATCACCAGGAACGGGTCGGGCACCCGGTGGCTCTGGCCGCCGATCGAGACCTGCCGCTCGCTCATCACCTCCAGCAGCGCCGACTGCACCTTGGCCGGAGCCCGGTTGATCTCGTCGGCGAGCAGGAAGTTCACGAAGACCGGGCCCAGCTCGACGTCGAACTTCTCACTCGACTGCCGGTAGATCCGGGTGCCCATGATGTCGGCCGGCACCAGGTCCGGGGTGAACTGCACCCGGGCGAACTGCCCGCCCACCACCCGGGCCATCGTCTCCACCGCGAGGGTCTTCGCCACCCCGGGCACCCCCTCCAGCAGGCAGTGTCCCCGGGCCAGGAGCGCCACGAACATCCGCTCCACCATCCGGTCCTGACCGACGATCACCCGTTTGATCTCGAACAGGGCCCGCTCCAACAGCGTGGCGTCCTGGGCGGGGGTGGTCACCGCCGCGGGTGTCTCGGGGGCCGTCCCGTTCGGGGTCGGGGCGTCGGGCGTGGTCGGCTGGGCCACCGGTCCTCCACAGCATGATCGGGTCGTCGTGGCGTGGTGCGGTAACAAGACTCGCATGCCCGGCTGAGAGCCGAGGCGGGGAGAACCCGATTTCGGGTACGCCGTCCGGATCACCGAATCGCTGAACGAGGCTGGACACGAAGGGGTCTGCCGCGTGTACGATTCACCCCGTCGCCGGGCGGCTCCCCCCGTGGCCGCCCGGCGCTCATCTCTCCTCCGGTCCCGGTGCGCGCTCTCCGGTCCCGGTGCGCGCCTAGACTCCCCTGGTGACCGATCCCACCCCCGCCGTCTGTTCGTCCCGGGGCTGCCGTGCGCCAGCCGTGTGGGCGCTGCGCTGGAACAATCCCCGGTTGCACGACCCCGAGCGGCGCAAGACCTGGCTCGCCTGCCCGGCCCACCGGGGCAGCCTCGGCGACTTCCTCGACGCCCGCGGGTTCCTCCGTGAGGTCACCGCGCTCCCCGAATCGCATACCCTCGAAGCGTGAACGCTGCCGAGCCACCCCAGTCCCCGGTGAGCGCCCTGGAACCCTGGCCGGACACGGTCCACTGGCAGCGCATCTCGACCGACCTGATCTGGGTCGAACTGCTCCGCCTGGCAATGGGCCTGGCGGTGCTGCTGGTCGGGCTGGCGCTGGGCTGGGCGTTCACCGGGCACTGGCTGTTCGGTGCCGGCTGCGCCGTGGTGCTGCTCGGCGGCGGCTGGCGGGTGGCGACGATCGTCCGCGCCGTCCACGCCTGGGGGTACGCCGAACGCGCCGACGACCTGCTGGTCCGGCACGGGCTGCTGGTCCGCCGGTTGTCCATCGTGCCGTACTCGCGGATGCAGTTCGTCGACGTCAGCGCGGGCCCGCTGGAACGCGCCTTCGACCTCGCCACCGTGCAGCTGCACACCGCCGCGGCGGCCAGCGACGCCCGGGTGCCCGGCCTGCGGCCGGCCGAGGCGGCCCGGCTCCGCGACCGGCTCACCGCCCTCGGTGAGGACCGGGCGGAGGGGCTGTGACCGACGATTCGCCCGGCCCCGCCGCCCCCCACCCGGCGGCCCCTGAGGTTCCGGCGGTTCCCGGCACGCCGCAGGCGTCGCATCCGCCGGTGGCCACGGACGTCCCGGCGGCCCCGGAGGCTGCACCGGTGGGGACGGGCGGGCCGACCGGTGCCGAGCCGCGGCAGCGGCTGCACCCGCTGAGCCCGGTGTTGCAGGGGGCGAAGTCCCTGGTCGTGGTGATCGCCGGGCTCTCCTGGTCGACGCTGTCCCGGGTCGGCTTCGGCTGGTTCGCGGTGCTGGTGGCGGTGCTCGCCCTGGGTGCGACGGTGCTGGCGGTGGTGAGCTGGTACAACACCGGCTACCACATCGTCGGGCGGGAACTGCGGGTGCACGAGGGGTTGCTGTGGCGGCGGACCCGGGCGATCCCGCTGGAGCGGTTGCAGGCGGTGGAGGTGGTGCGCCCCCTGCTGGCGCAGCTCACCGGCCTGGCCGAGCTGCGTCTGGAGGTGGTCGGCGGCGGCAAGACCGAAGCGCCGCTGGCGTACCTGTCGGTCGCCGACGCGGCCCGGCTGCGGCAACGGCTGCTCGCCGTGGCCGCCGGCCTGCCCGACGGCGCGACCACCGGCCCCGCCGCGCAGCCGGCGGGCCTCCCCCAGCCGGGCGGGGACGTCGCCGCGCCGGCCGACGACCGGGAGCCGGCCGGCCGGTCGTTGCACGCGGTGCCGAACACCGACCTGCTGGTCAGCCAGTTACTCACCCCGCAGGCGTTCCTGCTGCCGTTCGGGGTGGCCTTCGTGGTGGCGCAGTTCCTCTCCGAGGGCTCCTGGTCGTTCATCGCGGTGGCCAGCACCCTGACCGCGATGGCCGGCGTGCTGCTGCAACCGGTCCGCCGGGTCCTCGACGACTGGAACTTCCGGCTGGCCCGCGAGTCCGACCGGCTGCGCATCCACAACGGCCTGCTGGAGACGCGGATGCAGACCGTGCCGCTGGAGCGGGTGCAGACCGTCGGGGTGACCTGGCCGCTGCTCTGGCGGATGAAGGGATGGCTGCGGCTGCGGCTGGAGGTCGCCGGCTACTCGGGCGGCGAGGCTGACGACCGCAACCGGCCCGACCGGCTGCTGCCCGTCGGTGACCTGGCCGTCGGCGCGGCGATCGTCGACGAGGTGCTGCCCGGGGTGACGCTGACCGCGCTGCCGCTGACGCCCCCGCCGACCCGGGCCCGCTGGTTGCACCCGCTCAGCGCCCGGGTGCTCGGGGCGGGGCTGCACGAGCGGGTCTTCGCCGTCCGCTCCGGCCTGCTCACCCGGCAGTTGACGCTGGTGCCGTACGCCCGGATGCAGAGCGTCCGGGTGGTGCAGGGGCCGGCGCAGCGCCGGCTGCGGCTGGCCACCGTGCACGTCGACACGGCCGGCGGTTCGGGGGCCGCCGCGCACGACCGTGACCTGACGCAGGCGTGGGCGCTCGCCGCCGAACTGACCGCGCGGGCGCACGCCGCCCGCCGGGCCCGCTGATCAGCGTCCGACGCCGCCCGCCGGGGTGACGGTGGCCGGGGTGGGGGCGGGTCCGCCGGGCGGCGGACCGTCGGCGGGGGCACCGCGCCGGGCGCGGTGGGCCCGCCAGGCCCGCTCGGCCAGCCCGACCACCAGGAACGTCATCCCCACGTACGCCCAGCCGACCAGGACGTCGATGACGTAGTGCTCGCCGCTGTAGACCAGCGTGAAGGTCATCGCCAGCGGATACGCCAGCAGCAGCGGCCACCAGCGGCGACGGGTCGACCGTAGGAAGAACAGCACCACGAACAACGCCCAGGCGGTGTGCAGCGACGGCATCGCGGCGACCGGGTTCGAGGCGATCTGCCCGGCGTTGAGCAGGTTGCCCGCGCCGTGCATGCCGAACTCCTTCCACCCCCGGGTGGAGATCCGGGCCACCTCGCTGAGCAGGCCGTTCTGCGCCGCCCACCACGGCGGCGCGGCCGGGTAGGCGAAGTAGGTGACCAGGCCCGCCGCGCACAGGAAGCCCCAGCGCCGCATGTACGCCCCCCAGCGCTCACGGCTACGCAGCCAGAGCACGGCGGCGGCGGCCAGCGTCACCACGAAGTGGGAGAAGTAGACCCAGCTCACCAGCACGTCCCACCAGCGCACGTCGGGCTGGTAGAGGTGCTGCTGGAGCCAGACCGTCGGCACCTCGCCCCCGGTCGCCCAGCCGAACATCAGCCGGTCGGCGACGATCAGCTCGTAGGCATGCGGGGTACGGCCGTTGTCGGCGAAGCCCCGGGACAGGTTATAGACGGCGAGCAGCAGCACCACCGGGATCCAGTCCCGGGCGAAGCGCAGGTGACTGCGCCACGGCCGGCCCCAGTTCCAGGCGACGGTGCCGGCCCAGATCCACAGGAAGGCGTACGCCGGGTCGGTCGGCAGGCCGATGGCCAGCCAGGTCACGACGAAGGCGACGCCCCAGACGGACATCGCTGTCACCCGCCGTCGCCCACCGACGGACGGGTCGGGGGTGTCGGTCGGGACGGGGGGCGGGGGCTCAGTCACAACGGCCATCGCGGTCAAGGTTAACGGTGGGCGACGCATCGACCACCGCCGACCACCGGTGCGCCGACGGGCGGGTGTCCCGGCCGGCCCGTCGTCCGGTCGGCCCCGGTGACCCCCCACTAGGCTGAGCGCATGCAGGAACAACCGGACGACCCGTTCCCGCCGGGGCTGACCGCCCGGGTCGAGCTGACCGTCACCGAGGCCGACACCGCGGCCGCCGTCGGCTCCGGTGACGTGCCGGTGCTGGCCACCCCCCGGGTGTTGGCCCTCGCCGAGGCGGCCACGGTGGCCGCGACGGCCCCCGGGATGCCCGCCGGGAGCACCACGGTCGGGGTCCGGGTGGAGCTGGCACACCTGGCCGCCACCCCCGTCGGGCGGACGGTGGTGGCCGACGCCCGGCTGGTCGGGGCCGACGGCCGACGGCTGCTGTTCGAGGTGACGGTGACCGACGGCGACACCACCGTGGCCTCGGGCCGGGTGGAGCGGGCCCTGGTCGACAGGCAGCGTTTCGTGGCACGGGCGGAGCGGGCGTCGTGACGTTCCGGTTCACGGCGGTCGCCGACGGGGTCCACGTGCTGCGCGAGCCGCTGCTCGACGTCAACGTCACACTGGTGGTCGGTGACGGCGCGGCGCTGCTGGTGGACACCCTGTCCACCGCCGGGCAGGCCGCCGCGCTGGCCGACGCCGCGCGGGCGGTCACCCCGTATCCGTGGACGCTTGTCAACACCCACCACCACTTCGACCACTGCTTCGGCAACGCGACGCTCGCCGCCGACCCGCCCCGCCCGGTGTACGCCCACGAGGTGGCCGCCGCCGCCATGCGTGACCGGCCGGACCGGCTGCGCCGGGCGGCGTACGAGGAGATGCGGTCGCCCCAGCCGGCGCTCGCCGACGAGTTGGCCGGGACGACCCTGCTGGCCCCGACCCACACCGTGCACACCGAGACGGTGCTGGACGTCGGTGGCCGGCGGGTCGTGCTGCGACACCCGGGCCACGGGCACACCGACGCGGATCTGGTGGTGCACGTGCCGGACGCCGACGTGCTGGTCGCCGGGGACCTGGTGGAGCAGTCCGGGCCGCCGGCGTTCGAGGAGTCGTACCCGTTGCAGTGGCCGGACGCGGTGGCCGACCTGCTGCGGATGGCCACGCCCGACACGGTGGTCGTGCCGGGTCACGGCACGCCGGTGGACGTGGGGTTCGTCCGGGCCCAGCACGCTCGGCTGGTGGAGCTGGCCTGGTTGATCCGGGCTGCGCACACCGGCGGGGCCCCGCCGGAGCGGGTGGCCGCCGACTCTCCGTTCGGTGCCCGCCCCGGTCTCGTCGCCGCCCGCCGGGGCTACCGGGAACTCGACGGCACGCCCTGAGTCGCCGGCCGTCGCGGCCGGCCCGGACGGGCCGGCACCGCGCCGGGCACGGCCGGCCGGCCCGGCGACCGGGTGGCGCTCAGTCGGCGAAGCGGCGGCGGACCGCGTCCCGGGTGGGCATGGCGACCGCGCCGCCGGGCGACTCGCAGACCAGACCGGCGACCCGCAGGGCGAACGCGACCCGTCGGTGCCAGTCGTCAGGCGTGCCCGGCTCGCCGTCGGCCAGCAGTTCGGCGACGAGCGCGGCCATCACCGAGTCGCCCGCGCCGGTGGCGTCCACCGCGTGCACCGTCGGGGCGGGCACCCGGACCGGGTCGGGGCCGGCGGCGACCAGCGCGCCGTCCGCGCCGAGGGTCACCACCACCGTGCCCGCGCCCACCTCCCGCAGGTACGCCGCGACCCCCTCGGCCGGCTCGTCGGGCCAGAGCAGGGCGGCGTCGGCGCCGCTGAGCTTCACCAGGTGCGCCCCGGCGGCGAACTCCACCACCACCTGGCGCAGGGCGGCCAGCTCCGCCGGGCCGGACAGCAGGCGGGGTCGGACGTTGGGGTCGAAGACCCGCAGGCCGGGCGCGAGCGACCAGGCCCGCCGGGCGGCGGCGAGCGTCGGTGGGCGCAGCAGCACGATCGAACCGCAGTAGAGCACGTCCGCGCCCTCGACCAGCGCCACGTCCAGGTCGTCGGCGGCGAGCAGGCCGTACGACGGTGGTTCGCCGTAGAACCGGAAGTCCGGCTCCGCCCCGGTGTGGGTGGTGACCGCCAGCGTGGTGGGTGCGGGCACGGTGACCACGCCGGTCAGCCCGACCCCGGCGGCGGCGAGGAAGGTCCGGATGCGGCCGGCGAGCACGTCGTCGCCGAGGGAGCCGACGAACTCGGCCGTGCCGCCGAGCCGGGCCACCCCGACGGCGACGTTGAGCGGGCCGCCGCCGATCGCCTGCCGGAACACCGGCCCGCCGCCGGACTCGGCGTCCAGCAGGTCGATCAGCGCCTCGCCGAGCACCACCGCGTATCCCATGTCGCCTCCCGGCACCTCGTCGTCCGGCTACCAGGCTGGCACAACGGCCCCCGCCGATCGGGGCCGGCCGGGCATCCCGGCCACATCCATCGAGCAGCGGCTATTGCAGGGTTCGTCCGGACGTGATGGTATTGGGGTGCCGGGCCGGCGCGGAGGGCTGCCGCACCCGTCCGGTGATCAGCTGGGGGCTCGACGCGAGAGGCACCGGTCCGTGGGCACGGACCGTCGACGGCACGCGCCTGTCGGCCCCGCGGGGCCGCCGGCCCGAGCCGCGATCGACGCATCCCCCACCCTCGTGCGGGGCGGGCGCGCTCGCGCCACCCCGCAGATCAGGAGAAGCTCGTGCTCCGTTCCCGTACGGCCGCGTTGTTCACCGCGGCCGCCACCCTCGCCTTCGGGGCCGTGGCCCTGACAGTGCAGGCCGAACCGGCTGCCGCCCACGGCACGCCGATCGTGCCGGGTAGCCGGACGTACCTGTGCTGGCAGGACGGCCTGACCACCACCGGCGAGATCAGGCCGAACAACCCGGCCTGCTCCGCCGCGGTCGCCCAGAGCGGCACCAACTCCCTCTACAACTGGTTCAGCGTGCTCCGCTCGGACGCCGGGGGCCGCACCGTCGGGTTCATCCCCGACGGCAAGCTGTGCAGCGGCGGCAACACCGGTTTCGCCGGGTACGACCTGGCCCGCACCGACTGGCCGCTGACCCACCTGACGTCCGGCGCGCGGCTCGACTTCAAGTACAGCAACTGGGCGCACCACCCGGGCACCTTCTACTTCTATGTGACGAAGGACAGCTGGAGCCCGACCCGGCCGCTGGCCTGGAGCGACCTGGAGGAGCCCTTCCTCACGGTGACCAACCCGCCCCAGCGGGGCGCGTCGGGCACCAACGACGGGCACTACTACTTCAGCGGGAACCTGCCGTCGGGCAAGTCCGGCCGGCACATCATCTACTCCCGCTGGGTGCGCTCGGACAGCCAGGAGAACTTCTTCGGCTGCTCGGACGTCACCTTCGACGGTGGCAACGGTCAGGTGACCGGGGTCGGCAGTGGCAACAACCCCACCACGCCCCCGCCCACCACGACGCCCCCACCGACCACCACCCCGCCGCCGACCACGACCCCGCCGCCGCCGACCACCACTCCGCCGCCGCCGACCACGACCCCGCCGCCGGGCAACAGCGACTGCATGGCGGTCTACAAGGTGGTCAGCGCCTGGTCCGGTGGGTTCCAGGGTGAGGTCACCATCATGAACCACAGCACCCGCACCTACGGGGGCTGGACGGCGAGCTGGACCTGGCCCAACGGGCAGGTGATCTCGCAGGTCTGGAACGGCACGTTGAGCACCAGCGGGTCGACGGTGACCGTCACCAACGCCGCGTACAACGGCTCGATCGCGCCGGAGAAGACGACCACGTTCGGCTTCACGGCCAGCAGCACCGGCACCAACGGGCTGCCGACGGTCTCCTGCTCCGGCCGGTGACCCGACGCTGAACGCGCACACACCGGAGGCCCCCGCCCGATCGGGCGGGGGCCTCCGGCCTGTCCGGGGCCCGGTGTCCGCCGCGACGTGTCGACGGGGACCGGGCCGGGGTCAGCGGACCATGCTGCCGACCACCGGCTTGGTGAGCAGCGCCGACTGGTTGCGCTGGATGCCCGGGTCGAGGGTCTTGGCCACGAAGATGGCGTGCCAGATGCAGAAGATCAGCACCGTCCACACCTTGCGGGAGTTGTCCGCCTCCTCGCGCTTGTGCTCCTCCAGCAGCCGCATCGCGTACGACAGGTCGATCAGGTCGCCGGCACCGGAGGTGGACAGCACGTGCCGGGCCCACTCGTACATCTCGCCGCGCAGCCAGACCCGGGTCGGGGTGGGAAAGCCCAGCTTCCTGCGGTTGACGATGGCCGGCGGCACGACCCCCTGCAACGCCTGGCGCATGGCGTACTTGGTGGCGTCGGAGCGGGGCGGCAGCTTCAGGTCGACCGGGATGGTGGAGGCCACGTCGAACACCATCCGGTCCAGGAACGGCACCCGGACCTCCAGCGAGTGCGACATCGAGATCCGGTCCGCCTTGACCAGGATGTCGCCGCGCAGCCAGGTGTAGAGGTCGACGTACTGCATCTTGGTGACGTCGTCGAGTTCGGTGCACTCGGCGTAGATCGGGGCGGTGACGTCGGTGTAGCGCACCGACGGGTCGTAGCGGCGCAGCAGGTGCCGCTTCTCCTCCTCGGTGAACATCCGGGCGTTGCCGTAGTAGCGCTGCTCGATCGGGGTGGTGCCGCGCTCCAGGAAGCTCTTGCCCTTGACCCCCTGCGGGATCGCCTTGGAGACCGCCCGCAGGCCCTTCTGCACCCCGCCGGGCAGGCCGTTGACGGTGCCCAGGGAGAGCGGCTCGCGGTAGATGGTGTAGCCGCCGAAGAACTCGTCGGCCCCCTCGCCGGAGAGCACCACCGTGACGTGCTCGGCGGCCTTCTTGGCCACGAAGTAGAGCGGGACCAGCGCCGGGTCGGCCACCGGGTCGTCCAGGTGCCAGACGATCTTCGGCAGCGCCTCGATCATGTCCTGCGGCCCGATCTTGGTGGCGATGGTGGTCACGTCGAGGTGCCGGGCCGAGTCCTGGGCCACGTCGATCTCGGAGTAGCCGGGCACGTCGTAGCCGACGGTGAAGGTGAGGATGTTGGGGTTGAACTCGCGGGCCAGGGCCACCACGGCGGTGGAGTCGATGCCGCTGGACAGGAACGAGCCGACCGGCACGTCGGAGCGCATGTGCATCCGGACGCTCTCCCGCAGCGTCTCCCGGATCTCGTGGTACAGCCGCTGTTCGTCGGCGACCGGGGCGGGCCGGAACACCGGCCGGTACCAGCGCCGCACGTCCAGCCGGCCCCCCGGCGACCAGGTCAGGTACTCCCCGGAACCGATCCGGCTGATGCCCTGGTGCAGGGTGCCGGGCTCGGGGACGTACTGGAGGGTCAGGTAGTGGCTGAGGTTGGCGGTGTCGATGCCGGCGTCGCCCTGGTAGTAGGAGTGCGCGAAGGGCAGCAGCGCCTTCTTCTCGGAGGCGAGGTAGAGCCCGTCGGCGGTCTCCAGGTAGTGCAGCGGCTTGATGCCGAAGTAGTCCCGCGCGCCGAACGCCCGGCGCTCCTGCCGGTCCCAGATGACGAAGGCGAACATGCCGCGCAGCCGGGTGAGCACCTGCTCGCCCCAGTAGTGGTAGCCGGCGACGATCACCTCGCCGTCCCCGGCGGTGGCGAACTGGGCGCCGAAGGTGCGGACCAGCTCCTCGCGCAGCTCGATGTAGTTGTAGATCTCGCCGTTGAAGGTCAGCAGGTAGCGACCGCCCGCGTAGGGCAGCGGCTCGTGGCTGGACGCCACGTCGATGATGGCCAGCCGCTTGTGCGCGAACACCCCGTCGGCGTAGTGGCCGGTGGCGTCACCGACCACCTCGACCCCTGTCTCGTCCGGTCCGCGGTGGTGCAGGCATTCCAACGCCCCCGCGATGTTGTCGCGGTGGGCGGCGGCGTTGCCGTTCGCGCTGAAGAAGGCCAGGAGTCCGCACATGGCCGACATCTTTCCACGCGGCGCAATCCGCCCGCGCGGCACCGCAGGCTCTGTCCCCCTCCCCACGACGCGATCCGCCGGGCCCGGCCCCGGGCCCCGGACAGCATCGAGTCACCCGGACGGGGTCGGGCCGGCGGGACGTCGGGTGCGGGACCGCAGGCACCCCGTCCGGGCGGAGCCGGAGTACCGTCTGGACGAGCGACGAGGCGAAGGGAGCCGACATGGCCGAGGAACGGACGGACGGCAAGCCGGCGGACGGCACCGAATCGCACGATCCGGACTTTCCGGAGGCGTTCCTGTCCTTCATGCGGCAGGGCTGGCGGGACACCAGCCTGCCGGTCGGCCCCCGGCCGGAGGTCCCGCACCACGCCAAGCGGCGGGAAGCCCTGTCCGCCGCCTTCCCGGGCGAGACGCTGGTCATCCCCACCGGCACCGAGAAGGTACGCGCCAACGACACCGACCACCCGTTCCGGCCGGGCAGCGACTTCGCCTACCTGACCGGTGACCACGACCCGGACAGCGTCCTGGTGCTGCGGCCCAACGGCTCGGGGCACGACGCGACGTTGTACATGCGTCCCCGGTCCTCGCGGGAGACCGACGAGTTCTTCCGCAGCCGGCACGGCGAGCTGTGGGTGGGGCGGCGGCACACGCTGGCCGAGAAGTCCACCGAGCTGGGCCTGGCCACCGAGGACCTGTCCGCGCTGGACGGGGCGCTGGCCCGGATGGCGCCGGGGCGGACCCGGGTGCTGCGCGGCTTCGACCAACGGGTCGACGCCGCGGTGCGCCCGTGGGACGGCGCCCGCGAGGAGGGGCAGCCGGGCCGGGACCGGGAGCTGGCGATCACGATCGCCGAGTTGAAGCTGGTCAAGGACGAGTGGGAGGTCGCCCAGCTCCAGGAGGCGGTCGACGCCACCGTCCGCGGTTTCGAGGACGTGGCCCGCGCGCTGCCGGCCGACCGGGGCGTCTCCGAGCGGCTGTTGGAGGGGATCTTCGCGCTGCGGGCCCGGCACGACGGCAACGACGTCGGCTACGGCTCGATCGTCGGCGCGGGCGAGCACGCGACGATCCTGCACTGGGTGCACAACCACGGCGCGACCCGCCCGGGTGAGCTGCTGCTGATGGACATGGGTGTGGAGAACCGCAACCTCTACACCGCCGACGTGACCCGGGTGCTGCCGGTCGACGGCCGGTTCACCCCGCTGCAACGCCAGGTCTACGACGCGGTGTACGCCGCCCAGCAGGCCGGCATCGACGCGATCCGCCCGGGGGTCGGCTTCCGTGAGGTGCACCTGACCTCGATGCGGGTGCTCGCCGAGGCGTTGAAGGATCTCGGTCTGCTCCCGGTGAGCGTCGACGAGGCGATGGACCCGGCCTCCACGGTCTACCGGCGGTGGACCCTGCACGGCACCAGCCACATGCTCGGCATCGACGTGCACGACTGCTCGAACGCCCGCAAGGAGAAGTACCGCGACGGCGCGCTGGGCGAGGGCTACGTGCTCACCGTCGAGCCGGGGCTGTACTTCCAGCCGGAGGACGAGCTGGTCCCCGAGGAGCTGCGCGGCATCGGCGTCCGGATCGAGGACGACATCCTGGTCACCGCGACCGGCTCGGTGAACCTGTCGGCGGGTCTGCCCCGCCGCTCGGACGAGGTGGAGACCTGGCTGGCCGAGCAGCGTGAGGCCGGCCCCCGCCTGCCCGGCTGATCTTCCGCACCCACCGCCGACGGCCCCACCGCCGGACGCGTTCCCCGATCGGGTGACGCGCACCGACGGCGGGGCCGACTACATCATGGGCAACACCGTTGCCTCACCTGGCACGGCTGTTCGCGCCCACCAGCGCTGCCTCGCCGATCATGGAGTTGTGGTAGGCAACAAAACGCCTACAAAGCCCCAAAATCGGCACCACAACTCCATGATCGCCAAGCGGGCCACCCCGCTCCCGGCTCACATCGGCGGGCACATCGCCGGCCAGCGGCGACACGACACCCGACCCACCACCCGACAGGCGCGACACGACACCGAGACGACCGCACGGCGCGCCGAGTCACCCGCGCGCACATGATCACGAGCTGATCACCTCCAGGTTGCCCCGCGTCGTCACGTCGGGCGCACACCGTCACGATCACGCTCGAACCACGAAGTAGTGGCCTTCGGAACTACCGAGGCCACTACTTCGTGCTTTCAGCACGATCCTGCGGTGGTGGGTGGCGGTGGCATGCGACGCCCGGCCGTCCGGGAAAGCGCCTGACCGAAGCGCCACGTCCCCAAAGCGGGCTTTCTTCGTTTTTGACCTCATAGCGAGGAACCTTCTCATACCGTGGGTTTCGGGAGCTACAACCGATTTGTAGCAGGGGACGTCCGCTCAGGCGCGGCGACCCTGTCTGGTACGAGGAGAGGGCAGAGAGCTCCGATGTCCAACTACCTAACGAACAACGAAGCCTCCGCGCGGGCGACGGGGAGCAGGAGCCGTCGCAAGCTCTGGCTCGCCAGTGGCGTCGCCGGGTTGACAGGTGTGGTCAGTCTCGCCGCGGTGGGCGTCGCCGGCAGCGCCGGGGCGGTCGGGGTGAGCGGACTGAAGTGGAACACCACTCAGCAGGTCACCAAGGACGGCGGCGAGGGTCGTGGCGACGAGGGCCCGGACCGTGGCGGCAAGGACGACTACGACGGTAAGGACCGCGAGCGCGGGAAGGAGGTGCCCTGCGACACCGACCGGCTCATCCAGGCCATCGTCTTCGCCAACAGCCGCGACGGCGGCGTGCTGGACCTGGCCAAGGGCTGCACCTACAACCTGACCCGCAACCAGGACGGCAACGGCCTGCCGGTGATCACCCAGGACATCACCCTGCGGGGTGAGCACACCACGATCACCCGGGACGCCACCGCCGACTACTTCCGGATCCTCAACGTGGGTCCCGGCGGTCACCTGAGCCTCAAGGGCCTGACCATCAAGGGTGGGCAGACCATCGAGGCGTTGCAGCCGGTCTCGCCGGCCGCGGTGTGGGGGGCCTACTCGGACTCGCAGGCGATCGCCGCCCAGGTCAAGGCCGGCACCCCGCTGGCCCAGGCGCTCGCCGCCCGTAAGGCGAACCCGAAGGCCGGCCTGAAGGCCGCGCCGAAGGCCGCCCGCAAGGCCGCGGTGAAGGCCGCGCCGAAGGCGAAGCCGGGCAAGGTCGGCACGCTGGTCGAGGAGCCGGGCGTCAACGACGGCGCGGGGATCCTGGTGCAGCCCGGTGGTACCGCCAACCTGTTCGACACCTCGGTGGTGCTGAACCAGTCCGGCGGCAACGGCGGCGGGCTGGCCAACTTCGGCACCACGTCGCTGCGGCACACCGAGGTCGCCCACAACACCGCCTTCTTCTTCGGCGGGGGCGTCTTCAACGCCGGCCTGCTCCAGGTCGAGGAGTCCACGATCACCGACAACACCGCCATCGTCGGTGGTGGCGGTGTCGCCAACGGCGCCGCGGAGATCTTCACCGAGGACGTCGACGGTGGCACCGTCCTGATCGACAAGTCCAAGATCACCGACAACGAGACGCTCGGCTTCGGCGGTGGCGTGCTCGACATCGGCGGCAACACCACCGTGCGCTACACCGAACTGCTGTCGAACACCGCGGTGCTCGCCGGTGGCGGTCTCGCGGCGGCGGACGCCCAGGTCAACGTGCACCACTCGACGGTGGCCAGGAACAGCACCGCGGGCGTCGGCGGCGGCGTGGCCGTCGCGTTCGACAGCGCGGTCACCATCGAGAAGAGCTACCTGAAGGAGAATACCGCCGGCTTCTTCGGCGGCGGGCTGTTCAACGCGGACAGCGTCACCACGGTGCGCGAGTCCGAGGTCGTCGCCAACCGGGCCCTCGGTCCGATCGGTGTCGGCGGCGGCATCTTCAACATCTTCGGCGAGGTCAACCTCAGCCGGACGAAGGTCGCCAACAACTTCGCCACCCTCGCCCCCGGCGGTGTGTTCACCTTCGAGGGCGTGGTGAACGTGGACGACAAGTCCGCGATCGTCGCGAACCGTCCGACCAACTGCCTGGCCATCCCGGGTGACACCATCCCGAACTGCTTCGGCTGAGCACCCCGGGTGACGTGCGGCCGGTGACGGCGGCACACCGGGCAGGACACGCACCGGCCCCCCTCCGCGACACGCGGAGGGGGGCCGGTCGTCGTCGTGCCGTCCACACCGCCGGACCACGCCCGGCCGGGTCAGCGTCGGACGAAGACCGCCACGCTGCGCGCCGGAACGGTGAAGGTGCCCGCCGCCCGGTCGAACGAGGCGGTCCGCAGCACCGGGTCGGCCGAGTCGGCAAGCACCGGGTGCAGGGTGGTGTCCGTGCCCCGCAGCCCGGCCACCGTCTGCTTCGCCGTCGTCGGGGTGGCGTTGAAGACCACGGTCACCGTCTTCCACCGGCCATCGAGCCCCCGGGCGTCGAGGGTCATGGTGAGCACCCCCGGGGTCTCCTTCGCCCCGGACAGCGGGAACGCGACCCGCTGCTGCACCTGCGCGGCGGTGGTCAGCCCGAACACCGGCGAGGACCGCCGGATCTCCAGCAGTTCCGCGTACCGGGCGTCGGCCAGGTCGATCGCGGCGCAGCCCGGCACCAGGGCCGGGTCGGCCAGCAGCGGTTTGGCGTACGGCCACTTGTCCTGGTTGTCCGCCGCCGGGGGCAGGCCGACGCCGAAGCCGTTGCCCTGGGCGCAGTCCCAGCGGATCTGGTTGAACCAGTCACCGGAGTTGTAGGAGTTGCGGTCCAGCGACTTGGAGCGCAGCCGCTCGGAGCCGGCCGCCACGAACCCGGTGCCCTGCCCGAGCGCGGTGGTGGCCAGGGCCAGCACCTGCATCCGGGCCCGGTCCGTCGCCGAGGTGCCGGTGGGCAGCTTGTACGCCAGCGCGTCGTACAGGATCTCGTTGTCGTGCGCGTCGACGTAGGTGACCGCCTCGCCGGGGGCGGCGGTGTAGCCGGCCGGCGAGCCGTTGTAGTCCACCTGCGCCCCGGTGACCTGCCGGCCGGCGGAGTCGGTGAACCGGTAGTCGCGCAGGTTGCCGGTCAACCCCACCTTGATCAGGTCCTGCTGGTGGCGCAGCCGGGCCTGCTGCTCGGCGGCGGTGCCGTTGACGTCGTCGCCGTTGGGGTCGGTGTACAGGCCGGAGGCGAAGCCCTGCACGCGCGGGTTGCCGTCGAACGGGCCGCCACCACGTACCGCGTCGCGGAGCCGGTCGTTGAAGGTGCCGATCCCGGTGCCGGCCATGTTGGCCTGGGTGGCCTGCACGAACCGGGCGTCGTCGGCGACCTCGCCGAAGTTCCAGCCCTCGCCGTAGAGCAGGATCTTCTTTCCGTCGACGCCGTCGCGGGCGAGGGTCAGCCGGTCCAGCGCGGCCCGGACGGCCAGGATGTTGGCCTTCGGGTGGTGGCCCATCAGGTCGAACCGGAAGCCGTCCACCTTGTACTGCTTCGCCCAGGTGACCAGCGAGTCGACCACCAGCTTGCCCATCATGGCGTGCTCGGGGGCGGTGTTGGCGCAGCAGGTCGAGTTGGCGACGGTGCCGTCGTCGAGCAGCCGGTGGTAGTAGCCGGGCACCACCTGGTCCAGCACCGACTTCGGATCGGTGCCGGCGGCGGAGGTGTGGTTGTAGACCACGTCGAGCACCACCCGCAGGCCGGCGTCGTTGATCCCGGCGACCATCCGGCGGAACTCGGCGGTCCGCCGCGCCCCGTCCGGGTCGACGGCGTAGCCGCCCTCCGGGACGGTGTAGTGCAGCGGGTCGTACCCCCAGTTGTAGCCGTCGGTGTCGGCGACCGCCGCGACGCACGCCTGCTGCCGGTCGGAGTCCGGCGGCAGCGCCGCCAGGTCGCAGTCGGGCTGCCGCTGGTCGGCCCGCTTCTCCGGGATGGTGGCGAAGTCGAACACCGGCAGCAGGTGCAGGTAGTTGACCCCGGCGTCGCCGAGCGCCTTGAGGTGTTTCATGCCGGCCGTGTCCGGGTCGGTGAAGGCCAGGTAGGTGCCCCGCCGGTCGGCCGGCACGGTGGTGTCGGCGATGGAGAAGTCGCGTACCGACAGCTCGGAGATCTGCGCCTGCGACGCGGGCGGCGCGGCCGGCTTGCGCAGCCCGGACCAGCCGGGCGGAGCGAGCGCCGGGTCGGCCAGGTCGACGATCTGGCTGTGCGTGGAGTCGGCCGCGAGCGCCACCGAGTAGGGGTCGGTGACCGAGGCGGTGACGATCTTCTGGGCGGCCGGCTGCCAGGCTTGCACCCGGTAGCGGTAGTACCGGCCGGTCCAGTCGCGGCTGCCGCGTACCGACCAGACGCCGGTGCGGTCGTCGCGGCGCATCGCCACCGTGCGCGGCTGCGCCGACGGGGTGTCGGACAGTTCGAGGGTGACGGTGCGGGCGGTGGGCGCCCAGACCGCGAGGGTGGGCACCCGGCCGGCGAAGCTGACCCCGAGCGTCGCGTCGGTGGCGGCCCGGTAGACGTCGTCGAGCACCCCGGGGATCTGCACCCCGGTCGCGCGCAGCAGCGCGCCCTTGGCGTCCCGCTCGGTGACCACGAGCTGCCCACGCAACGCCGCCGGCACCTTCGCCAGGTCGGCCCGGTCGAGGTGGAACGCCTGGTGGGCCCACAGGTGCGGGAAGGCCGCCCGCTGGGCCTCGGTGAGCCCGTTGCGCTGCGCCCGCAACGGCAGCGAGGTGTACGTCCCGGACAGCTCCCCGTCGACCACACCCAGCCCACCCGCCGGTGCCGCCACCAGGGCGTACGCCTTGCCGTCGGTCGCACCGACGGCCCAGGTGAGGGTGGACCTGTCGATCCACTGTGCCTGCTGTTTCGTGATGTCGAGGTCCTTGGTCGTCCCGGTGGCGGTGGCGGGCAGCAGCCGGCCGGGCACCCCGCCCAGCAGCCAGACCTCGTGGCCGACCCCGGTCAGGTCGAGTCGCTGGTCGTCGGGCTGATCCTTGGTGTCGCCCCGGTGGATGATGTAGTTGAGCCCGGTCGCGCCGGCCGCCAGCGGCACCCGGAACAGCGCGCCGAAGGAGTCGATCTTCTCGGGCAGGAGCGGGCTCGACCAGTCGGTCGGGGTGGCCGCCCCGTCCCACAGGTGCAGGCCCCAGCCGGCGTAGTCGTTGTCCGCCTTGCGCCAGTGGATGACCGCCGTGTTCGGGTCGACGGGCGGGTCGGGTTCGCCGGTGGCGGCCTGCCGGGTGGGATAGAGCGCCGGGTCGCCCTGCTTGACCCAGACCTCACCGGTGGTGGTCACGTCGACGGTCCGGTCGTTGGCGACGTCCTTGGTGCCCGCCTTGTCGACCACGAGGAACCCGACGGACTTCGCGCCGGGCTTGAGCTTCACCCAGGCGAACCGGCCGTACGAGTCCTCGCCGGCGAACGGCTGCCCGGCGGGCCACTGCGTGACGTACGCCGGGTCGAGGTCACCCCAGGCGTAGAGCCCCCAGTCGGCGTAGTCCCCGGCGGGGCGCTGGTAGTGCACCACCACCCAGTCCCGGGACGCGCCCTGCGCCGGGGTGCCGACCACCCCGGTCGACCGGGTGGCGGCGGTGCGTCCCTTCCCGTCGCGGACGACCGCCTTGTACTCGACCCGGGTGCCCCCGGCCAGCCCGGTCAGGTCGTGGTGCACGGTGTACGGCGCGGTGTGCGCGCTGCCCAGCAGGGTCCACTTCCCACCCGCGACCCGGGCGGCGACGGTGACGGTGGCCAGCGGGTCACCTGTCACCTGCGCGGTGACGGCGGCCCGGGTGGCGACCGGGTCGACGCCCGGCTCGGTGAGGGTGACGGCCGGCTTGGCGGTGGCCTGCGGCACGGGCCGACCGGCCCGGAACACCACGGCCGACCCGGCGGGCACGGTCAGGCTCAGCTTTCCGTCGGAGCCGGCGGCCGGGGTGGCCGTGCCGCCGTAGATGCCGGTAAAGGTGGTGCCGGGTGACCAGGTCTGCACGGTGACAGTCTGCGGGGTGCCGGCGTTGTTCACCGCGGCGAGGTACTCGGTGCGGTCGGCCGGGGAGATCCGGGAGAAGGCGAAGACACCCGGCCCGTCGGCGGCGTACCGGGTGACCTGCACGCCGTCGCGCAGGCCGGGGTGCGCGGCCCGCAGCCGGCCCAGCTCGGCGATGGTGCGGTAGAGCGGGTGGGTGGTGTCGTACTGGTCGCTGGCGTGGGTGCGGGTGGTGCCGATCAGGTCGTCGTCGAGGTAGTCCGCCGTGCGGCTGGCGAACATGTCCTGCCGGGCGTCCTTGTCCCCGCCCGGCCCGGTGAAGCCCTGCTCGTCGCCGGAGTAGACGACCGGCTGCCCCCGGGTGAGGAACATCAGCTGGTGGGCGAGCCGGTCCCGGCCGAGCTGGCGGGCGTCGTCACCACCGGCGGCGGCGACGAACGAGCCGATCCGGCCCATGTCGTGGTTGCCGAGGAAGGTGGTCAGCCGGCCGGCGTCGGTGTCCCGCGCGGCGTACAGCGAATCCTTGGCGTAGACGTCGGCCAGCGCCTTCGCCGGCCCGTCGGCGGCGGTGTAGGCGCGGGCCGCCTCCTGGAAGGAGAAGTCGAGGGTGGCCGGCAGCCCGCCGCGCCGCACGTAGGTGGAGGTGACCTCCTGATCGGCGCTGTAGACCTCGCCGAACATGAAGAAGTCCTTCTTCCCCGCTTTGTCGGCGGCGCGCTTGATGCCCTGGCTGAACTGCGGCCAGAAGTCGAGGTTGACGTGCTTGACGGTGTCCAGCCGGAACCCGTCGACGTCGGTGCTGGCGATCCAGTCGCCGTACGCCTTGGTCAGACCCCGGACCACCTCGGGCCGCTCGGTCCACAGGTCGTCGAGGCCGTAGAAGTCGCCGTACTCGCTGTTCTCGCCGGTGAAGGTGGAGTCGCCCCGGTTGTGGTACATCGTCGGGTCGTTCAGCCAGGCCGGGACCTTGACCTTCGCGTCGGCGGGGCTGGCGAAGGTGGGCGTGTACGCCCCGGAGTCCCGGTTCACCGTCGGGAAGGCCCGGGTGCCGTCGGCGTAGTTGCGGTCCTCGAACTCGCGCCCCTGCGCGTCGGTGTACGGCGACGTCTTCTTGTCGATGTACGCGTACCTGCCCTCGGCGTAGGAGATGACGTCGGCGGTGTGGTTGACGATGACGTCGAGGTAGACCTTGATCCCCCGCTGGTGGGCCAGCTTGACCAGCCGCTTCATCTCCTCGTTGGTGCCGAAGTGCGGGTCGACCTGGGTGAAGTCGGTGATCCAGTAGCCGTGGTAGCCGGCGGAGACGTCCGCGCCGCTGCCCTGCACGGGACGGTTCTTGAAGATCGGCGCGAGCCAGATGGCGGTGGTGCCGAGACCCTGGATGTAGTCGAGCTTGTCGATCACGCCCTTGAGGTCGCCGCCGTGGTAGAAGCCCTTGTCGGTCGGGTCGAGGCCGGTGCGCAGCCGGTCCCCGGTGAGACCGCCGGTGTCGTTGCGGCGGTCGCCGTTGGCGAACCGGTCGGGCAGGACGAAGTAGAACTGTTCGGCCCGTCCCCGGCCGGTGCCGGCGGCGAGCAGCGCCTCGGTGGCGGGTTCGGCGTCCCACTGGGCGGCGCCGGCCGCGGCGAGGGCGTCGATGGTGGACGGTCGGTCGGTGGCGTCGGCACCGAGGTGGTGGACGGCGACCGGGACACCGACGAGGGCGAGGGTGAGGGTGGAGACCAGGGCGAGCAGCGCCTTGCGCGGCAGCGGGGGTTTCATCGACGGCCTTCCTATGGTCGCTGATTCGCCCGCACGCTAGCCCTTGCCGAAACATTCTGCAATACCTTGCAAACACTGCGGCAATACGGCAGCAATCTTGCAGAACGCGGCATGACCGATGGCCCGGGCGGCGACCGGTGACCCGGCCGGTGGGTCAGAGACCGGAGCAGGGCACCCCGTCGACGGTGCACCGCGACGGCCGGATGCTGCCGCCGGTGTTCTCGAAGTGGAACCGCAACGGCACCGAGGCGCCGGGTCCGACGTTCACCCCGCTGGTGTACGTGAACACCCCGCCGGACATCCGGGGGGTGCCCTGCGGGGCACCCTCGACCCACGAGGTGACCAGCCGGCTGCCCGGCGGCGGCACCAACCGCACCGTCCACGGCCGGGACACCCGGTCGCGGTTGTAGAGCAGCACCTCACCGATGAACGCCTCGTTGTTCCAGCTGTCCCGCACGCTGAACCGGCCGCTCACCGGCGACGACGGCGTGGCCGGCGGCGGAGGTGGCGGTGGCTGCGTGGTCGGCCGGGGCTGCCCGCCGGCCGGCTCGCCTGGCGGTGGCACGACCCCGCCGGCCGGCGGCTCGGGCACGTCGTCACCGGCCGACGGCCCGCCCGGGACGACCACCACGGGCACCTCGACCGGGGGCGGATCGGTACGGCGGGGCGTCAGCCCGGGGACGACCGGCTCAGGGAGGTTCGCCGCCACTCGGGCCGGGTTGGTCGCCCCCGATCCGGGCAGCGAGTAGGTCGGCAGCGGATCGGCCGGCCGGGCCTCGAACGCCGGCCCCCGGCTGCGGTACGACGCCAACGCGACGATCAGGAGCACCACCATCACCAGCACACCGGTGGCGACCACGACCCATGGCGACGACGCCAGCGCACCCGCTCCGTGTGCCCGCGGTTGCGCGCGACGCATGCCGGACATGACCCTCCCTGGTCGGCCCCGTCCGAGAAGAGTAACGATTCAGGCGATTGTCGGAAAGTGCCCAACGTCCGGAGTTTGTCCTAACCGGACAGTTTGTTTGTCCCGTCAGCCGCGCACCCGCAGCGCGTCCACCTGGAAGTAGACCCCGCTGCGCTTGACCGCCCGGATGGTGTAGCGCCCGACCGGCAGGTCCTGCACGCTGAACACGGTCTGCTGCGGTTGGTAACGCTGCGCCCGCGCGCTCACCCGCTGCTGCTTCACCGGTCGCCCACCGGAGTCGACGATCCACACGTCGGCGTCACCGTACTCGGGGTCGCGCGACGTGATGTAGTCCAGGCCGGTGCCGGTGAACGTGAAGCTGAACGAGTCCCCGTCATGGATGGTGTAGTGCACGTCGTCGCGGTGGTCGCCGAACGGCCGGTTCCGCGAGACCGCCCACCGCCCCCGGTAGGTGATGCCCGGGGCGTCGTCGTTGAGCAGCGTGGCCGGCGACGGCGGGATGGCCAGGGGCGACGGCGACACGGACGCCGACGGGCTGGCCGACCGGGACGCGGCGGGCGTCCGGACTATCGCCGGTGGGGCCACGCCGGTCCCGCCGCCGGTGGCCCGCCGGGTGGGGGTGGGCGACGGTGAGGCCGACGCCGACGCCGACTCGGTCACCGCCGGCACCCCGGGCACCATCACGGCCTCGCTGCGTGACCCGGCATCGTGCGTGGCGTAACGATCGTGGCCCAGCACCGCCACCAACGCCTTGACCAGCAGCAGGAGCAGCACGATCACCCCGATCGAGGCGAGCAGCCAGGGCGTCGCGGCGACCGCCTGGGGCAGTCGGGACGTCCACCGCGTCCCACGCGTGCCAGGCATGGCCCTCCTCGGTCGACCCTGTACGCAGAGATTAGCGACCGTCCGGTAGGGATGATCACCGGGGGCGTGGCAGGGGCGGCCGAACGGTCAGCCCGTCCGGACGACGGTGCAGATCGCCGGGCCGTCCTCGGTGCCGCGCAGCAGGTAGCGGTAGCGTTCCCCGGGCACCGCCCGGCCCTGGCTGTCCAGGAACTCCCAGCGCACGGCGACCATGGTCAGCAGTGCGGACACCGGTTCCACCTCCTCGATCAGCGCGTGGGCCGCGACCAGTTCCCGTTCCCGGTAGTCGGGCGCGGCACCCACGAAGGACAGCGCGACCGCCGCCATCGTGCTGAACGAGAAACTGTAGGTGTCGGCGACCACCAGCCCCGGCAGGGCGTAGCAGCCGGCGATGGCGGGCACGTCGCCGGTGGTGAGCGCCACCCCGTACCGGTCGAAGAAGTCGCTCAACGTGTCGAGGTCGGTGGAAGCTCTCACGGCGTCACCAATTGCCGTCCCCGGCCACCGGCAAACCTCACCGGGGCGGGATACGCACCTCGATCTCCGCGCCCAGCCGCGCGTCGCCGGCCAGGTCCAGGTCGTCGCCGCTCCAGAACCGACCCGGGTCGTACCAGTTGGGCCGCCGGCCGGCCGGCAACAGGCCCATCGCCTCGTAGGTCACCGCCACCACCTCGGCGCAGTACGCGGTCTCCAGCGCACGGTCCCCGTCCGCCCGACCGGCCGGCTCGTCGTCCCGGTCCCGCCGACCCGGCAAGGGCAGCGGCAGGCGCAGCTGGGGCACCCGGCCCCGGGCCCACCGCCAGGCCAGCTGGGCGGTGGACGGGAACGGGGTGCCGTCGAGCCGGGCCACCGTCCGCAGCACCGCCTGCTCCATCGTCGGACCGGCCGACGGTTCGAGCTGACGCAGCCAGGCCCGCTGGCCGTACCGGTTGGCCCAGACGCAGACCGCGTCCCGCAGGTCGTGCAGTTGGACGCCGCGGTGGTGGGTGCCGGTCCACATGTCCCGCAGCGACCGGCCCAGTTCGGCGTGCCACATCAGCGGGGGCATGTCGTCCAGCACCACCGCCATGCCGACGTGGTTGACGGGACTGTTGGTGGTGAACTGGATGGCCCGGTCCGGCACGCTGCGCCCCCGGAACACCCAGACGTCACCGGTGCGGGTCAGGTCGACGGCCTCGTCCAGGCTGATGCTCATGAGCGTCTACCCTAGGCCGATGCGGCAACGGATGCAGTGGTGGAAGGTCCTCGGCCTGGCGGGTCTCGCGGGGGTCGCCGCGACCGGGGTGGTCGTCGCCCGGGCCGAGCGGCGGCGTCGCGCGTACACCCCGGAGGAGATCCGGGACCGGCTGCGGGAGCGGCACGCCCAGGCCGCGACGTCCGGCGACGAGCCGGCCTGACCTACCCGCGGCCGACCGCCGACGGTCGACCACCGGCGGGGTCCACGGTGGCCCCGAGGGGCGGTCGGACGGGCCGCCGACGGCTAGGCTCCCCGGCATGGACGACGCGGTCGAGCAGCAGCCCTTCGTGTTGGCACCGCCCGCCGCGCCGGTGGAGCGGCACGGCCAGGTCGACCTGCACCTGCCGGCCGGCCCCGGCCCGCACCCCGTGGTGGTCGTGGTGCACGGCGCCCCGCTTCCACCGGGCGCGCCGGACCCCCGGGACTGGCTGCTCTACCGGGGATACGGGGCGCTCCTCGCCGAGCAGGGCCTGGTCGCCGCTGTCATCAGCTACCGGGTGACCGACCTCGCCGGGCTGCCCGCCACCGCCGACGAGATCGCCGGCCTGGTCGAGTCCGTCCGGGCCGATCCCCGGGTCGACCCGCAGCGGGTGGTGCTCTGGTTCTTCTCCGGCGGGAGCCTGCTGTCGGCCGACTGGCTGCGCGCCGCACCGGACTGGGTGCGGGGGATCGCGTTGACCTATCCGCTGCTCGTCCCGCTGCCCGGCTGGGAGGTGCCGGCACGGTTCCTGCCGATCGACGCCCTCGGTGCCGGCTCGACGACGCCGGTGGTGCTGACCCGGGCCGGGCAGGACAAGCTCCCCGGCCTGCTGGCCGGCATCGCGGCGTTCCTCGACGCCGCCGCCCGGGTCGGTCGACAGGTGCGCCTGGTGGAGGTGCCGGACGGCCAGCACGCCTTCGACATCCTGGACCACACCGAGCGGTCCCGCGACGCCGTCCGGGCGGCCCGGGACGCGGTGATCGACCTGATCCGCGCCGACTGAACCAGGTCGACCGCTCACCGCGCCGGGTCCGGTGCCGGGCCGGATGTCCGGTTCGGGGCGGGAGGTCCCGCACCGGACAGACCCGTTCGTCCCCGATCGTCCCGTGGCCGGGGCCACCCGCACGGCGGAATCGCTGCCGGGGGCGGGGCGTTGTACCCGGCATACCACCGCCACTCCCCCGCCCCCCGAGGGGACGGCCCCGGAACCCCGATCGCGGAATGCGGTCGCCACCGGGTCGGTTGACAATCCCCGGACGCCCGAGCAGGTCCCAGTGATCGCCCGGCGATCCCCTGGACTTCCGGCGACGCCCCACCCCCGGTGGGCGTGCGTCACACCCCCGATGCAGAGGAGCACGCGACCATGCGTACCGATCTGATCCGCAGGACCGCCCTGACCGCTGCCGGCCTCGCCTTCACCACCGGCGCCATCGCCGGCCCGCTGACCGCCGCCTACGCCGCCGAGGCCCGCACCGGCGCACCCGCCTCGGTGCAGGCCGAGCGCCGGCCCGCCGGTGAGCGTGAGCTGACGATGGACTACCAGGCGCAGCCGAACTTCTACTACTGCGGCCCCGCCGCGACCCGCAACGCCCTGTCCGTCCAGGGCAAGAAGATCGACGTCGACGCCATGGCCAAGGAGATGCGCACCACCGAGGCCGGCACCGACAGCATCAACGACATCACCCCCGTGCTGAACAAGGAGACCGGCCGCAAGGTGTACGAGAGCACCGAGATCCGCAGCGCCAAGGCCGACGACAGGCAGACCGACGAACTGCGCGCCGACATCGTGCGTGCCGTCGACGACGGCCGGGCCGTGGTGGCCAACATCGCCGGCACCGCCGTGGACACCGACGGCAACACCCACTCCTTCGAGGGTGGCCACTACATCAGCGTCATCGGCTACCGCGACGGTGGGAAGACCGTCACCATCGGTGACTCGGCCAACCCGGACACCGCTTCCTACCGGATGAGCGTGGACAACCTCGCCGACTGGATCGCCACCCGCGGCTACTCGTCCTGACCCCGTACACCGATCGGGCCGCCCCCACCCGGGGGCGGCCCGATCGTCGTCGGCACCCGCGCGGTTAGCGGTCGGTGCCGGCCGCCACCGGTTCGGCCTCGTCGGTGGTCGTCGTCGACTCCAGCCGGCGGGCGCGGCGGCGCAGCCACCAGGTGCTGGCCACCCCGCCGAGCACGGCCAGGACCAGGCCGGCCCAGGAGATGTCCTTGAGCCAGTGCTCGGCTGCCCGGCCCAGGGTGTAGAGCAGGTAGGTCGTGCCGAAGGCCCAGACCAGGCCGCCGGCCGCGTTGGCCACCAGGAACCGCCGGTACGGCACGTGCAGCGCGCCGGCCAGCGGCCCGGCCAGGATGCGCAGCAGGGCGACGAACCGGCCGAAGAACACCGCCCAGACGCCGTGCCGGGCGAAGCTCTGCTCGGCGCGGGCGAGTTGTGCGGGCCCCAGGTGCTTCGGGAAGCGCCGACCCAGCCGGGCCAGCAGCGGACGACCGCCCCGGCGGCCCACCGCGTAGCCGACGGAGTCGCCGACGATCGCGCCGAACGCCGCCGCGGTAGCGACCCAGTGCGGCTCGACCACCCCGGTCGCCGCCAGCAGGGCTGCGCTGACCAGCACGATCTCGCCCGGCAACGGGACACCCATGCTCTCGACGCCGATCACCCCGGCGACGATCAGGTAGACCACCCCCGGGGGAAGTGCCACGAGCCAGTGCTGAACGTCGACCACTGCCGCACCCCTTCCGACCCGACCTCGAACCCTACCCGCGCCGGATGGCCGGGCGGTCCCCCGGAAAAGGCGGTGCGGTGCGGTCAGCGGGGTGCGAGCAGGCCCCGGGCGGTCATGAAGGCGTGCAACGTCGCGGCGTCCTCGGCGGACATCAGCCAGCGGGGGATCACCGTCGCCGGCATCCGGCCGACGTACACGATCCAGAAGTCGCCCGCCTCCCGCACCTGGGCCACCCCGTCCCAGGCGATGCCGCCGGACTCCGAGCCGCTGCGCATCATGATGTTGTCGTCGGTGATGTCGTAGCCGCCCTCGACCGCGTAGTCGTCGGAACGGCGGCGGGCCCGCCAACGCACCCAGGGCGCGTAGAGCATCGACAGCAGCCCGCCCACGAGCAGCACCAGCCACAGCGACGAGAACCGGCCGCCCCGGGAGACGAGCAGGCCGGCCGCCCCGGCCGCCGTCAGCGCCGCGCCGATGAGGGTGAACCGGCGCAGTCGGACGCTGCTGAGCGCGGCGGCCACCCGGCCCGGGTAGGCGGGGTCGGCGGGTACGTCGAAACGGATGTGCACGGCGGAAACGATAGTGCGCCCCCGGCGGCGGTGGCTCAGTCGAGGCAGAACTCGTTGCCCTCGACATCCTGCATCACCAGGCACGACTCGTTGTGCCCGTCGGCGGTCAGCAGGCGTACCCGGGTCGCGCCGAGGGCGACCAGCCGGGCGCACTCCGCCTCCAGCGCGGCCAACCGCTGTTCACCGACCAGGCCGGGGCCGACCCGCACGTCGAGGTGCAGCCGGTTCTTGACCACCTTGCCCTCGGGCACCCGCTGGAAGAACAGGCGTGGGCCCGCGCCGGTGGGGTCGACGCAGGCGAACGCGGAGCCCTGCCGCTCGGGCGGCAGGGCACTGTCGAACGCGCCCCAGTCGGCGAACCCCGGCGGGGGTGGGGGGACCACGTAACCGAGCACCGCGCACCAGAAGCGGGCGACCCGCTCGGGCTGCGCGCAGTCGAAGGTGATCTGGACCTGCCTGACCGACACCATCGGCACACCGTAGTGGCCGGGTCCGACACGGTGGCGCTCAGCGACCGGGGACCGCCTGACGCGCCGTCCGGTCGGGCAGCGGGGCCACGAACTCCAGCCGGTTGCCGTGCGGGTCGGCGGTGTGGAAGCGGCGCATCCCGGGCAGTTCGTCGTCACCCCAGGTGACCGGGTGGCCGGCGCGGGCCAACCGGTCGGCGAGCGCGTCGAGGTCGGGACGCAGCAGGGCGGGGTGCGCCTTGCGGGCCGGCCGGAAGTCGACCTCGACGCCGAGGTGCAGTTCGGCGTCGTACCCGGTGAACCAGCAGCCGCCACGGGCGGCGAGGGCCGGCGGTTTGGGTTTCTCGGTCAGACCGAGGATGCCCACGTAGAAGGCCCGGGAGGAATCCTCGGAACCGGGCGGACAGGCAAGCAACACATGATGGATCATGGTGGCACCTCCTCGTCCCGAACCCTGGCACGAGGTTGCACGAATAGCAAGACGGACGTACGGTTTTGTTGGAAGACGACGAATCGGCAGTAAGTGTCACCTAACCTGGGCGGCCCTCCGCCCGGTGCGACAGACTGCTCAGGACTACTCACGGTCGCTGGTGTGAAGGAGTACGACGTGGCGAGCCTCGACACCTTCGGTGCGAAGACCCAGCTACGCGTCGGAGACGCGAGCTACGAGATTTTCAGGATCAGCCAGGTGCCGGGGCACGACAGACTGCCCTACAGCTTGAAGATCCTGTTGGAGAACCTGCTGCGGACCGAGGACGGCGCGAACATCACCGCCGACCACATCTCCCAGCTCGGCTCCTGGGACCCCACCGCCGACCCGAGCGTGGAAATCCAGTTCACCCCGGCGCGGGTGCTGATGCAGGACTTCACCGGCGTACCCTGCGTGGTCGACCTGGCCACCATGCGTGAGGCGGTCCGCGAACTCGGCGGCGACGCCACCAAGGTCAACCCGCTGGCCCCGGCCGAGCTGGTCATCGACCACTCGGTCATCGCCGACCTGTTCGGCCGGGAGGACGCCTTCGCCCGCAACGTCGAGCTGGAGTACGAGCGCAACAGGGAGCGCTACCAGTTCCTGCGCTGGGGCCAGACCGCGTTCAACGAGTTCAAGGTCGTCCCGCCCGGCACCGGCATCGTGCACCAGGTCAACATCGAGTACCTGGCCCGGACGATCATGGAGCGCAACGGCCAGGCCTACCCGGACACCGTCGTCGGCACCGACTCGCACACCACCATGGTCAACGGCCTGGGCGTGCTGGGCTGGGGCGTCGGCGGCATCGAGGCCGAGGCCGCGATGCTCGGCCAGCCGGTCAGCATGCTCATCCCCCGGGTCGTCGGCTTCAAGCTGTCCGGCGAGATGCCGGCCGGCACCACCGCCACCGACCTGGTGCTCACCATCACCGAGATGCTGCGCAAGCACGGCGTGGTCGGCAAGTTCGTCGAGTTCTACGGCCCCGGCGTCAGCGCCGTACCACTGGCCAACCGGGCCACCATCGGCAACATGTCCCCCGAGTACGGCTCCACCGTCGCGATCTTCCCGATCGACGCCGAGACCGTCCGCTACCTGGAGCTGACCGGCCGGGACGCGTCCCAGGTGGCGCTGGTCGAGGCGTACGCCAAGGAGCAGGGCCTCTGGCACGACCCGGACCACGAGCCGGCGTACTCCGAGCGCCTGGAGCTGGACCTGGGCACCATCGAGCCGTCCCTGGCCGGGCCCAAGCGCCCGCAGGACCGGGTGCCGCTCGGGACCGCCAAGACGCTGTTCCGCTCGGCGCTGACCGACTACGTCGCCGACGACTCCGCCGGCGAGCGCGACCTCAAGCCCGGCGTCGCCCGCGAGCAGCTGCCCCGGGGCGCGAACGGCCCGGCCGACCAGGCCAGCGCCGAGTCGTTCCCGGCCAGCGACCCGCCGGCCAACGACTTCAGCGACCCCGCCGACGAGCCGCGCGACCTGGAGACCGCCGCCGTCGGCGCCGGGGGCCGGGCCAGCAACCCGGTCCGGGTCACCGGCAGCGACGGCGTGGAATACGAGCTGGACCACGGCGCGGTGGTCATCGCCGCGATCACCTCGTGCACCAACACCTCCAACCCGCAGGTGATGATCGGTGCCGCGCTGCTGGCCCGCAACGCCGTCGACAAGGGCCTGAGCCGCAAGCCATGGGTCAAGACCACGCTCGCGCCCGGCTCCAAGGTCGTCATGGACTACTACGAGCGGGCCGGCCTCACGCCCTACCTCGACAAGCTCGGCTTCAACCTGGTCGGCTACGGCTGCACCACCTGCATCGGCAACTCCGGCCCGCTGCCGGAGGAGGTCTCCGCCGCCGTCAACTCCGGCGACCTGGCCGTCGTGTCGGTGCTGTCCGGCAACCGGAACTTCGAGGGCCGGATCAACCCGGACGTCAAGATGAACTACCTGGCGTCTCCGCCGCTGGTGGTGGCGTACGCGCTGGCCGGCACGATGGACATCGACCTGGCCAACGAGCCGCTCGGCGAGGACACCGAGGGCAACCCGGTGTTCCTGCGCGACATCTGGCCCAACACCGCCGAGATCCAGGACGTCATCGCCCAGGCGATCGGCGCGACCGGGTTCAGCGCCGCGTACGCCGACGTGTTCGCCGGGGACGAGCGCTGGCAGTCGCTGCCCACCCCGACCGGCGACACGTTCGCCTGGGCCGACGACTCCACCTACGTGCGCAAGCCCCCGTACTTCGAGGGCATGCGGCAGGAGCCGAGCCCGGTGGTCGACATCGCCGACGCCCGGGTGCTGGCCAAGCTGGGCGACTCGGTGACCACCGACCACATCTCCCCGGCCGGCGCGATCAAGGCCGACTCCCCCGCCGGCCGGTACCTCGCCGAGCACGGCGTGCCGCGCCACGAGTTCAACTCGTACGGCTCCCGCCGGGGCAACCACGAGGTGATGATCCGGGGCACCTTCGCCAACATCCGGCTGCGGAACCAGCTCGTCCCGGGTGTGGAGGGTGGCTTCACCGTCAACCACCTCACCGGCGAGCAGACCACCATCTACGACGCCTCCACCGCCTACCAGGCCGCCGGCGTCCCGCTGGTCATCCTGGCCGGCAAGGAGTACGGCTCCGGCTCGTCGCGGGACTGGGCGGCCAAGGGCACCATGCTGCTCGGCGTCCGGGCGGTCATCGCCGAGTCCTACGAGCGCATCCACCGGTCCAACCTGATCGGGATGGGTGTGCTGCCGTTGCAGTTCCCGGTGGACACCACCGCCGAGTCGCTCGGCCTCACCGGCACGGAGACCTTCTCCATCACCGGAGTGACCGCGCTCAACGACGGCGACACCCCGCGTACGGTGCGGGTCAGCACCGACACCGGCGTGGAGTTCGACGCGGTGGTCCGGATCGACACCCCGGGCGAGGCGGACTACTACCGCCACGGCGGCATCCTCCAGTACGTGCTGCGCCGCATGATCGCCAGCTGACGTACCCCCTGCACGGAACGGGCCCCCTCCGGTCGCGGAGGGGGCCCGTCGCGTCGGCGCGCGGTGCGGTCCGTGCTCAGCCGCCACCCGCGCGCCGGCGGGACTCGCGGGTCTTCATCGCGTGCTCCAGCAGGGTGATCAGCACGCCACGGCCGGACTCCCGCTGCCGGGCGTCGCAGAGCAGCAGCGGCACCTCCGGGTCCAGGTCCAGCGCCGCGCGGATCTCGTCGAGGCCGAACCGGCGCGCGCCCTCGAAGCAGTTCACCGCCACCACGAACGGGGTGCCCCGCCCCTCGAAGTAGTCGATGGACGGGAAGCAGTCGGCCAACCGCCTGGTGTCGGCCAGCACCACCGCGCCCAGCGCCCCCACCGCCAACTCGTCCCACAGGAACCAGAACCGGTCCTGCCCGGGGGTGCCGAAGACGTAGAGGACCAGGTCGTTGCTGATGGTGATCCGGCCGAAGTCCATCGCCACCGTGGTGGTGCTCTTACGTTCCACACCGGACAGGTCGTCGACGCCGATCCCGGTCTCGGTCAGCACCTCCTCGGTACGCAGTGGACGGCTCTCGCTGACCGCCCCGACCAACGTCGTCTTGCCGGCCCCGAAACCGCCCGCCACCAGAACCTTGAGCGCGGTGGGCAGCACCCGCGCCCCCGCCGGACGTTCAGAGTGCCCGTAGTCCATTGATCACCGCCTCGTAGATGCTCTCGTCGTTGACACCGGCCGGCTCCCGGGGTTCCTGTACCCGGACCAGGTCCCGCGCCACCAGGTCACCGAGGAGCACCCGTACGGTGCCCACCGGTAGGTCCAGTCGGGCGGCGATCTCGGCCACCGACTGCATGCGTTGGGTCAGCGCCACGATCGCCACGTGCTCCGGGCCCAGCCCGGCCTCCTCGACCGCGTTCGTCCGGGTCGCCGTGACCAGCGAGATCAGGTCGAACGAGCCGGTCACCGGGCGGGCCCGACCCCGGGTGACCGCGTACGGGCGGACCACCGGGCCCGCGTGCTCGTCGACCCACTGTTCGTCTGCGGGGTCGCCGTCACCGGCCATCGCGGTCAGTTCCCACCGGACGGCTGATCGATGCCCCGGGCCGGCGACGCCACGTACTTGCCCACCCGGGCGACGAGCATCGCCATCTCGTACGCGATCAGGCCGACGTCGGCGTCCGTGCCGGCCAGCACCGCCAGGCACGCGTTCGGCCCGGCCGCGGTGACGAACAGGAACGAGGACTCCATCTCGATGATGGTCTGCTGGACCTGCCCGCCGCCGAACCGTTTCCCGGCACCCCGGGCCAGGCTCTGGATGCCGGCGGCCATCGCGGCGAGGTGTTCGCCGTCGTCCCGCCCCATCCCCTCGGACGCGGCCATCAGCAGGCCGTCCGTAGAGAGCGCGACGGCGTGCTCGGCCTGCTTGACCCGGCTGACCAGATCGTCGAGCAACCACGTCAGGTCGGCACCGGATGCCGTCGTCTGGCCCACTCGTCGTCCTCTTCCCCGGCGCGTACGCCGTGCTCGTTGCCGTCCCGTGCCCGTTGCCGTCCCGTCGGCGGTGTCGCAGCCGTCGCGACGCCGTCAGCCCGCCGGGTTGTCCGCGTCGTCCGGCCGCTCGCCGGAACGGGTGCCCTCCGACAGCCGGGCCGCGTCGCTGCGGCCGCGTCGGGTACCCGACTGGTAGGCGCTCATCAGTTGGCGTACCTGCTCGGGGGCGCGCCGCGGGGCACCCGCGGCCGCGGTCTCCCCGGTGCCCGGGGCGGCCCGCAGCTCGGGTGCCAGGCTCGCCTGACGCACCCGCACCGGCAGGCCCGCGTCGGTCACCGGCCCCTCCACAGTAGGCGACGGTGGGTCGACGCCGTCGTCCGCCGTCCGCCCGTCCCCGGTCGCCCGGTCGGCCGGGTCGGGACTGCCCGACCGGTCCGTGGCCGGCCCGGTGCCGACCGGCCCGGCAGCCGCCGGGACGGGTCCGGGGGCCGCCGTCCACGGGTCGCCGGGTCGGGCCGGGCCGGTGGCCGCAGGGTCCGGGGTGGACGGTCGGACGCCGGTGATCGGCAGGCCGGTCGGGACGGTCGGCCCGTGCAGCGCGTCACTGACCGGCGGCGGCGCGGAGGTCGGGCCGTCCGGCTGACGCGGCGGCCGCTTGCGGGAGCGGGCCGGCAGCCCGGCCGGGGTCAGCGCGCCCGACGGCGGGACGGCCCACGGGGCCGTCGACGACGTGGTCCCGCCGGCCGGTGACGGAACCTCCACGCCCGGCGCTGCCACGGTGACCGGCGACGGGGTGACCGGCGACGGGGCCTCACCGGCCGACGGGGCGGCGGGGGTGGCCGGGCCGGCGGCGAGGACCGGCTGGGCGCCGGACGGGCTCGGATCACCGGGCACGACCAGCTCCGACGGGATCAGCACCACGGCGGTCGTGCCCCCGTACGCGGACTCCTTGAGCTGCACCTTCACCCCGTGCCGCTCGGTCAGCCGGCTCACCACGTACAGGCCGAGGCGGGCGGCGTCGGCCAGGTTCAACTCGGAACGGTCGCCGATCCGGCGGTTCGCCGCGGCCAGTTCCTCACCGGTCAGCCCCAGGCCACGGTCCTCGATCTCGATGGCGTACCCGGCGGTCACGAGTCGACCCCGCACCTCCACCGTGGTGGTCGGCGGCGAGAAGGACAGCCCGTTCTCGATCAGCTCGGCGAGCAGGTGGATCACGTCACCGACCGCCCGGCCGGCGAGCGCGACCGGCCCGAGCGGCAGCACGTCCACCCGGGTGTAGTCCTCGACCTCGGCGACCGCGCCACGCACCACGTCCACCATGGGCACGTTGCGCCGCCACGCCCGGCCCGGGGTGGCGCCGGAGAGCACGATCAGGTTCTCCGCGTTGCGTCGCATCCGGGTGGCCAGATGGTCCACCCGGAACAGGTCTTCAAGCTCCCCGGCGTCGTGTTCGCGCCGTTCCATCGCGTCGAGCAGGGTGAGCTGGCGGTGCACCAGCGCCTGGGTGCGCCGGGCCAGGCTGAGGAACACCCCGCGTACGTTGCGCCGCAGCTCGGCCTGCTCCACGGCCGTCCGGACGGCGGTCTCCTGCACGGCGTTGAACGCCCGCCCGAGCTGGCCGATCTCATCGTCGCCGAAGTCCAGGGGTGGGGCCTCGCGGGCCACGTCGACGTCCTCGCCACGGCCGAGCCGGTCCACCACCCCGGGCAGCCGCTCGTGGGCCAGCCGCAGCGCGGCGTCACGTAGCCGGGCCACCTGGCGGACCAGGTGCCGGGCGGTGCTGATCGACACCACGATGGAGGCGATCACGGCGATCAGGCCGAGGCCGGCGGCGAGCACCAGCCGGACGATGACGCCCACCGCGACCGGAGTGGCCCGGTCGATCAACGCGTCGCCGATGATCACCCCGAAGTCCACCTGGGCCTGCATCGCCGGCCCGACGGTCGACTGCCACTCCTGCGCGGTCAACGGCAGGGTGCTCCCCGACCGGGACTGCTGGATCACCCGGTCCTCCAGGACCCGGAACCGGGTCACCGCGTCGGAGCCGGCGAGCTGGTCGTAGCGGACCCGGTCGGCCGGGGACAGTTCGCCGGCCGCCTCCGCGGTCTGGTAGCGCTGGGCGCCGACCAGTTGGGCGAAGCGGGCGTACTCGTCGCCGGTCATCCGGCCCGCCGCGAGTACCCCGGTGATCAGCGCGTCCTGCTGGGAGATGAGCTCCCGAACCTGGTAGAGGTCGACCAGGGTCTCGCTCTCCGCGGCGATCCGCGGGTCGTCGAGCTGGCCGAGCGAGCCGTACATCCGCAGCACCGCGGCGAGGATGGCGGTGTACGCGGCCGACGCCTCGACCCGGTTCACCCCGGCGTCGCGCACCGACTCCCGGACGCCGGTGAGGCCACTGAGCCCGGTCAGCACCTCGTCCACCCGGCGGCGGGTGTCCTCCCCGGTGGCCAGTTCGGCCTGCCAACTGCCCACCGACGTGCCGAAGTCCTCCGACACCCGGTCGGTGCGCTGCCACTGGGCGGTCAGCGCGTCGAGCTGCGGCTGGCCGCGTTCGCCCAGGTAGGCGTTGGCGAGCCGACGCTCGTCCTGCAACGCGGTGAGCAACGACTGGCCCGGGTCGGCCACCCGGCTGTTGAGCGTCTGGACGAACAGCAGGGTGAAGCCGTCACGGACGGTCACCCAGGCCGCGAAGGACCAGAGCGCGACGAGCGAGGTGAGCAGGGCGACGATTTTGGTACGCAGACGCGTGCTGCCGGAACCCATCACACCGCCCCCGGGCCGGACCGTGGCCGCCGGACGCCCGACGCGTCACGACACACCTGAACCCGGCGCACGCTAGCAGTCGGCACCACCATCGCTCAAGCCATGCTGATCATGGAAGCGGGGCCGGTGCCGCAGGTCGGAGGCGATGGTGACCACCATGGATGGTACCGACCGACGGTGGGGGCAGGCCCGCCGGCACAACGGACGGGTCGGTCGCCGCTGCGGCCGGCCCCGATCGCGGGCGCGACCGACCCCGCTGTGCCAGGCTCAGGGGCATGGACGACAAGAGCATCCTGCACCGGATCTCGGAACTGGTCGACGAGGAGCACCGGCTCCGGTCGGCGGCCCAGGCCCACGAATCCGGCACCGACGACGAGGCCAAGGAACAACTGCGCGCGCTGGAGGAGTCCCTGGACCAGTGCTGGGACCTGCTGCGTCGCCGCCGGGCGGCCCGGGAGGCGCACGGCGACCCGGAGGCGCAGGGCGCCCGACCGGTGTCGGAGGTCGAGCGTTACCTCCAGTGAACGCCCGACGCCCCGGACGGCCGGCAGCCGCCCGGGGCGTCGCCGCGTCAGCGCACCCCCGCCTCCCGCAGCAGCAGCCCGGTGAGGGTGGCCGGGTCGGTGTCGGCGGCGGGGAGCCCCCGGGCGGTGAACCAGGTGGCCATCACCCGCACGTCGCGGGCGAGGAACTCCGGCCCCTGCGGGTTGGCCACCACGTCGACCACCTGCGGGAGGTCGATCATGACGAGCCGCCCCGCGTGCACCAGCAGGTTGTACGGCGACAGGTCGCCGTGGGCGTAGCCGGCCCGGGCCAGCACCACCAGGGCGTCCACCAGTTGCTCCCACAGGGAGCGCAGCGGGGCCGGGTCGGGGCGCAGCTGGGCCAGCCGGGGCGCGGCGGTCCCCTCGTCGGGGTCGCCGACGAACTCCAGCATCAGCTCGGTGCCGAGCAGCTGCACCGGGTACGGCACGGCGATCCGTCCGGATTCCGCCCCGATCTCCCAGAGCCGGGACAGCGCGGCGAACTCGGCCGCCGCCCACTGTCCGGCGATCATCTGCCGGCCGAACGCCGTCCGGCCGGCCATCGCCCGGTTCTCCCGGGACCGGCGCACCCGGCGTCCCTCCAGGTAGCCGGCGTCGCGGTGGAAGAGCCGGTGCTGGGCGTCGCGGTACCGCTTGGCGGCCAGCAGGCAGGACCGGTCGGTGTCGGGCACCGCCCGGCGGACGAGGTGGACGTCCGCCTCCTTGCCGGTCTTGAGCACGCCGAGGTCGGTGTCCCGGGCGGCCAGCTCGGTGACCAGCCACCGCGGGTGCGGCTCGGGTCCGTGCACGGCCTGGTCCCAGGAGGACCAGTCGTCCTCCGGCTCGGGTCCGGGTTCGTCCTCGGGTGCGGTACGGGCCGGCTGCCGGCCGTACGTCAGGAAGGGTGTCTCGTCGTCGTCGAAGCGGCTCCTGCCGCGGCCACGGCGCTGCGGCGCCGGGAGGTCGTGTTCGCGCACGGTGCTGGTGATCCCTTGATCGAGGCTGATGGAGGCAGGTGGTACGACCCTGCGAAGACGGCCATGACCGACCCCCCTTCCTCGACCGGGCCCCGCCCGGCTGCGCGTGCGCGCCGGCCCATGCTGGCCGACGCCCCGCGCGGGACACAACCGATTTACCCGCCGGCGAGCACCACCGAGACGGCCGCGATCAACGAGTCGACGGTACGGGTCGGGGCGAACCGGGTGTCGGTCCAGCTGCGGCCCCGGTGCAGCCAGACGCTGGGCAGGCCGACCGCGGCGGCCCCGCCGATGTCCGCCTCCGGGCTGTCCCCCACCACCCACGCGCCGCGCAGCGGCAGCCGGGCCCGCTGGGCGGCCAGCGCGAAGATCCGGGGGTTGGGCTTGCTGACGCCGGCCTCCTCGGAGATCACCCAGTCGGCGACGTAACGGTCCAGGCCGGTCTGCCGGATCTTGGCGTCCTCCAGCCGCACCGAGCCGTTGGTGACCACCACCGGCAGCCACCCGGCGTCGTCGGCGATCCGCAGCGCGCAGGCGACCAGCGGGTCCAGCCGGGTATAGCCGACCACCCCGTCGTGCAGCTCCTCGACCAGGTCGATGGAGGGGATACGCAGCGCGTACCGGTCCCGGATGGCGTCGGCGATGTCCCACCTGTCGGTCAGCCCGTCGGCGTCGATGGACAGCAGCCAGTCGATGTCGGTGGCCGGCGCACCGATCTCGGCCAGGAAACCCTCGGCCCAGGCGCGGAACGGCCCGGCCCGGTCGAGCAGGGTGTTGTCCAGGTCGAGCAGGAGCAACGGCACTGAGGCACCTTACGGGAGAGGGGACCGCCGCCGACAGGGTCGAGCCGCCCCTCGTCGACCGTCGGGCAGCCGGGGGCGGGCGGGGGCGGTGCACGGGTGGGGGGAGGTGACCGGGGCTGTCGCCACCTGCCGATCCTAACCGGACGCGCGTCCGGCAGGCCGAGGTGACGGATCAATAGCAAGCCGTACGTACGGTTTGCCTTGCGCACGGTCACCTGCGACGATCAACCCGTGCCCAGAGTAAGTCAGGACCAGCTCGACGCGCGCCGCCAGGAGATCCTCGGCGCGGCCCGGGCCTGTTTCGCCAGGCACGGCTACGAGGGCGCCACCGTGCGCCGGCTGGAGGAGGCCACCGGGCTGTCCCGGGGCGCCATCTTCCACCACTTCCGCGACAAGGACTCCCTCTTCCTCGCCGTCGCCGAGGACGACGCCGCCGTGATGGTCTCCACGGTGGCCCGCAACGGCCTCGTCCAGGTGATGCGGGACCTGCTGGCCCGCGCGGTCTCCCCGGACACCACCGGCTGGCTGGGCAGCCAACTGGAGGTGTCCCGCCGGCTCCGCACCGACCCGGCGTTCGCCAGCCGGTGGGCGCAACGGTCGGCCGCCATCGCCGAGGCGACCCGGGACCGGCTCGTGCGGCAACGCGAGGCCGGGGTGCTCCGCGAGGACATCGACATCGACGTGCTGGCCCAGTTCCTGGAGCTGGCGTACGACGGGCTGGTGCTGCACCTGGCGATGGGCCGGCCCGCCGGCGATCTCGGTCCGGTGCTGGACCTGGTCGAGGAGGCTGTCCGCCGCCGCTGACCTTGCCCGTGGCCCGGCAGGTCTCGGCTCGGTAACTCACCCACCGCCGCCGTGCCGGCGTGGCGGGGCTGTCCCACAATGGGGCCGCGATCCCCCCTCGCGCGACAGGAGCAGCCCATGAACACCCTTGCCGCAGCGGGCGACACCTGGGGCATCCCCGGCCCGCTCTTCCTGAAGCTCTACCTTCTGGTGGCCGTCGTCGCCGTGGTCGGCGTACTGGTGCACCGGCGGCGCACGACCGCCGGCCCCGACGCGACCGGTGCCGAACAGCTCGGTCCGCAGCAGGTCGCCTACCTCAACGGCGGCGACCAGCTCGCCATCTGGGCGGCGCTGGGTGGGCTGCGCGGCGCCGGCGCGATCGACGTCAAGTCGAACGGCCGGTTGGTCGCCACCGAGTCGGCACCCAGCGGGCTCACTCCGCTCGACCACGCGATCCGGCACGCCGCCCGCCGGTCGGTCGCCGCCCGCGAGCTGCGCCGCAACGGCGGGGTGACCCGCGCTCTGGAGGAGCTGCGGCAGGGGTTGGAGCAGCGCGGCCTGCTGATCGACGCCGACGGGGTACGGGCCCTGCGGCGCGGACGGAACCTGCTGCTGGTGCTGCTGGCCCTGGGCGTGGTGCGGCTGGCCTCCGGCCTGATCAACGGCCGGCCGGTCGGCTGGCTGCTGCTCGCCCTGGCCGGCCTCGGGGTGGCGTTCGCCCTGGTGGCCCGTACGCCCCGACGGACCAGGACGGCGAACGTGATGATGGGCCGCCTGCGCAGCGACAACCACCACCTCGCCCCCGACGTCTCCCCGGCCTACGCGACCTACGGTCCGGCCGGCGCGGCGATGGGGGTGGCCCTGTTCGGCACCGTCTCCCTCTACGCGCTCGACCCTGGCTTCGCAGCGCAGGCGGAGATCCAGCGGCAGGCGTTGAACGCGAGCAGCGGCAGTGGCTACACCGGTTCCTCGGGGGTCACGTGCGGCGGCGGCACCTCGTCGGGCGACAGCGGGTCGTCGTGCGGTGGTGGCAGCTCCTGCGGCGGTGGCGGCGGATGCGGCGGTGGCGGGTGCGGCGGATGACCCGGCCGCAGGGGGTGGGCATCGGCTGGCGGCCGGAGATCGCCGGTTTCGTCGGCGCGCTGCCCGGCCTGCGCTTCGTCGAGGTGGTGGCGGAGTCGCTCGCCCCCGACGGTCCCCTCCCACCGGGGCTGGCCGCGCTGCGGGGGCGCGACGTCACCGTCGTACCGCACGGGGTGCGGCTCTCCCTCGGCGGCGCGGAGCCGGTCGACCCGGCCCGGGTGACGCACCTGGCCCGGGTCGCCGAACTGGTCGACGCGCCGCTGGTCAGCGAGCACATCGCGTTCGTCCGGGCCGGTGGGCTGGAGGCCGGGCACCTGCTGCCGCTGCCCCGCACCCGGGAGGCGGTGGCGGCGGTGACGGCGAACGTCCGCCGGGCCCGGGCGGAGCTGCCGGTGCCGCTGGCGTTGGAGCCGATCGCCGCGCTGTTCGACTGGCCCGACGACGAGCTGGACGAGGCGGACTTCCTCACCGAGATCCTCGACGCCACCGACGCCGAGCTGCTGCTCGACGTGGCCAACGTCTATGCCAACGCCCGCAACCGGGGCCAGGACCCGCAGGCCCTGCTGGACCGGCTGCCGCTGGACCGGATCGCCTACGTGCACGTGGCCGGCGGGGCCGAGCACGGCGGGCTCTACCACGACACGCACACCGATCCGGTGCCCACCGAGGTGCTGGAGCTGGTCGGCGCGCTCTGCGCCGGCCGCCGCCCACCCGCGCTGCTGCTGGAACGCGACGGCCACTACCCGGCCGCCGACGTGCTGCGGGCCGAACTGGACGCCCTCGCCACCGTCGCCGGCCACCCGGTCGTCACGTGAGCGCCGCGCCCGCCGCCGAGCCTGGCCCGACCGGCCCCACCTCGCCGACGGGGCTGGCCGCCCGACAGGCCGCGCTGGTCGCCGCCCTGGTCGCGGGGGCCCCGCTACCGGCCGGCTTCGCCGCCGACCGGGTCGACGCCGCCCGGCGGGCACTGCTGCGCAAGCGGGCCGGTGAGGTCGCCCGGCACTGGCCGCTGCTCGCCGCCGGCCTCGGCGACGCCTGGCCGGCCACCTTCGCCGGCTGGGCGGCCGGCCGGCCCACCGCCGGCTCGCTGCGCGACGGCTGGGACCTCGCCCGCGCGCTGCGCGACCGGGGCACGCTCCCCCCGCTCGGCGAGCAGGAACTGGCGGCCCGCGAGGCCGCCCACCGCTACGACGGCCGGCACCCGCCGCGCCGCCGCCGGTTGCCGGCCCTGGCCCGCAGCGGCGACGCCGTCGCCCTCCAGCTCGCCGGCCGGGTACGCCTGCTGCGCCCCACCTCCCGCTGACCACCGGGCCGCCGCGCCGCCCCCCGCCGGATACGGCAGGATCGGTGGCATGGATCTCGGACTCACCGATCGGGTGTACGTGTTGACCGGCGCGTCCCGGGGGCTCGGCTTCGCGACCGCACGGTGCCTGGTCGCCGACGGGGCGCGGGTGGTCCTGTCGGCCCGGACGCCGGAGCGGGTCGCCGGGGCGGTCGACCTGCTGGGTGGACCCGGGCACGCCATCGGCCTCGTCGCCGACCTGGCCGACCCGAGTCTGCCCGAGCGGCTGGTGATCGCCGCGCGGGAACACTTCGGCCGGCTCGACGGCGCGCTCGTCTCGGTGGGTGGGCCGCCCGCCGGCACGGCCGCGCAGGTCAGCGACGCGCAGTGGCGGGAGTCCTTCGAGACGGTGTTCCTGGGCACCGTGCGCACGGCCCGGACGGTGGCCGCCGCGCTCACCGACGGCGGTGCGATCGGGCTGGTGCTGTCCACCTCGGCCCGGACCCCGATCACCGGCCTCGGCATCTCCAACGGGCTGCGACCCGGCCTCGCCGGGGTGGCCAAGGACCTGGCCGACGAGCACGGCCCGCGCGGCGTACGGGTGCTGGGCCTGCTGCCCGGTCGCTTCCTGACCGACCGTAACCGGGAACTGCTCGGCGACGACGAGACGGCCCGCGCCGCCGCCGAGGCGGGCATCCCGCTGCGCCGCATCGGCGATCCGGCCGAGTTCGGGCGGGTCGCCGCGTTCCTGCTCTCCCCCGCCGCCGGCTACGTCACCGGGGTCAGCGTGCCGGTCGACGGCGGCGCGCTGCGCAGCCTGTGACCCCGCGCCGCCGCTCAGCGGGGGCGGCTGGTGGTCACGGGGGGAGACCAGCACCGCCCAGCCCCGCCGCCGGCCCGACCCGGCCGGGCACGCCCCAGATCCGGCGGCCGGACCGGGCGGAGCTGGCCGCGGCGGCGGACCGCACCATCCCCGACGTGATCGGTCCCGGGCTGACGGTGCTCTTCGTCGGGATCAACCCGGGCCTGTGGTCGGCGGCCACCGGATGGCACTTCGCCCGGCCGGGCAACCGGTTCTGGCCGGCCCTGCACCGGGGTGGCTTCACCCCACGCCAACTGCACCCCAGTGAGCAGGACACGCTGCCCGGCTACGGCCTGGGCATCACCAACATGGTGGCGCGGGCCAGTGCCCGGGCCGACGAGCTGACCCCGGCGGAGCTGGTAGCGGGCGCGCGGACGCTGGTCGACAAGGTGACCCGGTACGGGCCGGCCTGGGTGGCCGTGGTCGGGGTGACCGCGTACCGGATCGGATTCGCCAGGCCCCGGGCGGGCTTCGGCCCGCAGCCGGAACCGCTGGCCGGCGCACGGCTGTGGGTACTGCCCAACCCGAGCGGCCTGAACGCCCACTTCACCCCGCAGACCCTGGGGGCCGCCTTCGGCGAGCTGCGCACGGCGGTGACCGGCCTCCCGCCGTCCCCCGCCGGCTGACCGCCGTCGCGCCGGGCACTCACGGTACGTCGCGTCGCGCGTTCACGATGTGTCGTGTAAATGCCGACATTAAGGCAATGAATTGTGCACGACGGATCGCATCACCATTGACACAGATTTATTTCGAGCGTGCTTTCGAGTTCACGTTGGTCTAACATTGGCCACGCAATCGGCAACACGCCGATAACGCATTTCCCCTCGTCTCGGGAGCAGTTATGCCACAAGTCCGTTCTTCCCGCTTCATCCGCCTGCTCGCCGCCGGTGCCGCCGGTGCCGCCGTGGTGGCCGCGCTGCCCGCGGTCAGCGCCCAGGCGGGCACCGCACCGATCAACGTCTCGGTCAAGGGTGGCTACAACAACAGCCAGTCCCTCGGCACCGCCACCGGAACCGTCACCGGGACGGGCAGCAACCAGGCGAGCTACTCGGTGACGCTGTGCGGGCAGAGCACCTACCCGAGTTCCCAGGTGACCATCAAGGGCGGCACCGCCACCGCTTACCACACCGTCTACTACCAGAACTGCGAGACGTTCACCGGCGACCTCGTCTCCAACTACGGATTTACCAACATCGAGGTCACCGTGTCCGGTTCCACCTTCTACCCGGGCAACCAATACACGACGTACACCAAGACCCGCACGATCTACTTCTGAGTTGCACCGCACGGCATGACGAAACGGGCACCTCATTGACGACCATCGGCTCAGCCGGCCGGTGAGTCGTGCCCCGGTGCCCGGCGTGGGGATCGCGTCGCAACAGGGACCAGGTCGGGGCCGCTCCCCCCGGCCTGGTCCCGTGTCGCGGGCGACGGCACGCCCTCGACCGGCGGCCCTGCACCCGCGCGGACACCGCCGTCACCGCTGCCCGGGTGCGTCAGTTGGCCACGGCCGGGGGCCGCGCCTCCTGGGCGACGTAGGTGCCCATCGGCACGGTGGTGACGATCGGCTCGGCCGGCTCGGCGGCTTCCAGGTATGGCGTGGGCGACTCGGCGACCGCGAACTGGGTGCGGTACAGCTCGGCGTAGAGCCCACCCACCGCGACCAGCTCGTCGTGCCGGCCCCGCTCGACGATCCGGCCGTCGTCGAGGACGAGGATCTGGTCGGCGTCGCGGACCGTGGAGAGCCGGTGCGCGATCACCAGCGCCGTCCGCCCGGTCAGCGCCACGGCCAGCGCCCGCTGCACCGCCGCCTCGCTCTCCGAGTCGAGGTGGGCGGTGGCCTCGTCGAGGATCACGATCGACGGGGCCTTGAGCAGCAGCCGGGCGATGGCGATGCGTTGCTTCTCCCCGCCGGAGAAGCGGTAGCCGCGCTCACCGACGGTCGTCTCCAACCCGTCGGGCAGGGCACGTACCAGGTCGGCCACCTGGGCGCCGGCCAGCGCCGCCCAGATCTCGTCGTCGGTGGCGTCCGGCTTGGCGTACCGCAGGTTCTCCGCGATCGTCTCGTGGAACAGGTGGGAATCCTGGGTGACCACGCCGATCTCGTCGCGCAGCGAGGCGAGGGTGGCGTCCCGGACGTCGACCCCACCGACCCGCACCTCGCCGTCGGTGACGTCGTAGATTCGGGAGATCAGCATGGACAGGGTCGACTTGCCGGCCCCCGACGGCCCGACCAGGGCCACCATCTGCCCCGGCTCGACCCGGAACGACACCCCCTTGAGCACCGGCTCGCCGACCGTCCGGTCGAGGGTGGCGACCTCCTCCAGCGAGGCCAACGAGACGTCGGCGGCGGCCGGGTAGCGGAACCGGACGTCGCGGAACTCGACCCGCCCGGCACCCCGGGGCACCGGCACCGCGTCGGGCTTCTCCTCGATGCCGGGACGCAGGTCGAGCACCTCGAAGACCCGGTCGAACGAGACCAGCGCGCTCATCACGTCGACCCGGACGTTGGACAGCGCGGTCAGCGGGCCGTAGAGGCGGGTCAGCAGCAGGGCGAGCGTGACCACGGTGCCGGCGCTGACCGCGCCGTTGACCGCCAGCCAACCGCCGAGGCCGTAGGTGAGCGCCTGGGCCAGCGAGGCGACCAGCAGCATCGCCACGAAGAAGGTGCGCGAGTACATCGCCGACTGGATGCCGATGTCGCGCACCCGCTCGGCCCGCGCGGCGAACCGGCCGGCCTCCACGTCGGGCGAGCCGAACAGCTTGACCAGCAGCGCCCCGGCCACCCCGAACCGCTCGGTCATGGTGGCGTTCATCTTGGCGTCGAGGTTGTAGGACTCCCTGGTGATCTCGGCCAGCCGCCGGCCCACCCGCCGGGCCGGGATCACGAAGATCGGCAGCAGGATCAGCGAGAGCGTGGTGATCTGCCAGGAGAGGGTGAACATCACCCCGGCGGTGAGCACCAGCTGGATGACGTTGCTGACCACCCCGGACAGGGTGGAGGTGAACGCCCGCTGGGCGCCCATCACGTCGTTGTTGAGCCGGCTGACCAGGGCCCCGGTCTGGGTCCGGGTGAAGAACTGCAACGGCATCCGCTGCACGTGGTCGTAGACCTTCGTACGCAGGTCGAGGATGATGCCCTCGCCGATGCGGGCCGAATACCAGCGTTGGACGAGGGAGAGGACCGCGTCGGCGACGGCCAGCCCGCCGATGACGAGGGCGAGCCGCACGACCGTGGCACCGGCCTCCGGCCCGCCGCCGCTGATCGCATTGATCACGTGGCCGGCGAGCACCGGGGTGGCCACCCCGATCACGGCGGCGACCACCACGGTCACCAGGAAGACGACGATGTCCCGCCGGTAGGGATGGGCGAACGCCATGATCCGTTTGGCGGTGCCGCGCTTGAGCCGGTGGGAGGAGACCTCGTCGCCGTGGCGGATCGAGCGCAGCATGCTCCAGCCGGCCATGTTGCCGCCCGTCATCGGGTTGGACATCGGTCACCTCCGGGTCGGGGCAGCACGCGCCGTCAGGTCGATTCTCCCGACGCCTACGACAACCTCGGTGGTAACCCGGCTCTTCCCGGGCAGTCCTTACCGACCGCCGGCCGGCTACTCACCCCGGCCCGCGAGGTCACGCAGCCGGCGGGTCTGCGCCTCACGCTCGGCCCGCTGCTGTTCGGTGTGGGAGCGGCCGGCGGCACCGGCGAGCAGCGCCTTGATCTCCACCACCGCGTCCCGGTCGCCGGCGAGCAGGCCGGCGGTGAGGTCACGGACCGCCGCGTCCAGCTCGGCGTTCGGCACCACCAGGTTGGCCAGGCCGATCCGGTCGGCCTCGGCGGCGTCCATCCGCCGGCCGGTGGCGCACAACTCCAGGGCGCGGGCATAGCCGACCAACTCGACCAGCCGCTTGGTGCCGGCCAGGTCGGGGACCAGACCGAGGGTCACCTCGGCCATCGACAGCTTGGCGTCCTCGGCGAGGACCCGCAGGTCGCAGGCGAGCGCGAGCTGGAAGCCCGCGCCGATGGCATGGCCCTGGACGGCCGCCACCGAGATCACGTCGGGGCGGTGCAGCCAGGTGAAGCCCTGCTGGTAACCGGCGATACGGTCGGCACACTCCTGCTCGGGCAGGGTGGACAGCTCGGCGAAGGAACCAGGCCCCTGGGCACCGGCCACCGACAGGTCGAGGCCGGCGGAGAACGACCGCCCCTCGCCGCGTACCACCACGACGCGCACGTCGCCGGGGAGATCCCGGGAGAAGCCGCTCATCGCGCGCCACATCGCCGGAGTCTGGGCGTTGAGCACGTCGGGCCGGCACAACGTGACCGTCGCGACCGGCCCGTCACAGTGCAGTAGCACCCCGGTCGTCTCGGCGGTCACCGGACCGCCCGGGGCGTGCTGACGGACGACGCTGGTGGGCGGGTCACGCCTTCTTGCGACGCCGGGCGCCGCCGCGCTGTCGCAGCTGCACACCGGACTCGGTGAGCACGCGGTGGATGAACCCGTAGGATCGCCCGGTCGAGGCGGCGAGCGCGCGGATGCTCTCCCCGCCGGTGTACCGCTTTACCAGGTCCTTGGCGAGCGTCTGACGCTCGGCTCCGACGATCCGGCGACCCTTCTCAGTGCTGGTGGCTGTGCCAGTGGCTGCCATGCTGATTCCTCACGTCCCAGACTGTGCGGTTCGATACGGTCCCACCTATTAGACCGTCTCGAACGATCATGCGCCAGATATCAACTCTTCGCCAACCGACACGCTATGCAGTGTCGTCAACCCGATAGAGTGACCCTCATCCCGGCCCGCGGCTGCTAGCACGCCGTGACGGACCTGGTGAACGGCCCGTACCCTTCCCGGTCGTGACCGACCTCCTGGGCGACGTGAGCGGGGCGGCGGCCGTCTTCGGCGCCACCAACCTCGACGACATCGTGGTGCTGACCGTACTCTTCGTGACCGCCCGCGGTACGGGACGACCCCGCCCGTGGCAGATCGTCACCGGCCAGTACCTGGGCATCGCCGCCCTCGTCGCGGCCGCCCTGGTGGTCGCCGCCGGCCTGCTGGTGGTGCCCGACCCGTGGACCGGCCTGCTCGGGCTGCTGCCGATCGGGCTCGGGGTCCGTGCGTTGCTGGCCCGCACCGACGACGACACGCCACCGGCCGTGGTCGGCGGTCTGCTCGGGGTCGCCGGGGTGACGGTCGCCAACGGCGCGGACAACATCGCCGTCTACGTCCCGGTGTTCCGCTCCCTCGACCCGACCACCGGACTGGTCTACCTGCTGGTCTTCGCGCTCCTGGTCGCCGTCTGGTGCGGTGCTGCCGCGCTGCTCGGCGGGCACCCCCGGGTGGTCCGCCTGGTCGGCCGGGCCGGGCACCGGCTGGTCCCCGTCATCTTCGTGGGCATCGGCCTGGTGATCCTGGTCAGCTCGGGCGTCCTCGGCCGGCTGGCCGCGGACGCCCACTGACCACCGGCCGGCCCCGCCCGTCGACCACACCTGTCGTCGTGGGCGGGGTCGGGTCAGGCCAGTTCGACCAGTTCGAGGAGGTCGTCGCTCCAGGCGTCCTCGTCGCCGTCGGGGAGCAGGATCGCCCGGTCCGGCTTGAGCGCGAGCACCGCACCAGGGTCGTGGGTGACCAGCACGATCGCGCCGGGATAGTTGGCGATGGCGTCGAGCACCTGCTCCCGGCTGACCGGGTCGAGGTTGTTCGTCGGCTCGTCCAGCAGCAGCACGTTCGCGCCGGAGCAGACCAGGGTCGACAGGGCGAGCCGGGTCTTCTCGCCACCGGAGAGCACCCCGGCGGGCTTGTTCACGTCCTCGCCGGAGAACAGGAAGGCACCGAGGATCTTGCGCAGGTCGGTGTCGGACTGCTCGATCGCCGCCGCCCGCATGTTCTCCAGCACCGTGCGCTCCACGTCCAGCGTCTCGTGCTCCTGGGCGTAGTAGCCCAGCCGCAGGCCGTGCCCGGCGTGCACCTCGCCGGTGTCCGGCGGGAGCAGTCCACCGAGCATCCGCAGCAGCGTGGTCTTGCCGGCGCCGTTGAGCCCGAGGATGGCCACCCGGGAACCCCGGTCCACCGCGACGTTCACGTCGGCGAAGATCTCCAGCGAGCCGTACGACTTGGACAGGCCGGTCGCGGTCAGCGGGGTCTTGCCACACGGCGCGGGGTTGGGGAACCGGACCTTCGCCACCCTGTCGGAGACGCGTACCTCCTCCAGGCCCGAGATCAGCTTCTCGGCCCGCCGGGCCATGTTCTGCGCGGCGACGGTCTTGGTGGCCTTGGCCCGCATCTTGTCGGCCTGCGCCATCAGGGCGCCGGCCTTCTTCTCGGCGTTGGCCCGCTCCCGGCGGCGGCGACGCTCGTCGGTCTCCCGCGCCGCCAGGTACGCCTTCCAGCCCAGGTTGTAGACGTCGACCACGGAACGGGTGGCGTCGAGGAACCAGACCTTGTTGACCACCGACTCCAACAGCGAACCGTCGTGGGAGATCACGATCAGCCCGCCCTTGTGGTTGGCGAGGAAACCGCGCAGCCAGGTGATCGAGTCGGCGTCGAGGTGGTTGGTGGGCTCGTCGAGCAGCAGGATGCCGCCGCCGTTCTCGCCCGCGTCGCGGAACAGGATGCGGGCCAGCTCGATGCGGCGGCGCTGACCGCCGGAGAGGGTGCCGATGGTCTGGGCGAGGGCCCGGTCGGGCAGCCCCAGGTTGGCGCAGATCCGGGCGGCCTCGGCCTCGGCCGCGTACCCGCCCAGCGAGGCGAACTGGTCCTCCAGCGCGCCGTAGCGGCGGACCAGTTTGTCGTCGGCGCCGTCGGCGAGCCGCTGCTCGATCTCCGACATCTGGGCCATCAGCACGTCCAGCCCCCGGGCGGAGAGCACCCGGTCCCGGCCGGTGACCTCCAGGTCGCCCGTACGCGGGTCCTGCGGCAGGTACCCGATGGCGCTGCGCCTGTCGATCTGCCCGGCGTACGGCTGCCCCTCGCCGGCCAGTACCTTGAGGGTCGTGGTCTTGCCGGCACCGTTGCGCCCGACCAGTCCGATCCGGTCACCGGGCTGCACCCGCAGGGTGGTGTCGGACAGGAGGATCCGGGAGCCGGCGCGTAGTTCCAGGCCGGTGACACTGATCATTTCCGGTACTCGCTCTCGGGGGTCTGGAAGGGCTGACTCAGGGCACGCGAAAGCGCCGGCGGGTCGGTGGTTCCCGTCGGCGCGGGGCGGTTCAGCCTTCGCAGCGCAGCACCAGACAAGTGTACCGGGCGGCCCGACGCACACCGTCCGGATTACCGCACAAGATCATCGGGTACCGAAAACACCGTCCGGACCCGGTCCGGGACCGCAACCCTCAAACGTGACGAATCGGTGATCGGGGTCAACATGGAGCTGAACGAGAACGCGCAGGTCGACACCGGCCAGGTGGACGACCGGCGGGGGTCCGGCGGGGGCGGCGGGGCGGGCATCCCGATACCCCTCCCGGGCGGCGGCGGGCGCGGCGGCATCGTCGGCCTCATCATCGCCGTGCTGGTGGCCCTGGTGGGCGGCGGTTTCGGGCTGAACGCCATGACCGGTGGCGGGTCCGAAACGGGCGACAACACGGCGCTGGAGCAGAAGTGCTCCGCCGACGACGCGCTCAAGCAGCTGGACTGCCGCAACACCCTCTACGTCAACTCGATCCAGGCGTACTGGCGCACCGCACTGCCGGAGCGGTTCGGCCAGCAGTACCAGCCATCCAAGACGGTCTTCTTCAGCCAGGGCGTCAACACCGGCTGCGGCCAGGCCGACTCCGGCGTCGGGCCGTTCTACTGCCCCGCCGACGACCTGGTCTACATCGACCTGACCTTCTACCAGACCCTCGCCGACCAGCTCGGCGCGGAGGGTGAGTTCGCCCAGCCGTACGTGCTGGCCCACGAGTACGGCCACCACGTACAGGACCTGCTCGGCACCGAGGCGCAGATGCGCCGCCAGCAGCAGCGGGACCCGGGCAGCGCCAACGCGCTCTCGGTCAAGCTGGAACTCCAGGCCGACTGCTACGCGGGCGCGTGGGCCAAGAACGCCACCGGCACCGCCGACGAGCAGGGCCAGAAGATCTTCAAGAGCATCACCGAGCAGGACATCGCGCAGGCGATCGACACCGCCGAGAAGATCGGCGACGACGCCATCTCCAAGCGGGCCAACCGCCCGGTCAACTCGGAGGAGTTCACCCACGGCTCCTCCGAGCAGCGCAAGCAGTGGTTCACCAAGGGCTACACCACAGGTGACCCGAAGTCCTGCGACACCTTCGGCGGCAGCCTCTGACCGGTACCGGTCGGCAGGTCACGGCGGTCCGCGGGGCTAAACGCCCCCCGGCCGCCGTCGTCGTTCCCGGGCGAGGGTGGGCCGGGGTGTGGCCGGCCCAGGGGCGTGCGACGGCCGGGACGTGGGCCGGTGCGGGGCGGGGGGCGGGGGGCCGGGGGCCGGGATCAGGCCGGGTCGCGGACCAGGACGTGCACCGCGCGGGCGGCGGCGATCGCGCCGACCAGCACCGCGTGCCGGGGTTCGGGCACGTCGAGCAACCGCTCGGCCCGCAACCCGGCGAGCGGGGCCAACCGCCGGTCGGCCAGGACCGTGTCGACGGCCCGCCGGTCGCCGCCGCAGACCAACGCCGCCAGCGTCGCCGCCTCCGGCAGCAGCAGCCGTACGGCCAGTTCCGCCGCGTCGCCCAGGGCCGCCCTGGCCTGGTTGTCCCGCCGCCTGGCGAACCGCTGCTGCGACCAGCCCCCGGCGGCGGTACGACCCTGCACGTATCGGGTGTCCACCTTGGAGACCAGCAGTTCGGTGCCGAGCGCCACCCCGACCGCCACCGCGCCCTTGCGGGCGAGCAGCAGCCCGAGCCGGCGGGGCGCGACGGCGGCGTCGACGAACCCCGGCACGTCGTCGACCGGCCGGGCCGCCTCCCCGGTGCCGCCGCCCGGTGGGAGGTGCAGCTCGGCGGTCGCCCCGTCGGCGGCGGCGAGCAGCAGGCCGTACCCCTGCGGGGAGACGACGGGCGGGCCGTGCCGGTCGGCGAAACCCTCCACCCAGCGGGCGACGCGGGTCGGATCGACCTCGATCCACCGGCCGCCACCGGCCGCGGGTCGGCTGCTCATCACCCGACCGTACGGCACGACAGGCGACCGCCCGGCGGGCGGCTCACCGGACGACCAGCATGGAGACCGCCAGAGCGGCGTAGAGCCCGTCGGCGGTGGCGACGCCGAATGCGGCACCCGCGCCGACCCGCAACGAGGTACGGGCGCTGAGCCCGAGGATGAGCACCGCGATCGCGCCGACCGGGACGGCGACCCCGTAGCCGGCCACCAGCCCGGACAGGAGGGCGGCGGTCATGACGGCAGGTCACGGGCCGAGCCGCACCCCGGACGGGCCTGCTGGCAACGGGGGCCGGACACCCCGACATCGGCCCCGGCGAGTCGATCACCCCACCGAACACGGGCGCGGCACCCGGGTGGGTGCCGCGCCCGTGAGTCGGACCGGAGGTCAGACGTTGAAGCCGAGGGAACGGAGCTGGTCCCGCCCCTCGTCGGTGATCTTGTCCGGCCCCCACGGCGGCAGCCAGACCCAGTTGATCCGGATGTCGTCGACCAGTCCCCCACCGGGGCCGGTGGTCAACGCCTGCCGGGCCTGGTCCTCGATCACGTCGGTGAGCGGGCAGGCCGCCGAGGTCAGCGTCATGTCCAGGGTGGCGACGTTCTGGTCGTCCACGTGCACGCCGTACACCAGGCCGAGGTCGACCACGTTGATGCCGAGTTCGGGGTCGACGACGTCCTTCATCGCCTCCTCGATGTCGGCGACGGCCGCCCGGGCACCGGCCGACGCGGCGGCCTCCACCGGACCGTCGGCGACCGGGGTCGCGGCGGTGTCCGCCGGGCCGGTGGCACCGTTGGTGGCCGGCGGCGTCACCGCGTCGGTCGTCGTGCTGGCGTCGCCGGTCTCCGGCGTCGCCGCGGTAGCGGTGTTCTCGCTCATGCCTCCACCTCCGTCGGGCTCACGCCCACCCCCGCGCGTGCCGCGGCGTCCTTGAACGCCATCCACGGCAGCAGCGCGCACTTGACCCGGGCCGGGTAGCGGGCGACACCCGCGAACGCCACCCCGTCACCGAGTAGTTCCTCGTCCGGCGTGACCTGGCCACGGCCGGACATCAACGCCACGAATCCCGCGTGCACGGCGGCGATCTCCTCCGCGCACCGGCCGGAGAGCCGGTCGTACAGCACGCTCGCCGACGCCTGGCTGATCGAACAGCCGACCCCGTCGTAGGAGATGTCGACCACGATGTCGTCGACGGCGGCCACCCGTACGGTGACCTCGTCGCCGCAGGTCGGGTTGACGTGGTGCGCCTCGCCCACCTCGGCGTCGGGGTCGTCGGCGTCGCGCAGCCCACGCCCCTGCGGGCGCTTGTAGTGATCCAGGATGATCTCCTGGTAGAGCTGGTCCAGCTGCATCAGTCGAAGATCCTCCGCACCTGTTCGAGACCCGCCACCAGGGCGTCGATCTCCTCCGTGGTGGTGTACAGGTAGAACGACGCCCGGGTCATCGCCGGCACCCCGAACCGGGTGCAGACCGGCTTGGCGCAGTGGTGGCCCACCCGCACCTGCACGCCGAGGGAGTCGAGGACCTGCCCGACGTCGTGCGGGTGCACGTCGCCGAGCGCGAACGAGATGGTGCCGCCCCGGCCGACCGGCACCGTCGGGCCGAAGATCCGCAGACCCGGCACGGTCGCGAGGGCGTCCAGCGCGTACGCGGTCAGCTCCTTCTCGTGCCACTGGATCGCCCGCATCCCGACGCCGGTGAGGTAGTCGACCGCCGCGCCCAGCGCGACCGCCTCGGCGATCGGCGGGGTGCCCGCCTCGAACCGGGCCGGCGGCGCGGCGAACGTGGACCGGGCCATCGACACCGTCTCGATCATCGAACCGCCGCCCATGACCGGGGGCATCGCGGCGAGCAGCTCGCCCCGGCCCCACAGCACGCCGATGCCGGTCGGCCCGCACATCTTGTGCCCGGTGAAGACGATGAAGTCGGCGTCCAGGTCGACCACGTCGATCGGCTGGTGCGGCACCGACTGCGAGCAGTCGAGCAGCAGCAGCGCACCCACCTGACGGACCCGTTCGGTGATCCGGGCGGTGGCGTTGACCGTGCCGAGGATGTTGGAGGTGTGTACCAGCGCGACGATCTTCGTCCGCTCGGTGACCAGGTCCGCCAGCCCCGACTCGTCCAGCCGGCCGGTGTCGGTGACCGGGAACCAGCGCAGCGTCGCGCCGGTCCGCTCGGCCAGCAACTGCCACGGGACGATGTTCGAGTGGTGCTCCATCTCGGAGATCACGATCTCGTCGCCGGGGCCGAGCCGGAACCGCTCGTCGGCGTCCGCGCGCAGCGAGGCGTTGGAGAAGGCGTACGCCACGATGTTGATCGCCTCGGTGGAGTTCTTGGTGAACACCACCTCGTCGACGCTCGGCGCGTTGACGAACGCGGCGATCTTCGCCCGCGCCCCCTCGTACGCCTCGGTCGCCTCGGTGCCCAGGGTGTGCACCGAGCGCGACACGTTGGCGTTGTGCATCGCGTAGTGCCCGGCGAGCACGTCGAGCACCTGCCGGGGCTTGTGCGAGGTGTTGGCGCTGTCGAGGTAGACCAGCCGGTGCCCGTTGACCTGCCGGTCGAGGATCGGGAAGTCGGCCCGCACCGCGGCCACGTCGAAGCGCGGCACGTCGTCGTACTGCGGCATCCCGTCCGGGATGGCGATGGTGGTCATCTCAGCGGTCCCCGTCCGTGTGTGCTCAGGCCCGCGCCGCGCCGGCCCCGGCGACGTACCGCTCGTAGCCCTCGTCCTCGAGCTTGTCGGCCAGCTCCGGGCCGCCCTGCTCGACGATCCGGCCGGCCACGAAGACGTGCACGAAGTCGGGCTTGATGTAGCGCAGGATGCGGGTGTAGTGGGTGATCAGCAGCAGGCCGGTGTCGCCGGTGTCGCGGACCCGGTTGACCCCCTCGCTGACCACCCGCAGCGCGTCCACGTCGAGGCCGGAGTCGGTCTCGTCGAGGATGGCGATCTTGGGCTTGAGCAGCTCCAGCTGCACGATCTCGTGCCGCTTCTTCTCGCCGCCGGAGAAGCCCTCGTTGACGTTGCGCTGGGCGAACGCCGGGTCCATCTGGAGCTTCTCCATCGCCCCGCGCAGCTCGCCGCCCCAGGTACGCAGCTTCGGGGCCGCGCCGTCGATGGCGGTCTTGGCGGTCCGCAGGAAGTTCGCCACCGAGACGCCGGGCACCTCGACCGGGTACTGCATGGCCAGGAAGAGGCCGGCGCGGGCCCGCTCGTCGACGGTCATCTCCAGCACGTCGACGCCGTCGAGGGTCACCGAACCACCGGTGATCTCGTACTTGGGGTGACCGGCGATCGAGTACGCCAGGGTCGACTTGCCGGAGCCGTTCGGGCCCATGATCGCGTGGGTCTCCCCCGACCGCACGGTCAGGTCGACACCGGACAGGATCGGCTTGAGCTCACCCTCGGGCAGCTTGACCGACACCTTCAGGTCGCGGATCTCCAGGGTGCTCATTATCGGGTCACTCCATTGCTCGGCGTCGGGCGGCCGTCGGCGCCCACGGGAAGGTAGATGTCGCCGTCGCGGACCTCGACGGCGTAGACGGGAACGGGTTCGGTGGCGGGCAGCCCGCTGGGCTCGCCCGTGCGCAGGTCGAACCGGGAACCGTGCAGCCAGCACTCCAGCGTGCAGCCCTCGACCTCACCCTCGGAGAGGGCCACCGAGGCGTGCGAGCACTCGTCGTGGACGGCGTAGAACCCGCCGTCGGTGCCGTGCACCACGGCGATCGGGGTGCCGTCGACGTCGGCGCTGATCACGGTGCCTTTCGGCACGTCCTCCGTCGCGCAGATCCGGATCATGTCAGGCCCCGGCCTTCGAGAGCCGGGCCTCGATGGCGTCCCCCAGCCGCTCGCGCAGCGACTCGACCGGGATCTTGTTGATCACCTCGGCGAAGAAGCCCCGGACCACCAGGCGACGCGCCTCGTCCGCCGGGATGCCCCGGGCCATCAGGTAGAACAACTGCTCGTCGTCGAACCGGCCGGTCGCGCTGGCGTGGCCGGCGCCGGCGATCTCGCCGGTCTCGATCTCCAGATTGGGTACGGAGTCCGCCCGCGCGCCGTCGGAGAGCAACAGGTTCCGGTTGATCTCGTACGTGTCGGTGCCGGTCGCCTCGGCCCGGATCAGCACGTCGCCCACCCAGACGGTGTGCGCCTGCTCGCCCTGCAACGCGCCCCGGTAGCCGACGTACGAGCGGCAGTCCGGCACGTTGTGGTCGACGAGCTGGCGGTGCTCCAGGTGCTGGCCGCCGTCGGCGAAGTAGACGCCGTACAGCTCGGCCTCGCCACCCCGGCCGGTGTACTCGACGGTGGTGGACTGGCGGACCAGATCCCCGCCCAGGCTGACCTGGATGTGCGACACCTTGGCGTCGCGGCCGAGGCGGACCTTCAGGTGCTGCGCCTGCACCGCGTCGGCGGCCCAGTCGGCCACCGTGACCAGGGTCAGCTTCGCCCCGTCGGCCACCGCCACCTCGACGTTGTCGGCGAGCGTCGTCGCGCCGACGTGCTCCAGCACCAGCACCACCTCGGCGAACCGGCCCACGTCGACGAACGTGTGCCCGAAGGCCAGCGCGGCGGCGTCGTCCCCGACCACCCGCAGGCTCACCGGCGCGTCGAGCACGGCCTCGGCCGCGACCTCGACCAGCAGCGCCTCACCGGCACCGCCGTAGGCCAGCGCGCTGACCCGGTCGACCGGGGTGAGCACGCTGCCCACCCGGGGGTCGTCCCGGCCGATCCGCCCGACGGTGACGCCGGCCGGCAGGTCGGCGTACTCGTGGCGGACCGTGCCGGTGGCGGCCTGCGCCCCGCCGGTCAGCCCACGGAGCCGCTTGAGCGGGGTGAAGCGCCACTCCTCCTCCAGGCCGGTCAGGGCCGGGAAGTCGGCGACGTCGTACGAGCGGAGCGCCTGCGACTTGGTGCTGGGCGGCGCGGAAGCCTGGATAGTCATCTCTTCCTTGGTCTGTCTGTCCGGGACGACGGTGTCGTGGGGCGGGGGCGGCGTCAGCCGACCGCGCCCTCCATCTGGAGTTCGATCAGGCGGTTGAGCTCCAGGGCGTACTCCATCGGGAGTTCCTTGGCGATCGGCTCGATGAAGCCGCGCACGATCATCGCCATCGCCTCGTCCTCGCTCAGCCCCCGGCTCATCAGGTAGAAGAGCTGGTCGTCGCTGATCTTGGAGACGGTCGCCTCGTGCCCCATCGACACGTCGTCCTCGCGGATGTCGACGTACGGGTAGGTGTCCGAGCGGGAGACGGTGTCGACCAGCAGCGCGTCGCACTTGACCGTGCTGCGGCTGTGGTGCGAGCCCTCCAGCACCTGCACCAGCCCCCGGTACGAGGTACGGCCGCCGCCCCGGGCGATCGACTTCGACACGATGGTGCTGCTGGTGTGCGGCGCGGCGTGCACCATCTTGGCCCCGGCGTCCTGGTGCTGGCCCTCACCGGCCATCGCCACCGAGAGCACCTCGCCCTTGGCGTGCTCGCCGGTCATGTAGACCGCCGGGTACTTCATGGTCACCTTCGAGCCGATGTTGCCGTCGACCCACTCCATGGTGGCGCCCTCGTGGCAGACGGCCCGCTTGGTGACCAGGTTGTAGACGTTGTTCGACCAGTTCTGGATGGTCGTGTAGCGGCAGCGCGCGTTCTTCTTGACGACGATCTCGACGACCGCGCTGTGCAGCGAGTCGGACGAGTAGAGCGGCGCGGTGCAGCCCTCGACGTAGTGCACGTACGCGCCCTCGTCGACGATGATCAGCGTCCGCTCGAACTGGCCCATGTTCTCGGTGTTGATCCGGAAGTACGCCTGCAGCGGGATCTCCACGTGCACGCCCTTCGGCACGTAGATGAACGACCCACCCGACCACACGGAGGTGTTCAGCGCGGCGAACTTGTTGTCGCCGACCGGGATCACCGTGCCGAAGTACTCCTTGAAGACGTCCTCGTGCTCCTTGAGGGCGGTGTCGGTGTCCAGGAAGAGGACACCCTGCTCCTCCAGGTCCTCGCGGATCTTGTGGTAGACCACCTCGGACTCGTACTGTGCCGCGACCCCGGCGACCAGCCGCTGCTTCTCGGCCTCCGGGATGCCCAGCCGGTCGTAGGTGTTCTTGATGTCCTCCGGCAGGTCCTCCCAGCTGGTGGCCTGCTTCTCGGTGGAACGCACGAAGTACTTGATGTTGTCGAAGTCGATCCCGGTGAGGTCGGCGCCCCAGGACGGCATCGGCTTGCGGCCGAACAGCCGCAGACCCTTGAGCCGCAGGTCGAGCATCCAGGCCGGCTCGTTCTTCTTGGCCGAGATGTCCCGCACCACCGCCTCGCTGAGGCCGCGCTGGGCGGCGGCCCCGGCGACGTCGGGGTCGGCCCAGCCGTACTCGTAGCGACCGAGGGCGGCGAGCTGCTCTTCCTGGGTCAGGGGCTGGACGATCTGCTCGGTCATCTATCTGTCCTCACAGTGGTGACGGTGTTACCGGACTGGGCGCGCGGCTGGGCCGGAATGTGCGTGGTGCACACCCCGTCGCCGTGCGCGATGGTGGCCAGACGCTGCACGTGGGTGCCGACCAGACGGGAGATGACCGCCGTCTCGGCCTCGCACAGCTGGGGGAACTCGGCGGCCACGTGCGCCACCGGGCAGTGGTGCTGGCAGAGCTGCCCGCCCGAGGCGATCGTCGACGCGTTGGCAGCGTAGCCCTCGGCGGTGAGCGCACCGGCGAGAGCCTCGGACCGGGCCAGCGGATCGTCGCCGGCGTCCTCCATGGCGGCCCGGCAGCGGGCCTCCAGCGCGGCGACCTGGTCGGCGGCGAACGCCTCGACCGCGTCCGGGCCGCCGTTGCGGGCGATCCAGCGCAGCGCGGCGGTGGCCATGTTGTCGTAGTGGTGGGTGCCGCAACGCCCCCGGGCCGCGTCGGTGAGCAGGAAGACCTTCGCCGGTCGACCCCGCCCCCGGCTGCCCCGCACGGTCTGCTCCCGGGCGACCACGTCGCCGTCGGCGAGCATCGCGTCGAGGTGCCGGCGGATCGCGGCCGGGCTGAGACCGAGCGCCGAGCCGAGCTGGCCGGCGGTGGCCGCCCCCTGCTCCAGCAGGAGCCGGGTCACCCGGTCACGGGTGGACAGGTCGGTGGGGGCCTCCGGTGCCGGGGCGGCAGTGGCACGCCGCGCGGCCTCCGCACCCCGTAGCACGGCACGGCGGGAGCGCACACCGACGCCGACGGCCGGGGTGGCCGTCGGCGAATGCCCGGAGAGCGCCGCCGCGTTTTTCACAACGCCAACGTTACGTAATTCGCCGGGGGCCCGCAAACCCGACCCCGGTGATTCCGCCCACCGGGGTGGCGGAGTCACCCGATCGGGATCAACTACGGTGCGTAGGATTCGCGGCGTGAAGCGATCCGTCCGGTTTCCGGTCCCCGCCGCGCTGGCCCGCCTGCTCGATCGCCGCCCGGTCTCGACCACCCTGCTGCGCCGCCTCGCGTACGCCTCGATCGTGGCCAACGTGGCCATCGTGGTGACCGGCGGGGCCGTCCGGCTCACCGCGTCCGGGCTGGGCTGCCCGACCTGGCCCCGGTGCACCGACGCGTCGTACACCACGACGGCCGAGATGGGCGTGCACGGGGTGATCGAGTTCGGCAACCGGCTGCTCACCTTCGCCGTCGGGGCGATCGCGCTGGCCACCCTGCTGGCCGTGCTGGCCCACCGGCCCCGCCGCGCCGGGCTGCGTCCGCTGGCGGTGGCGGTGTTCCTCGGCATCCCCGCGCAGGCCGTGCTCGGCGGGATCACCGTGCTGACCGACCTCAACCCGTGGGTGGTGGGGCTGCACTTCCTCGCCTCGATGGCGGTCATCGCCGCCGCGTACGCCCTCTGGCGGCGGATCGTCGACCCGGACGGGCCGGCGGTGCCGGTGGTGCCCGGACCGCTGCGTACCCTCGCCCGGCTGACCACCGCCGTCAGCGTCGCGGTGCTGGTGGTCGGTACCTGGGTGACCGGCAGCGGGCCGCACGCCGGTGACCACGGGGCGGCCCGCAACGGGCTGGACCCGGAGACGATCTCCCAGGTCCACGCCGACGGGGTGTTCCTGCTGATCGGGCTGTCCGTCGCGCTGGTCCTGGCGTTGCGGGCGGTCGGCGCGGCCGGCCCGGCCCGCGCCGCGCTGGTACTGGTCGCGGTGGAGCTGGGGCAGGGCCTGATCGGCTTCGTGCAGTACTTCACCCACCTGCCGGGCGTGCTGGTCGCCGCACACATGCTGGGTTCCTGCCTGGTGCTGCTGGCCACCCTGGCGGTGCTCTGGTCGACCCGGGAGCGCCGGCCGGTCGCCGGCGACCCGGTGGCACCGCCAGCCGAGCAGCGGGTGCCGGCCGCCGTCTGAGCCTTCCCGGGGCCGGCCGGGGCGAAGCGGCGCGGGCGCCGGGCCCGGCCGGGTCAGTGGCGGGCGAGGTGGACCAGCACCGCGTCGGCCAGCCGCTCGGCGGCGCCGTCGGCGTGGCCGAGGAACAGTGACGGCTCGGTCAGCTCCAGCTCGATCAGCACAGGTGCGCCGTCCGGGCCGGGGATCAGGTCCACCCGGGCGTAGAGCAGCCGCCGCGCGCCACCGGGGACCTCGGCCAGCACCCGCCCGGCGACGGCCAACTGCTCCCCGGTGGGGGTACGCGCGTCGATCCGCTCCGGCCGGTACAGCCCCTCGACGCCCAGATCCGGGCCGTCGAGCATGGCGCCCTTACGGATGGCGTGGCTGAACGTCAGGCCGTCCGGGCCGGCCACGAAGAGCAGGGCGGTCTCCCCGGCGGTGTCCACCGCGTCCAGGTACGGCTGGACCATGGCGGTCCGACCGGCGGCCGTCAGCCGGCGTACGTGCGCCACGGCCAGGTCCCGGTGGGCGGGGTCGGCGGGGTCGTAGCGGCCGGTGTCGAGGCTGCCGGCGCTGACCGTCGGCTTGACCACGTACCGGCCGGGGGTCGGGGGCGGGGCCCAGTCGTCGCCCGGCACGACCCAGGAGGTCGGCACGGTGGGCACCCCGGCGGCGGCGAGTTCCCCGAGGTAGCGCTTGTCGGTGTTCCACCGCACCACGTCGCCGGGGTTGACCAGGGTCGGCACCGACGCGGCCCAGGCGACGAACTCGTCGCGGCGCGGGGCGTAGTCCCAGGGCGAGCGGAGCACCACCAGGTCGTAGCCGGCCCAGTCGACGCGGGGGTCGTCCCAGACGGCCGCCTCGACGGTGACGCCCCGGGCCGCCAGCGGGGCGAGCACGAGCCGGTCGTCGGGGTAGAGGTCGGCGAAACGGGAGCAGGTGACGAGAGCGACCCGGGGTCTCCCCCGGGTCGGCTGGTGGTGGGTCACGGTGTCGTCGGTCGAAGGGGCATCCGGGTCAGCGGGCCATCGTGCGCCGGGCCATCGACCGCCACAGGTCGTTGCTCGGCCGCATCTGGTCCATCAGCTCACGCTCCCAGGCGTTCTCGACGGTGACTCCCGCCTGGGCGCACGCCTCCCGGGCGGTCACGGTGTCCTCGGCGAACTGGTCGCCCCACGCACCGTCGGTGCCGACCAGGACGATCCGGGCACCACGCTTGCCGACGTACTCGATGACCGCCTTCGCGCCGCCGTGGGAGGCCGCGAAGGACCTGATCCCCGCGACCAGCCCGGTGGGGGCCGCTCCGGCGGTCTGCTCGGCCGTCATCGTCGTATCGGAACCTTCTGCCATGACGCGAAGCCTAAGCAGACTTGTGCACCTGCGCGCGAGAATCATGAACTATTTGTGATACCAATTACCCGAGGGTTTATCGGAAGCCCAATGTGCATTGCCCGGTTATGTCCGGATAAGGGTACGCATAACGACCAGGTGGGATCGACCCGATGTGTCCATCTTGTGGCACTCATCGGACCCGGAAAAATCTCATCATCCGGACAGGGGGCCGAACCGGAAGCGGCGTGTCGCGACCGCCCGCCGGGCGTACCGGGCCCGCCGCACCGCCCCCGGGACACCCGGCGGGCGCGGCGGAGGTCAGAGCAGGGCGTCGAGGGCCACCGCGACGAACACGATGGTCAGGTAGGTCGTCGACCAGTGGAACAGCCGCATCGGCTTGACCGGCTCACCCCGGGTCACCCGCCGGCAGAGCTTGTGCGCCTCGACCAGGAAGACCGCGCCCACCACGGCGGTCGGCACCCCGTAGACCGCGCTCATGCCCAGCGGCCACAGCGCCAGCGAGGTAGCCACCGTCAGCCAGGCGAAGATCAGGATCTCGGCGTTCACCCGCCGGGGCGAGGCCACCACCGGCAGCATCGGGATGCCGGCGCGGGCATAGTCGTCCTTGTATTTCATCGCCAGCGGGTAGAAGTGCGGCATCTGCCAGAAGAAGACCACCGCGAACAGCACCCAGGCCGCCGGGGCCAGCGACCCGGTCACCGCCGCCCAGCCGATCAGCACCGGCGCCGCCCCGCAGGCCCCGCCCCAGAAGGTGTTCGCCGTCGTGGTGCGCTTGAGCCAGAGCGTGTAGACCAGGTCGTAGTAGACGATCGCGGCCAGCGTCAGCGCGGTGGCCAGCAGGTTGGTGAACGTCGCCATCAGCGCGACCGAGACCGCCGCCAGCACCAGCCCGAAGACCAGGGCGCTGCGGGGCGAGACGGTGTGCGCCGGCAGCGGACGCCGCTTGGTGCGCCGCATCAACTGGTCGATGTCCCGGTCGATGTAGCAGTTCAGCACGCTCGCCGCACCGGCGGCCAGGGAACCGCCGACCAGCACCACGGCCATCAGCCACAGCGACGGCAGGCCACCGTCGGCGAGCATCATCGCCGGCACCGTGGTCACCAGCAGCAGCTCCACGATGCGCGGCTTGGTGAGGGTCACGTACGCCGACACCACCGCCCGGACGTCCCGCCGACGGGCAGTCGGCCGCCCGTCCACCGTGCGCACCGGCGGCTGCCCGGCAGGGTTGCTGACGGGGCGCTCGGTGATCATGCTCACGGATTGCCACCTTCCGGCGTCGGCAGGGGAAGTCGGTTCGGCGGGACCCCGTCGGGGTCCACACACCGCACCACACACTACGCGTCGTCGTTTTCGCTGCCCGGGCGACCCGACAACGGTGCGGGCCGTCACACCTGGCGGATGACCGAACGATCCGGCCGGCCCGCACGTAACTGCCTGCTGAGATCCCCGGGCGGACGTTTAGACCCGCTCGATAGGGTCACCAGTGAGGGTTCCGCCCATCTGCCGAGGAGCACAACCATAGTGGCTGCCAACCGACCCGCACTCAACTGGACCGACCTCGACCGCCGGGCCGTCGACACCGTCCGCGTCCTGGCCATGGATGCCGTGGAGAAATCCGGCAACGGCCACCCCGGCACCGCGATGAGCCTCGCGCCCGCGGCGTACCTGCTGTTCAACCGGGTGATGCGGCACAATCCGGCCGACCCGAACTGGCCCGGCCGGGACCGGTTCGTCCTGTCCGCCGGGCACTCCAGCCTCACGCTCTACATCCAGCTCTTCCTGTCCGGCTACCCGCTGAGCCTGGACGACCTGAAGTCGCTGCGGCAGTGGGGCTCGCTCACCCCGGGCCACCCGGAGCACGGCCACACCCCCGGTGTCGAGACCACCACCGGCCCGCTCGGGCAGGGCCTGGGCAACGCGGTCGGGATGGCGATGGCGGCCCGCCGCGAGCGGGGCCTGTTCGATCCCGAGAGCGAGCCGGGGCAGTCGGTCTTCGACCACCAGATCTGGTGCATCGCCTCCGACGGCGACATCGAGGAGGGCATCAGCCACGAGGCGAGCGCCCTGGCCGGCCACCAGCAGCTGGGCAACCTCACGCTGATCTACGACGACAACGAGATCTCCATCGAGGACGACACCCGCATCGCCAAGAGCGAGGACGTGGCGGCCCGCTACGCGGCGTACGGCTGGCACGTGCAGACCGTCGACTGGCGGGCCGGCGACGCCGACCAGGGCGACTACCACGAGGACGTCGAGGCGCTCTACCAGGCGCTGCTGGCGGCGAAGGCCGAGACCGGCCGGCCCTCGTTCATCGCGCTGCGCACCATCATCGGCTGGCCCGCGCCCAACAAGAAGAACACCGGCAAGATCCACGGCTCGGCGCTCGGCGTCGACGAGGTGAAGGCCACCAAGGAGATCCTCGGCTTCGACCCGCAGCAGACCTTCCAGGTCGACGAGGAGGTGCTCGCGCACGCCCGGGGGGTGCTGACCCGCGGCGGCGAGGACGAGCAGGCGTGGACCGGCGAGTTCGACGGCTGGGCGCAGGCCAACCCGGAGCGCAAGGCGCTCTACGACCGGATCGCCGGCCGGGTGCTGCCGCAGGGCTGGACGGACGCGCTGCCGGTCTTCCCCGCCGACGCCAAGGGCGTGGCCACCCGGGCCGCCTCCGGCAAGGTGCTGGAGGCGCTCGCCCCGGTGCTGCCGGAGCTGTGGGGCGGCTCGGCCGACCTGGCCGAGAGCAACAACACCACCATGAAGGGCGAGCCGTCGTTCATCCCGGCCGCCCACGCCACCAAGGACTTCCCCGGCCACGAGTACGGCCGCACGCTGCACTTCGGCATCCGTGAGCACGCCATGGGCGCGATCCTCAACGGCATCGCCCTGCACGGCGGCACCCGCCCGTACGGCGGCACCTTCCTGGTGTTCAGCGACTACATGCGCCCGTCGGTACGGCTCGCCGCCCTGATGAAGCTGCCGGTGACGTACGTCTGGACGCACGACTCGATCGGTCTCGGCGAGGACGGCCCGACCCACCAGCCGGTGGAGCACCTGACCGCGCTGCGTGCCATCCCCGGCCTGGACGTGGTCCGCCCGGCCGACGCCAACGAGACCGCCTGGGCGTGGCGGCAGGCGCTGGAGCACACCGACCGGCCGACCGCGCTGGCGCTGAGCCGGCAGCCGCTGCCGACCCTGGACCGGGAGACGTACGCGGGCGCGGAGGGCACCGCCAAGGGCGGCTACGTGCTGGCCGAGGCGTCCAACGGCAAGCCGCAGGTGATCATCGTGGGCACCGGTTCCGAGGTGCAGCTCTGCCTCACCGCGCGGGAGCGGCTGGAGGCCGACGGCACCCCCACCCGGGTCGTCTCGATGCCCTGCCAGGAATGGTTCTACGAGCAGGACGAGGCATACCGTGAGTCGGTGCTGCCGCGCGGGGTGCAGGCCCGGGTGAGCGTCGAGGCCGGGATCGGGATGTCCTGGCGGGGCATCGTCGGCGACCTGGGCGAGAGCGTCAGCCTGGAGCACTACGGCGCCAGCGCCCCGCACACCGTGCTGTTCGAGCAGTTCGGCTTCACCCCCGACCGGATCGTCGCCGCCGCACACGCGGCGCTGACCCGGGTGGGCGACATCACCGGTTTCACGACCGGCAACTGAGGGGAGCGTGGACGACATGACGGACAGACTGGGTGACCTCACCGCCGCCGGAGTGGCGGTCTGGCTCGACGACCTTTCCCGGGTACGACTGAGCTCCGGCGGGCTGGACCGGCTCCGCCGCGAGCAGCACGTGGCCGGGGTGACCACCAACCCGACCATCTTCGCCAAGGCGCTCAGCGACGCCGACGAGTACAACTGGCAGCTCAAGGACCTCGCCACCCGGGGCATCGAGGTCGAAGAGGCCGTCCGGATGCTCACCACCTACGACGTGCGCTGGGCGTGCGACGTGATGCGCCCGTCGTACGACGGCAGCGCCGGGGTCGACGGGCGGGTCTCCATCGAGGTCGACCCCCGGGTCGCCCACGACACGGACAAGACGGTCGCCGAGGCCAAGGCGCTGTGGTGGCTGGTGGACCGGCCGAACCTGTACATCAAGATCCCGGCGACCGAGGAGGGGCTGGCGGCGATCACCGCGACCCTGGCCGAGGGGATCAGCGTCAACGTCACGCTGATCTTCGGGCTGGACCGCTACTCGGCGGTGATGGAGGCCTTCCTCGCCGGCCTGGAGCAGGCGAAGGCCAACGGCCACGACCTGTCCACCATCGGTTCGGTGGCCTCGTTCTTCGTCTCCCGGGTCGACTCCGAGATCGACAAGCAGCTCGACAAGATCGGCTCCGAGGAGGCCAAGGCGCTGCGCGGCAAGGCCGCCGTGGCCAACGCCCAGCTCGCCTACGAGCGCTACACCGAGGTGTTCTCCTCCGACCGGTGGCAGGCCCTGGCCGACGCCGGCGCCCACCCGCAGCGCCCGCTGTGGGCGTCCACCTCGACCAAGAACCCGGACTACCGCGACGTGATCTACGTCGAGGAGCTGATCGCGCCGGGCACCGTCAACACCATGCCGGAGTCGGTCGTGACGGCGTACGCCGAGCACGGCGAGACCCGGGGCGACACCATCACCGGCTCCTACGCCGCCGCCCGGCAGGTCTTCGCCGACCTGGCCGCCGTCGGCATCGACATGGACGACGTGATCGCCACCCTGGAGCGCGAGGGCGTGGAGAAGTTCGAGGCGAGCTGGAGCGAGCTGCTCGACGGCGTCCGCACGTCGCTGGCCGCCGCGGCGCAGGGTGCCGACGCCCCGAACGAGGCCGCCAAGGGCAACGCCGAGGCGGCCCGGCGGGCCGGCGGGAACGCGTGACGAACGGCGTCGGACGCGTCGCGGGGCCGGTCCCCGCGACGCCCCACGCCGCCGGCACCCCGACGGGGTGCCGAGGGTGAGTGACCTGTTGACCGGCCCGGCCGATGCCGCCGCCGGTTTCGCGGTGCACGGGGCGGACGCGGTCGCATCGACCGCGCCCGCCGCCGTACGGGCCGTTCCGCATCCGCGGGGCGGCCCGGTGGCGTCGGCCGGCCGACCCGGGCCGGTGCCACCGCCGCACCTGACCGACGGGCCGGCCGGGCCGGCCCGGCTGCTGGATGCGATCGGACGATGGCGGGCGTGACGATGGACGACATGGACCACACGGAGCGAGGAGGCGGCGTGAATCCGCTGCGCGACGCGCAGGACCGACGGCTCCCCCGGATCCCGGAGCCGTGCGCCCTGGTGATCTTCGGGGTGACCGGTGACCTGGCGCGCAAGAAGCTGCTGCCGGCGGTTTACGACCTGGCCAACCGGGGGCTGCTGCCCCCCGGTTTCGTGGTGCTGGGCTTCGCCCGCCGCGACTGGGGCGACGGCGACTTCGAGGCGCTGGCCCACGAGTCGGCCAAGCAGCACGCCCGGACACCGTGGCGCGAGGAGGTGTGGGGCCGGCTGGCCGGCAACATCAAGTTCGTCGGTGGCTCGTTCGACGACGACGCCGCCTTCGACAGGCTCGCCGCGACGCTGAACCAGCTGCGCGACAGCCACGGCATCCACGGCAACGCCGCGTTCTACTTCTCGATCCCCCCGACGGCCTTCCCGGTGGTGCTCAAGCAACTGGCCCGCACCGGGATGGCCGACAACGAGAAGTGCGGCGGCTGGCGACGGGTGGTGGTGGAGAAGCCGTTCGGCAACGACCTGCCCTCGGCGAAGGAACTCAACGACCTGGTCGACGACGTGTTCACCAGTCAGGACGTGTTCCGGATCGACCACTACCTCGGCAAGGAGACGGTCCAGAACATCCTCGCCCTGCGGTTCGCCAACAACCTGTTCGAGCCGCTGTGGAACTCCAAGTACGTCGACTCGGTGCAGATCACCATGGCCGAGGACGTCGGCATCGGCACCCGGGCCGGCTTCTACGACTCGGTCGGCACCGCCCGCGACGTGCTCCAGAACCACCTGCTCCAACTGCTCGCCCTGGTCGCCATGGAGGAGCCCACCAGCTTCGACGCCGACGAGATCCGGGCCGAGAAGCTCAAGGTGCTCAAGGCGATCACCCTGCCCAGGGACGTGGCCCGGGGCACCGTACGCGGCCAGTACCTGCCCGGCTGGGTGGGTGGCCAGCGGGCCGTCGGCTACCTCGACGAGGAGGGCGTACCCGCCGACTCGAACACCGAGACGTACGTCGCCGTGGAGCTGGGCATCCAGAACCGGCGCTGGGCGGGGGTGCCGTTCTACATCCGGGCGGGCAAGCGGCTGCCCCGGCGGGTCACCGAGGTCGCCATCATGTTCAAGAAGGCGCCGCACCTGCCGTTCAACGCCGCCGACATGGAGTCCCTCGGCCCCAACCAACTCGTCATCCGGGTGCAGCCGGACGAGGGCGTGGTGCTCAAGTTCGGTTCCAAGGTGCCGGGCACCACGATGGAGGTCCGCGACATCGCGATGGACTTCCAATACGGCGAGGCGTTCACCGAGTCCAGCCCCGAGGCGTACGAGCGGCTGGTGCTGGACGTGCTGATCGGCGACCGGACGCTCTTCCCGGACGCCGCCGAGGTGGAGCAGAGCTGGGCGGTGGTGGACCCGCTGGAGCACGCCTGGGAGGGCACCAAGCCGGAACCGTACCGCTCCGGCGAGTGGGGTCCCCGGGCCGCCGACGAGATGCTGGCCCGCGAGGGCCGCGCCTGGCGGCGGGCGTGAACGGGCACGAAGGAAACAGGCACAGCGGGCGGACCGGGAGGCACCAGTGATCGGGCTGTGGGACACCACCGGCAACGAGGTGGTCAAGGCGCTCGCCGCCGAACGGCGCAGCGCGGGCGGGGTGGCCAGCGGGATGGCGCTCACCCTGATCGTCGTGGTCGACGAGAAGCGGGTCCGCGAGGCGGAGGCGGCGGCCACCATCGCCGCCGCCGCCCATCCGTGCCGGCTGCTGGTCGTCGTGCGCGCCGACGTGGAGCGGGAACGCAACCGGTTGGACGCGGAGATCGTCGTCGGCGGCCGGCTGGGCCCGTGCGAGGCGGTGGTGACCCGGATGTACGGCCGGCTCGCCCTGCACGCCGAGTCGGTGGTGATGCCGCTGCTGGTGCCGGACGTGCCGGTGGTCACCTGGTGGCACGGCGAACCACCGGCGGAGATCGCCACCGACTTCCTCGGGGTGGTCGCCGACCGGCGGATCACCGACTCCGCGCAGGCCGCCGACCCGATCGAGGCGCTGCGGGAACGGGCCCGGGACTACGCCCCCGGCGACACCGACCTGGCGTGGACCCGGATCACCCCGTGGCGCACGCTGGTCGCCGGGGCGTTCGACACCACCGAGGCGCGGGTCACCGAGGCGACCGTGGTGGCCCCGCGCCGGGACCCGACGGCGGCGCTGATGCGGGGTTGGCTGGCCGCCCGGCTCGGCATCGACCCGCAGTGGCAGCACACCGACGACCACCCGAGGATGCGTCAGGTGCAGCTGCGCTGCGCCAACGGCGACGAGCTGACGCTGACCCGGGACGACAGCCTGGCGACGTTCCGGCGTACCGGCCAGGACGACCGGGTGCTGCCGTTGGTGCGTCGGCCGCTCGGCGACGAGCTGGCCGAGGAGCTGCGCCGGCTCGACACCGACCAGGTGTACGCCGAGGCGTTGGGCGCGGCGGCCGGCCTGTCCGGCCTGGAGCAGCGGCCAGCGCAGCGGGTGCACGTCTGGAAGGACCCGGCCACCGCACGGCGGGCTGAGGCGGGCGTCAGCGCGCACGCCGACACCAGCACGGCATCCTGACCGTACGCCGGTGGGCGGTCCTTCCGGGCCGCCCACCGGCCGTTGCGGTGCCGGCCCGCCCCGGCGGCGGCCCGGCACGACGAGATCCCCGGTGACACCGGCACCCGGCGGGCCTACCGGTTTCCGCCACGACGAGCAGGACCGCGTCGCGCGGTCAGGAAAGGCCAACATGAGTGAGGCGAGTGTCGCCGTGCACGCCGACGCCGACCTGCTGGCGCAGGCGGTGGCGGCCCGGCTGGTGGTGAAGCTGCTCGACGCGCAGGCGGAGCGGGGTGCGGCGTCGATCGTGCTGACCGGGGGCCGGATCGCCGCCGCGGTCTACCGGGCGGTGGGCGCGCTACCCGCCCACGACGCCGTCGACTGGTCCCGGGTGGACGTCTGGTGGGGTGACGAGCGTTTCCTGCCGGCGGGCGACCCGGAACGCAACGAGACGCAGGCCCGCGCCGCGCTGCTGGACGCGATGCCGCTGGACCCGGCCCGGGTGCACCCGATGCCGGCCACCGACGGCCCCACCGGCGACGACCCGGAGGCAGGTGCCGCCGCGTACGCCGAGGAGCTGGCGCGGGCCGCCCGGCCCGGCCATGCCGCGCTGCCCCACTTCGACGTGCTGATGCTGGGCGTCGGTGAGGACGGGCACGTGGCGTCGGTCTTTCCCGAGCACCCGGTGCACCACGACACCCGGCCGGTCAGCGCGGTGCGGGGCAGCCCGAAGCCGCCGCCGGTGCGGACCACCCTCACCCTGCCGGCGATCAACACCGCCGAGGAGGTCTGGCTGGTCGCCAGCGGGGCCGACAAGGCACGGGCGGTGGGGATGGCGCTGGCCGGGGCCGGCCCGAAGCAGCTCCCGGCGGCCGGGGTGCAGGGCGTCTCGCGGACCCTGTGGCTGCTCGACCGGGCGGCGGCGGCCGACGTGCCGGCCCGGCTGCGCAGCCTGCGCTGAGCGCTGGGCGGTCCGGCCGCGAGCCGGGTCAGCTCACGTCACCGCTGCCGGGGTGTCCGCTCCCGGCCGCAGCGTCGCCGCCGCGGCGGTCACTCCCGGCCGCGGCGGCGGCGCAGTGCGGCCAGCGCCTCGGCCAGCAGCGCCTCCCCCTCCTCCGGGGTACGCCGTTCCTTCACGTACGCCAGGTGGGTCTTGTAGGGCTCGGGACGGGTACGTCCCGGCGGGTTCTGCGCGTCCTGGCCGGCGGGTAGGCCGCAGCGCGGACAGTCCCAGACGGCCGGCTGCTCGGCGTCCAACGCCAACCGGATCTCGGTGGCGTGGTCGTTGCGGCACCAGTAGGTGACCGCGCGGCGGGGAGCCGGCTCGTACCGTTCGGTGGGGCGTTCCGGCCCCGAGCCGATGCGGGAACCACGGATGACGTTGCCACTGGGCACACTCGCTCCTGTCGTCGGAGGGGACCACCGCCTGAGGCGGGCGGTGGACGACGTGGCGGAGAAAAAAACTGCGCGCGGTCCGTGACGGACCGCGCGCAGATTGTACGACCTGATCGAGTCGCTCAGGACCCGCTGTTGAGCTGGAGCCGGAGCCAGAGGCCGAGCCCGATGATGCAGGCGAACCAGACGATGCTCACCAGGACGGTGTAGCGGTCCAGGTTCTTCTCGGCCACCGACGAGCCGGCCAGGCTGGAGCTGACCCCACCGCCGAACATGCTCGACAGCCCGCCGCCCTTACCCCGGTGCAGCAGGATGAGCATGGTGAGCAGAACGCTCGTGATGACCAGCAACACGATCAACGTGTATGCGAACCAGATCGGCATGGCTGGGGTCAGTCCTCTCGTTACGATCCTCGCCCGGACAGATCGGGCACGGCGGCACCGACCGGTGGACGGGCGGAGTCAAGAATAGCGAGCGATCAGGCGACCGTGTGCTCCGGGAAGCGGCAGATCTTCGCGAACTCCTCGGCGTCGAGGCTGGCCCCGCCCACCAGCGCCCCGTCCACGTCCGGCTGGGACATGATCGATGCGACGTTGGACGACTTCACCGAGCCGCCGTAGAGGATCCGGACCTGGTCGGCGGTGCCCTGGTCGTAGGTCTCGACCAGCCGCTTGCGGACCTCTCCGCAGACCTCCTGGGCGTCCTCGGGGGTGGCCGTCTTGCCGGTGCCGATCGCCCAGACCGGCTCGTACGCGACCACGACCTTGGTGACCTGCTCGGCGGTGAGCCCCTTGAGGGCGCCGTCGAGCTGGTCGCAGCAGTGCGGGACGTGCCGCAACTGCTCGCGGATCTCCAGGCCCTCACCGATGCAGAGGATCGGGGTGAGCCCGTTGGCCAGCGCGGCGGCCACCTTCGCGTTGACGATCGCGTCGTCCTCGTAGTGGTACTGCCGCCGCTCCGAGTGCCCGACCGTGACGTAGGTGCAGCCCAGCTTGGCCAGCATCGCCCCGGAGATGTCCCCGGTGTACGCGCCGGACTGGTACGGCGAGAGGTCCTGCCCGCCGTAGCCGATGAGCAGCTTGTCGCCGTCCACCGCGGTCTGCACGGTGCGCAGGTCGGTGAAGGGCGGCAGGACCACCGTCTCGACGGCGGTGAGCTGCTGCTCGGTGAGGCTCGCGGCCAGCTTCTGCACCAGCAGGTTGGCTTCGAGGTGGTTGAGGTTCATCTTCCAGTTGCCGGCCATCAGCGGCCGGCGGGTGACGCTCGCCATCAGTTCTCCAGGGCCGCGATGCCGGGGAGGGTCTTGCCCTCCAGGTACTCCAGGGAGGCGCCGCCACCGGTGGAGATGTGCCCGAACGACGACTCGTCCAGCCCGAGCGCCCGCACGGCCGCAGCGGAGTCCCCGCCACCGACCACGGTGAACGCGTCGGTCTTGGTGATCGCCTCGGCCACCCCCCGGGTGCCGTTCGCGAACGCCGGCATCTCGAACACGCCCATCGGGCCGTTCCAGAAGACCGTCTTCGCGCCGGACAGCGCGGCGGTGAAGCCGGCCACCGTCTCCGGGCCGATGTCCAGGCCGAGCCGGTGGCTGGGGATGCCGTCGGCGGGCACCGTGTCGTGCGCGGCGTCCGGGGCGAAGGCGTCGGCCGCCACCACGTCGACCGGGAGCAGGATCTTGCCGTCGGCGCGGGCCAGGAGGTTGCCGCAGGTCTCGACCATCTCCTCCTCCAGCAGCGAGGTGCCCACCTCGTGACCCTGGGCCTTGAGGAAGGTGAAGCACATCCCGCCGCCGATGAGCAGCCGGTCGACCGTCGGCAGCAGCGCCTCGATGACCGCCAGCTTGTCGGAGACCTTGGAACCGCCGAGCACCACCACGTAGGGGCGCTCCGGCTCGCCGGTCAGCCGGGACAGCACCTCCACCTCACGCAGCACCAGCCGGCCAGCGACGTGCGGCAGCCGGGCCGGTACGTCGTGGACGCTGGCGTGCTTGCGGTGCACCGCGCCGAACGCGTCGTCCACGTACGCCTCGCCGAACGCGGCGAGCTGGTCGGCGAAGGCGCCCCGCTCGGTGTCGTCCTTGCTGGTCTCCCCCTTGTTGAAGCGGAGGTTCTCCAGCAGGGCCAGCTGGCCGTCGGCCAGCGCGTCCACGGTGGCGCGGGCGGACTCGCCGACGGTGTCGGTGGCGAAGTGCACGGGCGCGTCGAGCAGCTCACCGAGCCGCCCGGCGACCGGGCGGAGGCTGTATTGCGGGTCCGGGGCACCCTTCGGGCGACCCAGGTGCGAGCAGACCACGACCTTCGCCCCGGCCTGCACGAGCGCGCCCAGGGTGGGCAGGACGGCCCGGATGCGGCCGTCGTCGGTGATCTCCCCGGTCTGCTTGTCGAGCGGGACGTTCAGGTCGGCGCGCACCAGCACGCGCCGACCCGACACCCCCTCGGCGAGCAGGTCGTCGAGGTTGCGGATGCTCACAGCGAGGAACCCACCAGCTTGACCAGGTCGACGAGCCGGTTGGAGTAGCCCCACTCGTTGTCGTACCAGCCGACGACCTTGACCTGGTTGCCGATGACCTTGGTCAGCGGCGCGTCGAAGATGCACGACGCCGGGTCGGTGACGATGTCGGCGGAGACGATCGGGTCCTCGTTGTAGACCAGGATGCCCTTGAGCGGGCCGTCCGCGGCGGCCTTGATCGCGGCGTTGACCTCGTCCACGCTGGTCTCCCGGCCGACCTCGACGGTCAGGTCGGTGGCCGAGCCGGTCGGGATCGGCACCCGCAGCGCGTAACCGTCCAGCTTGCCCTTGAGCACCGGCAGCACCAGCCCGATCGCCTTGGCGGCACCGGTCGAGGTGGGGACGATGTTCAGCGCGGCGGCGCGGGCCCGACGCAGGTCCTTGTGCGGCGCGTCCTGGAGGTTCTGGTCCTGGGTGTACGCGTGGATCGTGGTCATCAGGCCCTTCTCGATACCGAAGGTGTCCTGGAGGACCTTCGCCATCGGGGCCAGGCAGTTCGTGGTGCACGACGCGTTGGAGATGATGGTGTGCTTGGCCGGGTCGTACTGGTCGTGGTTGACGCCCATGACGACCGTGACGTCCTCGTTCTTCGCCGGAGCGGAGATGATGACCTTCTTGGCCCCACCGTCGATGTGCGCCTTGGCCTTGGTGCCGTCGGTGAAGAAACCGGTGGACTCGATGACGACGTCCGCGCCGGCGTCGCCCCACGCCAGCTTCGACGGGTCCTTCTCGGCGAACGCCTTGATGGTCTTGCCACCGACGGTGATCTCGTCGGCGGTGGCCTTGACCTCGTGCGGCAGGCGACCGAGGATGCTGTCGTACTTGAGCAGGTGGGCGAGCGTCGCGTTGTCGGTCAGGTCGTTCACGGCGACGACCTCGATGTCGGCGCCGGACGCCAGCACGGCCCGGAAGAAGTTACGGCCGATGCGGCCGAAGCCGTTGATGCCAACCCGGATGGTCACAGGTCCCATCTCCTCGCGTTCTGGTCCGCCGACGTCAGAACCGGGCCGGCGGAGGTGTGTGCGCCGGCCGGTGAGCCGGCCGTTGACGATTCGTCTCGGCCACCCCGCCACGGTCTGGGAGGACCTGACCGCCCGAGGCGGCGTGCACGGCGAGGAGTGCCTGTGCCGGCCCCCTTGCCGTACCCATCGACCCTATCCGAGCGTGCCCCGCCGCCATGCGGCGGGTGGTGACCCCGTCGGGTCGACGGCACGGCACGCCCCACCCACCCGACCCGGGGCACGTCACGCCCGCCGGCCCGTGCCTCGCACGCGCCTGCGGGATGGCGGCCCACCGTCCTATCAGACCACGAGCATGTCGGGCGTGACGGCCGCTTCGGTATCCGGGATGCCCAGGTCACGGGCACGTTTGTCGGCGAGCGCCAGCAGCCGGCGGATCCGGCCGGCGATCGCGTCCTTGGTCAACGGCGGGTCGGCCAGCGCGCCCAACTCCTCCAGCGACGCCTGCCGGTGCTCCAGCCGCAGCTGACCGGCCGAGGTGAGGTGGTTCGGGGCGTCGTCGGCGAGGATCTCCAGCGCCCGGGTGACCCGGGCGGCGGCGGCCACCGCGGCCCGCGCCGAGCGGCGCAGGTTGGCGTCGTCGAAGTTCGCCAGCCGGTTGGCGGTGGCCCGCACCTCGCGGCGGACCCGACGCTCCTCCCAGGCCAGCACGCTGGAGTGCGCGCCGATCCGGGTGAGCAGCGCGGCGATCGCGTCACCGTCCTTGACCACCACCCGGTCCACCCCGCGCACCTCCCGGTTCTTGGCGGTGATGCCGATCCGACGGGCCGCGCCGACCAGGGCCAACGCCGACTCCGGGCCGGGGCAGGTGATCTCCAGCGCGCTGGAGCGGCCCGGCTCGGTCAGCGAGCCGTGCGCCATGAACGCGCCCCGCCAGGCCGACACCGCGCAGCACACGTTCGCCGCCACCACGTGTGGCGGCAGCCCGCGTACCGGGCGGCCCCGGACGTCGAGCAGGCCGGTCTGCCGGGCCAGCGCCTCGCCGTCCTTGACCACCCGGACGATGAAGTGGCTGCCCTTGCGCAGCCCACCCGAGGCGAGCACGTGGATCTCGCTGGGATAGCCGTACACCTCGGCGATCTCCCGGCGCAGCCGACGGGCCACCGCCCCGGTGTCCAGCTCGGCTTCCACCACCACCCGACCGGAGACGATGTGCAGCCCACCGGCGAAGCGCAGCAGCGCGGCCATCTCCGCCCGCCGGCAGCAGGGCTTGGGCACGTCGACCCGGCTCAGCTCGTCCTTGACCGCAGCCGTCATCGCCATTGTGCGCCCCCTCACGGACCGGTACCGGCGTGTCGCCGGTGATTACGTACGTGCTTAACGATCGGCGCCCAGGACAGGCACCAGTGCCGCAGCCAGGGCGGCCGGATCGTGGCGGGGTGTGCCGTCGTCGACGGCGACCGGGGCGAGGACCAACCGGGCACCCAGCGATTCTGCCGCACGCCCGACCGGTTCGGGATCACCCACCGCCTTGGAGTCGGCCACCACGTAGTCCACGGTGAGCTGCGGGAGGTACCAGCGCAGGGCCGCCAGGTGGTCGGCCACCGAGAGACCCAGGGTCTCCTGCTCGGCCGCCAGGTTGAGGGTGACCAGCCGCCGGGCCGGGCTGGCCACGATCGCCTCGGCCAGCCCCGGCACCAGCAGGTGCGGCAGGACGCTGGTGTACCAGCTCCCCGGACCGAAGATCAACCAGTCCGCCCCGCCGACCGCGGCCACCGCCTCCGCGCAGGCCACCGGGGCGTCCGGGGTGATCCGCAGCGCCTCCACCGTGCCCGTGGTCACCGCCACCTGGTGCTGGCCACGCACGGTGCGCACCTCGTCGGGGCGGGTCGGGTCCACCCCGCGAACCTGGGCCTCGATGTCCACCGGCTCGGCGGACATCGGCAGCACCCGGCCGACCGCGCCGAGCATCGCCCCGGCGTGCGCGAGCGCGGCCACCGGGTCGCCGAGCTGCTCCATCAGGCCGCAGAGCACCAGGTTGCCCACCGCGTGACCGGCCAGCCCGTCGCGGGGGTCGCCGGCGAACCGGTGCTGGAACAGCCCGGCGCTGCGGCGGGTGGCCGGATGGTCGCCGGCCAGCGCCACCAGGGCCTGCCGCAGGTCCCCCGGGGGCAGGCCGCCCCGCTCGGCGCGCAGCCGGCCGCTGGAGCCGCCGTCGTCGCCGACGGTGACCACGGCGGTGATGTCCAGTTCGAGTTCCCCGGCGCAGTGCCGCAGTGCCCGCAGCGAGGCGGACAGACCGTGCCCCCCGCCGAAGGCGACCACCGACATCGCCGTCATTCCCGCCCCAGGTCCCGGTGCTGCGCGTTGGCGGCCAATCCCGACTGGCGCAGCCGCTCGGCCAACTCCTCGGCGATCGCCACACTGCGGTGCTTGCCGCCGGTGCAGCCGACGGCGACCGTCAGGTACCGCTTGCCCTCGCGTTCGAACCCGGCGGTGGTGGCGTTGACCAGGTCGGCGTACGAGGCGACGAAGGCGTCCGCGCCCTCCTGGCCGAGCACGTACGCGCTGACCGCCGCCTCCCGCCCGGTGTGCTCCCGCAGCTCGGGCACCCAGTACGGGTTCGGCAGGAACCGGGCGTCGAGCACGAAATCGGCGTCCGGCGGCAGGCCGTACTTGAAGCCGAAGGAGAGCACGGTGAGCCGCAGCCGACGGGCGTCCTCCCCGCCGAACAGCTCCTCGACCCGGCGACGGAGCTGGTTGACGTTGAGGTGGCTGGTGTCGATGATCACATCGGCCTGGTCCCGGGCCTCCTCCAGCAGCTCCCGCTCGACGGCGATCCCGTCGGCCAGTCGCCCCTCACCCTGCAACGGGTGCGAGCGGCGAACGCTCTCGAACCGCCTGATCAGCACCTCGTCGTCGGCGTCGACGAAGACCACCCGGGGCGAGAAACCGCGTTCCTTGAGCTCCCGGATCGCCCCGGCCAGGTCGGTGGAGAAGGCCCGCGACCGCACGTCCAGCACCATCGCGGTACGCCGGGCCGCCCCGCCGGCCTTCATCGCCAGCTCGGCCATGTCCAGCATCAGCGCCTGCGGCAGGTTGTCCACCACGTAGTAGCCGACGTTCTCCAGGGCGCGGGCGACGGTGCTACGGCCACCGCCGGACAGGCCGGTGACCACCACCAGCGTGGTGTCCGACTCCGCCGTGCCGCCCTCGACGTACCCGCCGGTTGTCCGCGCCTCGACCATCCCACCGCTCCCGCTTCGTGGCGGCGGGCCCCGGAGGGCCGCGTACCGCACAGGGTCAGTCGACGACTCTATCCCGGCGGGCGGCGTCGATCCCGGCATGCCCGGCGGCGGGTTGCCGGCGGGGTCGGCCCGGCGTTCGGCAGGCGTCCGGAGCATCGCCTGGCGCAGAGCGGTATGCCTGTCCGTCATATTTATGACGGACAGGCATACCGCTCGACGGGAGAAGTGCCGGCACCTCCGCACCGCGCCGGTCGCGGCCCGATCGCCCTAGTTGCCGTCCGGTTCGGTGGCGGTGAGGGGCGCGGGCTGGCCGGCCTGCGCCCGTAGCGCGCCCTCCCACACCGGGTCCGTGGCCGCCCACTCGGCGACCAGCGCCGCCAGCCGGCGAGCGGGCAGACCACGCGCGAGTACGGTCAGCTCCGCGACCCGGGGGTCGACCGCCGGATCCGCCTGCGGGGTGGCCGTCGACGACCACGCGAGGCCGTCGGCCAGGGCGGCGGCGGTGAGGGCCACCGCGTGCGCACACAGGTCGGTTTCGGTGGTGCAGTCACACTCGGCGGTGAAGCCGTCCGCCGTGACCCCCACCCAGACCTCGTACGGCGGCCGACCCACCTCGTGGACCAACCCGGATGCTCCGCCGCCGACCGGGACGACCTCCGCCGGTTGGCCGGAGTCCGTCAGCCTGTCCGCCGCTGCGCAGACCTCGACCCCGGCCGCGTCCCGGAGTGCGTCGATATCGATGCGTACCGCCATCCGGCCATCCAACCGCACGACGTCGGGGCCCTCGACAGCAGGTCGGCGACCCTACGGGGTCAACCGCGCAGGCGGTGCCGCAGGCCACCGAGGAACGACGACCAGGCGTCCCGGCCGAAGTGGAGCACCGGCCCGCCCTGGTCCTTGGAGTCCCGCACCGCCAGCCCACCGGACACCTCAGCCACCTCGACACAGTTCGAATCGTTGGCACCGCTTCGGCTGCTCTTCCGCCAGCAAACCTGGGCCGGATCCACAGCGGTCATCACCAGCGCTCCAATAGGTCGGACTCAGTCCGGAACCTCGGTAGCAATCCGCGCAAGGAGGTCCGCAGACCGGTCGGGGTCGATCGCCTTCGCCCGAAGGTGGTCGAACATGAGTCTATAGCGGGTGACCTGTCGGTCCTCCTCCAGCAGCAGGGTGCTGTTGTCGTTGCTCAGATAGATCACCGGCGGGTCGAGCGACGGATCGTCATAACTCAGCAGGGTGAAGGCTCCGCCCATGGCCGCGTGCGCTCCAGCGGCAAACGGCAGAACCTGGATCTCCACCGTGGGCAGCTCACACGCCTCAACCAAGCGGGTGAGCTGCCCACGCATAACCCTCGGGCCACCGACCATCCGGCGGACCGCAGCCTCGTCCAGCACGACCCAGAGAGCAGGCGGTACATCACGCGAGAGCAGAGCCTTACGGGCAAGTCTCGCCGCCACCACCCGGTCGATCTCATCCTGGTCGGCGGTGCTGCGTCCGGCCCGCACGATCGCCCGGACGTACTCCTCCGTCTGCAACAGGCCCGGCACGTAGAGGCTCTCGAAGGTGCTGATCGAGGTCGCCTCGGCCTCGAAGCCGACGTAGTCATCCGGCAGCACGTCGCCGTACGCGCTCCACCAGCCCTTCTGGCGTGCCTGCCGGAGCAATCCGGTCAGCGACTCCCGCTCCTGCTCGGAGACCTCGTAGAGGTCGAGCAGGGGCGGGAGATCCTTCGGCATGACCCGGGAGTGCCCGAGTTCGAAACGGATGACCTTGGTGCGGTGCCAGCCCAGGACCTTGGCCACCTCCTCCGCGGTGCGGCCGGTGCGGTCCCGCAGACGACGCAACTCACGCCGCAGGCGACGGGCTCTGATCGTGGGACTCGGCACCTGCGCCATCGCCAGCATCACCTCCACCATGAGTAGTCGATTCTTGTCTGCGGGTGACACAAAATCAACCACCCTGTCTAGGAAAATGTGATGTTGCATTTTTGGTTGTAAGACCTCAATCTGGAGTGGCTACTACGGAGAGGAACGCCCTGGTGACCGAGAATCAACCGACGCAGGGGAAACCGGCCGAATTCCAGGATGACCTGGCCGCCATCCTCGACGGGGCCGACGTGTCCGAGCGGGTCCGGGCCGCCATCGCCCATGCACTGACCACGCCGGACGCCGTCACCTCGTACGACAACTCGTTGGTCGGTCGGTATGCGACCGAGCGCGAGCGGCAGGCGGGCCGCAACAGACCGCCCAGCTCGGCCTACCGGCTTCCCCGCCGGTGGACGCTGCACCTGACCTACCGCGCGGTCGACCTGCGGGAGGCCCGGGAGCAGGCGGTCGTCTACACCGAGGGGCTCACCATCCTGCGCCCCGAGCTGCCGGCGAGCGCCGCGCTGCTGTCCCGGGCGGACGGCTGGAACCACGTCGAGCCGGTGTTCTGCGGCCGGACCGGCCCCGACAACGAGGTCTGCATGGACATCACCGGCCATCCCGGCTTCCACAGCGCCGCCGGCATCGGCGGCCTCTGCTGGGGTGACGGGGACAGCTCCGGGTGACGGCCCGCCGTGCCGGACACCCGCCGGCTCCGGCGGGGGCACCGCCGAGGACGTGGGGTGCCGTGGGAAGCGGTGCGGGTCGGGGCGGGGCCGGGGGCGTCGTGGACGGCGGTGTCGGGGCCGGCTCGTAGACTCCCCGGATGGCCTCCCCCACCGAGCTGCGTGCCTCCGACGCCCTCGACGTGCTCCGCCGGGTCTTCGGCTACGACGCCTTCCGGGGCTTCCAGCAGGAGGTCATCGACCACGTGGTGGCCGGCGGGGACGCCCTGGTGCTGATGCCCACAGGTGGCGGCAAGTCGCTGTGCTACCAGGTCCCGGCCCTGGTCCGTGACGGTGTCGCGGTGGTCGTCTCCCCGCTGATCGCCCTCATGCAGGACCAGGTCGACGCGTTGACGGCGGTCGGCGTCCGCGCCGGCTTCCTCAACTCGACGCAGGACTACGCGGCCCGGCGCGCGGTCGAGCAGGCGTTCGTCGCCGGCGAGCTGGACCTGCTCTACCTCGCCCCGGAGGCGCTGGGCACCCGGGGAGTGCAGCAGTTGCTCGACCGGGGCCGGATCGGTCTGTTCGCCATCGACGAGGCGCACTGCGTGTCCCAGTGGGGGCACGACTTCCGCCCCGACTACCTGGCCCTGTCGATGCTGCACGAACGGTGGCCGGCGGTGCCCCGGATCGCGTTGACCGCGACCGCCACCAGCGCCACCCGGGCCGAGATCGCCACCCGGCTCCAGCTCACCGAGGCGAAGCACTTCGTGGCGAGCTTCGACCGGCCCAACATCCAGTACCGGATCGTGCCCAAGAAGGAACCGCGCAAGCAGCTGCTGGCCCTGCTGCGCGACGAGCACCCGGGCGATGCCGGCATCGTCTATTGCCTGTCCCGCGCCTCGGTGGACAAGACCGCCGAGTTCCTGGTCGCCAACGGGATCGCCGCGCTGCCCTACCATGCCGGTCTGGACGCGGGCAACCGCGCCGCCAACCAGCAGCGGTTCCTGCGTGAGGACGGCCTGGTCATGGTCGCCACGATCGCCTTCGGGATGGGCATCGACAAGCCGGACGTCCGGTTCGTGGCCCACCTCGACCTGCCCAAGTCGGTGGAGGGCTACTACCAGGAGACCGGCCGGGCCGGCCGGGACGGGCTGCCGTCGACCGCCTGGCTCGCCTACGGCCTGCAGGACGTGGTGCAGCAGCGCAAGATGATCGAGACGTCGGACGGCGACCTGGCCCACCGGCGCAACCTCGCCACCCACCTCGACGCCATGCTGGCGCTCTGCGAGACGGTCCGCTGCCGCCGGGTGCAACTGCTCGAATACTTCGGCCAGCCCGGCACCGGCGACTGCGGCAACTGCGACACCTGCCTGACCCCGCCGGAGACCTGGGACGGCACGGTGGCCGCGCAGAAGCTGCTGTCCACCGTCTACCGGCTCGACCGGGAACGCAACCAGCGCTTCGGTGCCGGGCACTGCGTCGACATCCTGCTCGGCAAGCAGAACGACAAGATCAGCCAGTACGGCCACGACGCGCTGAGCACCTTCGGCATCGGCACCGAGCTGCGCGAGGCGGAGTGGCGCGGGGTGGTGCGGCAGCTGCTCGCCGAGGGGCTGTTGGCGGTCGAGGGCGACTACGGCACGCTGGCGCTCACCGAGGCCAGCACGGAGGTGCTGGGGCGCCGCCGCACCGTGACCATGCGCCGGGAGCCGGAGAAGGTCGCCTCGGCCCGGTCGGCGAAGCCACGTGGCGCGGCCACCGTGGTCGCCGAGCTGTCCCCGGCGGCCGGGTCGCTGTTCGAGCGGCTGCGGGCCTGGCGGGGAGCCACCGCCAAGGAACAGGGTGTCCCCGCGTACGTGATCTTCCACGACGCGACGTTGCGGCAGATCGCCACCGACGTCCCCACCTCGCTGGCCGAGCTGTCGAGGATCAGCGGCGTCGGCGAGAACAAGCTCGCCAAGTACGGCGGCTCCCTCCTCGCCGTCCTCGCCGACCAGCCCTGACCGCCGTCAGTCGGTCGGGGTGGGGGCGGTGGTCTTCGGGTCACCGTCGAGGGCGGCAAGGATCGCCTCGGCGGTGCGCCGGCCCACCCCGGGCACCTCGACGATCTCCTCGACGGTGGCGGCGGAGAGCCGTTTGAGCGAGCCGAAGTGGTGCAGCAGCGCCTTGCGGCGTACCTCGCCCAGCCCGGGGACGGTGTCCAGGGCTGATTCGGTCATCCGCTTGGAGCGCCGCTGCCGGTGGAACGTGATGGCGAACCGGTGCGCCTCGTCGCGGACGCGTTGCAGCAGGTAGAGCCCCTCGGAGGTGCGCGGCAGGATGACCGGGTAAACGTCGTCGGGGAGCCAGACCTCCTCCAGCCGCTTGGCCAGCCCGCACAGCGCCACGTCGTCGATGCCCAGCTCGGCCAGGGCCTGGGCCGCCGCCGCCACCTGCGGGGCGCCACCGTCGACCACCACCAGCTGCGGCGGGTAGGCGAACTTACGCGGCCGGCCGGTGGTCGGATCGATGCCGGGGCGGTCGGGATCGGACGCGGTCTCCTCGCCCAGCTCGCCGGTCTCGGCGCGGGCGTCGAGGTAGCGGGCGAAGCGGCGACGCAGCACCTCGGACATCGCCGACAGGTCGTCGGTGGCGCCCCGGACGATGAACCGGCGGTACTCGCTCTTGCGGGGCAGCCCGTCCTCGAAGACGACCATGCTGGCCACCACGTCGGTGCCCTGGATCTGGGAGACGTCGAAGCACTCGATGCGCAGCGGCGAAGTACGCATGCCGAGCGCCTCGCTGATCTCGTCGAGCGCCTTGCTGCGGGTGGTCAGGTCACCGGCCCGCTTGAGCTTGTGCCGGGCCAGCGCGTCCTTCGCGTTGCGGCCCACCGTCTCCAGCAGGGTCTTCTTGTCGCCGCGCTGGGGCACCCGCAGCGACACCCGGCTGCCCCGGCGGGCGCTGAGCCAGTCGGCGAGCGCCTCGGCGTCGCCCGGCAGCTCGGGGACGAGCAACTCCCGGGGGACGTCTGCCTCGCCCTGCTCACCGCCGTAGACCTGGGTGCAGAAGTGGTGCACCAGGTCGCCGGTGGTCAGCTCCTCGGTCTTCTCCACCACCCAGCCGCGCTGGCCGCGTACCCGACCGTCGCGGACGTGGAAGACCTGCACGGCGGCTTCGAGGGGGTCGTCGGCGAAGGCGACCACGTCGGCGTCGGTGCCGTCGCCGAGCACCACTGTCTGCTTCTCCATCGCCCGGCGCAGGGCGGCCACGTCGTCGCGCAGCCGGGCCGCCCGCTCGAACTCCAGCTGCTCGCTGGCCTCGGTCATCTCGCGTTCGAGGCGACGCACCATGGTGTCGGTGCGGCCGGCCATGAACTCGCAGAAGTTGTCGACGATCGCCCGGTGCGCCTCGGCGGAGACGGTGCCGACGCAGGGCGCGGAGCACTTGCCGATGTAGCCGAGCAGGCAGGGCCGGCCGACCTGCCCGGCCCGCTTGAACACCCCGGCGGAGCAGGTGCGGGCGGGGAAGACCCGCAGCAACAGGTCGAGCGTCTCGCGGATCGCCCAGGCGTGCGAGTACGGCCCGAAGTACCGCACGCCCTTACGCTTCGCGCCCCGCATGACCTGCAACCGCGGGTATTCCTCGTCGAGGGTCACCGCCAGGTACGGATACGACTTGTCGTCGCGGTACCGGACGTTGAACCGGGGGTCGTACTGCTTGATCCAGGTGTATTCGAGCTGGAGCGCCTCGACCTCGGTGCCGACGGTGACCCAGTCGACCGACTCGGCCGTGGTGACCATCTGCCGGGTGCGCTCGTGCAGCCCCCACGGGTCGGCGAAGTAGGAGTTGAGCCTGCTGCGCAGGCTCTTGGCCTTGCCGACGTAGATCACCCGGCCGGTGCCGTCGCGGAACCGGTAGACCCCGGGGGACTCGGGGATCGTGCCGGTCGCGGGGCGGTAGGTCGAGGGATCAGCCACGGCACCGAGACTATCCGTTGCCCCCGACACTCCAGATCACGCCGAGCTGGTCGACCTCGGTGCCGCTGCGGCCGAAGAAGCCGGCCAGCCGGCCCCCCTCGGGTGCGGTGAAGGTGACCGCCGCCGAGGTGGGCGTACCGGCGGTGAGGGTGCGGCCCTGGTCGGTGCTGAGCCGGGCCGAGAAGATCCTGGTCCGGCCGTCCTTCTGCCCCTGGGTGAGGGTGACCTGGGTGATCCGCTCGCCGGGGGCCAGGGTGAGGCTGCTCTCCGTCCCGCCGGTGCCGCCGTGGCGCAGCTGGCCGCCGTCGGCGAGGTCGACGCCGACGGCGTCGAGCCGGGAGCCGCCGCGCAGGGTGACCCGGGTGACCGCCGGGCCGACCCGGTCGGCGTCGGTGAACGGCGTGCCGTGCGGGCCGCCCCAGGTGTCGCTGGCCCGCAGCGTCGGGTCGAGGGTCCAGTCGAACCAGGCGGCGTGCGGATAGTGGTCGGACAGCGGGCCGCCGGTCGGGGTGAGGAACCGGGCGTGCTCGTTGTGGTAGCGGTTCAGGGTGAGGTCGACCAGCCTGTTGCCCCGGTAGAGGATCTTGTCGACCACCTCGCAGGCGTCGGTCACGTTGGCCTCGTCGCAGACCAGCGCCGGGTCACCGGCGGCCGGCGGCTGGCCGCCCCGCTCCTGCTGCACCCAGACGTCGGTGAGGCCGTTGGCCGCCACCAGGTCGCGGATGTTGTCACCGGTACGGGTGTAGCGGACGTTCAGGTCCCCCATCAGCACCACCGCGTTGCCTGCCGAGTTGGCGGCGACGTATGCGGAGAGCTGGCTGAGGTTGGACCGCCGGGCGGCCAGGTCGGCGTCGGTGGTGCCGGCGTTGGGGTGGGCGTTGTAGAAGTCGACGTAGACGCCCTCGGCGAGCCGGATGCGGCTGGCGGTGAAGCCCTTCGGGGTCAGGCAGTCGGTGCCGTTGCAGGAGTTCCACTTTACCCGGGCGAAGTCGCTGTACGGGTAGTTCGACAGCGTGTTGAGGCCGCTGCCGAACGGCACGCCCCCGCTGGTGGGCGTCCGGTACGGGTGCTGGTCGGTGGCGTACAGGTCGGCGTGGTAGTTGAAGTCCTCCTGGACGTGCACGATGTCGTACCCGCCGAGCCGTTCGCCGATCGGCCTGGTGTTCGTCGCCGGGTCGCCGCTGGAGATGATGTCGGGCAGCCCGGCGACGTTGTAGGTGAGCACGGAGAACGCCCCCGAGGTGGGGGCGGCGACCCCGGCGGGGGCAGGGGCGGGGGCGGCCGAGGCGGCGGCCGGCCCGGACGGGGTGAGCGCGACCGCGAGCAGCGTCGCGGACGCGAGCAGACGGACGACCTTCATCGACGATCCAATCTGGAGCGGAAGGACCGGCGGACGCCGGTCGATGGACGTCTTCCGATATCGACGGACGGAGATTACCATCCGGTAACCGAATGTTATTCACGTAAAGATCCCATCCTCATCGGAGGATCGCCATGCCCCGTCCCCCCACCGTCCGTCGCCTGCTCGCCGGCCTGACCGCCGGCATCAGCGTCGCCGCCCTGCTCACCACGACACCCGCCGCACCCGCCGAGGCCGCCGCGCCACGTGCCGCCTTCACCCCCGAGGACTACTGCCTCGGCGAGTGCGGCGACATCCTGCCGCCCGGCCAGAACGGCAACGCCACACTGGTCGAGGTGCTGGGCAACCAGACCCTCGGCACCCTGCCCCGGCACTCCGCCGACCAGCTCGGCCGCTACGCCGACCTGGTCTACGGCTACGCCGGGCTACGCGAGGAACAGATCGGCTCGTTCTTCAACGACGCCTCCTTCGGCGTCCCGCAGGGGCAGGTCGAACGCGACTACTCGCCCCGCGCCGACGTCCGCATCCTGCGGGACAAGGCCACCGGCGTCCCGCACGTCACCGGCACCACCCGGGGCGGCACCATGTACGGCGCCGGCTACGCCGGAGCCGAGGACCGGCTGTTCACCATGGACCTGCTGCGGCACGTCGGCCGGGGCACCCTCACCTCGTTCGCCGGGGGCGCACCCGGCAACCGGGCCCTGGAGCAGAGCGTCTGGCGCAACTCGCCGTACACCGAGGCGGACCTCCAGGCGCAGGTCGAGGCGCTGCGCACGAAGGGGCCGCGCGGCCAGCAGCTCTACGCCGACGTGCAGGAGTACATCGCCGGCATCAACGCCTACATCGGCGTCTGCATGGGTGCCCGCAACTGCCCCGGCGAGTACGTGCTCACCGGCCACCTGGACGCGGTCACCAACGCCGGTGGCCCGGAGCCGTTCCAGCTCACCGACCTGATCGCCATCGCCGGCGTGGTCGGCGGGCTGTTCGGCGGCGGGGGCGGCACCGAGATGCAGTCCGCGCTGGTCCGTATCGCCGCCCGCGCCAAGTACGGGGCCACCGAGGGCGACAAGGTGTGGACGGCGTTCCGCAACCAGAACGATCCGGAGACCGTGCTGACCCTGCACGACGGGCAGAGCTTCCCGTACGGCGACGCCTCCCCGGACGCGGCGAGCGTGGCGCTGCCCGACGCCGGCTCGGCCCGGGTCGAGCCGATCTTCACCGACCCGACCGGCTCCGCCGGCAGCACCGCCGCCCCGGCCCGGACCACCGGCAACAGCGCGTCCGGTGAGCTGGCCGCCGCGCTGTCCGGGCTGACCATCAGCCCGGCGCACCGGGGCATGTCCAACGCGGCGGTGGTCTCGTCCGCGAACTCGGCCACCGGGCACCCGGTCGCGGTCTTCGGCCCGCAGACCGGCTACTTCTCGCCGCAACTGCTGATGATCCAGGAGTTGCAGGGGCCGGGGATCAGCGCCCGGGGCGCGGCGTTCGCCGGGCTCAACCTCTACGTGCTGCTCGGCCGGGGCCAGGACTACGCGTGGAGCGCCACCTCGTCGATCCACGACATCACCGACACCTACGCGGTGCCGCTGTGCACCACCGACGGCAGCACCCCCACCCTCGCCGCCGACCACTACCTCTACCGGGGCCAGTGCGTGGCGATGGAGGAGCTCGCCCACGTCAACAAGTGGACGCCGACCCTCGCCGACGGCACCGCCAAGGGGTCGTACAAGCTGGTGGCCTGGCGGACGAAGCTCGGCCTGGTGTCGTGGCGGGGCACGGTGGGCGGCAAACCGCACGCGTTCACCCAGCTGCGCTCCACCTACCGGCACGAGGCCGACTCGGCGATCGGCTTCCAGATGTTCAACGACCCGGCCCAGATGGGCTCGGCGGACGCCTTCGTCGCCTCGGCCAACAACGTCGAGTACGCGTTCAACTGGTTCTACGTCAACTCCACCGAGTCGGCGTACTTCAACTCCGGGCTGAACCCGGTGCGGGCCGCCGGGTCAAACCCGAACCTGCCGATGAAGGCCGAGCCGGCCTACGAGTGGCAGGGCTTCGACCCGGCGACGAACACCGCAAGCTACGCCCCGCTGGCCGCCCACCCCCGGTCGGTCAACCAGGACTACTACGTCAGCTGGAACAACAAGCAGGCCAAGGACTTCGGCGGCGCGGACGGCAACTACAGCTTCGGCGCGGTGCACCGGGCCGACCTGCTGGACCGCCCGCTCAAGGCGGGCCTGGCCGCCGGCCGGAAGTACGACCGGGGCTCGCTGACCGCGCTGGTCGAGCAGGCCGGCGTGACCGACCTGCGCGGGGCCGAGGTGCTCGACGAGCTGATCCGGGTGCTGGAGAGCCAGCCCGTCGCCGACGCCACACTGGCCACCGAGATCAGCCGGCTCAAGGCGTGGCGGCAGGACGGCGCGCTGCGGGTGGAGACGGCGAAGGGGTCGAAGGTCTACCGGCACGCCGACGCGATCCGCACCTTCGACGCCTGGTGGCCGCTGCTGGTCCGGGGGATGTTCCGCGACCAGCTCGGCCCGGACCTCTACCAGTCGCTGATCAACGCGATCCAGATCAACGAGTCCCCCTCCGGGTACCAGCAGGGCGACAAGTCCAACCTGCCGACCTCGGCCAACGAGGCCCAGGCGCACAAGGGCTCGTCCTTCCAGTACGGCTGGTGGGGTTACGTCGACAAGGACCTGCGCGCGGTGCTCGGCGACCCGGTGCGCGGCGGGCTGGGCCGGGGCTTCTGCGGTGCCGGGAACCTGGCCGGCTGCCGGCAGGTGCTGCTGGACACGTTGCGGACGGCGGCGGCCACCCCGGCGGCCCAGGTGTACCCCGGGGACGCGAGCTGCGCCGCCGGTGACCAGTGGTGCGCGGACGCGATCATCCAGTCGCCGCTGGGTGGGATCAAGCACGCCACCATCGCCTGGCAGAACCGGCCCACCTTCCAGCAGACGGTGTCGTTCCCGTCCCGGCGTGGCGACGACCTGACCAACCTGGCCGCCGGCCGGACGGCGACCGCGTCCGGCAGCGAGCTGTTCTTCGGGCCGGGCAAGGCCGTCGACTCCGACCTCGGCACCCGCTGGGCGAGCAGTTGGGCCGACGACCAGTGGCTCAGCGTCGACCTGGGGTCGGCCCGGCAGGTGGGCCGGGTGACGCTGGCCTGGGAGTCGGCGTACGCCAGGTCGTACCGGATCGAGGTGTCGACCGACGGATCGAGCTGGCGGACGGTGTGGTCGACCACGGCCGGCGACGGCGGCACCGACGTGGCGGCCTTCCCCACCACGACCGCCCGGTACGTGCGGATGCACGGGGTGACCCGGGCCACCACGTACGGTTACTCGATCTGGGAGATGGCGGTCTACGCGCAGTGACCCCGACCGGCCGGCCCGCAGGACGTCCTGCGGGCCGGCCGGTGTCGGTCAGGCCAGCGAGATCTGGTCGCCGTCGACCTTGAGTTCCTTCGCCGCCAGCGGCTGGGTCGCCGGGCCCTGCTTGACCGCGCCGTCGGTGATGGCGAACTTGCTGTTGTGGCAGGTGCAGTTGATCGTCCCGCCGTCGACGTTCGACACCGGGCAGCCCTGGTGGGTGCAGATCGGGTCGAACCCCTTGAACTCCCCCGCCGTCGGCTGGGTGATCACCACACCCTGCGCGGCGTAGACCTGGCCGCCGCCGACCGGGATGTCACCCGTCCTGGCGATCGCGGCGGCACCCGACCCGCCGGTGGTCGCGGCCGGTCCGCCGGTGGCCGGGGTGGCAGGCTCGTCACCGGAGTCGTCACCGCAGGCGGTCAGGAGGACCGCCGCCCCCACCGCGCCGGCCCCGGCCAGCAGGGCACGTCGGGTCTGCACACCGGGCACGGTCGGCACCTGGTCGTCTGTCATCTCCGGCCTTTCTCTCGACTACTGCCGCCGGTCGTCGACCCGCGCGGCTCACTGGAGCACACGCACCACTGTGCCCGACGGTTCATCCCGGCCGCCCGGGAACGCCCTGCGCAGCGGGCCGACGCGCCACCGCGCCCCGCCGCCGGGCGTGGACAGGCCCGGCGGCGGGGGCGTGCGGGCCGGGCGGCGGGCCGCCGGGTCAGCGGGCTCCGGCGGGCACCTTACGGGTACGCGCCTTCGGCGTCGTGCCGTTGGCGCGGGCCGCCCGGGTCACCGCCGCCTTCGCGCCCCGGGCCTGGCCGTCGAGCTTGAGCACGGAACGCAGGAACTGCCCGGTGTGGCTCTCGGCGACCTCGGCGACCTCTTCCGGGGTGCCGGTGGCGAGCACGGTGCCGCCCCGGTGACCGCCCTCGGGGCCCATGTCGATCAGCCAGTCGGCCGTCTTGATCACGTCGAGGTTGTGCTCGATGGTGATCACCGTGTTGCCCTTGTCGACCAGGCCCTCCAGCACCATCAGCAGCTTGCGGATGTCCTCGAAGTGCAGGCCGGTGGTGGGCTCGTCGAGCACGTAGACCGTCCGGCCGGTGGAACGCTTCTGCAGCTCGGAGGCCAGCTTGACCCGCTGCGCCTCACCGCCGGACAGCGTCGGCGCGGGCTGGCCCAGCCGGACGTAACCCAGGCCCACGTCGTTGAGCGTGCGCAGGTGCCGGTGGATGGCCGGGATGGCGGAGAAGAACTCGGCCGCCTCCTCGATCGGCATCTCCAGCACGTCGGAGACGGTCTTGCCCTTGTAGTGCACCTCCAGGGTCTCCCGGTTGTACCGGGCACCCTTGCACACCTCGCACGGGACGTAGACGTCCGGCAGGAAGTTCATCTCGATCTTGATGGTGCCGTCGCCGGAGCACGCCTCGCAGCGGCCACCCTTGACGTTGAACGAGAACCGGCCGGGGCCGTACCCCCGGACCTTGGCCTCGGTGGTCTCGGCGAACAGCTTGCGGACGTGGTCCCAGACCCCGGTGTAGGTGGCCGGGTTGGAGCGCGGGGTACGGCCGATCGGCGACTGGTCGACGCCGACCACCTTGTCGACGTGCTCCAGCCCGGAGACCCGGGTGTGCCGGCCCGGCACCAGCCGCGCGCCGTTGATCTGGTTGGCCAGCACCGCGTACAGGATGTCGTTGACCAGCGTCGACTTGCCCGAGCCGGAGACCCCGGTGACCGCGATCAGCTGCCCGAGCGGGAACGGCACGGTGAGGTTGCGCAGGTTGTGTTCGCGCGCCCCGTGCACCACCAGCTCCCGTTCCGGCGTCTGCGGCCGGCGCTGCCGCGGCGTCGGGATCTCCCGCCGGCCCGACAGGTACGCCCCGGTCACCGACTCGGGATTGTCCAGCAGCTCCGGCACCGACCCGCTGTGCACGATCTTGCCGCCGTGCTCGCCCGCGCCGGGGCCGATGTCGACGATCCAGTCGGCCACCCGGATGGTGTCCTCGTCGTGCTCGACCACGATCAGCGTGTTGCCCAGGCCACGCAGCCGCAGCAGGGTCTCGATCAGCCGGTGGTTGTCCCGCTGGTGCAGGCCGATCGACGGCTCGTCGAGCACGTAGAGCACGCCGACCAGGCCGGAGCCGATCTGGGTGGCCAGCCGGATGCGCTGCGCCTCGCCACCGGACAGGGTGCCGGCCGCCCGGTCCAGGGAGAGGTAGTCCAGGCCGACGTCGAGCAGGAACCGCAGCCGGGCGTTGATCTCCTTGAGCACCCGCTCGGCGATCATCTTCTGCCGGTCGGTCAACGTGATGCCGGCGAGCAGCTCGGCCGCCTCGCCCACCGACAGGTTGCACACCTCGGCGATGCTCCTGCCGGCGATGGTGACCGCCAGCACCTCGGGCTTGAGCCGGGTGCCGCCGCAGGCCGCACAGGGCACGTCACGCATGTAGCCCTCGTACTTGTCGCGCGACCACTCGCTCTCGGTGTCGGTGTGCCGCCGCTCGATCCACTGCACCACGCCCTCGAAGCCGGTGTAGTAGGAGCGCTCGCGGCCGTACTTGTTGCGGTAGCGCACGTGCACCTGGTCGTCGGAGCCGTGCAGGATGATCTTCTGGGCTCGGGCCGGCAACGCCCGCCAGGGGGTGTCGACGTCGAAGTGCTGGCTCTCGCCCAGCGCCTCCAGCAGGCGCAGGAAGTATTCCAGGTTGTGCCCGGTGGCCCAGGGCTGCAACGCGCCCTCGCGCAGGGTGCGCTCCGGGTCGGGGACGACCAGCTCCGGGTCGACCTCCTTCTTGGTGCCCAGGCCGGTGCACTCCGGGCAGGCCCCGTAGGGCGCGTTGAACGAGAACACCCGGGGTTCCAGGTCCTCGATCGCCAACGGGTGGTCGTTGGGGCAGGCCAGGTGCTCGGAGTAGCGGCGCTCCCGGGCCGGGTCGTTCTCGGGCAGGTCGACGAAGTCGAGCAGCACCAGGCCGTCGGAGAGGCCGAGCGCGGCCTCGACCGAGTCGGTCAGCCGCTGCTTGGCGCCCGGCTTGACGCTGAGCCGGTCGATCACCACCTCGATGGTGTGCTTCTCCTGCTTCTTGAGCTTCGGCGGCTCGGTCAGCGGGTGCACCACCCCGTCGACCCGGGCGCGGGCGTAGCCCTTGGCCTGGAGTTCGGCGAAGAGGTCGACGTACTCGCCCTTGCGGCCCCGGACCACCGGGGCGAGCACCATGAACCGGGTGCCCTCGGCCATCGCGAGGACCCGGTCGACGATCTGCTGCGGGCTCTGCCGGGAGATCCGCTCGCCGCAGACCGGGCAGTGCGGCTCGCCGATACGGGCGAAGAGCAGCCGCAGGTAGTCGTAGACCTCGGTGATGGTGCCGACGGTGGACCGCGGGTTGCGCGAGGTGGACTTCTGGTCGATGGAGACGGCGGGGCTCAGGCCCTCGATGAAGTCGACGTCGGGCTTGTCCATCTGGCCGAGGAACTGCCGGGCGTACGACGACAGCGACTCGACGTAGCGGCGCTGCCCCTCGGCGAAGATGGTGTCGAAGGCCAGGCTCGACTTGCCGGAGCCGGAGAGCCCGGTGAAGACGATGAGGGCGTCCCGGGGCAGGTCGAGACTGACGTCACGCAGGTTGTGCTCGCGCGCGCCACGGATGATCAGACGGTCGGCCACGGTGCGGGTGCTCCCGGAAGAAGAATATGAGGCGGATCTGTCCGCTCCGAGTGGGATCTGAGCGGTTTTACGGGGCGCAGAAGGAACGCCTGCGCAACTCTAGCCCCGGGCTACGACAACTTCCCGCACGCCAACATTCCCCCAGCTCACACCGGTCGGCCGACCCGCCGGGCACACCACCGCACCCGGCCCGGCCGGTCGGGACCGGCCGGGCCGGAGCGGGTCAGAACCCGCCGGGCAGGGGCGGCGTCGCCGGCCGGGCCGGCCGCCGACGGCCACCCCGCCAGCCGCCCCGCCGCTCGGCCGCCAACCGGCTCTGCCGGCGACCGCTCTCGTACGCCAGCTCCCGCTGGAGCCGACGCCAGCTCTCGAAGCGCCGGCCCGGCAACTCCCCGGCCTCCACCGCCTCGCGCACCGCACACGCCGGCTCGGCGGTGTGCCCGCAGTCGGCGTACCGGCAGCCGGTGGCCAGCTCGGCGATGTCGGTGAACGCCCGGTCCAGCCCGGTGTGCCCGTCCAGCAGGCCCACCGCCCGGACCCCGGGGGTGTCCAGCACCGCGCCGCCGCCGGGCACCGGGACCAGCGCCCGCCAGGTGGTGGTGTGCCGTCCCTTGCCGTCGACCCGGCGGATCGCCTGGGTCGGCATGACCTCCGCCCCGACCAGCGCGTTGACCAGGCTCGACTTGCCCGCCCCGGACGGGCCGAGCAGGGCCAGCGTGCGCCCCGCCGCGACCAGCGGACGCAGCGGCGTCAGGCCGGTGCCCCGCTCGGCGCTGACCGGCAGCACCGGCACCCCGGGGGCGACGGCGGCGAGTTGCCGGGCCACCGCCTGCGGGTCGGCGGCCAGGTCGGCCTTGGTGAGCACCACCAGCGGGGTGGCCCCCGACTCGTGGGCCAGGGCGAGCAGCCGTTCGATCCGGGCGGCGTCCGGCTCCGGGTGCACCGGCTCGATCACCGCGGCGGTGTCGAGGTTGGCGGCGAGCACCTGGCCGCTGGCGTCCTTGCCGGCGGTGCGGCGGACCAGCGCGGTCCGCCGGGGCAGCACCGCGTCGACGGTCACCGGGCCGTCCGGCCAGCGGGCCAGCAGCACCCAGTCACCGGCGCAGGGCAGGGCGGTCAGGTCACGGGCGGCGGCGGCCAGCACCGCCGGGCCCAGGCTGGCCCGGACCGGTCCGTCCGCGCCGAGCACGGTGCACACCCCCCGGTCGACCCGGGCCACCCGGCCGGGCCGGCGGTCCGGACGCCGCCGCGCGTACGCCGCCCGTTCGGCGTCGAGGCCGAGGGCGGTCAGATCGATGGTCATGTCATCCTCACCGGGGTCGGAACTGGTCGTGGCGCAACACGCGTACTGCGACCGGCATGACCACCACCCCCGTCCGTCGTCCCGGTACCGTGTCAGGCCGACGGTAGGCCGCCGGCCGACAGGCCGAAAGCGAATTCCCCGGCGGCGCAACGCTGTCCGGACCGTTAGGGTCGTGGCGTGACGACGGACCCACTGATGTTTACCGGTGAGGTGGTCGACTCGGCCGCCCGCCTGCTGGACACCGCCGCCGGGCTCGACGCGGCGGCCGTCGCCGCCCCCAGCCTGTTGCCCGGCTGGTCCCGGGGCCACGTGCTGACCCACCTGGCCCGCAACGCCGACGGGCTCGTCAACCTGCTCACCGCCGCCCGCACCGGCGAGGACATCCCGATGTACGAAAGCGTCGCCGCCCGCGACGCCGACATCGCCGCCGGTGCCGGCCGCCCACCCGCCGAGCTGCTGGCCGACCTGCGCCGCAGCACCGACCGGTTCGCCGAGGCGGTGGCCGCGATGACGGCGTCGGCGTGGAGCGCCACCGTGCAGGCCCGACGTGGCCCGTGGCCGGCCGCCCTGGTCCCCTGGGCCCGGTGGCGCGAGTTGGAGGTGCACCACGTCGACCTGGCCGCCGGCTACCGGCCGGCGGACTGGCCGGCCGCGTTCACCCCGCACCTGCTGCACGAGGTGGCCGGTGGGCTCGCCGAGCGGCCCGACGCGCCCGCGCTGGTGCTGCGGCCCACCGACGGCAACCGGCCGGAGCTGGTGGTGCGCGACACACAGGACGCCCCGCAGGTCGCCGGCAGCTGCGCCGCGCTGGCCGCCTGGTTGATCGGCCGCAGCAGCGGCGACGGGCTGACCGTCACCCCCGACGGTGCCCTGCCGACCCCACCGGAATGGATATAGACCACACATGAGCTACACCGGAGACGTCACCCCCGGCGGCCCACCCGCCGTCCGGGAACTGGACCGGCTCACCGTCACCAAGGTGTCGGTCGGCCCGATGGACAACAACGCCTACCTGCTGCGTTGCCGCGACACCGGCGCGCAGGTGCTCGTCGACGCCGCGAACGAGGCGCCCCGGCTGCTCGACCTGATCGGCGACGCCGGGCTGTCCTCGGTGGTCACCACCCACCGGCACATGGACCACTGGGTCGCCCTGGAGGAGGTGGTGGCCACGACCGGCGCGTCGGCCCTGGTGCACGCCGACGACGCCGAGGGGCTGCCGATCGCGGCGCAGCCCCTGACCGACGGCGACACCGTCGCGGTGGGCGACCAGACGCTGGAGGTGATCCACGTCAAGGGGCACACCCCGGGGTCGATCGCGCTGCTCTACCGCGACCCGGCCGGCACCCCGCACCTGTTCACCGGCGACTCGCTGTTCCCCGGCGGGGTGGGCAACACCGACCGGGACCCGGAGCGGTTCGGCCAGCTCATCGACGACGTCGAGCACAAGCTGTTCGACCGGCTGCCCGACGACACCTGGTTCTATCCGGGGCACGGCGCGGACAGCACGCTCGGCGCGGAACGGGCCTCGCTGCCGCAGTGGCGGGCGCGCGGCTGGTGAGCCGGTGACGGCCCGACGGTGACCGTCAGGCGTCGGTCAGCCCGGCTGGCCGACGCCGGTCAGCGCGCGCAGCCGACGCCGGGTGCCCAGCAGCACCAGGCCGGCCAGCAGCAGGCCGACCGCCATGGTGACCAGCAGCGGGTTGCCGGGCAGCAGCCCGGCCAGGGCCCGCGACGCCGCGCCGAGGGCCAGGTAGAGGCCGGCCCAGGCCGCCGCGCCGAGCGCGGCGCAGACGACGAACCGGCGGTACGACATCCGCAGGCTCCCGGCCGCCAACGGCAGCAGCGTGTTGAACACCGGCAGGAAGGGCGCGACGAGCACCATCCGCCCACCCCCGGAGCGCAGCAGCTGCTCGGCGGCCGACCAGCGGCCCTCGCCGATCCAGTCGCCGACCCGGCTGTGCCGCAGCCGCTCGCCGAAGATCCGCCCGGCGAGGAAGCTCAGGGACCAGCCGGTGAGGCAGCCAGCGACCACGGCGACGATGGTCGCCACGCCGGCGACCGGCCGGCCCACCCCCACCGCCGCGAGGATCGCCACGTCGCCGGGGACGAGCACCCCGAGCAGCGGTACGGCGTCGGCGAGCATCACCAGCCCGAGCGCCGCCATCAACAAGGCGGTCGGCAGGTCTCCGAGCTGGGCCAATTCGTCGAGCACGAGATGACGCTACGACCATCGGGCGTCCCGGCGCATCGGGTCGCGACCCTGATCACTCCCCGAGTTTTCCGGCGGGCTCCCCCGAGGTGGGGCCACGACGCGACGGGGGACGTGCCGGTGGGGGTGCTTCAGCGGGGGCGGAGCACCTGGACCCGGCGGACCGGGGAGTCGACCGAGGGTTCGGTGGTGGGCACCGGGTAGCTGGCCACCACCTCCAGCATGTCCGGCGGCAGGTGTCCCCGGTCCGGGTCGCCGACCAGCACCTGCGCCCCGCCGTCGGCGGCCCGCCGCAGGTACGGCAGCACCCGTCCGGCGAGGTCGCGGTCGTAGAGGACGTCCCCGGCGACGAGCAGGTCGGCCTGGGTGCCGTCGTCGTCGAGCAGGTCCTGGTGGCTGGCCTGCACGCGGACCCGGTTGGCCCGCGCGTTGACGGTGACCGCCGCCACCGCGTACGGGTCGACGTCGTTGGCGACGACCTGGGTGGCGCCGGCCAGCGCGGCGGCGATGGCGACGAGTCCGGAGCCGGCGGCCAGGTCGAGCACCCGCCGGCCGGCGGCCAGTTCGGGATGGTCGAGCAGGTGGCGGGCGAGGGCCTGGCCGCCGGCCCAGGCGGACGCCCAGAACGGCGGGGGCAGGGTGTGCCCGGCGCTGGCCTCCATCCGGGCCCACCAGACGATCGCGTCCTCGGCGAGGTGCAGTCGCACCTCGGGCACGAAGGGGGTGGGCACCAGCCGCAGCCGGTCCAGCCCGTCACCCGGCGCGTCGATCTCGCGTTCCAGCTCGGTCAACGCGTCGACGCGCGGTCGGTTCACCGGTCGAGTGTGCCGCAGCGGCCCCCTTCCGGGGCGACATTCCGGCCACCTGCGAGTTTCCGTCCGCATCCTGCGGCTTTTCAGCCGGCAAAAACCGGATCGGCCGGCTACTGTCGGGGCAGTACAGGGCGATCATCCGCCGCGACGGCGGGGTCACCCGTTGTAAACAGGGAGAGATGCATGGCAACCGGCACGGTCAAGTGGTTCAACTCGGAAAAGGGCTTCGGCTTCATCGAGCAGGACGGCGGAGGCCCTGACGTCTTCGTTCACTACTCGGCGATCGCCACCAGCGGCTACCGGGAACTGCAGGAGGCCCAGAAGGTCGAGTTCGATGTGACCCAGGGGCAGAAGGGTCCGCAGGCGGAGAACGTCCGCCCGCTGTAAGTCTCCGTGCCGGTGGCGGCGGCCCGGGGCCGCCGCCACCGAGCGCTGCCGGTTGCGGTCGACTCCGCTGCCGGGTCCACTGACTCAAGCCCGGCCGGGTGTTTCCGGACCGGGCCACCTGCCGTCGACCGGCAGGCCGCCGTGCTGCGGTGGGTGTCGGGTCGCCGGTGGGCGTGTGTCCGCCCCGGTCAGCCCCGCTTGGCGTGGCGCAGGAACGCCCGCCAGGCCGCCGGCGCGAAGGTGAGCACCGGGCCGGAGCGGTCCTTGCTGTCGCGGACGCCGACGACGCCGGGCAGGTTGGCCGCCACCTCCACGCAGTCGCCGCCGTTGCCGCTGCTGCGGGTGCTCTTGTGCCAGATCGCGCCGGTCAGGTCCATGAGTCTGCCGCCTCCGAGATCAGCTTGATGGTGGCCCCGTGGGACAGCGCCTCCGCGTGCACCGACTCCCAGCATCGCCGCAGCGATTGTACGTCCGCCGTCCGTTCGACGAGCGTTCCCTGTAGCTGGTTGTCGAGGTAGGCGACGTCGTCGCCCTGCGGCGGTGTGGCGATCACGAACGCGCCGTTGAGCCCGGGGTAGGCGCCGGTGTCCCTCGGCACCAGGTGCAGGTGCACCCGCGGCCGGTCGCCGAGCTGCCGCAGGTGCAGCAACTGCTCCCGCATCACCTTCGGCCCGCCGACCGGGCGTTCCAGCACGGAATGGTCGAGCACCGCCACGAACAGCGGCGGGGACGCCCGGTGCAGGATCTCCTGTCGGGCCAGTCGCGCCGCGACCTGCTGCTCCACCTCGTCACCGAGGAAGTGGCTCGCCCGCTCGAAGAGTTCCCGGGCGTATGCCTCGGTCTGGAGCAGGCCGGGCAGGACCGTCTGCTGGAACGAGCACAGCGCGGTCGCCTCCTGCTCGATCGTGACCCACTCGCGGAACCAGGGCATCAGGCTCTCGCGCACCTGAGCGTCCCTGATCCGGGCCAGCAGGCCGTCGCTCGCCAGCACGGTGTCGCAGCGCTCGGCGAACTCCTTACGCGGCGGCCGGCGGCACTGCTCGACGGCGGCGACCAGCGAGGCCGAGTAGTTGACCTGCTCGCCCAGCCCCTCCTGGGACAGCCCCGCCCGTGTCCGCAGCCGACTCCGCCGGGCCGCCCCCGTCCCCCTGGGGGCGGCCCCTCCAGACCCGAGGAGGTAACCCGTGCCCGCCAGGACGCACCGCACCCGCCGGCCGACCGCCGGTCACCGGTGACCGGCGTCGACGACGACACCGCACGGCGTCGCGGCGCGCTCCCGACGTCGGCCCGCCGGGTGGTCCCGCACGTCGCCATGCGTCCCCTGTGGCGCTGCCGCAACTGCGGCGCGGAGTGGCCCTGCCAGCCGGCCCGGCTGGGCCTGCTGGTCGAGTACCGGGACGACCGGACCGCCCTGCTCGGCTATCTCGCCGCCCTGATGACCGAGGCCGACCACCAGCTCGGCCAGCTCCACCCCGGGCGACGCCCGGAACTGACCGACCGTTTCCTCACCTGGGCCAGGGCCCGGGGATGACCGCCGACAGCCGTGGGCACCCCTTCCGCAGGAGGCGGGGCGGAAGGGGTGCCCACGGGGTCCTCGGCCGCCTCCGGGCAGGCCGGCGTGCACGGTGCCGTCAGGCCACCAGCCGCTTGGCCAGCTCGTCGGCGACCTGCTTGGCGATGGTGGGCGGGATGGCGGCGGCGATCTTCTCCGGGGTGAGCCCGGCCAGGACCCCGGCGATGATCGCCTGCTCGTCGGTGAAGTCCTTGTTGGCCAGGGCGGTCAACGCGGTCTGCAACGAGGTCAGTTGCGCACCGAGCGACTTCAGGGTCGGGTGGGTGACGACGAAGTCGGGGTTGGTGTGGTCCTCCCCCATCGCCATCCGGGTGTAGATCTGACCCACCGGGTTGCGGCCGTCGAGGACGGTCAGGTTCTTGTGGACGGTCTCCAGCCAGGCGTGCTCTTCGGGTGTCATGTCGGTGTCCTCCAGTAGTCCGATGCCGGTCAGGTAGCGCCGGAACAGCGGGGTCTGGTCCCGTCCGGCCTTGGTCGAGTCGCGGAAGAAGCTGAAATGGGTGTGCCACAGGTGCGAGTCGTCGCCGGAGCTGCGCTTGCCCAGCCGGTCCCACCGCCTGACGACCTTGCCGTCGGGCGAATAGATGATCTCCCGCAGGTCGCGGCTGTCCACCGTGTTCGCCCGGCACTGGGCGACGCACCAGGTGGAGAACGTCTGGAGATTGTGGGTGGCACCCCCGGAGCGGACGCTGAACGTGCCCACGTCCAGCCCGGAGGCGTAGAGGGTGAGGCCGCCTGAGTCCCGGGGCGACTCCACCACCGAGTAGTCGTTGGTGACCACCCGGTCGGAGCCGCAGTGGTAACCACCCCGGTGGGCCGGATCACCGACGATCCCCACCGCGGCGGGATCGAGTCCCTTGATCGTGTCGAGCAGGAGCCGGCGGACCGCCAGCAGATTGGCCGGAGCCGTCGTCATGACGCCCCCTCTCCGCAGCCGGAACCGGGAGGCACCGACTGCTTCAGCAACAGGCCAGGGCCGGGGAATTTTCGCTACTCCGCGTATGGATCACCCACCGGGGAAGCCGAACCGACCGCTGGTGCACGTCATCGAGCGTTGCGACAGACGATAGTCCCAGTTGGGAGAAAAACCCCAGCTCAAAGGGGTTGTCTTCAGATAGGTGGAAGCTGGGAACCGGCTGGGACCACCGGCAGCACGAGCCGCGACGGATGCGATGGATCATGCAGGATCTGCCGGACCCCAGCGCGGAGCGTGATCGCCTCGCCGAGCGGCTCACCGGTGCCGGGATTGCGCGCGTAGCGGGGATGGGCACCCCCGGACACCTGCACCCGCAGCCGGTGCCCGGCCGCGAACCGGTGCGCCACCGGCCACAGCGGCACCGGCACCCGGGTCACCCCGTCCGGGTCGACCGGGAACCGGCCGGGGGCCACCCGGACCAGACCGTCGCAGATGTTCCAGGACCGGCCACGCCGGTCCACGTCGCACAACCGCACGAACACGTCCAGGTACGACAGTTCGCTGCGGACGTGGATCTCGGCGTGCACCGGGCCGATCACCTCGACCGGGTCGGTCAGCACCGCGCCGGTGTAGACCAGCACGTCCGGCCGGGCCTCGACGGGACGGTTGTCGACCGGGCCGGCGCGCTGGGCCACCAGCAGCGGACCGCCCAGCGACGGGGTGGGGTCGGCCGGGTCGTACCGGATGGTGTCGGGGGGCGACGCGGCCGGCGGCTGCGGGGCGAGCCGGCCCCCGGCGTGCAGGTGCCACGGAATCGCGGTGGCCGGCGGCGGCCACTCGGGCAGGTCCCGCCAGCCGCCGCCGTCCCCGCCGACGTGCACCCGCACCGGGGCGCGCGGCGACGGCGGCCGGCCGTTCAGGTGGGCGTCGAGCCAGCCCAACCCCTCCCGCAGCGCCTCGGCCAGCAGGCCGGGGCTGCCGTGCGTCCACGGGCCGACGGTGAGCCGGGTGGGTACGCCCGCCGCCCGCAGCGCGGCATGGTCGGCGAGCTGGGCGGGGAGGAAGATGTCCTGCCAGCCGGTGACCATCGTCACCGGGGCGCGCACCTCGGTGATCCGCGCGTCGAAGACCCGGGTCCGCCAGTAGTCGGCGTCCGGGGTGTGGTGGCGCAGCCACTCCTGAAAGAACGGCACGGTCACCCCGGTCGCCACCCGGTCGGCCTCGGCCAGTGGCAGGTGGGCCAGGGCGGCGGCCAGCCGGGGCTGCCCGCGCTTGAGTTCCCACTGCCGGGCCAGCCACGGCACGGTCTGCGCCTGGAGCAGCTCGGCCCAGGTGAGCACCGTGTCCAGGGCGAAGGACTCCCCCGCGTACGTCGAGTCGCGGGTGGTCGAGGCGGTGACCACCGCGACCATCGCGGCCAGCTCGTCGCCCGCGTCGGCGGCCAGCGCCCACTGGACGAAACCCTGGTAGCTGGCCCCGAACATGCCGAACCGGCCGGTGTACCAGGGCTGCCGGCGCAGCCAGTCGACGGTGTCCAGCCCGTCGTCGCGCTCGTGCACCAGCGGGTCGAACAGCCCGTCGGAGCCGTCGGTGCCCCGGCAGGACTGGATCACCAGGTGGAAACCGCGCGCGGCGACCAGTCGGCCGAGCAGCCGCATCGGCCCGCCCCGCCCGTACGGGGTGCGGATCAGCACGGTCGGCGCGCCGGGCAGCCGGGGGGCGTAGTGGTCGGTGCGCAGCCGCGCCCCGTCGCGGGCCCGGACCGTGAGGCCCCGGGTGACGTCGACCCGGTGGGTGGCGGCGGCCGGCAGACGCAGCACGGCGGCGGCGAGGCGGGCGAGCGACAGGTCCGGCACGGCGGTCAGTCGGCCGGGCGGCGGGGCGGTTCGGCGCGGGCGGCCCGCATCGCGTCGCGGTGCTCCCGCATCGAGGCGACCATGGTGGCCAGGAACCGGTGCACGACCGCCAACTCGTCGTCGGTGAACCGGGCCATCACCTCGTCGGTACGCCGCCCGAGCGGGCCGAAGAAGCTCATCGCCAGGGCAGCCCCCTGGTCGGCGTAGTGCAGGAACACCTTGCGCCGGTCGGCGGTGTCGCGGTCGCGGCGGATGTGCCCGGCGCGTTCCAGCCGGTCGATCAGCGCGGTCACCGACCCGGAGGAGAGGTTGAGCTGTTCGCCGAGCCGGCCGGGGGTGATCGGGTCGCCGAGCAGTTCGGCGTCCATGACGGCGATCAGGGCGTGCAGGTCGGTCGGGTTGAGCCCGTGCAGGTTGGCGAACGCGTGCCCGATGTGCTGCGCGTCGACCGAGTACCGCCGCAGGTCGTTGGTGATGTCGGCCACCATCCGCCCGCGCGGGTCGTCCCGCCGCCGATACATCCCGTGCGTTGCCACGCCCGCCGTTGCCCCCTGTCGCTGCGCCCGGTTGCAGCATAGAACAGCGGCGGATAATCTCGGTCATCAAGATACTCGAACGGCGGGCTATCTCCCCGTCGGCGTTTCCACCGACAGACCACGAGGGCCACCGATGTCTCTGTTCACCCGCGTCGCCCGCAGCCGGCTCGCCGCCTGGCTCACCGTGGCCGCCGCGATCGTCGTCGGCGCGGTCGTCTTCGGGCTCCCGAGGCCCGACAACCCCGCCCCCGTCTCGGCCACCGGCCTGTCCGTGCAGTGGCAGTCGACCCAGGTGGAACGCCTCCAGGACCAGCTACCCGACAACGACGTCCAACCGGCGATCGTCGTGGTCAGCCGGGACGACGGCAGCCCGCTGACCGACACCGACCGGGCCGCCGTCACCGACCGCGCAGGCGCGCTGGGCCGGCTCGCCGTCGGCGGCCAGGTCAGCCCGCCCCAGGTCTCCCCCGACGGCACCGTCGCGCTGCTCGCCGTCCCGCTGGACACCGCCGGCGGTCAGCAGGCCGTCGCCGACGAGGTGGCGAAGGTCCGCGACGCCCTCGGCGGCCTGCCCGCCGGGCTCACCGCCGCGGTCACCGGCGCACCCGCGTTCACCGCCGACCTGACCAAGGTCTTCGAGGGCGCCGACCTCACCCTGCTCGCCGTCACCGCCGGCGTGGTCGCCCTGCTGCTGCTGGTCACCTACCGCAGCCCGTTCCTGTGGATCGTGCCGCTGATCGTCGTCGCCGCCACCGAACAGCTCACCCTGCGGGCCGTCGACACCATCGTCCCCGCCGTCGGCATCAACCTCCAGGAGGGCGCGGTCACCGGCATCGCCAGCGTGCTGGTCTTCGGCGCCGCCACCGACTACGCCCTGCTGCTCATCGCCCGCTACCGGGAGGAACTGCGCCGCGACGAGGACCGGTTCGCCGCCATGCGCGCCGCCGTACGCCGCACCGCCGAACCCATCCTCGCCAGCGGCGGCACCGTCGTGCTCGGCGTGCTCACCCTGCTGCTGTCCGAGCAGGAGACCAACCGGGCGCTCGCCGTGGCCTGCGCCACCGGCGTCGTGTTCGCCATGCTCTCCGCGCTGTTCGTGCTGCCCGCCGTGCTGGTCATCTTCGGCCGGGGACTGTTCTGGCCGTTCGTGCCGAAGGTCGGCGGCCCGGCCCGGGAGGGCCGGCTGTGGGGCCGGCTCGGCACGGCCGTGGTCCGCCGGCCGCTGCCGGTCGCCGTGCTGTCCACCCTGCTGCTCGCCGGCCTCGCCCTGGGCGGGCTCACCCTGCGCACCGGACTGTCCGAGACCGAACAGTTCCGGGTCAAGCCCGAGGCGGTCGCCGGAGCCGAGACGCTGGCCCGCACCTTCCCCGCCGGCATCACCCAGCCGGTGGCGGTGCTCACCAACCCCACCGCCGCCGCCGAGGTCACCCGCACCGCCGCCGCCGTACCCGGGGTCGCCTCCGCCCGGCCCGGGGTGGCCGGCAGCGCCGTCGCCCAGGTCGACGTGGTGCTCACCGACGAACCGGGCAGCCCGGCCTCCGACCGTGCCGTCGAGGCGCTGCGTGACGCGGTGGCCGCCGTACCCGGCTCCGCGCCGCCGACCGTCGCCGGTGCCGAACCGGCTGAGGGGGCGCTCGTCGGCGGCACCGTCGCGGCCACCTACGACTCCGACGAGGCCAACACCCGGGACCTGCGGCTGATCCTGCCGATCATCCTGGTGCTCGTCTTCGCCGTGCTGGTGGCGCTGCTGCGCGGCCTGCTCGCCCCGCTGCTGCTGGTGCTCACCGTGATCGCGTCCTTCTTCGCCAGCCTCGGCGCGGCGTGGCTGCTCTTCGACCACGTGCTGGGCTTCCCCGCGCTCGACAGCGGGGTGCTCCTGCTGGCCTTCGTGTTCCTCGTCGCGCTCGGCGTGGACTACAACATCTTCCTGGTCACCCGGGCCCGCGAGGACGCCCGCGTCGCCGGCACCCGCGACGGCATGCTCTCCGCCCTGCGCGTCACCGGCGGGGTGATCACCAGCGCCGGCATCCTGCTCGCCGCGGTCTTCGCCGTCCTCGGCGTGCTGCCGCTGATCCTGCTCACCCAGATCGGCATCATCGTGTGCATCGGCGTGCTGCTCGACACGCTGCTGGTGCGCACCGTGCTGGTGCCGGCGCTGGCGTTCCTGCTCGGCGACCGGTTCTGGTGGCCCGGCCGGATCGACCGGGACGCCGACGACGACGCCGAGGCGGCCACTGCCGCGCCGGCCGTCGCCGCCCGGGACTGACCCGCCCCTCCGACCCGGTCGGGGGTCCCCACCTGCACCAGTGGGGACCCCCGGCCGTCGGCGTACCCGGGTGGATGTGTCGCCCGTCACGGCCGCACCGGCCACCGGGAGCAGTGCCCGGACGGGCCCGCACAGGCCCGCGTACGCTTAGGAGACCGACCAGCAGGGTCGACTCCCCCGGCACCGACAGACCGAAGATCACTGCGGCCTCGTCCGCGGTGACCGTCGCGACGACCAGGTGCCCGGCCGCCCCCGGGTCGGCCGGCCCGCCGGTGGGCTCGGCAGACCCGCCGCTGGCACGGCCGGAACAGCAGTTCCGGCACAGATCCGGGCGGTGACGGGACGACCCCGACATCTGCCCCGGCAACCGCAGACAGGAGTATGGAGGGTATGCAGCTTCGCACCGACCTCCGCAATGTCGCCATCATCGCCCACGTAGACCACGGCAAGACGACCCTGGTCGACGCCATGTTGCGGCAGGCCGGCGCCTACGGGGCCCGTGGTGAGAACACCGAGCGCGTCATGGACTCGATGGATCTCGAACGGGAAAAGGGCATCACCATCCTGGCCAAGAACACCGGCGTGCGCTACCTCCCGGCCGACGGCTCCGACCCGGTCACCATCAACATCATCGACACCCCCGGCCACGCCGACTTCGGCGGTGAGGTCGAGCGGGGCCTGACCATGGTCGACGGGGTGGTGCTGCTGGTCGACGCCAGCGAGGGCCCGCTGCCGCAGACCCGGTTCGTGCTCCGCAAGGCGCTCAAGGCGCGGATGCCGATCATCCTGGTGATCAACAAGGTGGACCGGCCGGACGCCCGGATCAAGGAGGTCGTGGACGACACCTACGAACTCTTCCTCGACCTGGACGCCGACGAGGAGCAGATCGACTTCCCGATCGTCTACGCCTGCGCCCGCGACGGCATCGCCTCGCTGACCCAGCCCGCCGACGGCTCGGTGCCCGACGACAGCACCAGCCTGGAGCCGCTGTTCCGGACCCTGCTCGATACCATCCCGCCGCCCTCCTACGACGAGGGCGCCCCGCTGCAGGCGCACGTCACCAACCTGGACGCCTCGCCGTTCCTCGGCCGGTTGGCGCTGTGCCGGGTACGTCAGGGCACCATCGCCAAGGGCCAGACGGTGGCCTGGTGCCGCACCGACGGCAGCACCCAGCGGGTCCGCATCTCCGAACTGCTGATGACCGAGGGCCTGGAGCGCAAGCCGGCCGACTCGGCCGGACCCGGCGACATCATCGCCGTCGCCGGCATCCCCGAGATCATGATCGGGGAGACCCTCGCCGACGCCGAGAACCCCATCCCGCTGCCGCTGATCACCGTGGACGAGCCGGCCATCTCGATGACCATCGGCACCAACACCTCGCCGCTGGTCGGCCGGGTCAAGGGCGCCAAGGTCACCGCCCGGATGGTCAAGGACCGGCTCGACAAGGAACTGATCGGCAACGTGTCGCTGCGGGTCCTGCCCACCGAGCGGCCGGACGCCTGGGAGGTGCAGGGCCGAGGCGAACTGGCCCTGGCCATCCTGGTCGAGCAGATGCGCCGCGAGTCCTACGAGCTGACCGTCGGCAAGCCGCAGGTGGTCACCAAGGAGATCGACGGCAAGACCTGCGAGCCCGTCGAGCGGCTGACCATCGACGCCCCCGAGGAGTATCTCGGCGCGATCACCCAGCTCCTGGCCACCCGCAAGGGCCGGATGGAGCAGCTGGTCAACCACGGCACCGGCTGGATCCGGATGGAGTGGCTGGTGCCGGCGCGGGGCCTGATCGGCTTCCGTACCGAGTTCCTCACCGACACCCGGGGCACCGGCATCCTGCACCACGTCTTCGAGTCCTACGAGCCGTGGTTCGGTGAGCTGCGTACCCGCAACAACGGGTCGCTGGTGGCCGACCGCTCCGGCGTGGTCACCCCGTTCGCGATGATCAACCTCCAGGAGCGCGGCCAGCTCTTCGTCGAGCCCACCACCGAGGTGTACGAGGGCATGATCGTCGGGGAGAACTCCCGCTCCGACGACATGGACGTCAACATCACCAAGGAGAAGAAGCTCACCAACATGCGGGCCTCGACCTCCGACGAGACCGAGAAGCTGATCCCCCCGCGCAAGCTCTCCCTGGAGCAGGCGCTGGAGTTCTGCCGCGAGGACGAGTGCGTCGAGGTGACCCCGGTCGCCGTACGCATCCGCAAGGTGGTGCTGGACCAGACCCAGCGCGGCCGGATGGCCGCCCGCCGCAAGCACGCCGGCTGACCCACCCGGGTCGCACCCGTTGCCACACCCCGCCTCACCCGGAGCCCCGGTCCGCCTCACCCGGACCGGGGCTCCGCCCGTCCCCCGCCCCGGGCCCGGCCGACTCCACCCGGGGGCCGCCGGGCCGCCCCGGCACCCTGCCCCGGGAGCCGCCGGGCCCTCCCGGCGGGCCGGATTCGGCTAGCGTCACGGGCATGACCTGGGATGACCTCGACGCCCGGCTGGACCGGGTGCCCGGCACCGTCTCGGCGTACCTGGGTAGGCTCGACGCCCCACCCACCTGGACCCGCACCCCCGACGCCACCCACTACGCGGCCAGCACCATGAAGGTGGCGGTGCTGCTGGCCCTGCACCGGGCCGCCGAAGCCGACCTCCTCGACCTGGACGACCCGGTGCCGGTGGTCAACGACTTCACCTCGGCCCGACCGGACGCACCCCGGTTCGCCTGCGTCCGGGCCTACGACAACGACGCCGCCGTCTGGCAGCGGCTCGGCGGGCGGGCCACCCCGCGCTGGCTCGCCGACCGGATGATCACCCGGTCCAGCAACCTCGCCACCAACCTGATCATCGAACTCCTCGGCCTGCCCGCCGTCGCCGAAGCCTGGCGGCTCGCCGGGGCCCGGCACAGCGTCACCGGCCGGGGCATCGAGGACGCCGCCGCCCGGGAGGCCGGCACCACCAACCTGGTCACCCCCGCCGACCTGGCCGCCCTGCTCGGCGGGCTGGCCCTCGGCGCGACCCGGCCCGGCCCGCTGGCCACCCCGGCGGCCTGCGCCGCCATGGTCGACGTGCTGCTGGACCAGCGCCACCGCGAGGACCTCGCCGCCGGGCTGCCCGCCGGCACCCGGATCGCTCACAAGAACGGCTGGGTACGTGGCCTGCGGCACAGCGCCGGCGTGGTCCTGCCCGACGACGCCCCCGCCTACGTGATCGCCGTCTGCGCCACCACCGACCCCGCCACCGCGCCCGACGACGCCGACGCCTGCCGGCTGCTGGCGGAGGTCTCCGCGACGGCCTGGGCCGCCCGGCACGACCTCACCGGCTGACCGGCGCTCAGTCCAGCAGGTGGGTCCGCAGGGCATCCCGGAGCTGCGGGGTCACCCCCAACCCGTCGGCCAGGTACGCGTCGAACGACCCGTGCCGGCGGCGCACCTCGTCGTAGCCGGCGTCCAGGTACTCGGGGCGTACCTCCAGCACCGCCCGGGCCGTCTCCGGGTCCAACTCCGGCCGGCGCCGCAGCATCGCCGCCAACGCCTCCCCGCGCAGCTCCACCGTCAACGCGTTGTGCCGCAGGTAGTCGGCCCGGACCGTCTCCTCGTCGACGCCGAGCGCGGTGAGCAGCACCACCGCCAGCCACCCGGTGCGGTCCTTGCCCGCCGAACAGTGGAACAGCAGCGGCAGGTTGACCGGGTCGGCCGCCAGCCGCACCGCACGGGCGAACCCCTCCCGGGCCACCGCGCCGCTGACAAACCACCGGTACAGCTCCCCCATCGCCACCGCCGCACCCCGCCGGGCCGCCTCGTCGTGACCGGTGAGGTCGTGACCGAGCAGCACCGCCGACAGGTAGCCGAACCCCGGGTGCGCCGGGTCGAGCACCGGCAATCGGACCAGGTAGGGGTCCCCGACCAGCCGGTTCGGCGGGGCGGACGCCATCTCGGCGTCGTCGCGCAGGTCCACCACGCAGGCCGGGGCGAGCCGGCCCAGCACCGTCAGGTCGGTCTCGGTCAACCGGCCCAGCGCCGGGGTGCGGATCAGCCGGCCGGGGCGCACCCGCCGACCGTCACGGGTGGGGAGTCCGCCCAGGTCACGGGCGTTCGGCGCACCCACCAACGTCCAGCTTGCCACAGTCATCGGCGCGACTCCTTCGGTGACGACGTGCGTATAGGGTGCCGCACATGACGATCGCCGCGGTACGCACCCACCAGCTGTCCGCGCCGCTGCACACCCCGTTCGTCACCGCGCTGCGGCGCACCACCACGGTGGAGACCCTGGTGGTGGAGGTGACCGACGCCGACGGGCGGTCCGGCTACGGCGAGGCCCCACAGGTGTGGCAGGTCACCGGGGCGTCGGTGGCCGGCGCGGAGTCCTGCGTGCGCGACGTGCTCGCCCCGGCGGTGCTCGGCCGGGACCCCGACGACGTGCTGGCCCGCTGCGCCGAGGTCGCGGCGGCGGTGGCCGGCAACGAGGCGGCCCGGGGCGCGCTGGACGTGGCGCTGCACGACCTGGCGGCACGGCGGCTCGGCGTACCCCTGGTGCGGTTGCTCGGTGGGACGGCGCTGCGGGTGCCGACGGACGTGACGCTGGCCGCCGGGGCCGGCGCGGACCTGGCGGTGGCCGCCCGGCAACGGCGCGACGAGGGCTTCGACGTGCTGAAGCTCAAGGTCGGCACCGACCCGGCGGGCGACCTGGAACGGGTCCGCGCGGTCCGGGCGGCCGTCGGCCCGCAGGTGCGCCTGCGGTTGGACGCCAACCAGGGGTGGACGCCCCGGGAGGCGGTCCGGGTGATCCGGGGCGTCGAGGACGCCGGCCTCGACGTGGAGCTGGTCGAGCAGCCGGTGGCCCGGTGGGACCTGGACGGCATGGCCTGGGTCGCCGACCGGGTGGACGTGCCGATCCTCGCCGACGAGGCGGTGTTCGGGGTACGGGACCTGGTCGCGGTGATCCGGCGGCGGGCGGCCGACCTGGTCAACGTCAAGCTCGCCAAGTGCGGCGGTCTGCGCCAGGCCCGGACCCTGCTGGAACTCGCCCGGGAACACGGGCTGGGCACCCTCGTCGGGTCCATGATGGAGACTCAGGTCGGGGTCGGCGCGGCGGCCAGCCTGGCCGCCGCCTACCGGACCAGCGCCGTGTCCGACCTGGACGCCGCCTGGTGGCTGGCCTGGTCACCGGTGCACGGCGGGCTGCGGTACGAGGGCGCCACGGTGGTGCTGCCGGACGCGCCGGGGCTCGGCGTCACCGCGGTGACCACAACTCCGGAGAACGAAACTAAGATTCAGCACCGAGGTTGATGATCGCAGATTTTCTTCCTATGGTCCGGATGGGGCACCGACACGTGAGCCGGAGGTCGACGTGAAGTTGGAGCCGGGCCGCGAGGCCCTCGTCCGGGTGGCCGTCGCCACCCTCTGGACCGACCCCGGCGCGACCCGCCCGGTCGACCGGCCCGCCCTGGCGGTGCCCTCGGACACCGACGGCTGGATCACCGGAATGGACGCCAACCAGCGGGTCGGTGACTGCGTGCTCAGCCAACTGCTGCTCGGCGAACGGGTGCTGGTGACCGCGCTGCACCCCGACGGCTGGGCCCGGGTCGTCGCCGTGCAGCAGGCCGCGCCCCGGCTCGACCCGCGCGGCTACCCCGGCTGGCTGCCCGCCGCCCAGCTCGCCCCGGCCACCCCCGACGGCGGCCCGGCCGGCCCGCTCGTCGTCGACGCCGTCAGCACCGGCCTACGGGTCGCCCCCGCCGGCCCGGTGGCCCTGCCGGGGGTCGTCCTCGGCACCCGGCTGCACCCGGCCGGTCCCGCCGTCGACGGGTGGCGGCCGGTACGGGTACCCGGGCGGCCCGATCCGCTGTGGGTCCCCGAGGCGGACGTCACCGACCTTCCGGCCACCCCGCCGACCGCCGACGACGTGCTCGCCGTCGCCACCCGGCTGCGCGACGTCGCGTACGTCTGGGGTGGGCTCTCCGGGCACGGGATCGACTGTTCCGGCCTGGTCCACCTGGTGTGGCGACGGCTCGGCGTGACGCTGCCCCGCGACGCCGACGACCAGGCGGCGGCCACCACCCCCGTGCCGGCCGGTGAGGAACGCCCGGGCGACCTGTACTTCTTCGCCCGACCCGGGCGGGGCATCCACCACGTCGGCCTGGTGACCGCCGGCCGGGGGCCACGGATGCTGCACGCCTGCTACCGGCAGCGGCGGGTGCTGGCCGAGCCGCTGCCACCCGACCGGGTCGCCACCCTGGTCGGCGCGCACCGGGTCTGAGCGGCGACGGGCGTCACCGGCAGTGCGGTGACGCCCGTCGGTGGCACTACGGTCAGCGACGCGCCTCGGTCAGCTCACGCCGCCGGTCCCGGGACGACTTGACCAGGCTGGCCACCGTCGCCACGGCGAGGCAGCCGATGATGACCGTCAACGACAGCCAGATCGGGATGTGCGGGGCCCAGCCGATCGGCTCACCACCGTTGAGGAACGGCAGGTTGTTGTCGGCCAGCGCCTCCAGCACCAGCTTGACGCCGATGAAGCCGAGCACCACGGCCAGGCCGTAGCTGAGGTAGATCAGCCGGTCGAGCAGCCCACCCACCAGGAAGTAGAGCTGACGCAGGCCCATCAGCGCGAAGACGTTCGCGGTGAAGACCAGGTACGGCTCCTTGGTGATCCCGAAGATCGCCGGGATCGAGTCCAGCGCGAAGATCAGGTCGGTGGTGCCGATCGCGATCATCACCACCAGCATCGGGGTGAACAGCCGCCGGCCCGCCTCGTGGGTGGTGAGCTTCGCGCCGTCGTAGTCCCGGGACAGCGGCAGCGCCTTGCGGCTCCACCGGATCAGGACGTTCTCCTTGAACTCGTCCTCCTCCGGCTCGCCCTGCCGGGCCAGGTTGATCGCCGTGTAGATGAGGAACGCGCCGAAGATGTAGAACACCCAGGAGAACTGGGAGATCAGGGCCGCACCGGCGGCGATGAAACCACCCCGCATGACCAGGGCCAGCACGATGCCGATGAGCAGCACCTTCTGCTGGTATTTCCGGGGCACCCGGAACCGGGCCATGATGATCACGAAGACGAAGAGGTTGTCCACCGAGAGGCTGTACTCGGTGAGCCAGCCGGTGTAGAACTGGCCGGCCACGTCGCCACCGGCGGTGACCCACAGCCCCGCGCCGAACAGCAGCGCCAGGCCGACGTAGAAGCTGACCCAGAGGCTCGACTCACGGACGCTGGGCTCGTGCGGCCGACGACCGATGATGAAGAGGTCGGCGAGGAGCACCGCCGTCAGTGCGACGAGGGTTCCCGCCCACACCATTCCGGACACGTTCAATCCATTCCTCCGGCAGACACGCGGCGTCGGGCACACCGTACGCCGCGTGACGGCGAGGTGGGCGACGACGCACACACTGGTGACTGTCGGAGGTCTCTTCCGCCAGCGACCCGCAGGCGGGGCGCTGACCGGCGGAGCCGGGTCGAGCTGTCGGGGGACGCTCGACCGTGCTGACGACTCCGTCGCGGGGGAATACTCCCCTCCTCGGCCGCCATTGTTCACCATCGAGGGCTGCGGGCGCATCTCCTGCGGCGTGCATTGCCGGCAGCATCACGTTCCGACGCCAGGCCGACACCCCGGGCCGGGTCGTCCGTTCCGCTTTTTGCCTGCTCCCGGTGTTCGGTGTGCCGGACCGCCGCGCGCCGCGCCACACCGCGCAAGGCGTCCTAGGAGGCTAGGTGTAGGCGGGTGGGTGACCGGTCGCCCCGGCACACCACCGACGCGCCGCTCCGTGGCAGGCTGTCAGCATGGTGCTTGAGGTCGCGCTCATCGACGTACTGCCCGGACACGAGGACGATTTCGCCGCCGCCTACGCGCAGGCGCACGCCATCATCGTCGCCGCCGAGGGATGCCGCTCGGTCCGGATGACCCGGGGCATCGAGTCCCCCTCCCGGTTCGTGCTGCTGGTCGAGTGGGACTCGGTACAGGCCCACGAGGACAACTTCCGGGCCACCGAGGCGTTCGACAGGTGGCGGGCGCTGATCGGCCCGTACTTCGCCGGCCCGCCCCGGGTCGAGCACTTCCTCGACGTACCGGCCTGAGCCGGCCCGGGAGCGCGTCCCCGCCGCCGGGCAGCCTTGCGTCGACGTTCCGGCGGCCGTCCGGCAACTTCCCGAAAAAATCCACCTTGGTCGATCAGATTCTGTCGTACCCCCGGGTTACCGTGCGGCGCACGCGCGGCAACCGGCCCTGACACGTTCGGGGGTGCCGGGTCCGGTGGTCGCGCGGCGAAACCCCCTGGCCGCCGGCGGTCCGGCCACCGGCCCGACCCCGTCGCGCGCCACCGTCGGCCACCCCCGGCGGTGCGCCGACGGGAGTGGCACACACGGCGGGGAGTCGCCGCAGGTCCGCCCCCAGGCGCACCGCCGACGCCGCCCCACGATCGGCTCACCAGCGATGCCCCGCCCGATGGCGCACGGGGCGACAGACCTGCGGAGACGTACGCGGGATGGGCGGTCGGAGGCCGCCGTGCGGGGTTAATCCGTGGCGTCGGGACCGACCGTCCGGTTGACTGCCCGGATGACCGCACGGGTGTTCCTGGTGACCGGGGTGAGCCGACGGGTCGGCATCGGCGCGGCAGTCGCCCGCACCCTCGCCGCCGACGGGCACCGGCTGTTGCTGACCGGGCTACCCGGCTACGACGAGGCGCAGCCCTACGGCGGTGATCCGCAGGGCGTACCGGCGCTGCTGGCCGAACTGGGCGACGCCGCCGCCCACACCGCCGCCGACCTGCTCGACCCGGCCGCCCCGGCCGCGCTGGTCGCCGAGGCGGTACGCCGGCACGGCCGGCTCGACGGCGTGGTGGCGGCACACGCCTACTCCACCCGCACCAGCCTGGGCGGGTTGGACGCCACCGAGATCGACCGGCACCTGCTGGTGAACGTGCGGGCCACCCTGCTCCTGGCCGACGCGTTCGCCACCGCCTTCACCGCCGGGTCGGGCGGGCGGTTGGTGCTCCTGTCCAGCGGCCAGCGCCTCGGCCCGATGCCCGACGAGTTGGCCTACGCGGCCAGCAAGGCCGGGGTGGAGAACCTCGCCACGCAACTCGCCCCGGTGTTGATGCCCCGGGGGATCACCGTCAACTGCCTCAACCCCGGGCCGACCGACACCGGTTACGCCCCGCCCGAGGCGCACGCCGCGGTGGCGGCACTCTTCCCGTCCGGGCGTTGGGGCACCCCGCAGGAGGCCGCCCGGTTGGTGCGGTTCCTCTGCTCACGGGAGGCGGACTGGATCACCGGCCAGGTCATCGACTCCGAGGGTGGCTTCAACCGCTACCGGTGAGCCCGGACCGGCCGCCCGGCCACCGCCGTCCAGGCTCGGGGGCGCAGTCCCGAGGGCCTCCCGACCGTCGCCGCCGCTCGCGTCGTCCACCGCCGGCCCGGCGGTCAGGGCGGCGACCCGGCGGCGGAACAGTTCCACCGTCTCCGCCGTGCTGAGCGCGGCGGCGGACAGCCAGCCGGTCATCCGGTCGTAACGACCGACGTCCACGTCGGAGGCCAGCCGTACGTCGGTGGTCAACGCCTCCAGCATCACCGTGCGCGGATCGGCCGGGTCGGGGAACGAATAACAGGAGAAGGCGGTCAACGGGTACGCCCCACCGCGCGGGGCCGCCGTCCCCGGCACCACCCGGATGGTGACGTGCGGCAGCTCGGCGAGGGTCAGCAGGTGCTCCAACTGCTCGTGCCAGACGTCGGCGGGCAGGCCGGCCGGGTCGCAGACCCGCTCGTCGAGCAGGGCGGTGTAGTGCGGCGGTTCGGGGCGACGCAACAGCCCCTGCCTGGTGAGCCGGGCCCGCAGGTCGGCCTCGACGTCGACGTCCGGGTGCAGCAGCCGGCCGGCCGTGATCCGCAACCTGGCGTAGCCGGGTGCCTGGAGCAGGCCGGGCAGCACCGTCGGCTGGTACTCCACGATGGTCGCCGCGCCCGCCTCCAGCTCGGCGTAGGTGCGCTGCCGCTCGCTCATCTCGCCGAGCGCCTTCCACCAGCCGCGCCCGGTCGCCGCGTCGCGGGCGATGACGATCAGCGCCTCACGCTGCGGCGACGGGACCTCGTAGATGTCGAGCAGGTCGAGCACGTCGGCCAGGTCGGGTCGACTCTGCCCCAGCTCGATGCGGGACAACTTGGAAGTGGAGGCCCAGCCCAGCCGGGCGCAGACCTGTTCCAGGGTCAGCGCCTCCCGTCTGCGCAACTGGCGCAGCTCGGCGCCGAGCCTCGCGCGTCGAATGACAGGACTCGATGACAATGGCATCCCAGCCTCCCCACGAGGGAGGGTACGCAGGATCATCACCCAGGGCAACATTTTGCTTGCACACCGCAACGCCTATCTGAGTCGTCCTCGGATGACGCCGTCGTCGTCCGGCCCCGAACGGCAGCCCCCCGTTCTCCACCGCTGCCGTTCGGGGCACCCGGTCAGGGCCGGTAGGTGCCGAACGACCAGACGTTGCCGGCGAGGTCCCGGGCCGCATAGTCCCGGGAACCGTAGTCGGTGTCGAACGGCTCGCGGATGATCTCCGCCCCGGCCGCCCGCGCGCGGTCGTGGTGGGCGTCCGGGTCGTCGACCGCCACGTAGACGGCGTAGTCGTCGTCGGCCGGCCGGTCCGGTCGACCCCGGCCGGTGCCGAGCATGACGATGCCGTCGCCGAGCGCCAGTTCGGCGTGTGCCACCGTCGTGTCCGGACCGTCGTGCACCGCGTGGACCCGGAACCCGAACGCGGCGCAGAGCCAGTCGATCGCCGCCCGCGCGTCGGGGTACCGGAAGGTCGGGTAGATGTTCGTCATGCGCCGAGTGTGCCGCCCACCGGTCAGCCCGGATTGGACGAATGGGAACCCGGCCGGCCCAGCGCCGCCGGGGTCGTCCCGGTGAACTCCCGGAACTCCCGGATCAGGTGCGACTGGTCGTAGTACCCCCAGCGTGCCGCCAGCCCGGCCCAGCCGTCCATTGGCCCCGTCCGGCCGTCCACCGACCCGGGACCCTCAGGTGGGGCGGGCCCGGCGGAGACCGCGTCCTGCCGGCCCAGCGCCGCGTACGCCCGCTGGAAACGCAGCAGCCGGGCGGTCGTCTTCGGGCCCAGCCCCAGTTCCCGGCGGAACCGCGCGGCCAGGTGCCGGCGGCTCCACCCCAACTCGTCGGCCAACCCGCCGATGCCGATCCGGCCGGCCGAGCCGGTGAGCAGGTCCCAGGCCCGGTCGAGGTGCGGATCGACCGGGTCGGCGTCCGCCAGCCGGGCGTCGAGCGCCGCGTCGAGCAGGGCGAACCGGTGTGGCCAGTCCGGTGCCCCGGCCAGCCGGGCCCGCAACCGGTGAAGCCACGGGTCGGGCAACCCGTCGAGCGCCACCGCCCGGTTGGTCAACTCCCCCAACGGCACCCCGAGGACCCGGCGGGCCGCAGGCGGGGTGAGCAGCAACTGCACCCCCGCCCCGGCACCGGCCGTCGAGGTCGTGCAGTAGCCGTCGTACGGCCCGGCCACGAACGAGTCCACCCGGTACGCGCTGTGCGCCGCCGAGCGCGGGTTCAGCACGTCGAGCGGGGCGCCCCAGCCGAGGATGAGGACCACGAACGCGCCGGCCGCCTCGTGCCGTACCAGTGCCGGCGCGTCCCGCCCCGACTCCACGCCCACCGGAGCACCCTCCCGGTAGCCCAGGTACCGGCCCACGACGGGACGCAGCCGTGCCGCCGGCAGGCCGACACGCACCTCGTCCAGCACCGGCCCGTCCGTCACTTCACCCCGGCGGCGTCCATCCCCCGCAGCTCCTTCTTGAGATCGGCGACCTCGTCACGGATCCGCGCGGCCAACTCGAACTGCAACTCCCGGGCGGCGGCGAGCATCTGGTCGTTGAGCTCCTGGATGAGCTGGGCCAGGTCGGCGCGGGCCATCCCCTCCCGCGACGGCGTGCCGGCGGTGGCCCGACTGCGGCTGCGGGTCTCCTTGACCGGGGCCTTGCCCCGGGACAGCTGCCGCGCGGCACCGCCGACCCGGGCGCTCTCGGTGTCCTCCGCCTCCCGGTAGATGTCGTCGAGGATGTCGTGGATCTTCTTGCGCAGCGGCTCGGGGCTGATCCCGTGCGCCTCGTTGTGCGCGATCTGCTTGGCCCGGCGACGGTTGGTCTCGTCGATCGCCGACGCCATCGAGGGGGTGATCTTGTCGGCGTACATGTGGACCTGGCCGGAGACGTTACGGGCGGCCCGGCCGATGGTCTGGATCAGCGACCGGCCGCTGCGCAGGAAGCCCTCCTTGTCGGCGTCGAGGATCGCCACCAGGGAGACCTCGGGCAGGTCGAGACCCTCCCGCAGCAGGTTGATGCCGACCAGCACGTCGTAGTCGCCCTTGCGCAGCTCGCGCAGCAGCTCCACCCGGCGCAGGGTGTCGACCTCGGAGTGCAGGTAACGCACCCGGATGCCGTTCTCCAGCAGGTAGTCGGACAGGTCCTCGGCCATCTTCTTGGTCAGCGTGGTGACCAGCACCCGCTCGTCGCGCTCGGTGCGCAGCTTGATCTCGTGCATCAGGTCGTCGATCTGCCCCTTGGTCGGTTTGATCACGACCTCCGGGTCGATCAGACCGGTGGGGCGGATGACCTGCTCGACGAACTCGCCCTGGGCCTGCTCCAACTCCCACGGGCCGGGGGTGGCGGAGAGGAAGACCAACTGGCCGACCCGCTCCAGGAACTCGTCGAAGCGCAGCGGCCGGTTGTCGGCGGCACTGGGCAGCCGGAAGCCGTGGTCGATGAGCATCCGCTTGCGCGAGGCGTCGCCCTCGAACATGCCGCCGATCTGCGGGATGGTGACGTGCGACTCGTCGACCACGGTGAGGAAGTCGTCGGGGAAGTAGTCGAGCAGGCAGTGCGGCGGGCTGCCGGGCAACCGGCCGTCGATGTGCATCGAGTAGTTCTCGATGCCTGAGCAGAAGCCGACCTGCCGCATCATCTCCAGGTCGTAGGTGGTGCGCATCCGCAGCCGCTGCGCCTCCAGCAGCTTGCCCTGCCGTTCCAGCTCGGCCAGCCGGTCGGCCAGCTCGGCCTCGATGTCCCGGGTGGCCCGCTCCATCCGCTGCGGGCCGGCCGCGTAGTGGGTGGCCGGGAAGATCAGCAGATTGTCGACCTCCCTGACCACGTCCCCGGTGAGCGGGTTGAGGTAGTAGAGCTTCTCCACCTCGTCGCCGAACAGCTCGATCCGGACGGCCAGCTCCTCGTATGCCGGGATGATCTCCAGAGTGTCGCCCCGGACCCGGAACGTGCCCCGCTGGAAGGCCATGTCGTTGCGGGTGTACTGGATGTCGACCAGGCGGCGCAGCAACTGGTCGCGGTCGAGTTCCTGCCCGACGACGACCCGCACGGCCCGGTCGAGGTACTCCTCCGGGGTGCCCAGGCCGTAGATGGCCGAGACGGTCGCCACCACGATCGTGTCCCGCCGGGTGAGCAGCGACATGGTCGCCTTGTGCCGCAGCCGCTCGACCTCCTCGTTGATCGAGGAGTCCTTCTCGATGTAGGTGTCGGTCTGCGGGATGTACGCCTCGGGCTGGTAGTAGTCGTAGTAGGAGACGAAGTACTCGACCGAGTTGTGCGGGAGCAGCTCGCTGAACTCCTTGGCGAGCTGGGCGGCGAGGGTCTTGTTGGGGGCGAGCACCAGGGTCGGCCGTTGCAGCCGCTCGACCAGCCACGCCGTGGTGGCGCTCTTGCCGGTGCCGGTGGCGCCGAGCAGCACGGTGTTACGATCACCACGCCGGACCCGGCGCTCAAGATCATCAATGGCGGCCGGCTGGTCGCCGGCCGGCTGGAACTCGCTGACGACCTGGAAGCGACCGTCGAGCCGGGGAATGTCGAGCGCCATGACCCCCACGGTACGCCGCGGGTCCGACACTTCACCGCGATCGCCGGACAGCCGGTGATCAGCTTCGATATTGCCATTGTGGCCCACATCGCAGCCGGCTAGCCTGGACAGCGTAGGCCGCTCGCGGCGGCCGACCGCGGCGGTGGCCGGGCCCTCGACAGGCTCCCACCGCCCGGCACCTGGGGTCGCAGCACCCGGACATCACCGGCGTGCGCATCCCGCGTGGTCGCGCCCCTGGCGCAGACCGGCCGCCGCGAGCGCCCCTGCACGTCTCCCCCACCCCCACCGGCACCACCGATCCGCCACCGGCACCCCGTCTGCCCCGCAGCGCCCCGTCCGACCCCGGCGGCGTCACTCCGGTCCGGCTGACCCCGGCGGCGTCACTCCGCCCCGGCCGGCCCGTTCAACCACACGTGGACACCTCGCCCGATCAGCCACCACGCCCATCGGGAGCCGGTCCGGACCACCGCCGCGCCGGCCGCCACCACCGCGACGCCGCCGCGGACGGCACACCGGGCCGGCGACGGACCACCCTGGTCGCCCTGGTCGTGGTCGCCGTCACGGCCGCAACGGCCCTCGTGGCCGGCCTGGTCTCCGGCGCACCCGCCCCGACCACCACGGCGCGGGCCCTCACCGACGACGAGGCCGAGCGGCTCGCCGCCGTCCGGGTCGGCACCTACCGGGACGTCCGGGCCGGGGTACGGGTGGCCGTCGGCACCGGGGCCGGGCGCACCGACCTGGTCGGCTGGGTCGACTGGTCCCGCCCGCTGGCCTACCTCGACGTCGGCGGCCCGGGAGCCGGACCGGACCGGGGCCTGGTGCAGGCCACCCCGTCGGCGGTGGTGCAGCGCCCCGACCCCGCCGCGATCGTGGCCCCGGGCCGGCCACCGCTGGTGCCGCCCGGTGACCGCTGGCGGCTGCGGAACCCGGCACCCGGGCGGGGCCTGGGCGGGGCGCTCACCGTGCTCTTCGCCCTCGCCGCCGACCGGGCCGCACCCGCCGCTGCGCTGCGCGCCGGAGGCGGCCGGTGGCTCGGCCGGGAGACCCTCGGCGGCGACCAGGTCGACGTCCTCCAAGCGGCGCTGTGGCCAGCTGCAGGACCCGCCACCGGAGCGCCCACGGCCAACCCACAGGCCACCACGGCACCCGCCACCGCCGTGCCGGACGGGCGTCCGGCCGACGACGCCGACCCCCGCTGGTGGGTCGACCGCGACGCGCGGCTGCGCCGCTGGGCGGGTCGGCTCGCCGACGGCACCCCGATCACGGTCGACCTGGACCGGTTCGACCGGCCGACCCCCTGGCCCGTCGACGTGCTCGGCGGCCGGCCCGGCCTGCCCCGCGCCCCCACCGACGAGGAGACCGCCCGGCTGGACCGGCTCGCCACCCGGCTGCGCTCCGGGACCGGGAGCGCGGCGGTCACCGTCACCGCACCCCTCGGCAGCGCCGCCAACCTGCGCGGCGGCGGCTGGCTGAGCTGGACGGCCGGCGTCGCCTACCTGTCCGTCGCCGAACTGGACACCCTCGGCCGCCGGACGCTGCGGCGTCGGGACCGGGCCGGCTTCGCCCGGGCGGACGTACCGGTCGGACCGCACACCGCGGCCTCCGGCCCGTCGGCGGCACCGCCGCTGCCGCTGCCGACCGGGGCCGGCTGGCGGCTCGCGGCCCGGCCGGCCGACGAGTTGGACACGCTGGTCGAGGCGGCGGTGCGGGCCGCCACGCCGAGCCGGGACACGACCACGACGGTCCACGTCCGCAGCGACCGACGGGCCGACCGCCCGGTGGACGTGTTCGAGGTACGCCGCCAGGGCCAGCGGCTGCGGTACTGGCTGGACCGTTCCGGCTTCCTGCACCGGTTGGAGCTGCGCACCACCGGCGGGCTGTGGGCGCAACTGGAGCTGACCCCCGGCCCGCTGCCGGCGGGGATCGTCCCCACCCACCGGAAACCGCCCCCGCCAGCCCGGCCAGGCTGACCCGGCGGCAGCACCGTCAGGCTGACCCGGCAGGACGGCAGCCGGTCAGGGCCGCCAGCCGGTCCGCGCCGCCCACTCCTGCGCCCGCAGGTACTCCTCGGCGAACCACGGGTCGGCGGCGGTGCCGGCCCCGTCGCCGTCCGGTGCCGACGCCGCCGCCTCCCGGTTCACCAGCAGGTACGCCGCCCGCCGATCGGGGTCCGCGCGCAGGTGGTCCCGCATCAGCAGGGCGTGCCGCCAACCGGCCGATCCCGCCACCCGCAGGTGCACGGCGACCGGCCGGCCCGGATCGGCGCTGCCGTGCAACCGCTGCGCCCAGCCCCCGTCACCGTCCCCACCCGTCCCGGCGTCGCGGTCCGCCCAGCGGGGGCGGTTCCCTTGCACGCCTGGCACCCTCGGGAACCCGGCGTCGGCGAGCCGGCGCGCCACCGGGCCGTCCGCCTCGGCCATCGACGGCACGGTCACCTGCACGTCGATGACGTCCCGCCCGGCCAGCCCCGGGACAGCGGTGGGACCGACATGGTCGATCCGCAGGTCGTCGGGGGCCAGCGCGTGCCGGATCCGGGCGGCGATCCGGGCGTACTGCTGCGGCCAGGTCGGGTCCGGCGCGGTCGACACCGCCGGCCCACCCGGGACCACCAGCTGTTCCCGCACGTTACGTTCGTAGGGCACCAGGCGTGCCGACCAGAGGGCGTCCACGGCGGCGTGCAGCTCGTCGAGGCCGCCCTCGTTGTCGAGCACCACGTCGGCCGCCGCGCGGCGACGGGCGTCGTCGGCCTGCGCGGCGATCCGCCGCTCGGCCTCCGCGCGGCTCATCCCCCGGGTCCGCACCAACCGCTCCACCCGGATGGCCACGGCCGTCCGCACCACCACCACCAGGTGGTACGTCGGCGCGAGCCCCACCTCCACCAGCAGCGGTACGTCGTTGACCACCACCGCGTCGGCGGGTGCCGCGGCGAACAGCTCGGCGGACCGGGCCCGTACCCGGGGATGGGTGATCTCCTCCAGCCGGCGACGGGCGGTCGCGTCGGCGAAGACCAGTGCGCCCAGCGCCGCCCGGTCCAGCGTCCCGTCGGCGGCCAGCACCCGCTCGGAGAAGGCGGCGACGATCGCGGCCAGCCCCTCGGTGCCCGGTGCCACCACCTCCCGGGCGATCCGGTCCGAGTCGACGATCACCGCGCCCCGCTCGGCCAGCCGGGTCGCCACGGCGCTCTTGCCGGACCCGATGCCGCCGGTCAACCCCACCCTCAGCACCCGCCCAGTCAACCGGACCGCCTCCCACCCCACCACACCGCCCCACCCCTGAGTCGATCGCCCCGTCGCGGGACGGGAGCGGAGGCACCCGGACGGCACAGAGCCCCGCCCCCGGTCCGCGTGGCGGATCGGGGGCGGGGCTCCTGTGTCAGCGGCTACCCGGACCCGGTGACGTCAGACGTCGTACCGGGTGGGAGGCAGCGTCCGGCTCACTTGCCGCCGGCGAGCTTCTCCCGCAGCGCGGCGAGCGCCTCGTCGGTGGCCAGGGTGCCGGCCGGCTCCTCGGCCTGCCGGCTCGGGGTCGACGAGCTGGTCGAGGTGGTGGTGCCACCACCGGCGGCCACGGGCGGAGCCGGGTTGGCAGCGGCCTCGGCGTCGGCGGCCCGGGAGGTCTGCACCTGCTTGGTGTGGGCCTCCCAGCGCTGACGCGCCTCGGCGTACTGGTTCTCCCAGGTCTCGCGCTGCTTGTCGTACCCTTCGAGCCACTCGCCCGTCTCCGGGTCGAAGCCCTCCGGGTAGATGTAGTTGCCCTCGTTGTCGTACGTCGCGGCCATGCCGTAGAGGGTCGGGTCGAAGTGCTCCTCGCCCTCGACGAAGCCCTCGTTGGCCTGCTTGAGCGACAGCGAGATCCGGCGGCGCTCCAGGTCGATGTCGATGACCTTGACCATGACCTCGGAGCCGACCTGGACGACCTGCTCCGGGATCTCCACGTGGCGCTCGGCCAGCTCGGAGATGTGGACCAGGCCCTCGATGCCGTCGTCGACCCGGACGAACGCGCCGAACGGCACCAGCTTGGTGACCTTACCCGGCACGATCTGCTGGATCGCGTGGGTCCGGGCGAACTGCCGCCACGGGTCCTCCTGGGTCGCCTTCAGCGACAGCGAGACCCGCTCGCGGTCCAGGTCGACGTCCAGGACCTCGACCTCGACCTCCTGGCCCACCTCGACGACCTCGGACGGGTGGTCGATGTGCTTCCAGGACAGCTCGGAGACGTGCACCAGGCCGTCCACGCCGCCCAGGTCGACGAACGCGCCGAAGTTGACGATCGAGGAGACGACGCCCTTGCGGACCTGCCCCTTCTGGAGCTTGTTGAGGAACTCGGTGCGCACCTCGGACTGCGTCTGCTCCAGCCAGGCCCGGCGGGACAGGACCACGTTGTTGCGGTTCTTGTCCAGCTCGATGATCTTGGCTTCGAGCTCGCGGCCGACGTACGGCTGCAGGTCACGCACCCGCCGCATCTCGACCAGCGACGCGGGCAGGAAGCCGCGCAGGCCGATGTCGAGGATGAGACCACCCTTGACGACCTCGATGACCGAGCCGCGGACGACACCGTCCTCGTCCTTGATCTTCTCGATCGTGCCCCAGGCCCGCTCGTACTGCGCCCGCTTCTTGGAGAGGATCAGCCGCCCCTCCTTGTCCTCCTTCTGGAGGACCAGGGCCTCGATGTGGTCACCGACCGAGACGACCTCGGCGGGGTCCACGTCGTGCTTGATCGACAACTCCCGCGAGGGGATGACACCCTCGGTCTTGTAGCCGATGTCGAGCAGGACCTCGTCCCGATCGACCTTGACGACGGTGCCTTCGACAATGTCGCCGTCGTTGAAGTACTTGATGGTCTCGTCGATCGCGGCGAGGAAAGCCTCCTCGGAACCGAGATCGTCGTGGGTGACCCGGGTGGCGCTCGAGGGGGCCTCGATGCTGCTCGTCATGTGGGCGGTTGCTCCGGTCGGATGGGTTGTCACAGCAGGCGTGGTGTCGCAGTGACCCGTTCGCGCCAGCGGATCCGCCACCGACCCCACCTGACGATCGCCAAGAGAGGATCATCGGTGCTCCGGTGACCGCGCACCTGCTCCCTGCCGAGGTACACGATCCACGAGCGCATCGTCTAGCCTACCCGCTGCATTACCACAGCGTGCAAGCCCTCCCGGGTCCTCACGACCTCGTCTGCTGCGAAAGCGGAGATTTCGGTGGGAAAGCACCTCCGCTGTCTCATCCGTCACATCCGCCCCACGGGACCGACAGCGTACGGCCGTCCGCCGCGCCGCGCACGCCGGGGTCCGGCGGACGACGCCACCGCAGGGCCTAGCGTGAACGGGTGGACGACGACGAGCGGGTGATCCGACGCCGGGTGGGCGACACCGAGGCACGGCGGGCCAACCGCGGCTGGTGGGACGCCGATGCCGACGACTACCAGGCCGAACACGGGGCCTTCCTGGGCGAGGTGGACTTCCGCTGGTGCCCGGAGGGGCTGCGCGAGTCCGAGGCGCGGCTGCTCGGCGAGCTGGCCGGGCGACGGGTGCTGGAGGTCGGCTGCGGCGCGGCGTCCTGCGCCCGCTGGCTGGCCACCCAGGGGGCCGAGCCGGTCGCCTTCGACCTCTCCGCCGGCATGCTGCGGCACGCCACCCGCGCCGCCGGCACCACCGGGGTACGCGTCCCGCTGGTGCAGGCCGACGCGTTGGCCCTGCCGTTCGCCGGGGCGTCGTTCGACATCGCCTGCACGGCGTTCGGGGCGATCCCGTTCGTCGCCGACTCGGCCGCCCTGATGGCCGAGGTGCACCGGGTGCTGCGCCCCGGCGGGCGCTGGGTGTTCTCGGTGACCCACCCGATGCGCTGGGTCTTCCTGGACGACCCCGGCGAGGGCGGGCTCACCGCCGTGCACTCGTACTTCGACCGCTCCCCCTACGTCGAGCAGGACGAGCGGGGGGTGGCCAGCTACGTGGAGCAGCACCGCACCCTCGGCGACCGGATCCGCGAACTGATCGGTGCCGGCTTCCGCCTGGTCGACCTGGTGGAACCGGAGTGGCCGGCCGGCCACCGGGATACCTGGGGGCAGTGGAGCCCGCTACGTGGGCGGCTCTTCCCCGGCACCGCCATCTTCGTCACCGAGAAGCCGGCCACCACCTGACCGAGCACCACCTGACCGGCCGGCGTTCCACGGCGCCGAACGGCCGCCGTCGCACCGCCGGTGCGCCCTGACGCCCCGTGCCCGGCGGTACGCTGCCGTCATGAGCGCCGAGTCCATCCCGACATCACCTGGCCCCTGGTGTCCGGACCCGATGCGGCAGCAGCGTGCCGACTACACGCTGGAGGATCTGCTCGCCCTGCCGGACGACGCCCCCCGCGTCGAGCTCGTCGACGGAGTGATCCAGGTGACGCCCTCACCCACCCTGGGCCATCAGAACATCGCCAGCCTGCTGTGGTTGTGGCTGCACAGCCGGGTGCCCGACCGCCTCCGGGTCGCCCAGGCGGTCGGGGTCGGGTTGAGCGCCAACACCAGCCGTCAGCCGGACGTGCTGCTCTACCGGGCCGAGGTGCCGGCCGACCGGTTCCGCCTGCGCCCTTCCGACGTCCTGCTCGCGGTGGAGATCGTCTCGCCCGGCACCCGACGGGTCGACCGGTTCGCCAAACCCGGTGAGTACGCCGCCGCCGGCATCCCGTTCTACTGGCGCGTCGAACAGGACCCGGTGCACCTCTACGCGTACCGGATCGGCGACCGGGTCGGCCCCGGCGGGGAGCGGCAGTACGAGTTGGTCGCCGACAGCGCCGAGCTGATCGAGCTGACCGAACCGTTCGACATCAAACTGCCGATCGCCGAGATCACCCCGTAGCCCGGCCCGGTGGCCGCCGGGCCGGTGTTTCCGGGCGGTGCCGCCGGGTACCCGCCGGCCATGGCCGAGCACCGGTTCCAGCGCCGCACCGTGAGCCGCGCTGACGACCCGCAGCAGACCTACCGGGAGTTCACCGAGGCGGTGAACATGAAACCCGGGGAGCTGTCGTCCTGGTTGCAGACGCCCGAGTCCAAGCAGGTCGGCTGGCACAAGGGTGGCCGGTCCGGTGGCGGCGAGTCGGTGGGGCACTCGTCGGGCCGCCGGATCGTCGACCTGCTGCGCCGTAAGCGGGCCGAACTGTCCGCCGCCGACTACCGGCACATGCGCACGGTGATCGGCTACGTGCACCGGCACCTGGCGCAGCGACCGGCCGGCGACGTCCGGGACACGAAGTGGCGCTGGTCGCTGATGAACTGGGGCCACGACCCGCTGCGCTGACCGGGCCGGGCCTGCCGCCGGGCCAGGTGCTGCCCGGGTCAGGCGGGCCGGCCGCGACAGCCGGAGGGTGGGGTCAGGCCGTCGTGGCGAAGTCGACGTCCTTCGTGGCGACCGTGCCGGCCGTGCGCCCCGGGGCCTGCTGGTGCGTCCAGTAGAGGTTGGTGTGCGCGACGACCTGCCCGGGCGGCGGCGCGCCCCACCGTGTGCGGTCCTGGGTGGTGTGGGCGTCGGCGACCAGCGTGGTGTCGTAGCCCCGCACGAACGCGCCGTGCAGGGTCGACCGGACGCACGCGTCGGTCTGCGCGCCGACCACCACGAGCCGCCCGACGCGCAGCCCGGCCAGCACCGACTCCAGCTCGGTGTCCTCGAAGGAGTCGCCGTAGCGCTTGTCGACCAGCGGTTCCGCCTCGGCCGGGACCAGCTCGGGCACGATCTGCCAGTCGTCACCGCCGGGGACGAGCCGGGCGTCGGAGTGCCGCACCCAGACGACGGGCACCCCCTCCCGGCGGGCCCGCCGCACCAGGGCAGCCATGTTGGCGACCACGTCGTCACGCCGGTACGCCCCGGCGACGACCCCGTTCTGCACGTCGACGACGAGCAGTGCGGTGTGCGGCCGGTCGGCGAGTGTGCTCATGTCTCCCCCTGGTCTGGCCGGTGCGGTGGGTGCGGAGGCTAGTGGTCGGCGCTGTTCCAGTCCCGGCCGACGCCGACGGAGACCTCCAGCGGCACCGACAGCGGGTACGCCGCCCCCATCTCCTGCCGGACCAGCGTCTCCAACGCCTCCCGCTCGTCGGGGGCGACCTCGAAGACCAGCTCGTCGTGCACCTGGAGCAGCATCCGGGAGCGCAGCCCGGCGTCGCGCAGCGCGGTATCGACGCGCAGCATGGCGACCTTGATGATGTCGGCCGCCGAGCCCTGGATGGGGGCGTTGAGCGCCATCCGCTCGGCCATGTCCCGGCGCTGCCGGTTGTCGCTGACCAGGTCGGGCAGGTAGCGGCGGCGACCCAGGACGGTGGAGGTGTAGCCGTCCTGGCGGGCGCGGGCCACCACCTCCTGGAGGTAGTCGCGGACGCCGCCGAACCCGGCGAAGTAGTTCTCCATCAGCCCCCGGGCCTCCTCGGCGGTGATGCCGAGCTGCTGCGACAGGCCGAAGGCGCTCAGGCCGTACGCCAGGCCGTAGTTCATCGCTTTGATCTTGCGGCGTTGGTCGGCGGTGACCTCGCCGACCGGGACGGTGAAGACCGACGACGCGGTGGCGGCGTGGAAGTCGTGGCCGGAGTTGAACGCCTCGATCAGCGCCTCGTCCAACGACAGGTGCGCCATGATCCGCATCTCGATCTGGCTGTAGTCGGCGGTGAGCAGCGTCTGGTAGCCGTCGCCCACCACGAAGGCCCGACGGATGCGCCGGCCCTCCTCGGTGCGGATCGGGATGTTCTGGAGGTTGGGGTCGGTGGAGGAGAGCCGGCCGGTGGCCGCCACCGTCTGCTTGAACGTGGTGTGGATGCGCCCGTCGTCGGCGACCGACTTGAGCAGGCCGTCGACGGTGGTCTTGAGCTTCGCCACGTCCCGGTGGCGCAGCAGGTGCTCCAGCACGGGGTGCGGGTTCTGGGCGTAGAGCCACTGGAGCGCGTCGGCGTCGGTGGTGTAACCGGTCTTGATCTTCTTGGTCTTGGGCAGCCCCAGCTCCCCGAAGAGCAGCTCCTGGAGCTGCTTGGGCGAGCCGAGGTTGAACTCCCGCCCCACGGCGGCGTACGCGCTCTGGGCGGCGGACTTCACCTCGCCCGCGAAGTGCGCCTCCAGTTCCTGGAGGTAGTCCAGGTCGGCGCCGATGCCGACGCGTTGCATCCCCGCCAGCACCTCGGACAGCGGCAGCTCCACCTCGGCCATCAGCCGGGCGGACTGCTCGCCGTCGCGGGACAGCTCGGCGTCGATCGCGTCGGCCAGGTCGAGGGTGGCGCGCGCCTGGAGCATCAGGTTCTGCTCGGCCTCACCGTCGTCGCCGAGGCCGTCGAAGGTGAGCTGCCCGGTCTCCGGCGCGTCGACCCGCAGCTCACGGTGCAGGTAGCGCAGCGCCAGGTCGGTCAGGTCGTAGGAGCGCTGGTCGGGGCGGGCCAGGTAGGCGGCCAGCTCGGTGTCCCGGGCGACGCCGGCCAGCGACCAGCCCCGCGCGGCGAACGCCAGCCGGGCATGCTTGCTGTCGTGCAGCACCTTGGGCTGCCGGGGGTCGGCCAACCAGTCGGCCAGGGCGCATTCGTCGGCCTCGGCCAACGTCGCCGGGTCGAGCCAGGCGGCCGGGCCGCTGGCCAGCGCGAGGGCCAGCGCGTCGAGCTGCGGCTCGTAGCGCTCGCGGGGGTCCTTCGGCTTGGCCGGCGTCTTCACCGCCACGCCGACCTGGGTGCCGGCGGGGACGTGCGCGGCCAGCCAGTCGACCAGCGCGCCGGGGGCGGTGAGCCGCTCGCCGGCCAGGTCGAAGCCGGCCTCGGCCTCCGGCTCCACCGCCTCCAGGTATTGATACAGCCGGTCACGCAGGATGCGGAACTGGAGGGTGTCGAAGACCTGGTGCACGGCCTCGCGGTCCCAGCCCTGCCAGCGGGCGTCCTCGGGGCGGATCGGCAGCTCCAGGTCGGAGACCAGGCAGTTGATCTCGTAGTTGCGGATCACGTCGGCGAGCCGCTCGCGCAGGCTGTCGCCGGCCTTGCCCTTGATCTCGTCGGCGTGCGCGATCACGCCCTCGACCCCGCCGTAGGTGTTGATCCACTTGGCGGCCGTCTTCGGGCCGACGCCGGGGATGCCGGGCAGGTTGTCGCTGGTCTCGCCGACCAGGGCAGCCAGGTCGCGGTAGCGCTGCGGGCCGACGCCGTACTTGGCCTCGATCGCCGCCGGGTCCATCCGGGCCAGGTCGGAGACGCCCTTGCGCGGGTAGAGCACGGTGACGTCGTCGCCGACGAGCTGGAAGGCGTCCCGGTCGCCGGTGCTGATCAGCACCTGCATGCCCTGGTCGCGGGCCTGGCAGGCGAGGGTGGCGATCACGTCGTCGGCCTCGTAGCCCTCCCGCTCGACGACCGGGATGCGCAGCGCGTCGAGGACCTCCTTGACCAGGCTGACCTGGCCCTTGAAGTCGGCCGGGGTCTCGCTGCGGCCGGCCTTGTACTCCGCGTACTTCTCGGTGCGGAAGGAGCGGCGGGAGACGTCGAAGGCGACCACGATGTGGGTGGGCTGCTCGTCGCGGAGCACGTTGATCAGCATCGAGGTGAAGCCGTAGACCGCGTTGGTCGGCTGCCCCGTCGTGGTGGAGAAGTTCTCCACCGGCAGGGCGAAGAACGCCCGGTATGCCATGGAATGTCCGTCGACGAGGAGCAGGCGCGGCGTCGTAGCTGTCACGGCAGCGACTCTAGCCCGTACCCCCGACAACCCCCGGCGGCGGCACGGCCGCCGCCGGGGGTGGACCGGAACTCAGAGCACCTTGGCGAGGAACGTCCTGGTCCGCTCGTGTTGCGGATTGGCGATCACCTCGCGCGGGTCGCCGGACTCGACGACCACGCCGCCGTCCATGAAGACCAGCGTGTCGCCGACCTCCCGGGCGAAACCGATCTCGTGGGTCACCACGATCATGGTCATCCCGTCCCGGGCAAGGTCCTTCATCACGTCCAGGACCTCGCCGACCAGTTCCGGGTCGAGCGCGCTGGTCGGCTCGTCGAAGAGCATCAGCTTCGGCCGCATCGCCAACGCGCGGGCGATCGCCACCCGCTGCTGCTGCCCGCCGGAGAGCTGACCGGGGTACGCGCCGAGCTTGTCGCCCAGCCCCACCCGTTCCAGCAGCTGCGCGGCCCGCTCCCGGGCCGCCGCCTTCTTCTCCCGGCCCAGCAGCACCGGCGCCTCGGTCACGTTGCCCAGCACCGTCATGTGCGGGAAGAGGTTGAACCGCTGGAACACCATCCCGATCGAACGGCGCTGCGCGGCCACCTCCTTCTCCCGCATCTCGTGCAGCCGGCCGCCGCGCTCCCGGTAGCCGATCAGCTCGCCGTCCACCCGGATCGACCCGGCGTTGATCTTCTCCAGGTGGTTGATGCAGCGCAGGAAGGTCGACTTGCCGGAGCCGGACGGCCCCAGCAGGCAGCACACCTCGCCCGACCGGACCTCCAGGTCGATGCCCTTGAGCACCTCCAGCGGCCCGAACGACTTGTGCACCTGCTCGGCCCGCACCATCAGCCCGGACCCGTCGGCCGACGCACCGGCCCGGCCCGACTCGGCGGCGGGAGCACCCGCCTGGCCGGGAATCAGCTCGCTCATGCCTGACCCACCGTCCCCGCGTTGCCGCCGCCACCGGTCTCCGCCGCCATCCCGCGCAACCGCAGCCGGGCCCGGCCGGCCGGGCCGTAGCCCTTGCCGAAGTGCCGCTCCAGGAAGTACTGCCCGACCAGCAGGATGCTGGTCAGGAAGAGGTACCACAGGCAGGCGGCCACGTACATCGGGAAGATCTGGAAGGTCCGTTTGCCGACCGCGTCGAGCTGGAAGAACAGCTCCACGCTCACCGGCACGTAGAGCAGCAGCGAGGTGTCCTTGAGCATCGCGATGGTCTCGTTGCCGGTCGGCGGGATGATCACCCGCATCGCCTGCGGCAGCACCACCCGACGCAGCAGCTGCCCCCGGCTCATGCCCAGCGCCTGGGCCGCCTCGGTCTGCCCCTCGTCGACCGACTGGATGCCGGCCCGGACGATCTCGGCCATGTAGGCCGCCTCGGACAGCGCCAACCCCAGCAGGCCGGCCATGAAACCGGTGAGGATGTCCCGGGAGGAGAAGCCGAACAGCCGCAGTTGCAGGTTGTCGATGCCGAAGAGCTGGCCGAGCTGGGTGTCGAACGGCACCCCGAACTCGATCCGGCTCCACAGGATGCCGATGTTGCCGAAGACCGCCAGCAGCACCAGCCGGGGCACCGCCCGGAAGAACCAGGTGTAGAGCCAGGCGACCCCGCGCAGGATCGGATTGTCCGACAGCCGCATCACCGCCACCACCACACCCAGCGTGACGCCGATGAGCATCGCGCTCACCGTCATCAGCACCGTGCCGCGCAGCAGCCCCTCGATGATCGGCGGACGGAACATCTTGTCCACCATGAACGACCAGTTGAACGCGTCGTTGGTGACCAGCAGGTGGACGAACATGGCGACCAGCACGGCCAGCACGGCGACCGCGACCCAGCGCCCCGGGTGCCGTACGGGCACGGCGCGGAGAGGCTCCGGCCGCGCCCGTACGGTGGAAGTGTCGTGGGATTCCATGACCTGTTACGGGTTGATCGCGGGGTCCGTGATCGCGCCGTCCGCCACCTTCCACTTGTCCAGCACCGACTTGTACGACCCGTCGGCGATCAGCGCCTTGGTCGCGTCCCGCACCGCCTCGGCGAACGCCGCCTGGTCCTTGCCGACCACGTAGCCGTACGGGGCCGCCTCGTACTGCTTGTCGAGCAGTTCGAGGGCGTCGTTGGACTGGGTCACCGCGTACACCCCGACGGGGTAGTCGGCGAGCATCGCGTCGTCCTTGCCGGAGACCACCGCGGCGGTGGCGGCGTCCTGGCCGGGGAACTGCTCGACGGTGATCGCCGGCTTACCGGCGTCGGTGCAGGTCTTGGAGCGCTTCTGGATGTCCTCGACCTGGACGGTGTCCTTCTGCACGGCGATCTTCTTGCCGCAGGCGTCGTCGATCGTGACGCCGGCCGGGTTGCCCTTCTTGGTCACCCACTGGGTGCCGACCTGGAAGTAGCTGACCATGTTGGCCTGCTGCTTGCGCTCGTCGTTGATGGTGAACGACGAGACGCCCACCTCGTACTTGCCGGTGCTCACGCCGGAGATGATGTCGCCGAACGGCGCGGAGACGAACTCCGCCTTGAGGCCGAGCTTCGCCGCCACGGCGGTGAACAGCTCCACGTCGAAGCCGATCACCGTTTTGCCGTCGCTGTCGAGGAACTCCGCCGGGGCGTACGTCGAGTCGGTGCCCACGACGATCTTGCCGTCGGCCTTGATGGCCGCCGGGACCTTGTCGGCCAGCGAGGTGTCGGCCGACGCGCTGACCGAGGGACCGCCGCCGGGCTGCTCGGTGCTCTCCTCCTCGCCACAGGCGGCGAGGGAGAGCAGCAGGGCGGTCGCGCCGGCGACGCCGAACGCCGCCCGCCGACCAGGGGTGAGGTGGAACATGCGTGTACTCCTTTGCGAGGGGGCGACGGTCAGGCCACGCCCAGGTAGGCCTCTTTGACCGACGGGTCGTGCAGCAGGTCGGCGCCGGTGCCGCTCTTGACGATGCGGCCGGTCTCCAGCACGTACGCCCGGTGGGCCCGGGCGAGCGCCTGCTGCGCGTTCTGCTCCACCAGCAGGATCGTGGTGCCCTGCTCGTTGATCTCGGTGATGATGGAGAAGATCTGCTGGATCAGCATCGGGGCCAGACCCATCGACGGCTCGTCGAGCAGCAGCAGCTTGGGCCGGCTCATCAGCGCCCGGCCGACGGCCAACATCTGCTGCTCGCCGCCGGAGAGGGTGCCGCCGGCCTGCTTGCGCCGCTCGGCCAGCCGGGGGAACAGCTCCAGCACCCGGTTGAGGTCCTGGGCGATGCCCGCCCGGTCCCGCCGGGTGTAGGCGCCCATGTCGAGGTTCTCCAGCACGGTCATGCCGGGGAAGATGCCGCGACCCTCCGGGGCCTGGCACAGCCCCCGCCGGACCCGCAGGTCCGCCCGGAGCTTGGAGATGTCCTCGCCCTCGAAGCGGATCGCCCCGGAGGCGATCGGCCGGATGCCGGAGATCGCCCGCATGGTGGTGGACTTACCGGCGCCGTTCGCGCCGATCAGGGCGACGATCTCGCCCTCCCCCACGGTCAGGCTGATCCCGTGCAGCGCCTGGATGCGCCCGTACAGCAGGCTGACGTCGTCAATCTCAAGCAGCATCGTCCGGTACCCCCAGGTACGCCGCGACCACCTTCGGGTTGTCCCGCACCTCGGCGGGCAGCCCCTCGGCGATCTTCTTCCCGAACTCCAGCACCACGATCCGGTCGGTGACACCCATGACCAGGCGCATGTCGTGCTCGATCAGCAGCACGGTCACGCCGGTGTCGCGGATCTGCCGGATGAGCTGGAGCAGCTCCTCCTTCTCCGCCGGGTTGAAGCCGGCGGCCGGCTCGTCCAGGCAGAGCAGCACCGGTTCGGTGGCCAGGGCCCGGGCGATCTCCAGCCGACGCTGCTCGCCGTAGGACAGGTTGCGGGCGAACTCGTGCATCCGGGGCCGGATGCCGACGAACTCCAGCAGCCGTTCGGCCTTCTCCCGGCCCTCACGCTCCTCGCGCCAGTGCCGGGGCAGCCGCAGCAGCGCCGAGATCACGCTGGTCTTGTGGTGCGCGTCGGCACCGACCTGCACGTTCTCCAGCGCGGTCATCTCCGGGAAGAGGCGGATGTTCTGGAACGTCCGCGCCATGCCCATCTTGGTGATCTGGTGCCGCTTCTTGCCGCTGATCTTCTCGCCGCGGAACCGGATCTGACCCTCGCTGGGCTGGTAGATGCCGGTCATCGCGTTGAAGCAGGTGGTCTTGCCGGCGCCGTTCGGGCCGATCAGCCCGAGGATCTCCCCCTTGTAGAGGGTGAAGTCGACGTCGTTGAGCGCCACCACGCCGCCGAAGCGCAGCGTGACGTGGTCGACCTCCAGCAGCGGTTCCCGCCCGGGGATGGTCTCGACGGCGGGCGCGCCCGCCTGGGCCGGTACGGCCGGGGTCTGTTCGGTGTCACTCACCGACGATCACCTCCTTGCGGCGGTCCTTGAACTCCGCCGCCCGTCGTCGGTTCGGGATGAGGCCCTGCGGCCGGAAGATCATCATCAGCACGAGCACCAGGCCGAAGAAGAGGAACCGGTACTCGTACAGCTCCACGCCGAACAGCTCGATGCCGCGGAACCGCTCGATCATGTACGCCACCAGGCCGCCGCCGACGATCGCGCCGACGATGTTGCCCGAGCCGCCCAGGATGACCGCGGCCAGGATGATGATCGAGTTGAGCAGCTCGAAGTTCTGCGAGTTGACGAAGTTCTGCTTGCCGGCGAAGAGCGCACCGGCGAGGCCGGCGATCGCCGCACCCGAGGCGAACGCCCAGAGCTTGAACTTGAACGTCGGCACGCCCATCAGCTGGGCGGCGTCCTCGTCCTCGCGGATCGAGATCCAGGCCCGGCCGACCCGGCTGTGGGTCAGGTTCCGCACCCCGATCACCACCAGGATGATCAGCGTGAGCACCAGCCAGTAGTACGGGCGGGCGTCGAGCACCCCGAAGAACGGCTTGCCGTCGGCGTACTTGCCGGGCGGGTGCGGGATCTGGTTGAAGCCCCGCTGGCCCTTGAGGAACTCGGAGCTGGTCGCCGCGATCCGGATCATCTCGGCGAAGCCGAGCGTCACCAGCGCCAGGTAGTCACCGCGCAGCCGCAGGGTCGGGGTGCCGAGCATGACCCCGGAAACCATGGTGAGGGCGATCGCGATCGGCACCACCAGCAGCCACGGCCACAGCGTCTTGAGGTCGCTGCTCGGCGAGGTCAACACCGCCACGGTGTACGCGCCGACGGCGAAGAAGCCGAAGTAGCCGAGGTCGAGCAGGCCGGCGAAGCCGACCACGATGTTCAACCCGACCGCGAGCAGCACGTAGATCGAGACGGTGAAGAGCACCTGGGTGAAGTTGGAGCCCGTGGTCGGGATCGGCCCCAGGTACTGGTAGAACTCCTTGTTGGGCAGCGCGTAGAAGAACGCGATCAGCGCCGCCAGCGCCACCCAGCGCACCCAGCGCGGGGCGTCGTGCCAGCGCTGCGCGACGGCCTCGCGGCCGTGCCGCAGCCGTGTCCCGATCCCCTGCTGCTGCTCGGGGGTCGGCGGATTAACCGTCGTTGTCATGCCCGTGCCCTTCCCAGCGATTCGCCCAGCAGACCGGTCGGCCGGAACATCAGCAGCACCACCAGCACGGCGAAGGCGGCGAAGTCCTTCCACTGGCTGCCGAACAGCCCCGAGGCGTAGTTCTCCACCACACCCAGCAGCAGGCCGCCGACCAGGGCGCCCCGCAGGTTGCCGATACCGCCGAGCACCGCGGCGGTGAACGCCTTGAGGCCGAGCAGGAAGCCGACGCTGTAGGTCAGGGTCTGGATCCGCACGTCGTAGAGCAGGCCGGCGACGCCGGCCATGGAACCGCCGGCGATGAAGACCATCAGGATGATCCGGTCCTTGTTCACGCCCATCAGCGCGGCGGTGTTGGGGTCCTGGGCGACCGCCCGGATGCCCCGGCCGACCCGGCTGCGGTTGATGAACTGGTCCAAGGCGACCATCATCACCAGCGCGGCGCCGAGGGTGAGCAGCTGCACCGCGCTGATCGGCACGCCGAAGAGGTGGAACACGGGCTCGGAGCTGACCAGCTTGGGCGCGCTCTCGGGGAGCCGGCGGGTGTAGACGCCGAACGCCTCCGAGATCGCGATGGACGCGCCGATCGCGGTGATCAGGAAGGCCAGCGGTGGTGCGTTGCGCTTGCGCAGCGGGCGGTACGCCACCCGCTCGATCACGGTGGCCGTGCCGGCCGACGCGATGGCCGCGACGATCATCGCGACGAGCAGGTAGAACAGGATCGAGCCGAGCCCGCTGACCTGGGAGTCCTGGTTGAGGCCGAAGCCGTTCCAGGTCCAGATGGCGGCGAACGCGCCGGCGATGAAGACCTCGGAGTGAGCGAAGTTGATGAGTCTGAGTACGCCGTAGACCAGCGTGTAGCCGAGCGCGACCAGGGCGTAGATCGCACCCTGTGTCAGGCCGGTCGTGGTGAGTTCCCCGAAGTTGGAGAACAGTCCGTCGAAGTTCACGGGAGGGCCGCTCCGTCAGGTGTGGAGAAACAGGTGGTGCGGCCGGGAGCGAGCTCCCGGCCGCACCCGCGATCTGTCGTCAATCGCTCTCGGCGACCGTGGTCAGGCCTTCGGGATCTCCTGGTCGGGGACGACCTTGCCGCCCTGGACCTTGAACGCCCAGACCTTGACCTGCGCCGGGTCCAGCTCGCCACCCTCGACGAACTTGTAGCTCGACGCGACGCCCTCGCCGCTGTAGTTCTTCACGAACTCCAGCAGGTCGGCCCGGGTGGTCTTCTTGGCCTTGATGCCGGCGAGCAGGATGTTCGCGGCGTCGTAGGCGGTGTCGCTGTAGGTGCCCGGGTCGGCGCCGTTGAGGGCCTTGAACTCCTCGACGAAGGTGCCCCGGGCCTCGGCGGCCGGTGCGCACGGGCAGGTCATGATGGTGCCCTCGGCGGCGGCGGCACCGGCGGTGGTGATGTACGCCGGGTCGTTGGAGCCGTCACCGACGACCAGCGGGGCGGTGACGCCGGCAGCGGTGAGCTGCTTGCGGATCAGGCCGGCCTCCTGGTAGTAGCCGCCGAAGAAGACGGCCTTGACGCCGGCCGCCTTGACCTTGGTCACCACGCCGGAGAACTCGGTCTGCTTGCCCTCGCCCTGGACCTTGTCCGAGCCGACGACCGCGCCGCCGAGAATCTTCTTGACCTCGTCGGCCAGGCCCGCGCCGTAGGCGGACTGGTCGTCGATGACGTAGACCTTGTCGGCCTTCATCACGTTCTTGATGTAGGTGCCGGCCGCGGGGCCCTGGCTCAGGTCGTTGCCGACCGCCCGGAAGAAGGTCTTCCAGTTCTGCTGGGCGAGGCTGGGGCGGGTGGCGGAGGGGGTGATGGTGACCAGCCCGGCCTCGTTGAACAGCGGGCCGGCGGCCTCGGACTCGCCCGAGTAGGCCGGGCCGACGATGCCCAGGAGCTTGGCGTCGTCGATGGCCTTCTGGGCCAGACCGGGCGCCTGGTCCGGGCTGCCCTGCGAGTCCAGCTCGGCCAACTCGACCTTGCAGTCGGCGTTTTCCTTGTTGTACTTCTCGACGGCGAGCTTGACGCCGTTCTTCTCGTTGATGCCCAGCGCCGCCGAGCTGCCGGTCAGCGCGCCGAAGAACGCGATCTTGCTACCGCAGCCGTCCCCACCGGACGCCTCCTCGTCGCTGCCGCTGGAGCAAGCGGTGCCGCCGGCGACGAGCGCCAGCATGGCGACTCCACCGATCACGCGTGCGAGCTTCTGCCTCAAGGCCGGAACCCTCCTCCGTCGCATGGTCCGAACCACCCGCTGCCTATTGGCCCTTGCGGGGGCGGACGAACCAGACCGTCGTCGCCGGTCTGGGCCGGGACGTTATCCCACCGGGAAGCTGCGACGTAAGCCCCAGCAAGCGGGGTTGATCGAACCGTTACACGCCGTGGCGGATTCGAAACGATCGCTGTAAGAACCATCAGTTCCGAGAGACTTTCACTTTTTATTCGAAGGCGCGCACCCGTACCGGCCACCGCCCCCGCCTATAGCCACTCAAACCCGCCCCCACCAGGCATGGGAGCCTCTGCCGTCATCGGCCAGCAGCAGCAGTCGACCATCGCCGCCGGCCACCGTCAGCGCGGTGTCGCCGCCGTCGGCCACCGGCAACGGCACCCGCACGGAGCGCCACGACACCCCACCGTCCGTCGACACCCACACCGCGCGACCGACGCCGTCACCGGTCACCGCTACCAGCGCCCCACCCACCACGGCCAGCCCCACCACCGACAGCACCCCCGCGCCGGCCGCCCCGAAGCCGCCGACCTGCCGCCACCGCGACCCGTCGTCGGCCCACCACACGGCGAAACCATCCGAAACCGCCCCCACCGCCACCGGCCCGCCGTCGCGCGGCACCACCCGCTCCGCCCGCCCCCGGCCGTCGGGCACCGGCAGTTCCGCCCGCCGCCAGGAACGCCCGTCGACCGAAGTCCAGGCCATCGGCCGCAGCGCCGTGCCGCCCGCCGGCAGCAGCGACCCGACCACCAGCCACCCCACCGGCAGGGCCACCGCGTCGTACGCCGCCGTCCGTCCCCGGGCGTCGCCGGCCAGTTCCGGCAGCCCCTCGGCCAGGGTGAACCCGGCCGCGTCCGGCGACGTCCAGACCGCCGCGCCGTCGGCCCGGGCACCCGCGATCAACCAGCCCTGCGCACCGGCCGCCACCCGGGCCACGCTGACCGCGCGGGGCCCGCCGAACAGCTCGAACGCCGCCGGCACCTCCCGCAACGGGCCGTCGCCGTCGCGGACCCAGGTCCCGGTACGCGGGTTGCCGTGCACCCCACCGTTCTTCGCGCCCAGCGCCGCCACCCGCCCTGCGGCGCAGGCCGCCGCGTAGAGCACGTGCTGCCGGCCGTAGAACGTGCTGGCCGCGACCGGCACCGGCAGCCAGGTGGAACCGTCCGTGCTGGACCAGGCCGCCGGGCGGCTGCCACCGGTGGCGTCGACGACCCCGCCGACCAGGAACCAGACCCCGGCGCAGGAGACCGCGTCGCGCAGCACCAGCCGGCCGGCCGGACCGGGCGGCACCGGCAGGGTCGCCTCCCGCCAGGCCGGCTCGACCGGCGTCGACCGGCCGTCACCGCGCCCGGCCTCGTCGTTTCCGGGCCGGTCGCAGCCGGCGACCACCAGGACCAACAGAGCGCACACCACGAGTACGCGCCGGGCAGACATGCATCGATGCTAGGCAGCGGAACCCCGCCGTGGGGGGCGGGTCGGGCCGCCCGACCCGGCGAACCGATCGATCACTGCGCAGACGGGAGCCGGGTGATCGGGGGCAGGGGTCCACCGGCCGAGCGGACCGCCGGCCGGTACGCCGTGGTGTCGCCGCCGGCGCGGGACGGACCGCGCCGCACGGGTCGACGTCAGGACGGAACCGGACGGCCGTCGGGGCGGATTCGTCCGCCTGTTCGGAGCGGGTCGCCTCGCCGACCGGACGGGGTGGGCCGCCGGGCGGGGAGGAAAGACGGACCGATCGGCGACCGGTGCGCCGACAGGTCAGGAGGTGGGCTGCTCGGCGATCTCGCCACCGGCGGTCTCGGCGAGGATCCGCTCGGCGACCTCCTTCATGGTCATCCGGTGGTCCATGGCGGTGCGCTGGATCCACTTGAACGCCTGCGGCTCGGTCATCCCGTACGTCGTCATCAGCGCGCCCTTGGCGCGTTCGACCGTCTTGCGGATCTCCAGCCGGTCGGTGAGGCCGGCCACCTCGGACTCCAGGGCGGCGATCTCGGAGTAGCGGGACAGCGCGATCTCCACCGCCGGCACCAGGTCGCTCTTCTGGAACGGCTTGACCAGGTAGGCCATCGCACCGGCGGCCCGCGCCCGTTCCACCAGGTCACGCTGGCTGAACGCGGTCAGGATGATCACGGGGGCGATCCGGGCACCGGCGATCCGCTCGGCGGCGGCCAGGCCGTCCATGATCGGCATCTTGATGTCGAGGATGACGAGATCGGGCTTCAGCTCCTCGGCCAACCGGACGGCGGTCTCGCCGTCACCGGCCTCGCCGACGACCTCGTAACCCTCCTCGACCAGCATCTCGGCCAGGTCCAGTCGGATGAGCGCCTCGTCCTCGGCGATCAACACCCGCCTGCGCTCGGCATCCGTCTGTGTCTCGGCCACCAGCCCTACCCCCACCATCGATCCCACACGGCTACCACCCATGCTCCCGTATGAGCCTAGTCGGGTACAGTGAGCCACGCGCCCCTCGGGGTGACGCCGGGATGATGGAATCGGCAGACATGAATGCCTCAAAAGCATTTGCCTTAACAGGCGTGCGGGTTCGAGTCCCGCTCCCGGCACCTTGTCACACACCTGTTCGATGATGCCCCGGTGCATCCACCAGAGATCCGGGCCCGCGCCCGGCAGGTGCACCGCGCCGGCGGTTCGGTCGCCGACGCGGCACGTGCCGTCGGCCTTCCCTACCGCACCGTCTGGCACTGGTGCAACGACCGTCCCGAGGCGCGGCAGCGGGGCACCGAGCTGCGGTGCTTCCGGTGCCGGGACGGGCTCGACGGTCCGGCCGACCCGGTGGCCTACGCCTATCTCCTCGGCCTGTACATCGGCGACGGCCACCTGGTGACGACGGCCCGGGTGCCGGTGCTGCGGATCTACTGTGCCGCCGCCTGGCCGGGGCTGGTCGACGCGTGCGACCTGGCCATGCGGGCCGTGCTCGCCACGACGGTGCAGCGGGTGCGCAAGCAGGGCTGCGTCCGCGTGCAGAGCTACGGCCGGCACTGGCCGTGCCTGTTTCCCCAGCACGGGCCGGGCCGCAAGCACGAACGCCGGATCGGCCTGGCCGACTGGCAACGCGAGATCGTCCAGCGCCGGCCGGGCGACTTCCTGCGGGGTCTGTTCCACTCCGACGGCTGCCGGGTGGACAACCGGGTGACCGTGCGGGGCCGACCGTACGTCTACCCGCGCTACCACTTCAGCAACGAGTCCACCCACATCATGGGCCTCTGCCAGTGGGCACTCGACATGCTCGGTGTCGCCTGGACGATGAACCGCCGCAACTGCCTGTCGGTGGCGCGGCGGGCGGCGGTCGCCACCCTGGACGGCCACGTCGGCCCCAAGCACTGACCCGTCAGCAGGGCCGACCGCCCCACCGGACGCTCACCCCGCCGCGAGCGCGCGGGCCAGGTCGGTCCACAGGTCCTCGGGGTCCTCCAGGCCGACCGAGATCCGCAGCAGCCCGTCGCCCGGTTTCGCCTCCCCGGCCACCGGCCGGTGGGTCAGCGAGGCGGGATGCTGGATCAGGGTGTCCACCCCGCCCAGTGACACCGCGTGGGTGATCAGCCGGCAGGCCCCGGCGACCCGGGCGGCGGCCGACGCGCCGCCGCGTACCTCGACGGCGAGCAGGCTTCCGGTGCCGGCGAGCTGCCGGCCGACCAGCCCGGCCGGGTCGTGCACCGAGGGGTGGTGGACCCGCGCGACGGCCGGGTGCCCGGCGAGCCGCAGGGCCAGTTTCTCCGCGCCGGCCTGCTGTGCGCGGACCCGCAGCGGCAACGTCTGCAGGCCCCGGTGCAGCAGGTACGCGCCGAGCGGGTGCAGCACCGCGCCGGTGACCGCACGCACCTGACGCAACCGGGCGCCCCAGTCGGCGTCGCAGGCCACCACCCCGGCGAGCACGTCGCCGTGCCCGCCGATGCTCTTGGTGGCGCTGTGCAGGACGAGCGCGGCGCCGTGCCGGGCGGGCTGTTGGAGCACGGGGGTGGCGACGGTGTTGTCGACCAGCAGCGGCACGTCGCCCACGGCGGCGGCCAGGGCGGCGATGTCGACGAGGTCGAGGGTGGGGTTGGCCGGGGTCTCCACGACGACCAGGCCGGTGTCGGCCCGTACGGCGGCGGCGACCTCGTCGGGACGGGCCCAACTGACCTCGGTGCCGAGCAGGCCGGTGGCGAGCACGTGGTCGGTGCCCCCGTAGAGGGGACGGACGGCGACGACGTGCCGGCGACCGTCCCGGGTGGCCGCGAGCAGGGCCGCGGTGAGCGCGGCCATGCCGCTGGCGAAGGCGACCGCCGCCGGGGTGCCTTCGAGGGTGGCCAGCGCGGCCTCGAAACGGGCCACGGTGGGATTCCACAGCCGCTGGTAGACGGCGCTGTCGCCGGGCGCGAGGGTGGCACCGGTGGCGAGCAGTTCGTAGGCCGCGCCGCCGGCCTCGACCGACGGCAGCGGGTTGGTGGTGGACAGGTCGATAGGCGGTACGTGCACCCCGAGGGCCGCGAGGTCCTCCCGGCCGGCGTGCACGGCCCGGGTGTCCACCGACGTGTCGTCGAGGGTCGTCCCGACGCTGGGGGTAGGGGGTGCCGTAGCCGCCGTCATGCCGGAAAGCCTCGAACATCAGCGTGACGACAGGCAACACCTTCGAACGATATTCTGGCGGTGCGGCTTTTCCTACGCTCGAATTCGCGGGAGAATGCCGGGATGCCCCCCGCACCGAACGATGTACGGCCCTTCGCCACCCTGGACGACGTCGATCGCGCGATCCTGACCGAGCTGGCCGCCGACGGCCGGCTGCCGAACAACGCCCTCGCCGAGCGGGTGGGGGTGGCCCCGTCGACCTGTCTGACCCGAACCCGGGCGCTGCGGGACTGCGGGGCGATCCGGGGCTTCCACGCCGAGGTGGACCCGGCGGCGGTGGGGTTGCCGTTGCAGGCGCTGGTGTCGGTCCGGCTGACCGCGCACGAGCGGGCCGCGGTGGACGCCTTCCGGGCCCGCTCGGTCCGGCTGCCCGGGGTGGTGTCGGTGTTCCACGTGGCGGGCGCGGAGGACTACGTGCTGCACGTCCGGGCGGCGTCGGGTGACGCGCTGCGCGACTTCGTCCTGGACCAGTTGGCGGTGGACCCGGCGGTGCAGCACACCCAGACCAGCCTGATCTTCGAGCAGGCCCGCGGCCGGGGCTGACCCGGGACCGGGACCGGGCCCGATCAGGGAACAAGTCCGGGCCGGGGCGGGTTGGGCCCAGGTGTGATCGACGTACCGTTGTCTGTTCTTGATCTTGCTCCGGTCGCCGCCGGGGCCACCGCCTCCGAGGCCCTCGGGCACACCACCGAGCTGGCCCGCCGGACCGAGGAACTGGGCTACCGCCGGTTCTGGGTGGCCGAGCACCACAACATGCCGGCGATCGCCAGCTCCGCACCGGCGGTGCTGCTCGCCCACCTGGCGGCGCACACCACCACGATCCGGCTGGGCTCGGGCGGGGTGATGCTGCCCAACCACGCGCCGCTGGTGGTCGCCGAACAGTTCGGCACCCTGGAGGCGCTGCACCCGGGCCGGATCGACCTGGGCATCGGCCGGGCCCCCGGCACCGACCAGCGGACCGCGCTGGCGCTACGGCGCACCATGGAGGGGCTGTCGGCGGAGGGTTTCCCCCGGGAGCTGGCCGACCTGATGAACTACTTCAGCGGCGACGACCCGGGCGCGATCACCGCCAGCCCGGGGCTGGGCCAGTCCCCCGCCGTCTGGCTGCTCGGCTCCAGCGGGTTCAGCGCCCAGCTCGCCGGGCTGCTGGGGTTGCCGTTCTCGTTCGCGCACCACTTCAGCTCCCAGCACACCCTGCCCGCGCTCCAGCTCTACCGGCAGAGTTTCCGGCCGTCACGCTGGCTGACCGAACCGTACGCGATGGTGGCGGTCAACGTGGTCTGCGCCGACACCGACGAGCGCGCCGAGTGGCTGTCCGGGCCGGCCGGGCTGTCGTTCCTCAAGCTGCGCTCGGGCCGGCCGGAGCCGCTGGCCAGCCCCGACGACGCCGCCCGGTACCCGTACACGGAGCTGGAGCGGGAGTTCGTGCGGCAGCGCCGCGACGGTCAGGCGATGGGTTCACCGGAGACGGTCCGCCGGCAGCTGTCCGAGCTGCTGGCCCGCACCGGAGCGAACGAGCTGATGCTCACCACCATGGTGTACGACGTGGCCGACCGGGTGCGCTCGTTCGAGCTGGTGGCCGGGAAGGTGGCCGGCGGGCTGTCCCGGAGCGTCTGAAACACGCTCTTCATAGCCACGTCACCCCACCGTTGCGGACGACCCCTAACTTTATTACCGGTGGTGGTACGGCACTCCCGGTCGGGACGGGTCGGGGGTGCTGCGGTGTGGTGCACCGGGTCGCCAGCTGAGCGGATTCCGCGGCTGGCGACCCGGTGCCTGCTTTTGTGGGGCCCGGTGAACCGCCGGGCCCGCACCGTCAGCGCAGGTAGATGTTGGGCGTGGGCGGGGTGGACATGCCGTCACCGATGAAGAAGCCCGGGTGCGGCGGCTGGTTGTAGGCGGTGTTCTGCCAGGCGATCGCCGCGCGGTACTGGGCGTCGTGCATCAGCGTGTAGATCCGGGTGCTGGTCGGCGTGGGCGTGCTGTAGATCCGCAGCGCCCGGCTGTCGCTGGTGCGCCAGATCACCTCCTCGCGCCAGTCGCCGAGGATGTCACCGGACAGCGCCGGGGTCGACTTGGTGCCGTTGTTGGAGGCCACGTCGCTGCCGGTGAGCAGCCGGGTCTCGCCGCCGGTGCCGTACTTGTCGATCTTGGTGGCGTCGAGCAGCTCACGCACCGGGTCACCGTCCCACCAGGTGAGGAAGTTCGCCGACGACGGCTTGCGCCCGATGTTCTGCCCCCGGGTGTTGGCCAGCCCGTCGACCGCCGACGACCACGACTCGGCCCCCGGGCTGCCGGCCCAGATGTCGGCCGAGACGCCCCGGCCGTTGTCCCCGTTGGCCCCGGTGGACCAGAGGATCTGACCGGTCCGCGCGTCGGCGAAGTACGAGCTGGGCTTGCTGCCGTCCTCGTCGACCTTGAAGACCTCAAGGCCGGCCCGGCCCGGGTCCAGGTCGCCGACGTGCAGGGCGTCGCCGTGGCCGTTGCCGGTCGAGTAGAGCAGCCGGCCGTTGTCGTCGATGGTGGCCGCGCCGTACACGATCTCCTGGCGGCCGTCGGCGTCCACGTCGGCCACGGAGAGCTGGTGGTTGCCCTGGCCGGCGGCGGCAGAGTTGCCCGAGGCGTTGGAGTCGAACGTCCACCGCTTGGTCAGCGCGCCGTTGCGGAAGTCCCAGGCGGCGATGACCGCCCGGGTGTAGTAGCCGCGCGCCATGATCAGCGACGGCCGCTGCCCGTCCAGGTAGGCGGTGCCGGCGAGGAACCTGTCGACCCGGTTGCCGTACGAGTCACCCCAGGAGGAGACGGTGCCGCGCGGCGGGTCGTAGTTGACGGTGGAGGCGATCGCGCCGGTCTGCCCGTTGAACATGGTCAGGTACTCGGGGCCGGACAGCACATAGCCGCTGGAGTTGCGGTAGTCGGCCGACGACGAGCCGATCAGCTGACCGGTGCCGGAGCGGGTGCCGTCGGCGGTCTTCATGGCCACCTCGGCCCGGCCGTCGCCGTCGTAGTCGTACACCTGGAACTGGGTGTAGTGGGCACCGGCGCGGATGTTGCGGCCCAGGTCGATGCGCCACAACCGGCTGCCGGTGAGGGTGTACGCGTCGACGTAGACGTTGCCGGTGTAGCCGGACTGGCTGTTGTCCTTGGCGTTGGACGGGTCCCACTTGAGCACGATCTCGTAGTCGCCGTCGCCGTCGAGGTCACCGACGCTGGCGTCGTTGGCCGAGTAGCTGTACGCCTCCCCGCTCGGGGTGGTGCCGCCGGCCGGCGGCTGGATCGGCACGTCCAGGTAGCCGTTGGCGAACTGGAGGGCGGGCCCGGACGCCGCCTGCTCGGCACCGCCCACCACCGCCCGCACCGTGTACGCCGAGCCGGCCGCCGCCCCGCTGTCGAGGTAGTTGGTGGCGCCGGTGATCGGTGACGCGTTGACCCTGGTGGAGCCCCGGTAGAGGTTGAACGACACCCCGGAGGTCTCGGTGCCCAGCAGCCGCCAGGAGACCAGGTTCCCGTTGCCGGAGCGGACGCTGATCAACCCCCGGTCGAGATCCTCCATCTGCTTGGCCCCGGCGGGCGGGTCGGTCGGCGGGGGCGTGGTCGGCGGCGGTGTCGTCGGGGGCGGGGTGGTCGGCGGCGGCGTGGTGGGTGGGGGCGTGGTCGGTGGCGGTGTCGTCGGGGGCGCGGTGGTCGGCGCGGTGCCGCCGGTGCAGGTCGTGCCGTTGAGGGCGAAGCTCGCCGGCGGCGGGTTGCTGGCGTTGTTCCACGACGCGTTGAAGCCGAAGTTCGCGGTGCCGTTGGTGCCCAGCGCCGCGTTGTAACCGGCGTCCTTGGCGCTGACCTGCGCCCCGGACTGGGTGACCGTGGCGTTCCACGCCTGGGTGACCTGCTGGCCGGCGGTGTAGGACCAGGTCAGGGTCCAGCCGTTGATCGGGTCGCCGAGGTTGGTGACGAGGACGTCGGCGCCGAAGCCGCCGCCCCACTGGCTACTGATCTTGTAGTCGACCCGGCAACCGGCGGCGGCGGCCGAGGCCGTCACGGCGGTGAGGGTGCCGGCGGCGAGGGTGGTGGCCGCGGCGGCGGCGAGCAGCGCGGCGCGACGACGGGTGGGGCTCAGGTGCACGGAAACGCCTTTCGCGGAGGTCAGCGCACGGTGGCGACGCCGGCCTGCCCGGACCGGCGGGATGACGCCGCGCTGACGGTGGTGACGGACGCCTTTGCATCGACATCCATAGTTCGGCTCCGCGCAGTCGGATCGTAGGACAACGCTTTCCGCCCGCACAAGCGCTACCCACTCTTGCTCCCGGGCGGCCCACCTGATCGACTCGGCGGATGGCTGAGCACATGGACCCCGAGGAGTTCCGCCGCGCCGGGTACGCGGTGGTCGACTGGGTCGCCGACTACTGGCGGACGCTGGACCGCCGCCCGGTCACCCCACCGGACCCGCCCGGCACGGTCACCGCCGCCCTGCCGACCGGGCCGCCCGCGCACGGCGAGCCGGTCGCGGCGATGCTGGCCGACCTCGACGCGATCATCGCGCCCCGGGTCACCCACTGGCAGCACCCCGGCTTCTTCGGCTACTTCCCGGCCAACACCAGCGGTCCCAGCGTGCTGGCCGACCTGGTCAGCTCGGGCCTCGGCAGTCAGGGCATGCTCTGGGCCACCAACCCGGCCGGCACCGAACTGGAGACGGTCGTGCTGGACTGGCTGGCCGACCTGATGGACCTGCCGGCGCGCTGGCGATCCACCGGCACCGGCGGCGGCGTCATCCAGGACTCCGCCTCCTCGGCGACCCTGGTCGCCACCCTGGTCGCGCTGCACCGGGCCAGCGGCGGCCGCTGGCGGGAGGCCGGCGTCGACCGCCGCTACCGGGCGTACACCTCGGTGCACGGGCACTCCTCGATCGAGAAGGCGGCCCGCATCGCCGGCCTCGGCGAGGCGGGCGTCCGGACCGTCGCGGTGGACCCGACGACCCAGGCGATGCGCCCGTCGGCGCTGCGCGCGGCGATCGAGGCGGACCTGGCCGAAGGCGTGGTGCCGGCCATCGTGGTGGCGACCATCGGGACCACCTCCACCACCGCCGTCGACCCGCTGCCGGAGATCGGTGCGATCTGCGCCCGGTACGGCGTGTGGCTGCACGTCGACGCCGCCTACGCCGGGGCGGCGGCGGTCTGCCCCGAGTTGCGCTGGACGCAGGCCGGGGTGGAGCACGCCGACTCGTACTGCTTCGACCCGCACAAGTGGCTGCTCACCGGCTTCGACTGCGACGCCTTCTGGGTGGCCGACCGGGGTGAGCTGATCGAGGCGCTGACCGTCATGCCGGAGTTCCTGCGCAACGCCGCCAGCGAATCCGGTGCGGTGATCGACTACCGGGACTGGCAGGTCCCGCTGGGCCGCCGGTTCCGGGCGCTGAAACTCTGGTTCGTCCTGCGCTGGTACGGCGTCGAAGGGCTGCGCGCGCACCTGCGCGCAGGGATCTCCCTGGCCGGCCGGTTCGCCGACCGGGTACGCGCCGACGACCGGTTCGCCCTCACCGCCCCGCACCCGTTCTCCCTGGTCACGTTCCGGTTGCGGGCCGGGGACGAGGCCAGCGCGGCGCTGCTGGCCCGGGTCAACGACAGCGGACAGGTGTACCTGACCCACACCCGGGTCAACGGCCGGTACACCCTGCGGCTGGCCGTCGGCTCGCCACTGACCGGGCCGGAACACGTGGACCGGGCCTGGGCGCTGCTGTCGGCGGCGGCGACGGACCTCCTCGCCGGCGACCCGGCCCCCACCCGACCCGACCCGGGCGGACCCGCACCGATCGAACCCGCGCCGGGCGGACCCGCGCCGGGCGACGCGTTCCCGGGGTGACCGTCGCCGCCCCGTAACCGGAGAACCGGTGGTGCGCGACGGTCACCGTGCCGGGGGCGACGTACCCCGGCCGGGGTCAGCGTTCGACGGCGGCCAGCCGGTCGTCGGCCCCGGCCGGCGCGGACCCGGCGACGACCCCGGCCGGGACGGCCGGAGCCGGGACGTCAGGCGACGGCGTCGCGGCGTCGCTGGCAGCGGCGGTGACATCGGCGGTTTCGGTGCCGGTGGCGTCGGCGGTGGCGGCGTCGACGATGGCGCGGGCGCGGCGGGTGCGGCGCAACGCCCGGACGGCGAACGTCAGGGCGACCACCCAGCCTACGGCGAGCAGCACGTAGACCGCCGGGCGGACGGTCGAGCCGGCGTCACCGGCGTTGAGCAGGATGCGGGCGTTGGTCAGCACGATCACCCCGCCGATGGTGGCGCCCAGCAGTTGGGCGGGGACGATCCGCACCAGCCAGGCGGCCACCGGCGCGGCGATCAGGCCACCGATCAGCAGCGCCGCCACGGTCGGCAGCAGGAAGCCCTCGCTGCCCAGGCCGATCAGGAAGCCGATGCTGGCCGCCCCGGCCACCACGAACTCGGCGGTGTCCACCGAGCCGATCACCTTGCGGGGTTCCATCCGGCCGGAGACCAGCAGCGCCGGCGTGGCCACCGGCCCCCATCCCCCGCCACCGGTGGCGTCGACGAACCCGGCGACCAGGCCCAGCGGGCCGAGGAACCGACCGCGTAGCCGACCCGCGCCGGTGCGCTGCCGCAACGGCCGGGAGAACCGCACCAGCAGGTACGCGCCGAGGGTGAACAGGATGCCGGCCATCCACGGGGCGGCGCTCTCGGTGGAGATGGAGCTGAGGAAGGTGGCGCCGACGAACGCGCCGACCGCGCCGGGCAGGGCGATCCGGGCCACCACCCGCCAGTCGACGTTGCCGAACCGCCAGTGGGCGACGCCGGCGGCGAGCGTGGTGCCGATCTCGGCGAGGTGCACCGACGCCGATGCGGCGGCCGGGGCCACCCCGACGAAGAGCAGCAGGGTCGACGAGGTCAGCCCGTAGGCCATGCCGAGCGCGCCGTCGACGAGCTGTGCGGCCAACCCGACCAGAGCGAGGATCAGAAGCTTGCGCACGAGCCCTCCGAACTTTTCGGCATCTCCTATCGACTTGGTCGAGAATGCGGCACGGGACGCTCCCCGGTCAACCCCCAGATCGGTGAATGGGACGCGTCGGCGCGGCAGGGCACGCCTGGTGGAACCCCGCGCGCCAGGTCAGGCCGGGTGCGGCGGGTCAGCTCCAGGCGCGGGGGTCGGCGGCCAGCTCGCTGATCCGGCCCGGCAGCACCCCGGTCGCCACGTCGGCGATGGTGACCTGCTCCAGGATCGCCCGCTCGCTGGCCCGCAACGCGATCCAGACCTCCTGCAACGCGCGGGCCGCACCGTGGTAGCCGAGCTGCTCGGGCCGCTGCCCCCGGACGTGGGCCAGCGGCCCGTCGATCACCCGGATCACCTCGGCGAGGGAGATCTCGGCCGCCGGCCGGGCCAGCCAGTAGCCGCCCTCCGGGCCCCGCTGGGCGTGCACGATGCCACCCCGACGCAACTGAAGCAGAATGCTCTCCAGGAACTTCGGCGGAATGTCCTGCGACCTGGCGATCTGCTCGGCGGTGACCGGACGGGACCGGCCGGAGTCCGCGCCGTCGGCGACCGACGCGAGTTCGGCCGCCGCACGCAGTGCGTAGTCGACCCGGGCGGAGAGGCGCATGGCCGCAAGGTTAGTCGCCGGCCCCGCCGGCCGGACCGCCGCCCTCCACCGAACGGCCAGGGGTGGGGTGTCCCGGTGGCGTGGGCATGGCACCATACCCGTGTCGCCGGCAGGGTCGCCGGTGGCGGACATCAGCGCACCGGAGCACAGGCCGATAGGGGCAGCGACAGCGATGCCGGACGTGACGCCGCTGAACCCGCGCGACCCGCGCCAGGCCGGGCCGTACGAGCTGATCGGTCGGCTCGGCGCGGGCGGTCAGGGTGTGGTCTACCTGGGCCGCGACGAGCAGGGTCGGTGGGTCGCGGTCAAGGTCATCAACGTCGACCTGCACCAGCACCCCCGGGCGAAGGCCCAGTTCGTCAAGGAGATCGCCGCCGCCCGTCGGGTCGCCCCGTTCTGCACCGCCCAGATCCTCTTCGCCGACGTCGACGGTGAGCTGCCCTACGTGGTCAGCGAGTTCATCGAGGGCGTCACCCTGCAACGGCACGTCCGCGAGCAGGGGCCGGTCGCCGGCAACGCGCTGCACCGGCTGGCCGTGGGCACCGCCACCGCGCTCGCCGCGATCCACCAGTCCGACGTGGTGCACTGCGACCTCAAGCCGGACAACGTGATCCTGGCGGCGGACGGCCCCCGGGTGATCGACTTCGGGATCGCCCGGGCGCTCGACGTCACCGAGACGATGACCAGCCGGATCATGGGCACCGCCACCTACATGGCCCCGGAACGGTTCCGCGACGACGAGGTCGGGCCGGCCAGCGACGTGTTCGCCTGGGCCGGGACGATCGCCTTCGCGGCGGGCGGGCAGCCGCCGTTCGGCACCGGCCCGGTCGTCGCGGTGATGCACCGGGTGCTGCACGACCCGCCGGACCTGACCGGGCTCACCGGCCCGCTGGCCACCCTGATCGGGCAGTGCCTGGACAAGGACCACCGGGTCCGGCCGACCGCCCAGGAGGTGCTGCTGCGGCTGCTCGGGCGCGACGCCCACCCCAGCGGCGAGGTGCCGTTGCAGACCGTGCTGCGGGCCGGCACCGACGCCGCGGCCACCCGGCACGTCCCGCGTACCGTGACCACCACCCCGCCGGCCGCACCGGCCGTCGCGGCGGCCGACCCGTGGCCGACGACGGCGGCGGCGGTCGACCCCTGGCCGACCACCGGAATGACGCCCGCCCGGCCGGACACCTCGACCGGCCACCCGGCCCCGCAGGCGACCGGCGACCAGCCGGCGACGCCGTGGCCCGCCACGTCGACGGCCCACCCCGCCCCGCAGCCGCCGACCGCGCCTGCGGCGACGGCCTGGTCGACCCCCGCCCCGCCCGCCACCACGGACCGGCCGGCCACGGTGACCCGGGACGGCTTCGGCCGGCGGCTGCGTCGGCAGTGGACCGACCCGTGGGGGATGTCCCTCGCGGTCCTCCTCGGCGCGGTCGGCTTCGCCACCGGGTACGTCGCCAGCACCGACGTGGGCACCGCCGTCGCCGTCGGTCTGCTCGCCCTCGTCGTGGTCTACGGTGTCCGTCTGCTCGTCGCCGCCGCGCTGACCCCGGCCGGCCCGCCGGACGGCCCCGTGCCGCAGCCCGGCGCGCCGCCCGTGCCGGCACCCCGCGCCGACGCCTGACCCGCCCAACGAACCCCCTGGAGGAGCCGATGGCCGCCGGTCAGCGTCCCGCCCGACCGTGGCTGCCGCACGCGGTGGCCGTCGTCGCGGGGCTCGCGGTGATCGCCGGGGCGTACCTGTACGTCCGGCCGACGACCGGCACGGACCGGGCGGACTGCGTACCGCTGGAGGTCAGCTCCTCCACCGAGAAGAGCGAACTGGTCGCCCAGCTCGCCGGGCGGTACAACGGCGCCGACCGGCGCTTCGGCGGGCGGTGCGCGCAGGTGACCGTGCACGGCCTCAACTCGGGCGAGGCGATGGAGGCGCTGGCCGGCGGGTGGGCGCTCGCCCAGCCGAAGGTCGCCGAGCCGCAGGTGTGGCTGCCCACCTCGTCACTGTGGACCGGGCAGCTGCGCCTGCTCGACAAGGCGGCGGGCCGGGCCGCGCAGACCCCCGGGCAGTACCCGTCGATCGCCAACAGCCCCCTGGTCATCGCCATGCCCAGGGACCGGGGTGAGCTGGTGCAGCAGCGTGGGCCGCTCGGCTGGGCCGACGTGCTCGGTCTCTCCGGCGACACCGGCTGGGCGGCGTTCGGCAAGCCCGAGTGGGGCCGGTTCACCTTCGGCAAGGACAACCCGCACCTGTCCACCTCCGGTCTGGCCGCCACCATCGCCACCTACTACGCGGCGGTCAACCGGGCCAGCGACCTGACCAGTGAGGACCTCGCCCAGCCGGCGGTGACCCAGTTCGTCAGGCGGATCGAGGCCAACGTCTCGCACTACAGCGACGACTCGGTGGACCTGCTGCGCAACCTCGCCGAGGCCGACGCCGCCACCACCGGGGACGCCCCGGCGAGCGACATGAGCGCGATCGTCCTGCAGGAGGAGCTGGTCTACCTCTACAACCAGGGGCAGCTCAGCCCCACCGGCAGCAAGCCCCGGGTCCCGCTGGTGGCGGTGCACCCCAAGGAGGGCACCTTCAACCTCGACCACCCGTACGTGGTGCTGCCCTCGGCCGACCCGGCGCAACGCGAGGCCGCCGAGGATTTCCTCACCTTCCTCCAGGACGGCCCGCAGCAGCGCAGCTTCGCCGCCCTGGGTTTCCGGGACGACGAGCGCCGGCCCGCCGAGACTCTGCTGGCCACGGTGGCCGGGCCGGGCGGCGACCGGCTCACCTACTTCGACCCGCCCACCCCGGAGGTGGTCGGCGCGATTCTCGGCAGCTGGGACACCCTGCGCAAGAAGGCCAACATCCTGCTCGCCGTGGACACCTCCGGCTCGATGCAGGCAGGCGTCGGCGACCGGACCCGGTTCCAGGTGGCCACCGACGCCGCCAGCAAGGCGATCGGGCTGCTCAACGCCGCCGACCAGGTGGCGCTCTGGTCGTTCTCCAGCGAGACCCCGCAGCGGCCGAAGCGGCCGTACAGCGAGGAGGTGCGGCTCGCGCCGCTGAACCGGGACGCGTTCAACCGGAAGCTCGCCGGGCTGCGCATCGGCGGCAACACCGCCCTGTACGCCACCGTCCGCGCGGCGCACCGCAGCCTGCTCGACAGGTACGACCCGAACCGGATCAACGCGGTGGTGGTGCTCACCGACGGCAAGAACGAGTACCAGAAGGACAGCGACCTCGACCGGCTGCTGCGGGACATCGCGCTGGACCCGAACAAGCCGGTCAAGGTGTTCTGCGTGGCCTTCGACCAGGACTCCGACCTGGCCGCGCTGGACCAGATCGCCAAGGCGTCGGCGGGCAAGGCGTTCGACGCCAAGAACCCGGCCACCATCGACGAGGCGTTGGTCAAGGTGGTCAGCAGCTTCTGAGGCCGGCCCGCCCACGCCGCGCACCCGGCGGCGGGGGGCGTTCAGTCGCCGACGCGGCGCAGCAGACCCTCCTGCACGGCACTGGCGATGTGCCGGCCGTCGAGGGTGAACATCCGGCCGGTGGCCAGGCCCCGCGCGCCCGACGCCGACGGGCTCCAGCAGTCGTAGAGGAACCACTCGTCGGCCCGGAACGACCTGTGGAACCACAGCGCGTGGTCCAGGCTCGCCCCGACCAGGCCGCCCGGCCCCCAGACCTCGCCGTGCACCGACAGCACCGAATCCAGCAGGGTCAGATCGGAGGCGTACGTCAGGGCGCAGGCGTGCAGCAGCGGATCGTCGGGCAGCTTGCCGTCGATGCGCATCCAGACCCGCTGGTACGGGTCGGCGGGCCGGTCGCCGGGGCGTACCCAGCCGGGCTCGCCGACGTAGCGGACGTCGATCGGGCGGGGGATCTGCCCCCAGATGCCGAGCCGCTCCGGATAGCGGGCCAGTCGGTCGGACATCGTCGGGACGTCGTCCGGGCCGGGCACGTCGGGCGGGGTGGGCGCCTGGTGCTCCAGGGCCTGTTCCTGCCGCTGGAACGACGCCGACATGAAGAAGATCGGCTTGTCGTGCTGCAACGCCACCGAGCGGCGGACCGAGAAGGAGCGCCCGTCCCGGACGTTCTCCACCTGGTAGTCGATCGGCTCGGCCGGATCGCCGGGCCGGACGAAGTAGCCGTGCAGGGAGTGCACGAACCGCTCCGGGTCGACGGTGCGCCCGGCGGCGACCAGTGCCTGACCGGCGACCTGCCCCCCGAACACCCGCTGCGGGCCGACCGCGGGGCTGACCCCACGGAAGGTCGTCGCGCCGGTGTGGTCGAGGTCGAGGACCTCGAGGAGCTGGTCGACCGCGGCCTGGCCGGTCGCCGCCGGACGCCCGTTCACCGAAATCTCCCTGTGCTCACTGGAGCGCCCGGGCGGAGGCGGCGTCGACCAGGGAGCCGAGCTGGTGCACGCGCAGCGTGTTGGTGGAGCCGGGGGTGCCGGGCGGGCTGCCCGCGACGATCACCACGTAGTCGCCGGGGGTTGCCTGGTTGAGGCCGAGCAACGCCTGGTCGACCTGGCGGAACATGTCGTCGGTGTGCTGCACGAACGGCATCAGGAAGGTCTCCACACCCCAGCACAGCGCGAGCTGGCTGCGCACCTCGGGGACCGGGGTGAACGCCAGCAGCGGCAGGTCGCAGTGCAGCCGGCTGAGCCGCTTGACGGTGTCACCGGTCTGCGAGAAGGCGACCAGGGCCTTCGCCCCGATGGCGCGGGCGATCGAGGACGCGGCCACGGTCAGCGCGCCGCCGTGGGTACGCGGGTCGTGCTGGAGCCGGGGCACCCCGATCGAGCCGGCCTCGGTGGTGGTGATGATCTTCGCCATGGTGCTGACGGTGAGCACCGGGTACTTGCCGACGCTGGTCTCGCCGGAGAGCATCACCGCGTCCGCGCCGTCGAGCACCGCGTTGGCCACGTCCGAGGCCTCGGCGCGGGTCGGCCGGGAGTTCTCGATCATGGAGTCGAGCATCTGGGTGGCCACGATGACCGGCTTGGCGTTCTCCCGGCACAGCTGCACGGCCCGCTTCTGCACCAGCGGCACCTGGTCCAGCGGCATCTCGACACCGAGGTCGCCCCGGGCCACCATGACGCCGTCGAAGGCGAGCACGATCGCCTCCAGGTGGTCGACCGCCTCCGGCTTCTCGACCTTGGCCAGCACCGGACGGCGTACACCCTCCTCGTCCATGATCGAGTGGACGAGCTTGATGTCCTCCGCCGTACGGACGAAGGAGAGGGCGATCAGGTCGACACCCAGGCCGAGGGCGAAGCGCAGGTCCTCGGCGTCCTTGTCCGACATCGCCGGGACGCTGACGGCCACGTTCGGCAGCGAGACGCCCTTGTTGTTGGAGACCGGGCCACCCTCGGTGACCAGGCACCTGATGTCGTTGCCGGTGACGTCGCTGACCTCGACGGCGACCCGGCCGTCGTCGATCAGCAGCCGGTCGCCCTGCTTCACCTCCTGGGGCAGCTTGCGGTAGGTGCAGGAGACCCGCTCCTTGGTGCCGAGGATGTCGTCACTGGTGATCACCACCGAGTCGCCGGTACGCCACTCGTGCGGCCCGTCGGCGAACTTGCCGAGCCGGATCTTCGGGCCCTGGAGGTCGGCCAGGATGGCGACCGGCACGCCGACCGCCTCGGCTGCTTCGCGGACCATCCGGTACACCGACTCGTGGTCGGCGTGACTACCGTGGCTGAAGTTCAGCCTGGCCACGTTCATGCCCGCCTCGATGAGGCCCCGGAGCCGCTCCGGGGACGAGGTGGCGGGGCCAAGAGTGCAGACGATCTTCGCGCGGCGGTTCACGCCCATCAGGCTAGTCTCTCCTCCGGGTCGACCTGCGGGCCGACCCCTTGCGGGCTGAGGAACAGGGTCCGACGACGCGCGGGGTGGGCGCGTGGCCGGCGGGACGCGGGCCGCGCCGGGAGTACGTCGGACAGTGGCGGGCATCGGCGACCGCGCGCCGGGAATCGTACCGCCCGACGGCAACCGGCGTCTGCGCGCTCCCGTGCTCTCGTGCACCGACGCCGCCACCGTCGGTCACCACCGCGCCCCGCCCGCCGCCCCGGCGGTCAGCTGTCGGTCTTGACCAGCGGAAACTCCAGTGAGCCCGCCGGGCAGAGGAAGGTCAGCACGTCGACCATGTAGAGGCCGGCCTGCACCGCCGGGTCCGCCTCCATCACGCTGCGTACGTCCTCGACCGAACCGGTGCGGGCCAGCCCGATGCCGATCGGCGGGGCGGGCTCCCGGGCCGGGCCGTCGATCGAGCCGGCCACCAGCACCACACCCCGCCGTTGCAGGGCCCGCATGTGCGCGGTGTGCTCGGCCTGGAGGCGCTGCACGGTCTCCTTCGGCAGCACCCGACCGGCCGGGCCCGGATAGAGCACGATGCACTCGTACGTGTCGAGTGCGAAGTCCAGCTGCGGCGTACCCGTCATCGCGTCCCCTCCCCCGCGTCGGCGCCACACCGCGCCGGTGGTGTCCCCCGGACCCGGCCAGCGTCCCACGGTGGGGACGCCCCTGACCCCCGGTCGGGACAACTCCCGGCCGGACGGGCCCGTCCCGGGGGTGGACCGGGCACGGCAGGCGGCACCGACGCCCTTTCGGTCGGCAGACCCCGACAGATCGGTAGACGTGCCGGTCAGCCGACGCTGGTACGGTCCGACTGATGGGGAAGGCGCTCGATCCGCAGAGCGGAGGTCCCGACATGACTCGCTCCGCCGACGCCCCCCGGCCGCCGGACGACTCCCGCTGGCGCGAGCTGCTCTCCCACGCCGGCCGGGCCGGCCGCCGGATCGTCGGGCACGACTGGGCCGGCACCCCGCTCGGGCCGCTGGCGGACTGGCCACCCAGCCTGCGTACCGCCCTGGTCGTCTGCCTGCACAGCCCGACGCCGGCCGCGCTCTGGTGGGGGCCGGAGCTGGTGCTGCTCGCCAACGACGGCTACCTGGCCCTGCTGGGCCCGGCCGGCACACGGGCGCTGGGCCGGCCCGCCTCGGCGGTCTGGCCCGAGGCGGTGGCCGCGCTGACCGGGGTGCTGACCGCCACCCGGGTCACCTGCCGGCACGGCGACGACGGGACGGGGACGGTCTTCTCGTCGGGTCCGGTGGTCGACGCCGCCGGCCACCCGCAGGGCGTCCTCACCACCGTCGCCGCCGTACCCGGCGGCGCACCCGCGCCCCCGGGGGACGCCGACGGGGACCGGCGACACGCGTTGCGTCAGGCCGAGGGGCTGGCCCGGCTCGCCGGGGCGCTCAGCGCCGCCGGCAGCCGGGACGCGGTGCTGGACGTGGTCGGCACGGTCACCCCGGGGCTGGTCGGCGCGGACCGGGTCCGGGTCGCGGCGGCCACCGCGGGTGCCTGGGAGCTGACGGTGACCGACGCCGCGGGCACCGTCGAACTGCTGGTCACCGACGACGAACCGCTGGCCCGCGCGGTACGCGAGGAGACGACCGTGCCGCTGCCGGACGGGCTCTGCCTGCCGCTGCGCGACGGCACCGGCACCGTGCTCGGGGCGCTGGAGGTGCGCTGGGGCACCCTGACCGCCGACGAGGCGGCCCGCCGCATCCTGCTCGACGCGGTGGCGGGCCTGTGCAGCCAGGCGCTGCGGCGGGCCGAGCTGACCGCGTCGGCGCGGGCGATGGCGGAGTTCGCCGCCCGGCTCAGCGTCACCCGCTCCACCGGGGAGACGATCGAGGTGATCCTGGACGCCGCCCCGATGGCACTCGGCGCGGCGCTACCCGGACTGGCGATGCGCGACGAGGGCCGACGGGTCCGACTGTGGCACGCGGAGCTGCCCAGCGGGCTGGTCGCCACGTTCGACGACCTGACCATCGACGATCCCCGGCCGATCGCCCGCGCGCTGCGCACCGGGGAACGGATCATCCTGCGTAACCGGGCCGAGTTCGCCGCCCGGCATCCCGGCCTGCCCGACCCGGCGGGCGAGTACGGAATGGTGACCACCGTCGTGCTGCCGCTGCTGGACGCCTCCCGGCGGCCCATCGCCGCGCTGGGGTTCGGCTGGCCCCGGGAACGGGCGCTGCACGACGACGACCTGGCCCTGCTGGATACCGTCGCCGACCTGTGTGAACAGACCCTGGAGCGGGTCCGGCTGGCCGCCGCCGAGCACAACCTGGTGACCCGGCTGGCGGGCCGGCTGCGCACCTCGGCGACGATCGGGCCGCCCGGCCTGGAGCTGGCGACCCGCTACCAGCCGGCGATGAGCGGCCTGCACCTGGGCGGCGACTGGTACGACCTGGTCGACCTGGACGACGGCCGGCTGGCCGTGGTCGTCGGGGACGTGGTGGGCCACCAGGTCGAGGCGGCGGCCGACATGGCGCAGCTACGGACGGTGGTGAACACGCTGATCCGCTCCGGGGTGCCGCTGGCCGAGGTGTTCCCCCGGCTGACCGGGCTGCTCGGGGTCGGCTTCCTCGGCACCTGCCTGGCGATGGTGGTCGATCCGGTGGCCGGGCAGGCGCAGGTCGCCCGGGTGGGGCACCCGCATCCGGTGCTGCTGCGGGCGGGTCGGCCGCCGGAGATGGTCTGGACGGGGCATTCGCTGCCGCTCGGGCTGGTCCGCGACCCGGTGCCGGTGACCACCGTGGCGTTCGGCCCGGGTGACCTGCTGGTGGCGTACACCGACGGGCTGGTGGAGCGGCGCGACCAGGCGTACGACGCCGGGGTGACGGCCCTGCACGAGGTGCTCGTGCCGGTGCGGGACCAGCCCGTGGAGGTCATCGCGGACACCCTGCTGACCAAGCTCTCCGGCTCCGACGACGACCAGGCGCTGGTGATCATCCGGCACGCCGGCTGAGTGTCGGTGCCCACATTCGGCCCGTGGGTGTTGCCGGCCGCGATCTTCGGGAAAGCCGTCGGGACGGGTGGCTAGATTTGCCACCGACGACTACGAACAGGATCGGGGTACGGCACATGGGTTCCACCAGTCAGCCCGCGAAGGCGTCAGGCACCTACCGGATCGGCGGCGACCTCCAGGTCGACCGGCTCGGCTACGGGGCCATGCAGATCACCGGGCCGGGGGTGTGGGGCGACCCGAAGGACCCGGCCGAGGCGGTCCGGGTGCTGCGCCGGGCCTACGAGCTGGGCGTCACGTTCATCGACACCGCCGACTCGTACGGGCCGTTCGTCTCGGAGCTGCTGATCAGGGAGGCGCTGCACCCGTACGCCGACGACCTGGTCATCGCGACGAAGGCCGGCCTGACCCGCTCCGGGCCAGGCGACTGGCGGCCGGTGGGGCGGCCGGAGTACCTGCGCCAGCAGTGTGAGCTGAGCCTGCGGCACCTGGGCCTGGAGTCCATCGGCCTCTACCAGCTGCACCGGATCGACGCGAAGGTGCCGCTGGAGGACCAGCTCGGCGAGCTGGCCCTGCTCAAGGAGGAGGGCAAGATCCGGCACATCGGGCTGTCCGAGGTGACCGTCGCGCAGATCGAGGCGGCCCGGCAGATCACCCCGATCGTGTCGGTACAGAACCTCTACAATCTGGCCGACCGCAGCGCCGAGGACGTCCTGGAGTACTGCGAGCGCAACGACCTGGCGTTCATCCCGTGGTTCCCGATCGCCACCGGCAACCTGGCCAAGCCGGGCGGCCCGCTGGACGCCATCTCCACCGGCCACGACGCGACGCCCGCGCAGCTCGCGCTCGCCTGGCTGTTGCGCCGCTCGCCGGTCATGCTGCCCATCCCGGGTACGTCCTCGGTCGGTCACCTGGAGGAGAACGTGGCCGCCGCCGAGGTGCAGCTCACCGACGACGAGTACGACGCCCTGGCCAAGGCCGCCTGACCTGCCCACTCCGCACCCGGTGTGTCGCGCGGAGAGCGACCCACCCGGGAGCGCGAGGGTTCGTCGGGGTCAGTCAGGTGGCGGGGGTGATCTCGTTGCCGGGGTCGTCCCGACGCAGGGCCCGCTGTGCCTCGTCGAACAGCTTCGCCGCGTCGGTGCGCCCGTTGACCTGGATCTCCACCTCGGAGTCGCCGACCTGGAGCCGGATGCTGACCTCGGTCCGCTGCTGGTCCACCCAGCTCTGCACCAGGTTGAACAGGCCGGGCAGCAGCCCCTGGGCGACCACCGCGATGATCACCGCGTCGCTGAAGCCGGCCCGGCCACCGGCCCCGCCGGCCGCTCCCGCGTCACGAACCAGGGCCCGGTAGTGCGGGTCGCGGTGCAGCCAGGCCAGCAGCGTCGTCCGCTGCGGGCCGACGCCCGGCCCCGGCTGGCGACGGCCGGCGGGCGCGGTACGCGGGGCCAGCACCAGCCGGGCCGGTGCGGTGGAACGGGGCGCGGTCATCTCGGTCTTCCTCTCGGTCGTTCGCCCACGGTGCGGTCCGGCCGACGGGCGGATCAGTCGTCACCGGGTTGGAAGGTCAGCGTGCCGTCGACCACCGACAGCACCCCGCTGACCCCGAACGTCTCGTTCTCGGTGAACGGGGTGGTCCCGAAGTAGCCGACCGTGCTGCCGGTGGCCTGCGCCGACCCCTGCGCCTCGTACGAGGTGGAGACGCGGGCGGTGGTCGGGCCGGTCAGGGTCAGCTCGATCGTCGGGTACCGGGTGATCTTCCAGGCGATCTTCTTCACCGTCGAGCCGCCGGTGTAGTAGCGGAACGGGCACCCCTGCGGGACGGCCACCGCCTGCGCCGCGCAACCGTCCAGGTAGGACCGTACGCTGCGTTCCGCCGCCGCTTGCGCCTCGGGCCGCAGGGTGGGCGTCAGCTCCGCGCCGCTCACGCTCTGCTGCCCGGGTACGACGTAGAGCACCCGGGCCGGCGTCTCGCTGAGCGGGTTGCTCTCCCCCGCGACCGTGTACGCCCCGGGCAGCAGCGGCACCGCCACCGCCAGCCCGTCCTCACCGGCGGGTACGGGCACCCCGTTGAGGGTCAGCGGGGCCGGACCGCCGGGCAGGGTCAGGGTCGCCGGGGCCGCGTCGATGTGCCAGCCGTGGAACAGCCCGAGCGTGGCCTGGTCGTCGCGGCGCAACGGCACTTCGGCTGTCAGTTTCTCCCCGGCGAGGGTGTAGGCGACCGTGGCGACCGCCTCGTCGCCGTCGCGTTCCACACCCGTCACGGACACGTCGGTGGGCGGGCGGTAGTCCTTCGCCGCCACCATTCGGGCGAGCTGCCCGCTGTCGCCGAGCTCCGCCCGCACGTCGGGGGTGAGCCGTTCGAGCGCCTCCCGGCCGTCGTGGTCGGCCAGTGCCCCGAAGTAGTCACTGACGGCCGCCTGCGGGCGGAAGAACGCCCACTGGGCCGCCGTCAGCCCGCCGCCCAGGCAGCTCACCAGCACCAGCGCGCCGACCAGCAGCAGGGCGCGGCGGGTGCCGACCGCCGTGATCGTCGTACCGCCGAACAGCTCGTCGAGGCCACGGGCGGTGGCCGCGCGGTCGGTCATCGGGTCGGGGACGGGCCGGTCCAGCCGGTCCAGGCGCAGCTCGGACGGGGGGTGGGTGGCGCAGACCGCCTCGTCCCAGCCGCTGCGGCCGGTCTCGAAGGAGCGCCGACGCTCCAGCATGGACCGCAGCCCCTCCCGGTGTCCGGCGAGCACCGCGCCGGCGTCGGCCCGGTACTCGGCGGCCCGGGCGTCCCGACGGTGGCAGGGCACGACCAGGTAGCGCATGGTGAGCAGCACCGGCCAGAAGAACAGGAACACCACGAAGTCGGTGGCCGGGTGCGGGAACCGGCGCATCAGCCAGGCCGGCAACGCGTGCACCAGCACCAACGGCAGGCCGACACCCCGGATGAAGGCGCTGGTCACCTCGTCGCCGGTGCGCCAGTGCACCAGTTCGTGGCTGAGCAGCGCGGCGATCTCCTCGTCGGTGCAGTCGAGCACGGCGGTGCTCACCACGACGTGCCTGGCGTACGCGCGGGCGTTGGTGAGCACCGGGTCGTCCTCGATCAGCAGCCGGGGCTCACCGGGCAGGCCGAGCCGGGCCGCGCAGTCGCTCAGCAGCGGACGCAGCCGTTCGGCCTCCCGGCGGCTGAGCCGACGCGCCCCGGAGACCCCCAGCAGCCACGGTTCCAGCAGTACCCGCCCGACGGTGTAGAGCACCCCGACCAGGGCGGCGGCGACCACCATCCCGACCAGGCCGGTGAACAGGTTGGCCGGTTCGTCGACGGCGTTGCGCCAGGGCAGCACCAGGATGGCCAGGAAGCCGACCAGGGCACCGAGCGCGAACCCGGCGAACCCGCCGATCACCCCGCCGGACTGCGCCGCGAAGGCCTCCAGCAGCGGCCCGACCAGCGGCGCGTCCCGGAGCAGCGCCGGCACCGCCTCGTCGGACTGGGTGCCCCCGGCGACCAGCCCGTACAGGCCGAGGGCGAGGCCGCCCCAGACCGCCGCCACCAGCGCCAACGGTACGTAGAACCAGGTGGCGATGAAGGCGCCGAGCACACCCCGCCAGTCCCGCACGATGCCGGCGCGCAGCCAGACCAGGGCGCTCGGGTAGCCGGGCGGGCGGTGGGCGAACCGGTCCCCGGCATCGTCGGCGGGCGGGGCGGTGACGGGCGGTGCGGTGGGGGGCGCGGCCGGGGTGACCGGCGGGGCGGCCGGCGCGGCCGGCGCGGCCGGGGCGGGGTCGGGTCCGCGCTGCGGGGCGCTGTCCATGTCGGACACGTCAGGGCTCCTCGACTACAGCGTCACCTGCCGAAACGGCGGGACGATTCCATGGACACGGCCGAATGATCCATGAGCGGGGTGGGACGATTCCACGAACACTGCGGTTCGTACGGGCCGTGGGAGGCAGCACATTACTCGCTGCGAATGCGCTCGGCGATTCATATTCACCGGGAAAGGCGGCGGGGCGGCCCATTGTCGGATATCCGTCCGAGTACGCCGGGTTCGTCGGGCAATGGCGGCGAAACTGCGCCGTCGAACGGGTCGGAACCCCGCCGGATCGGCGGGCCGACGACGCCCGACGGATCAGCAGGTGGCGAGCAGGTCGACGAGCCGACGGACCGCCGGGTCGGTGGTGTCGGTCCGCCAGGCCAGGGCCACGTCGACCGTCGGCACCGGGGCGGCGAACCGCCGCAGGCGTACCCCCGGGACCTTGAGGGCACGGGCCCGGCCGGCCGGGACGGCCGCGACCACGTCGCCGCCGGCCACCGCGCGCAGCAACTGTTCGTCGTCGGGTTCCTGACGGACCAGGTGGAACCCGCCGTCGGGCCAGACCTGGGCGATGGTGCGGTCGAACATGCCGGGGCCGTTCTCGCGGGGCCACATCACCGCGGGCAGACCGGCCACCTCGGCCCGGCGCACCCGGGCCCGGCCGACCGCCAGCGGATGCCCCGCCGGCACCGCCAGCAGCAGTTCCTCCCGGTCGACGGTACGGCAGGTCAGCCCCGCCTCCGGCAGCGGCGGACGGACGAAGGCGACGTCGAGCCGGCCGGTGAGCAGCCCGGTCACGTTCGGCGCCGTCCACCCGGTCTCGGGCACCACCTCCACCTCGGGGTGCGCCGCCCGGAACCGGGCCACCAGCGCGTCGACCCGGCCGCCCCGGGCCGACCTGGTGTACGCCAGCCGCAGCCGACCGCCACGCCCGCCGACCAGGTCACGGATGCGGGCGGTGGCGGCGTCCACGTCGGCGAGCAGGCGACGGGCCTCACCGGCCACCTGCACGCCCACCCCGGTCAGCGTGCAGCCGTGACTGTCCCGGTGCAGCAGGGCCACCCCGAGCTGCCGTTCGAGGGCGCGGATCTGCTGGCTGAGCGCCGGTTGGGCGATCCTCAGCCGGGCGGCGGCCCGGGTGAAGTGCAGTTCGTCGGCGAGCACCACGAAGTACCGCCACCGCCGCAGGTCGGTGGTCGGTGGTGGCCCCATTCCGGGAGCATAAGCGGCGCTTATCGCCGGCCGCCGATTCCGTCTTGGACCGGACTGTCGGGTCGGGGAGACGATCCAGGTCCGGTCGTCCCGAGCTGCGGGCGGCACCGACGGGAGGTTGACGATGGGCACGGACGTATTGGTGGTGGGGGGCGGGATCATCGGGTTGACGGCGGCGGTGCGGCTACGGGAGCACGGCGTACGGGTGACGCTGCTGACCGCCGACCCGCCCGGGGACACGGTGTCGGCGGTCGCCGCCGCCGTCTGGTACCCCAGCCACACCGACGCGGACCCCCGGGTGCTGCGCTGGGCCACCGGGACGTACGCGGAACTGGGCCGGCAGGCCGACGCGGGAGTGCCCGGGGTGGTGGCCCGGCCGACCCGGATGCTGCTGCGCCGCCCGTGGCACGGCCCGCCGTGGTGGGCGGCGGCGGTCGGTGACCTGGCCGCCCACCCCGGCTCCGGGCCGTACGCGACCGAGTTGCGGTTCACCGCGCCGACGGTGGAGATGTCGCCGTACCTGGACTGGCTGGTCGACCGGTTCACGGCGGCCGGCGGGCGGGTCGTGGCCGGCCGGCTGGAGCGGCTCGACGACGGCTTCGCGCTGGCCCCCACGGTGGTCAACGCCACCGGCCTGGCCGCCGGCCGGCTCGCCGACGACCCGGCGGTGCACCCGGTACGCGGGCGGCTGGTGCTGGTGGCGAACCCGGGCCTGACCACCTCGGTGCGCGACGAGGGGAATCCGGCAGGCATCACCTACGTGCATCCGCGCCGGCATGACGTGGTGCTCGGCGGCACCTCCGAGCCGGACGCCCGGGACACCGGGCCCGATCCGGACACCGCGGCGGCGATCCGGGCCCGGTGTGTGGCGCTGGTGCCGGAGTTGGCCGACGCCCCCGTCCTCGGGGTGCGGGTCGGGTTGCGGCCGGCCCGGCACGGCGGGCCGCGGGTGGCGGTGCAGGCCGGGCCGGCCCCGGGGCAGCGGCTGGTGCACGCGTACGGCCACGGGGGCGCCGGGGTGACCCTGTCCTGGGGCTGCGCCGACGAGGTGGCCTGGTTGGCGCTGTCCGGCTGACCGGCCGGGCCCGGACGCGACCCGGCCCCGCCGCATCGGGACCGTGGGGCGGGGCCGGACGCCGGGCGGAGGGCGGGCCCCCTCCCCCACGTCACCGGCGTTCGTAGAAGGTGATGCTCACGCCGCCCGGGGCGGAACCCGGGTCGGAACTCAGCCAGGTGTTGGCGTTGAGGAAGGCGTACGGGCCGGCGGCGCGGGCCTCGAACGTGGGTACCAGCCGGCCGAACGCCCCGCAGTTGCGGACCAGGATCAGTTCCCGGTCGTTGGTGGACAGCACATAGCGGGCGTCGAGCGTGCTGGTCGCGCCGATGAGCTGGTAGTCCGCCCCGCCGGGCAGGACGGTCCCGGTCACCCGGCCGGTCACGGTGCCGCCGGTGATGGGGATGATGTTGCGGGTGCCGCGCTTGCTGGCCCCGACCGAGACGCTGGCCCCGAGGGTGACGGTTTCGGTGAAGACCGCCGCACCCCGGGTGCCGCTGCCGGTCAGGCAGTCCCACGGCTGGTTGGCCGTCCCGGCCGGGTCACGCAGTTGCACGCGCGGGTCGGCCGGGGACACCCCGGCGACGTCGTAGACGGCCAGGTTCAGCGTGTTGGTCGCGGTGTCGACGGTCCGGGTGCCGACGTAGGTGCCGGTGTTCAACCAGGCGTACGCGCTGGAGTTCGGGGCCTCGAAGTCGGGCACGATCCGTACGGTGGCGTCGCCGGCCGGGGCGACACCGCAGGTGCGCAGGTAGATCGGGGTGCCGTCGGAGGTGCGCAGGATGGCGACCTGTTCCAGTTCGGTCGCGCCGGTGCCGAGGGTGAGTTCGAGGTCGAGGCCGCCGGTGAGGATGGTGCCGTTGATCCGGTCGCCGGTGATGGTGCCGCCCCGGATGTCGAGGATGCGGCGGTGGCCGTACTGGGTGACGCCGACGTCGCGGATCGCGCCGAGTTGGGCGGTGGCCCGGAACACCAGCCGGCCGCGCGTGGGCGGCACGAGGCCGGTGGACCGGCCGCAGGTCCAGGACGGGTCGGGCACGATGGTCGCCTCCGCGCCGCTCGGGGTGGTGCTCGGGGTGGGTGGCGGTGGGGTGGTGGGTGCCGGTGTGGTCGGCGGTGGGGTGGTCGGGGTGGGCGGCGGCGTGGTGGGGGGCGGGGTGCCCGGGGTGGGTGTGGTCGGTGTCGTGGGCGTCGTGCTGCCGGTGCAGGGGGTGCCGTTGAGCGCGAAGTCGGTAGGTGCCGGGTTGCTGACGTTGTTCCACGAGCCGTTGAAGCCGAACGAGGTGCTCGCCCCGGTGCCGAGCGCGGCGTTCCAGGTGGTGTTGCCGACGGTGACCCGGCCGCCGTTCTGGCTGGCGGTGCCGTTCCAGTACTGGGTGACCTGCTGACCGGCGGTGAACGACCAGGTGAGCTGCCAGCCGTTGATCGGGTCGCCGAGGTTGGTGACCGCGACGTTGGCCCCGAAGCCGCCGCTCCACTGGCTGGTCACGGTGTAGGTCACCCGGCAGCCGGTGGCGGCGGAGGCCGAGCTGGCGACGCCGACGACGCCGGCCAGGGTGGCGGCGGCGAGCGCTCCCGCGAGCAGGGACCGCCGGTGTACGAGCCTCATCTGGTCCTCCCGGAACGGCCTTCCACGCACGGTTATGTTTCATCGAGTGTCCCGATCGGACAAACTTCTGTCAATCGATGTTTCTCGATTCCCGATGTCGACCCGGCGGCTCCACCCCGACACCCGTGAAGATCGTTTCGTGTCCTGTTGGTGACCCTCGGTAGGGTGTCGCGTATGGACCGGGGTGCCTGGCGTCGGCATGCGTGGTGGGTGGGCATCCCGGGCGTGGTCGCCGGGTTCGGCGCGTGGGCGGCCGTCGCCGACGACAAGACCGGGTGGACCGTCGTCTCCGCTGCCGCCGCCGGGGTGGTCGGCGGCTTCGGGCCGACGGTGGCCGACCGGCTGGCGGCGAGGCGGGAGGCCCGGCGGCGCGGCGAGGACGCGCTGCGCGGCGTGACGTCGGCCGAGCTGCCGGAGTCGGTGGCCTGGCTGCTGCACCCGAGCCGGGAGGTGGTCGACTTCCTCGGTCGCGGCTGGGTGCTGCGCCAGTTGGAGTCCTGGGCGGCCGACCCCGACGCGGTGGCGGTACGGCTGCTGACCGGCGCGGGCGGGGTGGGCAAGACCCGGTTGGCCCGGGAGTACGCCGGCCGGCTGCCCGGTTGGCGGTGCGAGTGGATCCACGCCGGGGCCGAGGAGCAGACGGCCGCCCTGATCGCCTCGGGCGGCGTACCGTCGCGGTTGCTCGTGGTGGTCGACTACGCCGAGACGCGGGACCGGGCCGGGGTGGCGGCGCTGGTCTGCGCGGCGCAGCGGGCCACCGGGGTACGGGTACGGGTGCTGCTGATCGCCCGGGGTGCCGGGCTGTGGTGGGAGACGCTGTCGGCGGCGTACCCGCAGCAGGCGCAGTTGCTCGACGCGGTGACCGGCCGGTCGCAGGTGGTGGAGCTGCCGGCCCGGATCGAGGAGAGCGTACCCAGCGAGATCGTCGCCCTCGCGGCGCGGGACTTCGCCGCCCACCTCGGGCGACCGGTGCCGGCGGTCGAGGCGCGGAACCGCCCGGCGGACACGCCGGTGCTGCGCCTGCACGCCGAGGCGCTGCTGACCGTCCTGGACGGGCAAGCCCGGCACGGCCGGTACGACGTGCTGACCGAGGTGTTGGGGCACGAGGCCCGCTACTGGCGGTTCGCGGCCCGGCGGGCGGGCCTGCTGACCGCCGACGACCCGGCGTCGGACGCGCTGCTGCGGCAGGTGGTCGGGGTGGCGGCGCTGCTCGGCGCGGACGGCCCGGACGAGGTGGCCGGCCTGGTCCGGCGGGTCCCCGCGCTGGTGGCCGCCGAGCCGGAGCGGGTGGACCGGTACGCGGCGTGGCTGGCCGACCTCTATCCGGCCGCCGACGGCACCGGGCTCGGCGTGGTGCAGCCCGACCTGCTGGCGGAGGCGCTCGCGGTACAGGTGCTGCGGGACTACCCGTCCGCCGACCGGGCGCGGGTGTTCACCGGCCTGACGGTGGCGCAGGCGGTACGGGCGTTGACGGTGCTCGGCCGGGCGAGGACGCACCAGGCCGACGCGGCGGCGCTGATCGAGGTGGCGTTGGGGGTGGACGTGCCCCGGATGGTCGAGGCGGTGCTCCAGGTCGGGGTGCAGTTCCCGGGGGTGTTCACGCCGGGCGCGGTGCGGCTGCTGTCGGATGCGGACATCGATCTCGGATGGGCGCGGCGGGTCGCCGACCTCGTGCCCCATCCGACGACGGAGTTGGGGCGGCTGGCAGTGACACTGACGACCCGCATCGTCACTGGTTTTACCCCGGACACCCCGCCCGACGTTCAGGCGTTATGGATGGACGAGCACGCGATACGGCTGGCCGAAGTCGGACGACGAACCGAAGCCCTCACCACCGGCCAGGAAGCCGTCAACCTCTACCAAGAACTCACCACCACCGACCGCGACGCCCACCTCCCCAACCTCGCCATGTCGCTCAACAACCACGCGCTCCGACTCGCCGAAGCCGGACGACACACCGACGCACTCACCACCAGCCACGAAGCCCTCAACCTCCGACGCGAACTCACCACCACCGACCGCGACGCCTACCTCCCCCACCTCGCCGCATCGCTCAACAACCACGCGCTCCGACTCGCCGAAGCCGGACGACACACCGACGCACTCACCACCAGCCACGAAGCCGTCAACCTCTACCACGAACTCACCACCACCAACCGCGACGCCTACCTCCCCGACCTCGCCATGTCGCTCGGCAACCACGCGAGCCGACTCGCCGAAGCCGGACAACACACCGACGCACTCACCACCAGCCACGAAGCCGTCAACCTCTTCCAAGAACTCGCCTCCACCAACCGCGACGCCCACCTCCCCGACCTCGCCATGTCACTCAACAACCACGCGATCCGACTCGCCGAAGCCGGACGACACACCGACGCACTCACCACCAGCCACGAAGCCCTCAACCTCCGACGCGAACTCACCACCATCAACCGCGACGCCCACCTCCCCGACCTCGCCATGTCGCTCAACAACCACGCGGTCCGACTCGCCCAAGCCGGACGACACACCGACGCACTCACCACCAGCCACGAAGCCCTCAACCTCCGACGCGAACTCACCACCATCAACCGCGACACCCACCTCCCCGGCCTCGCGACATCACTGTGGAGTGTCGGATACGTCGGGCTCATGGCTGGCACCGTGACCGATGAGGTCATTGCCTTGACCGCCGAAGGTGTCCGCTACTTCGACGAGCTTGCGGCTGTGGAACCGGCGGCGTTCGAGGAACGCCGTCAAGCAGCCAGACGCACCCTTGACGAGTTGCACCGTGCGGCTGCCGGCATCGATGCGAGCGAACCCCTCCCCGATGCGGAGGGATGATCACGGCAGCTCATCGACGACCTTGTCACCCTGGATGACGCGGGCGTGCGGTCGGGTCGGAGGAGCGCGCCGGGAGGTAGCGGCGCGGGAGGCGGGGACGGGCTGGCGGGTCGGCGCTGGTTCGGGTGGCAGGAGTCCGGCGGGTTGGACGTAGATCGAGCGGCGGGCCACCGCGTCGCCCTTGGCGTCGATCTGGTAGCCGTCGAGCCAGGCCCACCCGTCGTACGTGATCCACTCGGTGCGGACCCGGATCAGGCGGAACAGGATCGGCCTGACGAACTGCGGGCTCGCCTTCCGCGTGACCTGGACCAGCACCCCGGCCCGTAGCTCGATCATCGCGGCCCGTCCTGGCTCGGCCAGTGCCGCTGGTTGATCGGGATGCGGTGCCGGTAGCGGCAGGGCAGTTCGTTGCCGCACCGGCAGACGAACCGCCACCGCCGCCACGACCACGCTGGCCGGTGCCGCCGTGCCAACGTCATCGCCGTAGCGAGCAGATACTCGTGGTAGGACACTCGTCGCGACATACCGACACGGTCCTCGGTGGAGGTTTAGTCAGCTGGCAATAGCCGATCGGAAAGTCAGCGAATCACTACGCTTGGCAACATGAGTCGTGACCCGGTACTGCTGATGGGTCCCTACGAGATCGCCCAGCGGATGGGTGTCTCGCGGCAGCGGTTCCAGCAGCTCACCCGGCATCCCACCTTCCCGCGCCCCTACCAGGAGCTGCGCGGCATGAAGGTGTGGCTGGCCGTGGACGTCGAAGAGTGGATCACGAAGCACCGGCCCCCGCGCCCCACCGAGGACGACACCCCGGAGTAACCGGCCGCCCTGCTGGAGCGCGTACGAGACGCGCACCTCTGCCACCCCCGGCGGTCGGCAATCTGCTCCTGGGTGGGGTCGCCGGAGCCCACACCGACAACCAGCCCAGGTTTGTGGAGACTTGTTGCGCCCAGGGCGACAACAACTCTCCACGAAGGAGACAGCAGCTCGCCGCGTGGCGACGCCGTTGAGGGCTGGCCGGCCGTTACGACCGTGCGCGGTGGCGAATCTTGATGTCGTCGAGGTCGGTGGAGACCGACGTGAGGTCCCGGTGGCCGGCACCGAGTTCCGCGACGGCGGTGGCGGCCAGCGCTTCCGCCCTACCGATCACCACCGCTTCCGCCTCCTCCCGGGTGGCCGGGACCAGGCAGCGGAAGGTGAACCCGAGCAGGGAACGCTCATAGGTCACGGTGCCCTCTTCGGTGAACTTCGCCTGGAACACATCGTGCTCGTCCGCCCTGGCGAGCAGCGCAGCACGCTGCGCGTCACCGAGCGGCGCGAACCTGCCGCGTACGATGACCTGGTAGGTCTTTTCGGCCATGGTGGGGACCTCCGGCTCCGGCTGAGCACGACGACATCGAAACGGCGGGCTGGCGGCAACCGGAAGGAAGCCGGGCAGGTCACGGCTACCACAGGCCGACCACAAGGCGCGACGGCGACCCTACCCGAAGGGCCACCGGAACACCCCGGCTTTTCCAGCAGTACGCCCCGGCGGGAATGACACCCGGCAGTAACCGGCGCACCACAGCGCACGCGCGATCGTGGCCGATACGAGCGATGTGGCGGAAGCCGGTCGGGCCTACCGAGTGGTGAGGGCTACGCGATGGCGGCAATGTTCCCGTCGTCGAAGTAGATCGCCTGATGGAGGCGTCCGCCGAGTGCAGCGGCATAGCGGGCGAGGACGTCCTGTCCGGAGATCTTGCCCTGCTCGATCTGGGACACGCGCCCCTTGGTGACACCCATGCGGTCGGCGACCTGCTGTTGCGTCAGGCTGCGGGCACGACGTACCTCGGCGAGGCGGTGCCCGACCACCTCGGCGAGCAATTCCCGCTTGCCGGCCTCGACAACTTCTTCGCCCCCGGCCCGTTCCACATGCTCGGCGCGAATGTCGTTCCATCGCACGTAGTTGCTGCTCACGGCCGGTTACCTCTCTCAAGGCTGTCGATCAGGTCGCGCACCTCATCGACGAGGTAGATGTCCCACTCTGCCACCACCAGCGCAGTATAGCGGATGGTATACACAAGCAGGTCAGCCTCGCTCAGTCGGCGTCGGCCCGGGAGCCGGTCGCGCCGAGGGCTTCGGCGATGGCGGCGAACTCGCGTAGGGCTGCCTGGAGGTCCTCGACGATCTCCTGGGCGATCACCTCGGGTGGCAGCAGCGCGTCGGCGTCCTCCAGGGAGGCGTCCTTGAGCCAGGTGATGTCCAGGTTCACCTTGTCGCGCGCGATCAACTCGTCGTACGGGAAGGGGCGGAAACGTTCGGTCTCCACCCGCTCGGCGCGGTCCTTGCCGGGCAGATAGCAGTCGACGAAGTCCTGGAGGTGTTCCCGGCGCAGCGGGTTCTGCTTGAGCGTGAAGTGCTGGTTGGTGCGGAAGTCGTACACCCAGAGGTTTTGGGTCCAGGGTTCCTCGCGGGCACGCTTGCGCTCGAAGAACAGCACGTTGGCCTTGACGCCACCGGCGTAGAAGATGCCGGTGGGCAGGCGCAGCATGGTGTGCAGGTCGTACTGCTTGAGCAACCGGCGGCGGATGGTCTCCCCCGCGCCGCCCTCGAACAGCACGTTGTCGGGCAGGACGACGGCCGCCCGGCCGTCGATCTCCAGCAGCGCGGCGATGTGCTGAACGAAGTTGAGCTGCTTGTTGGCGGTGGTGGCCCAGAAGTCGGCGCGTTCGATCTCGCGTTCCTCGCGGGAGGAACGGCCGTCCTCCCCCACCATCCGGATCGACGAGCTGCGCCCGAACGGCGGGTTGGCGAGCACCAGGCTGACCCGCTGGTCAGGCTCCCGGCCGAGGGCGTCACGCACGGCGATCAGTGACGGGCCGTTGGGGGTGCCGATGCCGTGCAGCAGCATGTTCATCGCGGCCAGCCGGGCGGTGCCGTCGACCAGCTCGGTGCCGGTGATCGCGCCGCCCGCGAGCCGTCGCCGCTGGTCGGGGGTGAGGGTACTGCCGTGGTGACGCTGGATGTGGTCATAGGCGGCGAGCAGGAAACCGCCGGTGCCGCAGGCCGGGTCGGTGATCGTGTCGTCGGGGGTGGGCAGCATGCAGTCGACCATCGCGACGGTCAACGCACGCGGGGTGAAGTACTGCCCCGCGCCGGATTTCGCGTCCTCCGCGCCCTTGGCCAGCAGCTCCTCGTAGGCGTCGCCCTTGACGTCGACCCCGGTGCCCGACCACTCCTGCTTGTCGATCAGGTCGACGATCAGCCGCTTGAGCTTCGCCGGGTCCTGGATCTTGTTCTGTGCCTTGCGGAAGATCGTGCCGAGGGTGCCGCCCTCCCGGGCCAGCCCGGTGAGGATGTGCCGGTACTGCACCTCCAGGTCGTCACCCTCGGCGTCCAGCAGGGTCTGCCAGCTCAGCTCGTCGGGCACGATCTGCTCCGGCCGGAACGTCCGCTTGGCCCGCTCGTCGGCCATCTTGAGGAACAGCAGGTAGGTCAACTGTTCGACATAGTCGATGGTCGACACGCCGTCGTCGCGCAGCACGTCGCAGTAGTTCCAGAGCTTCTGCACCAGACGGCGCGAATCCACAGTGCTCACAGTGGCAAGGTCTCCTGCTGGTAGTCGTCGCCGGTCACCCTGGTCGGCGGTGCCGCCAACTCTTTCGGGGTACGCCGGGCGCGCGTCCGCTGCTTCGGGATGGTGGCCGAACGCTCTGCCCTGATCCGGGCAAGCAGCTCGGCGGCCGGCTCGTCGTTCGGGTCCTGCGGCACGAGTCGCCCCGCAAATGCCTCCGCCAACAGCGACGCCCGTAGCGCGTCTGACTTCCTGGCAGCGTGCTCAACCTCCGCGATCAGGCGTTCCACCCCCGCCAAGCGGTCGGCGGTGCGCGCCACAATCTCCCGCTGCTCGGTGAGCGGGGGTATGGGGAACTCCACCGCCTTGAATCTCGTAGCCGAGAGATGGGCGATGTTGGTGGTGATCCTCACTTCGCGCGAGAAGCGCCCGGCGTGCATATGGCGTCGGAAGACCAACAGCGCCCACTCCGGATCGACGTCGGGGCCAACCCGGAACCGCAACAGGCTGTTGGTGAAGGCGACGTCCTCAGGAACGCCGCGATACAGCGCTGGACGACCAAGCAACTCGGGGCTCTGACCTTCGTTGAGGAGGACGTCACCCGGCACGAGCTTGAACTTCTCAAAGACAGCCGGCGGGAAGTCCATCTCCATCACGTCGGTGGTGTCGATGCGGTCCTCGAACACATTTGCGACGCGTAGATAGGGCCGCATGTGGTCCCCGGTGTGCCAGTCCGGATGCCGTTGCCGACCGAGGTCGACCCGCCCTGCCTCCGCAACGGTCACGGTCCGCCAGCCAGTCTCGTCACCGAACGGCACAGAGTCGACCAGCACTCGCTTCTTCAGAGCGCGCAGGCGCAACGACTGCTTGACGAGCAGGTCGGCCGCCTTATCGAGCCGAGAGAGGTGAACTCCGAGATCATCAACGATACGGCGCTGCTCGGCACGGGGTGGGACCGGCAGCTCCAACGAAAGGAGCGCTTGTTGGGAGATGTTCCGCATCGAGTCCTGCTGACCACTGGCGCGGGTGGAGATCTGACGCCTGATCGACGGCGAGGAAAGAACCCGAAGCAGCCAGGCCGAATCGATCTCGGGAGACGGAATCAACCGTAGACTCTTGTCGCTGAGCAGCAACCGGGGACGGCAGTTTCGGACCAGGACCGGAGCGCCCACATACTGTTCCGTGTTCGCGCGGCTCACGAGGATGTCCCCCGGCCGAACCTCATACCTCGGATCGAACTCCCGACCTTCGGGAACCGCTTTGTTCTCCTGCTCCCGGAACTCACCCCAGGTCATCGCGCTGACCTTGAGCACGCCCCACTCACCATGACGGGCGGGACGCGGGTGACACGTGAACGATTTCCCGGCTTCGATGCGCGTCACCAGGTCGCCGAGCGTGCACCATTCCCAACCCGGTGGCAGGTCGGTCACGCGGACAGCTCCTGGTTGAGTTCGGTGAGGAGGGGTTCGGCGCGGTTGCCGAAGGCGCCCGCGTACCCGTCGATGCCGCCGCGTTCGGTGAAGGGTGCCCCTTCCAGGTCGTCGGGGGTGATCTCCACGCTGACCGCTATCACGTCCTTGATCCTCTCCAGCCACCACACCTGATCGGCAGTGAAGGTAGCGCCCGCCTGTTGTTGCCGCAGCAGCCACCCACGGAAGCGTTCCTCTGTGGTCGTACGAAATGGACGAAGTTCCTGGTCGTGGCCCAGTTCGTAGCGGATGAGGGCGACCAGGTCGGTCACCCCGCGCGGCCCGGACTGCTCGACGGTCCGGCCGAGCTGCACGTACGCCTGCCACAGCGAATCCGGGGTCCACGCCTGCGGGGGCCTGGCGATCCGGGCCGCCAGCTCCTTGAGCTGGTCGTAGCTGATCCGGCCCTTGCCCTCGTAGAACACCTGCAACGCGGTGATCTCGTCGCGGTGCTGTTCGAGGTAGTCGTGCCAGCTCCGCACGGTCACCTGGGCGCGTTCGGCGGCGGGCACCCCGGCCGCCGACAGCAGGGTGTCGGCGTTGACCTCGTCGATGGTGACGTCGTGGGTGTGGCGGATCTCCAGGATGCGGGCGCGCAGCTGCGGGTTCGCGGCCAGCGGGCGCAGCGCACCGGCCAGCAGGTCACGGACGGCGTCCGGCCCGGCCAGGGTCGCCGGGTTGAGCTGTTCGGGGGCGACCGCGTCGACCAGGCCCCTGACGATGCCGGTGAGCGGCTGCCCGGCCAGGTCGGCCAGCTCGGCGCGCTCGTCGTCGGTGAGCTGCCGGTCGAGGCGGGACAGCCGGGACGCGAGGGTGGCCACCTCGTTGGCGTCGGCGGTCAACGCGCCGGCCTTGCGTAGCAGGTCACGCAGCGAGATCTGCTGCTCGCTGTGCCGTTGCAGCGGCACCGCCTCGTCCAGGTCGGCCTCGGTCACCCCCACCGCGTCGACGATGACGAACCGGTCCTTCACCCTCGCGTCAGGCGTGACGGACTGGAAGTCGGCCGGGTCGATGGTGCGCGCCCCACGCCCCTTCATCTGCTCGAAGTAGGTGGCGCTGCGCACCGGCCTGAGGAAGAACACACACTCCAGCGGCCGTACGTCGGTGCCGGTGGCGATCATGTCGACGGTGACCGCGACCCGCATCTCCGGGCTGTTGCGGAACGCCTGGATGAGGGTGTCGGGGTTGTCGCCGTCCCGCCGGGAGGAATAGGTGATCTTCCTGGCGAACTGGTTGCCGCGCCCGAACACCTCCCGGACCATGGTGACGATCTCCTCGGCGTGGTTGTCGTCACGCGCGAAGATCAGCGTCTTGGGCACCGTGGAACGGCCGGGGAAGATCTCGGTGAACAGCCGGTCGCGGAAGGTCTCCAGCACCAGCCGCAACTGCCCCTTCGAGATCACCGACCGGCCGACCTGGCGGCCCGCGTACGTGAAGTCGTCCTCCAACTCCTGGTAACGCTCGGCCCGGGTCCGCCGGTCGCGCAGCGGCACGACGGTGCCGGCCTCGATCTTCTGCCCGCCCTCGGTGATCTCGGTCCTGATCCGGTAGACGTCGAAGTTGACGTTCACCCCGTCGGCGACCGCCTGCTCGTAGGTGTACTCCGACACCAGGTTCTGCCGGAAGAAGCCGAGGGTCTGCTTCACCGGGGTCGCGGTCAGCCCCACCACGAAGGCGTCGAAGTACTCGATCACCGCCCGCCACTTGCCGTAGATCGAGCGGTGGCACTCGTCCACCACGATCAGGTCGAACGTCTCCGGCGGCAGCTGCGGCTGGTACGCCACCTCGACCGGGGAGTCCAGGTCGTAGCTGTCGTACGCCTGGTCGTCCAGGTCGACGTCGGGCAGCTCGTCGCCGCGCAACGCCCCGTACAGGCGCTGGATCGTGGAGATCACCACGGTCGACGAGTCGAGCAGGCCGCCGCCGGAGAGCCGGTCCACCGTGTACAACTCGGTGAACTTCCGCCCGTCGTCGGGGGCCTGGTAGCCGGCGTACTCCCGCAGGGTCTGCTTGCCGAGGTTGTTCCGGTCGACCAGGAACAGGATGCGGCGGGCGCGGGCGTACTTGAGCAGCCGGTAGCTGGCGGTGACCGCCGTGAACGTCTTGCCCGCCCCGGTGGCCATCTGGATCAACGCCCGGGGCCGGGCGTCGGCCAGCGAGCGTTCCAGGCCCTCGACCGCGTCGATCTGCGCCGGGCGCAGGCCCAGCCGGTCCAGCGCCGGCATCCGGCGCAGCCGGGCGCGCAGCGTCGGCGCGGCCGGCTCGTCGTCGGCCTCCCGCATCCACCGGGCGAGCGTCTCCGGCCGATGGAACGCGAACACCTCCCGGGTACGCGGAAACGGGTCGAGCTGGTTGACGAACGCGGTTTCGGTGCCGGTGGCGACGTACCCGAACGGCAGCGCCGCCTCCCGCCGCCAGGCGCTGAGCCGCTGCTCGGCGGTCAACCCGTTGAGATAGCGGTCGAGCTGCGCCTCCACCCCGCGCGGGGCGGTGCCCTCCCGCTTGGCCTCGATCACCCCGACGAGGCGCTGGTTGACGTAGAGCAGGTAGTCGGCCCGGCCCGTCGCCAGGGTCACCTCGCGCACCGCGACGCCGACGCCCGCGTACAGGTTGAGTTGGTCCTGGTCCTGGACCTGCCAACCGGCGGCGGTGAGCTGGCGGTCGATCTCGACCCGGGTCTGCACCTCGTTCAACGGCTCGTGCGAGGCCCGGCGGGCGCGGGCGATGAACTCCTCCCGCTTGGCCGCCGACACCTTCACCGGCTTGGCGCTGTCAAATGCCTGCTGCGCCGCCTCGGCGGCCGGTTCCAGGCTGGCGAGCAGCGCGGCGGCCTGCGGCCGTCGGGCGTCGGCGTCGCGTACCGCCTGCTCGGCGGCGACCGTGGCCGCCGCCTGGGCGAGGGCCAGTGACGGCTGACCGTCCAGCAGCAACTTCGTCTCGGCAAGCTCCTGCTTGTAGCGCTCGATCTCGGCCTGGAGGCCGCTCACCAGAGCGGCCGACACCTGCCGTTGCGGCGGGGTGGGTGGCACGAACCCGATCGGCGCCCGGTCGTCGGTCACCGCCCGGTGGAACCAGAGCCCCAACTCGAAGCAGGTACGCAGCAGTTCGAGGGCTTCCCGCACCTCACCCAGGTGATCGTGGACGGCCTGGTTGCCGGTGTCCCGCAGCCGGTCGAACGCGGCGTAGACCTTGGCGGTGAGTGCGCCGTTGGCATACAGCACCTCCACCTGGTGGAAGAAGCTCTTGCCGTGCGGTGTGGCGTCGGTACGGCGGACAAGTTCCCGGGCGAGCACGTCGCCGAACGCGCGAGCCTTGAACATCGCCGACTGGGCATCGACGTAGACGAGCAGCTCGGCCCCTGCGCCGTACCAGACCAGCAGGGGATGGTTCTTCAAGAACCCGAAGTTGGCAGACTGCTCCGCCAACCGGCGTACCTGTCGAGGATCCACGACTCTCCACGTCCATAAGCGACGGTGAACACGTCAGGATATGAACGGGCGTACATCTTCGGTATCCCGCAAGCTATCGGAAACCCGACAGCGCTCGGGAAGCGTCCGGGAGCGCCGGGGTGCCGCCGGCCCAGGGTCAGCCGTGGGGCAGCTCCGTGATGGAGCTGGCGACCTCGATCGCGGTTTCCCCGTCGAACCGCTCGACGTCCACCAGCACGTCAACCGCAAGGCCCGGCCGGACCAGCCAGAACGCCTCGCCCCCGCCGGCCAGCCCGACGCCCTCGGCGCGACCGAACTCGGCAAGCGGCCACTCGGCGGAATCCCGCTCGTGGTAGCCGGCCAGGAACTCGCGCACCTGCACCAGCGAGGTCAGCCGATCGCCGCGCAGCACGTGCACCCGCAGGTCCACCCGGTGGCCGTCGTCGACAGCCCGTTCCCAGACCCGGGTGGCGAAGGTGACGTCGTCCCACTCGGAGGCGAAGTCCGACACCAGGTCGCCCGCATCCTCCGGCACCCACCCGATGTGGAAGCCGTCCAGATCGCCACCGTCACGCCCCTGCACCGTCATCGCCCACCGCCTCGATCGTGTCCAACTGGTCGACCGCCAGCGCCGGGGCTGGCGGTGGTACTGACTTTGCGATGAATCGGCACCACGGAGCCGGCGGGTCACATCGTCGACACGCGTTACCCACACGGCCGTCCGGTAGGTCGACGATCACACGTACACACGGGTCCGGCCGCCGCCGGGTCGACCACACCGGTCATGAGCGCCCGCTCAGTTTCCCAGCGCGCGTACCGCGCTCACACACACTTCCCCAGGTCTGTCGACACACCACAGTCACCCCGCCGCATCGACGATGACCACCGAGAGCCTACGAGGTGAACACCGACCGCAGCTACCCCCGACGGAACCACATCCCGAACGGCAGGGTCACCGCCACCGACGGCCCGTCGACGGGAAGCCGCCTCGGTCACTCCCGCTCGGCGACAAACACCCCGAGCCCGTGGACACCCTGCACCCATCCCTGCGTCTGTAGGACGAGGATGGCTTGCCGAACGACTGTCGTCGAGACGCCGTGCTCGGTCTTGAGCTGAATGGTGGAGGGTAGCTGATCCCCCGGCGCGAGCTCTCCCGATTCGATCTGACCACGAATGCGGTCCGCCAGTTGTTGCCACTTGGGTTTGACGGGCATGTGTGTACTCCCAGGTCTGCCCCGCCATTCGATCACGTGTCACTACCCGTGACAAGTAACGTGTTGTCGTGCTTGCCATGTGTGACTAGATGTGTAAAGCTCCCCTCGACCTACTCCCCAGGTCTGCAAACCCGGAGTTGGTCTGTTCCTCACCCGCACAGAGCGCCCGGTCGGGTCATCCCCCCGGCCCGACCGGGCGCGCGGTCACCCACCAGCACCCACCCACACACCCTGGGCCGCAACCCGCCCGCACCACGCCCTTAACTCAGGCGAATTCAAGATCAGATTGCAGTTTTGTAGACGACACGCCGAGGCGAGTACGCGAAATCGCAATCCGATCACGGCCGCCCCACCCTCACCAACGGAACTCGACCAGGAGCTGCCCCGATGGACGACCAACCCGACCCGCACCACCCCGAGCGACACCCCACCCGACCACAGCACGACAACCGCCATCCCCACGACGACAAGCACCATCGGGACAACCAGCACCGGCACGACACCAAGCACCCCCACGACAACCGGCGCCCGTACCACGAGCGCCGCTCGGACGAGGACAGTCCGCCGGAGTCCGGCGGGGACCTCGGCCTGCTCGTGTCCGACCAGGACGTCGAGGACGCCGACGACATCCTCTTCGCCCATCCCCCGCACGTGGTGACCCGCAAGGTGTGCGGTTGCGGCGATGACTACCCGTGCGAGCAGGTGCGGTACGCCCGATTGATCAAGGCTGCCCGGGGGCCTCGCTGATCGTCACCGAGCCACGCCGCTGACCCGCCGGGCAGACCGCCGCAGGCAGGCCAGCGAAGCCGGAGCCCACTCAACGCACCAGGCGGAACAGCAGCAGGGTCACGCAGTACGCCAACGGCACCAGCAGGGCGCAGATCACGAAGCCGAGCGGGGCGTACCGGGGCGGGTCGGTGTCGGCGAGCGCCGGCCGCCCCCACCGCCCGAGGATCAGCCAGCCGGCGACGAAGGAGATCAGCGGCAGCCCGGCGCAGGTCAGCGCGCCCAGGGTCACGCCGTCGACCACGCCGATGCCGTTGGCGACCAGCAGCACCAGCATGGCCAGCACCCCCACGGCGGCGCAGCCGACGTAGACGGCGACCGCGCGGGCCGTCGGCGACCAGGTGGGCAGCAGAGCGGGCCGCTGAGCCAGCGCCTCGGCCTGCTGCCCCAGCCGGTCGACCTCGTCGACCAGCCGGGCCGCCTCGGCCAGCACCACCGCCGGATCACCGTCCACCCCGGACCCGACAGCCGCACCGGCCCCGGCCTCCACCCCGGACCCGGGAGCGGGGTCGGTCGCCGGGGACACGCCAGCGGCGGCACCGAGCTGGCCGAGCCGTTGTTCCTGGGCGGCCAGCCGCTGACCGAGCCGGGTCACCCCGGTGTGCAGGTCACGGCGGCGTTCCGCCTCGGCGGCGGCACCCCGCTCACCCTCCCGGATCCGGGCGGAGAGCTGCCGGACCGCCGCCGCGTACTGGTCGTAGCCGGTCACTCAGCGCTCCTCTTCGGGGCGGTACCCGGGGCGGACGAACGGCACGATCAGCGCGGTGCGGTGCGCGTGCCTGTCGACGAGCAGCGCCCGGTCCGGGCGCGGGTTCCAGGCCAGGTCGGTCACCCCGAGGTAGAGCCCGAGATCGTCGGCGGGCACGTTCAGCGCCACCAGGCAGGCCACGTCGTCGCGGTTCTGGCTGCCGCCGAGGTCGTCGGCGAGCCGGGGCAGGCCCCGCCACCAGCCGAGCAGGTGCACCCCGTGCCCCGGCCCCGCCCGCAACAGCGCCCGCAGGTCGTCGTGGCCGGTGCGGTACGTGTCCGGGTCGGCGGCGGCGAGCACCGCGTGGGCCGCGTCCACCCCGAAGACCACCAGGTAGGTCCGGCCGCGTTCCCCGGGGCCGGCGGCCAGCCCGGCGACGCGGGCGCGCAGCCCGGCCGCGTCGACCTGGGTCACCGGGTGCCCGGCGGCCTTCAGACCGGCGGCGGTGTCGTCGGCCAGCTCGTCGGCCGGGGCCACCAGCGCGGCCAGCACGAACTCGGCCTCCCCGGGACGGTGCTGCCCGGCCAGGCTCAGCGCGGCGGCCCGCAGCACGTGCGCGCCGGTGACCGAGGTGCCCACCACGGCCAGGTGCCGACCCGGGGAGGCGTCCAGGTCGAACCGGGCGGTGCTGCCGGCCACGTCGACCGTCCGGCCCACCAGCACCGCCGGGCGACGGCCGGCCGGGACGGGCGGCGTCGGCTCGTCCTCCAGGTGGGCGGTGGCGTAACCCCGGAAGACCTCGGGCGGGCCGACGTCGTCGGGGCGCGCGTCCCACAGCTCGTACCGCAGCCGGGCGAGCTGGCGGGCGTCGGCGTGCGCATCGGGGAACCGCAGCAGCGTGTCCGCGCCGGCCGCCCCGGCGGCGGTGTTGACCAGCGCCGTGCCGATCCGGGTCGGGCCGGCGACGGTCGCCCGGGGGCCGAGCACCGCCTCACCGCCGGGCAGCGCCACCCGCAACGCGAACTGCCCGAACAGCGACTCGGCCCGGCCGTACAGCGCCTCCACGCCGCTGGTGCTCTGGCTGGCCAGCACCAGGTGCACACCGTACGAGCGGCCCTTGCGGGCCAGCTCCTCCAGCAGGTCGACGGCTTCCCGGGCCAGCCTGTCGTTGCCGGCGAACAGCACGTGGAACTCGTCGATCACGGCCACCGTGCGGGGCACCGGTTCGGTGTCCGGCAGGTCGGCGAGCTTGGTCACCCCGTGCCGCTTGAACAGCCCGGCCCGCCGGCCCAACTCCCGGCGCAGTTCGCGGAGCACGGCCAGGCCGTACTCCCGGTCGGACTCGACGCCGACGGCCCGCGCGTGCGGCAGGAACGACGGGTCCCGGTCGGTGGGGACGAACTCGGTGAAGCTCACCCCCTCCTTGAAGTCGAGCAGCCACAGGTGCAGCTGCGCCGGGGAGTAGCGGGCCGCCAGGCCGTACAGCACGTCGAGCAGGAAGACCGTCTTGCCCGCGCCGGTGCGGCCACCGACCAGCCAGTGCGGCGTCGCGTCGTCGAAGGCCAGACTGACCGGGGTACGCCCACTGCGGCCGACCACCGTCGACAGGCCGCCCCGGGCGGAGCCGGTCCAGCGGTGCTCGGGCAGCAGGTCGGCCAGGTGCAGGGCGGTGTCCCGGCGTAACTGCTCGCCCAGCCGGTCGGCGAGCGCCTGGACGGCGGCAGCGGGCGGGTCACCGTCGAGCAGCACCGGCACCGGCAGCCCGGTGCGGTCGGCGCTGAACGGGTACCCCGGCGGATCGCCGACCCGGGCGTACCGTTCGTCGAGCCGTACCTCGGTGGTGCCGCCCAGCACGGGTGGAGCCTGGCCGGGCGCGGTCACCGCGCGCCCGGCGAACAGCACGCACACCCCGGCGGTCGGCCCGGCGTGGGTGAGCGCGGCGAGCCGGGCCAACTCACGCGGGCCGGGCGCGGACGCGGCCACCACCAGCAGCAGCTCGGCCTCCCCCGCGCGGGCGTGCGCCTCGGCGGCGTCCAGCAACGCACCGATCTCGGCCTCGGTGGTGGCGACCGTGCCGAGCACCCCGGCGTCGCGCAGCGGACGCAACGGGATGAACGTGGCCCCCCAGGCGGCCGGGTCGATGCCGACCACCCGCACGCTGCCCGGGGCGGCCGTGGTCAACAACCGCAGCACCAGCACCCGCAGCAGCACCGCCACCCGGGGATCACGGGCGTCGCCGTCGACCGCCAGGTGCCGGCCGGCGCCCAACGGCAGCAGCAGCGGAAACCGGCCGTCCGCCGTGGACGCCTCACCGATGCGCACCGCCGCCGGCCCGTCGCCGGTGCCGCCGGGCGGCGGGACGGCCAGCGCGTCGGCCAGCCGGGCCAGCCGGGCGACCAGGTCGGCGGTACGCTCCGGGACGGGCTGCCCGGCCAGCCGTTCCAGCAGGGCACGGGCCGCCGTCCACCGCTGCCGGGCCTGCCGGTGCGCGGCGACCGCCTGCCCGTACGCCGATGCGAGCCTGCCCACCCACTGCTCCCCACCCACGTGCGGACGAATCGAGGGAACCCTAGCGCCCCGGCGGGTCCGCACGCACGACCCGCCCACGGGTCAGACGGGTCGGCAGCCCGGGTCCGGTCCGCTGTCGGCCGCGCCACAGTGGAACACCTCGACCGGTTCGGCGGCCACCTCCGGCACCCGCTCCACCCGCAGCAACGCCAGCCGCTTGGCGACCGGCTCGCCCGAGTCGGGGGCGTACCGGACCACCCCGGCGACCCCCGGGTAGCCGGCGGCGGCGTTCTGCCGCAACACCTCGGCGTGCACGCCGACCGGGTTGACCGAGCGGGGCTCCCAGCGCCGGCCGGTGTCGGCGTGGCGCAGCCGGGCGGCGAGGCTCTCCACCGCCCGCACCATCATCATCGCCGCGTCGTAGGCGAGGCTGACCCGCTCGCCGACGGGTGCGCCGGCACCGTCGCGGCAGCGCGGCGGGTCCAGCAGGTCGTCGGCGCCGACCCAGGTCAGGAAGCTGTCCCGGGCGTCGTCCCGGGCGGCCTGCGCGGCCCGTAGCGCGGCACAGGTGGCCAGCGCCGCCTTCGACACGTACGTCACCGGCAGGTTGCCCGGGGCGCTGGCCCGCAGCACCGGGTTGGCCATGTAGCGGTTGACCGAGTCGTCGGCGACGAGGTGCCGGGGCGGATCGTTGCCGCACTCCTTCAACGCCCGCAGGAACTCGTCGAACTCCGACCAGCGTCCGGCGAACACCAGCACCCCCCGGTAGCCGCACTCGGCGGTCAACCGACGCCCGGTGTCCCACTCGTCGAGCCGGGTGAGCCGGCTGCCGAACCGCTGGCGCAGCCCGTCGACCAGGGTGCCGACGTAGAGGTCCTCGGTGAGCGAGCTCTCCTCGCCGGTGGTGTAGTAGGCGTGCGCCTCGGTCACCCGCAGCACCTGCCGGGCGTACGTCTCGATCATCGCGGCCTGCGCCGAGTTCGGCGCGGAGATCTGCAGGTAGAGGCTGGAGTTCTGGTCCATCCGGTCGGCCGACAGGGTGGGGGCGAGCACCGGCAGGCCGACCCGGTTGAGTTCCCGCAACGCCACGGCGGTGCTGGTGCGGCTCTCCACCAGCCCGACCACCCCGAGCACTGTCGGGTCGTCGTGGGCCAGCCGTTCCAGCATGGCCACCGCCGGCCCGGCGTGGCGCATCTGCCGGCCCCCGTTGGCGACCACCACGTGCAGCAGGGCCGCGCCGTCGGCTGCCGCGGACTCCTTGAGCAGGGCGTACTGGGCGGTCGCAGGCCCTCCAGCTCCTCGCGTTCGGAGACGTAGGACTCCTCGTCGGCCCGGGTCCGGTTGCCGGTGAGGGTGCCCAGGTAGACCAGGGTGAGATAGGGCCGACGATGGTCGCTACGCCGCCACACCTCCTCGGCGGCCCGGTTCTGCGCGAAGATCCGCTGCTGCACCGCGCGCAGCCGCTCCTGGCCGGGTTCGCTGTTGAACACCTGGGCGGCGGTGTCGCTGTAGCCGACGCACTCCCCGGCGAGCACCTGCACCCGTACCTGGCCGATCGGCGTCGGATGGCAGTCCAGCGTCCACCTGCTGTCCGCCCACACGACCGTCCCGGCCAGCACGACCACCGCCACCGCCGCCGGCAGGAACCGCCGTGCCCACCACGGCGGGTCGGGGGCGACCAGCGCGGGCGGAACGACCCCCGGGGGCGGGGTGGCGTCCTCGTCGTCGGGGCGCAGCGCCACCAGCCAGGCGGCGGCCCGCCGCAGCCGCCGGGTCTCGGGCAGCGCCTCGGCCCACTCGTCGTAGGCGTCGTCCGCCTCGCGCAGCGGTCGGGTGCCCGGCAGTTCCGGCGGCGGCACGGCGGCCAGCGCCACCACCAGCAGCGGATCGTTGCGGCCCGTCTCGTTACGCACGTCGGTGAGCAGCCGGACCAGGGTGTGCCCGACGCCGTCGACGTCCACCCCGTCGAGCAGCAGCACCGGGTACGCGGTGCGCCGCCAGTCCCCGGGCCGCCACGCCCGTCGCCGGTACGCCTGCCGCAGGTCCTCCAGGAAGGCGTGCAGCAGCAGCTTGTCCACCTGGGCGGGTTGTTCGCCGTCGCGCCAGCCGGCGGTGAGCCGTTCGGCGAACCCGAGGAAGGTCACCGACTGGCGGGGGGCAAGATACTGCTGCCGCATGAACCACCGGTACTGGCCGCCGACGACCGGCACCCGGCCGGAGACGGCGATCCGGAACACCACGCTGGGCACCGCCCGGCGCAGCAGCCAGAGCAGCACCTGAAGCGCCGTGCCGACCCCCGACTCCCCGCCGACCTGCGGCTCCTCGACGGGACGCCGGCCCCGCCAGTCGCGCAGCCGACGGACCAGGGTGGCCCGGCCGCTGTCGGCGGCGTCGACGCCCACGTCGAGGGTCTGCTGCATCAACCAGTCGGCCAGCGGGTAGTGGCGGAACCGCAACCGGGCCGCCCCGAACGCCTCCAGCGACAGCTGCCGATGCAGTTCCCGCAGCACCCCCGGGACGTCGGCGACGTCGGGACGGGCGGCCAGGTCGAGCACGGCGTGCGGGACCCGGCGACCCGCGCCCCGCCCGACGAAACGGCGCAGCAGGGCACCCGGGTCACCGCCGGTGGCGGCCCGGACCAGCCAGAGCACCGGCAACCGGCGGTCGCCCCGACGCGGCCGGCGCAGCAGCCGGGTGAGCAGGGCGAGCAGCTCGGTGCCGCCGATCGGGGGGCCGTCCACAGCGGGCGACCGGGGCTGCGGCGGGGGCACCGGTTCGCGCATACGGGCACCTCCGCCGCCGACAGGAACCAGGAAAGAGTTCCCATTGTCGACGACGGAGGCAACCGAGGGTGTCCGGTGGGATGCCGCCGGTGACCCGGCCGGCCCGGTCAGCCCAGCGCGGCGGTGAGCGTCGGCAGGTAGCCGTACCGGTAGCCGTCGGCGTTCGGGTGGTACGCCTCGATGACGCCGCTGACGTCACGGATCCACGGGGCGGCGGCGCAGACGCCGTGCCCGGCGAAGAACGGGCGGGCGTCGGCGAAGGTGGCGCCGGCCGCGCCGGCCCGGGCGGCGGTGACCGTGGCGAGCACGTCGGCGGCCTCGTTGAGGATGGTCCGCTTGTAGCTGCTCATCGCCAGCGCGCCGCAGGAGCCGGTCTCGAACAGCCGGGGGTAGCCGAGCACCACCAGCCGGGCGTTCGGGGCCCGGTCGCGGATCGCGGCGTAGGTGGCGTCGAGCCGGCCGGGCAGCGTCGAGGTGGCGAAGCTCTTGGCTTTGTCGACCGCCGCGGTGCAGGTCGCCGTGGTGCCGAACCGGCAGCTGGTGATGACGTCGGCGAAACCGGCGTCGTTGCCGCCGATGGTGATGGTGACCAGGCTGGTGGTGGCGCTCAACGAGCCGACCTGCTTGGTGATCACGTCGGCGGTTACCGCGCCGCCGCAGGCGGGGAAGGCGAAGCTGGTCACCGCGTTGGCGGCGGCCCACAGCGGGGCGTACGACTTCTGACTGCGCAGGCAGGTGGAAAAGTCGTACGGCCCGGCGCCGACACCGGAGGAGTACGAGTCGCCCAGCGCGACGTAGTGGACGGTGGCGGCCTGGGCGGCGGTCGGGACGAGCAGGACGCCGGTGACGGTGGCGAGGACGGCGGCCAGGGCGGTGACGGCCCGGGCCAGAGCGCGGCGGGGTAGGGCGCGGTGGAGCATGACGATCCTCCAGGGGCAGCAACGGGGGAAGCCTCTGGACCGCGCGCGTGGCCAGGGGGGTGAGGCGTTGTTACTAGTCGGTAATGCTAGCGAAACATCGACGGGATGAGAACAGCCGATCCCTGCCATCCGGGGCGTACGTTTCCACCGCCGTCGATTAGGTTGTCGGTGCGAACACCCCGATGGAGGGAGTCCACCCCGTGCGACGTGTTTTCACGGCGGCCATCGCCGCCCTGACCGTCACCACCGCCGGCACCCTGGTGACCGGCACCCCCGGCCAGGCCGACGCCCGACCGGGCAAGAGCCGGTCGGTCGCGGTCTCGGCCGCCCCGAAACCCGGCAGCCCCGGCCTCGGCGACCCCTACTTCCCCGACTACGGCAACGGCGGCTACGACGTCGACCACTACGACGTCCGGCTGCGTTACGAGCCGGCCACCGACCGGCTCAGCGGCACCACCACCATCCTGGCCACCGCCACCCAGGACCTCTCCCGGTTCAACCTCGACTTCCTGCTCGACGTGGAGTCGGTGCGGGTCAACGGGTGGACCGCCCGGTTCGACCGGGAGGGCGTCCACGAGCTGGTGGTGACCGCGCCGCGCGGCCTCACCACCGGTCAGCCGATGACCGTCGTGGTCACCTACTCCGGGGTGCCGTCGGAGACCCTGGTGGACGGTTACTCCGGGTGGACCCGCACCGTCGACGGCGCGCTCGCCGTCAACGAGCCCGAGTCGGCCTGGTGGTGGTTCCCCTCCAACGACCACCCGCTGGACAAGGCCACCTGGGACATCTCGGTGTCGGTGCCCGACGGCGTCGAGGTGATCAGCAACGGCGTGCAGCCCCGGCCTCCGCTGGCCGAGGCCGGCAACCGGATGCGGTGGGGCTGGCGCAGCACCAAGCCCGGGGCCACCTACCTGGCGTTCCTGGCGATCGGCCAGTACGACATCGTCACCGACACCGCCCCGAACGGGCAGCAGGTGATCAACGCCTACAGCACCACGCTGGGCGACCGGAAGCCGGCCGCCCGGGCCAGCATCGAACGCACCGCCGAGGTCGTCGACTGGGCCAGCGGCATCTTCGGGCCGTACCCGTTCGAGGCGCAGGGGGGCGTGGCCGCGCCGATCGACAGTCTCGGCTTCGCCCTGGAGACGCAGACCCGCCCGGTGTACGGGCCCGGCTTCTGGCGACGCGGCAGCAACCCGTACGTGGTGGTGCACGAGAACGCCCACCAGTGGTTCGGCGACTCGGTCTCGGTGGCGAACTGGAGCAACATCTGGCTGAACGAGGGCTTCGCCTCGTACGCCGAGTGGCTCTGGTCGGAGGCGCAGGGTGAGGGCACCGCGCAGGAGCTGTTCGACTTCACCTACGCCGACTACCCGGCCGACGACGCGTTCTGGCAGGTCCTGCCGGGCAATCCGGGTGCCGGCGCGGTCTTCGACGGCGCGGTCTACGACCGGGGCGCGATGGCGCTGCACCAGATCCGGCTGGCCGTCGGCGACGACGCGTTCTTCCGGATCCTGCCCGCCTGGACCGCCGCCCACCGGTACGGCAACGGCACCATCGCCGAGTTCCAGGCCCTTGCCGAGCAGATCTCCGGCCTCGACCTGGACCCGGTCTTCACCACCTGGCTGTTCACCCCCGGCCGGCCCACTCCGGCCGCCGCCACCCGCACCACGACCGCACCCGCGCAGCCGAAGTCGTGGACCCAGATCCGGGCGGCGCACCAACTGCTGGCGCGCTGACCGACCCCGGTTCGGGCTGCCCGCCCCCCGGCACCGGTGCGGGCAGCCCGAACCGGCCCGCAACCGTGACCTTCCGGCACCCGGGCCGGCCGCGGCGCGGCTCGGTCGCGGCGCGGCTCGGCTCGGTCGCGGCGCGGCTCGGCTCGGTCGCGGCGCGGTTTCGGCCCGAGGTCGGGTCCGGTCTGCTCGCGGTCTGGCCGGGCCCGGGGCCGACTCTGGGCTGGTGGGGGCCGGGTCCGGTCGAGCCGGCTCCGGTCGGTGCCGATCGGGGCGGCGTCGGGCCGCAACGATGGTTCCGGAGAGCGGTATGCCTGACAGTCATAACTATGCCTGTCAGGCATACCGCTCTCCGTGGTGATACGCACTCTCGGCGGGCCGGTGCCGACGCCTCGGGACGCTGCAACAGCAGGGCCGGGACAGGTGGTGCCGCAGAAGCGGCTGTGCGCCGGCAGGGCGCAGCGGGCGAGACGGTGGCCGGGCCACACGGCCGGGCCGTCAGCCGACCCGGTCTCCGGGTCGGCTGACGGCCACCGATCGAACTGCCCGATACGGTGGGCCGGCAGGTCAGGCGGGCCAGCCGACCAGACGGACCGGCAGGCGGGTGGGGATCAGCGGGCGGCGAGGGGTTGGCGGGCCGGGTCGACCGGGGCCGGCAGGTCACCCACCCCACCCAGGTAGGAGTGGATCGCCGCCGCGGCGGCCCGCCCCTCGGCGATCGCCCAGACGATCAGCGACGCCCCCCGGTGCATGTCCCCGGCGACGAACACCCCGTCGGCGTCGGTCTGCCAGTCGGGCCTGGCGTCGACCGCGCCCCGGGCGTTGCGGGTCACCCCGAACTGGGCCAGCAGCGGCTGTTCCTCGGTGCCCTCGAAGCCGATGGCCAGCAGCACCAGGTCGGCCGGCAGCTCCCGCTCGGAGCCGGGCAGCGCGGTGACGATCCGCCGGCCGTCGCGCCGTTCCACCGTCACCTCGGCGATCCGGACGCCCTTGACCTGGCCGGTGCCGTCGTCCACGAACTCCTGCACGGCGACCGCGAAGACCCGCTCGCCGCCCTCCTCGTGCGCCGGGTAGTTACGCAGCACCCACGGCCAGGTCGGCCACGGATCCCGCTCGGCGTCCCGGCCGTGCGGCGGCTCCGGGTAGAGGTCGAGCTGGTGAACGCCGGCCGCGCCCTGCCGGTGGGCCACGCCCAGGCAGTCGGCGGCGGTGTCGCCACCACCGATGATCACCACGTGCTTGCCGGCCGCGTCGATCGGCGTACCGTCGGGCAGCTCCGCCGGGGCGGGCCGGCCGTCCCCGGCCGCCGCGACCACCCGGTTGGCGGCCACCAGGTGGGTCATCGCCTGGTGGATGCCGCGCAGCGGCCGACCGGGCGTCTCCGGGGTGTCCCGGCCCTGGAGCGCGCCGCACGCCAGCAGCACCGCGTCGTGCCGGGCCCGCAGCTCCTCGGCGGTCACATCGACGCCCACGTTCACCCCGGTACGGAACTGCACACCCTCGGCGGCGAGTTGGGCCAGCCGCCTGTCGATGTGCTGCTTCTCCAGCTTGAAGTCGGGGATGCCGTACCGCAGCAGGCCGCCGATCGCGTCGTCCCGCTCGTACACGGTGACGGCGTGACCGGCGCGGGCGAGTTGCTGGGCGGCGGCGAGCCCGGCGGGCCCGGAGCCGACCACGGCGACCGACCGGCCGGTCGACGCCGGCACCGGACGGGGGTTCAGCCCGCCCCGGGCCACCGCCGCGTCGGCGATCTCCACCTCGACCTGCTTGATGGTGACCGGCTGCTGACCGCCCAGGCCCAGCACACAGGCCGCCTCGCACGGGGCCGGGCAGAGCCGTCCGGTGAACTCGGGGAAGTTGTTGGTGGCGTGCAGCGACTCCACCGCGGCGTCCCAGCTGCCGGTGCGGACCAGGTCGTTCCAGTCCGGGATGCGGTTGCCCAGCGGGCAGCCGTCGTGGCAGAACGGGATACCACAGTCCATGCACCGGGTGGCCTGCTCGCGGATCAACTCCTCCCCGGCGGGCGGGTAGACCTCACGCCAGTCGGTGATCCGCACCGACACCGGTCGACGGGCCGGCAACCGGCGTTCGTAGCGCAGGAAACCGTTCGGGTCAGGCACGAGCCACCTCCTGGGCGACCACCCGCGGGACGGGCGGCACCGACGCGGTCAGCGCAGACATGACCGCGTCGTCGACGTCGCGGCCGGCGGCTTCGGCGGCCTTCATGATCTCCATCACCCGGCGGTAGTCCCTCGGGACCACGGCCGTGAACTCCCCGACCGCCTCCGGCCAGCGCTTGAGCAGCTCCGCGCCGACCGCCGAGTCGGTCTCGGCGACATGCCGCTGCACCAGGTCGTGCAGCAGTTCCCGCTCGGCGTCACGCAGCGGGGACAGGTCGACCAGCTCCGCGTTGACCCGCCCGGTGTCGAGCCGGTACACGTACGCCGTACCGCCGGACATGCCGGCGGCGAAGTTGCGGCCGGTCTCGCCGAGCACCACCACCGTGCCGCCGGTCATGTACTCGCAGCCGTGGTCGCCGACGCCCTCGACGACGGCCACCGCGCCCGAGTTGCGGACCGCGAAGCGCTCCCCCACCCGGCCGCGCAGGAACAACTCGCCGCCGGTGGCCCCGTAGAGAATGGTGTTGCCGGCGATGATCTGGTCCTCGGCGCGCTGCCCGGCGGTGGCCTCGGGGTCGACGAACGGCGCGGCGGCGTCCGGGCGGACCACGATCCGCCCGCCGGAGAGCCCCTTGCCGACGTAGTCGTTGGCGTCGCCGTGCAGCCGCAGGGTCACCCCGCGCGGCAGGAACGCGCCGAAGGACTGCCCGGCGGTGCCGCGCAGCACGAACTCGACGGTGTCGTCGGGCAGGCCGGCACCGCCGTGCCGGCGGGTCACCTCGCCGCCGAGCATCGCGCCGACGCTGCGGTGCTCGTTGCGCACCGCCACCTCCACCCGCACCGGGCTGCCGTCGCGCAGCGCCGGCTCGGCCAGCGCGATCAGCTCGTTGTCCAGCGCCAGCTCCAGGCCGTGGTCCTGGGCGCGGACCCCGCGCCGGGCCGCGCCCTCGGGCAGCTGCGGGGTGTGCAGCACCCGGGCCAGGTCGAGGCCGTGGCCCTTCCAGTGCTCGATCGCCGGTACGACGTCGAGCACCTCGGTCTGCCCGATCGCCTCTTCGATGCTGCGGAAGCCCAACTCGGCCAGATAGCCCCGCACCTCCTCGGCGAGGAAGAGGAAGAAGTTCTCCACGAACTCCGGCCGGCCGGTGAAGCGTTCCCGCAGCACCGGGTTCTGGGTGGCGATGCCCACCGGGCAGGTGTCCAGGTGGCAGACCCGCATCATCACGCAGCCCTCGACGATCAGCGGGGCGGTGGCGAAGCCGAACTCCTCCGCGCCGAGCAGCATCGCCACCACCACGTCCCGGCCGGTCTTGAGCTGGCCGTCGACCTGCACGGTGACCCGGTCACGCAGCTTGTTGAGCAGCAGCGTCTGCTGCGCCTCGGCCAGGCCCAGCTCCCAGGGGGTGCCGGCGTGCTTGAGCGAGTTGAGCGGGGACGCGCCGGTGCCGCCGTCGTGCCCGGAGATCAGGATGACGTCGGCCTTGAGCTTGGCGACCCCGGCCGCGACCGTGCCCACACCGACCTCGCTGACCAGCTTGACGTGCACCCGGGCGGCCGGGTTGACGCACTTCAGGTCGTGCACGAGCTGGGCGAGGTCCTCGATGGAGTAGATGTCGTGGTGCGGCGGCGGGGAGATCAGGCCGACGCCGGGGGTGGCGTGCCGGGTCCGGGCGATCCACGGCCAGACCTTGTTGCCGGGCAGCTGCCCGCCCTCGCCCGGCTTCGCGCCCTGCGCCATCTTGATCTGGAGGTCGTCGGCGTTGACCAGGTATTCGCTGGTCACCCCGAAGCGCCCGCTGGCGATCTGCTTGACCGCCGAGCGGCGGGCCGGGTCGTGCAGCCGGTCGACGTCCTCGCCGCCCTCGCCGGTGTTGGACTTGCCGCCCAGCCGGTTCATCGCGATGGCCAGCGTCTCGTGCGCCTCGGCCGAGATCGACCCGTACGACATGGCGCCGGTGGCGAACCGCTTGACGATCTCGGTGGCCGGCTCGACCTCCTCGATCGGCACCGCCGGGCGCAGCCCGGTCCGCAGGGTGAACAGCCCGCGCAGCGAACCGGCCTGGGCGGCCAACTCGTCGACCTTGGCGGTGTACTGGCGGAACACGTCGTACTGGCGGCTGCGGGTGGCGTGCTGGAGCAGGAAGACCGTCTCCGGGTTGAACAGGTGCAGCTCACCCTCGCGCCGCCACTGGTACTCGCCGCCCACCTCCAGCCGGGCGGAGCCGGCGGTGCCGGGCGTCGGCCACGCCTGCCCGTGCCGGGCGGCGACCTCGGTGTGGATCCCGGCCAGCCCGATCCCGCCGATGGTGCTGGGAGTGCCCCGGAAGTAGCGGTCGACCAGGCGGGTGTCCAGGCCGACGGCCTCGAAGACCTGCGCCCCGCAGTACGACGACACCGTCGAGATGCCCATCTTGGACATGATCTTGAGAACACCCTTGCCGAGCGCCTTGACGTAGTTGCGGACCGCCTTCGCCGGCTCCACCCCGACCAGCGCCCCGGTGGCGATCATGTCCTCCACCGACTCGAAGGCCAGGTAGGGGTTGACCGCCGCCGCGCCGTACCCGATGAGCACCGCCGCGTGGTGCACCTCGCGGCAGTCACCGGACTCCACGATCAGCGCCACCTGGGTCCGGGTCTGCTCGCGCACCAGATGCTGGTGCACCGCCGCGGTGAGCAGCAGCGACGGGATCGGGGCCAGGTCGGCGTTGGAGTCCCGGTCGGACAGCACCAGGATCCGTACGCCGTCCTCGATCGCCTCGGAGACGTGCCGGCAGATCTCGGTCAGCCGGGCCTTGATCCCGGCCCCGCCGTCGCGGATCCGGTAGAGCCCGGACACCCGGACCGCCTTGAAGCCGGGCAGGTCGCCGTCCTCGTCGACGTCGAGCAGCTTCGCCAACTCGTCGTTGTCGATCACCGGGTAGGGCAGCACGATCTGCCGACAGCTCGCCGCGCCCGGGTCCAGCAGGTTGCCCTCCGGGCCGATGGTCGACGCCAGGCTGGTCACCAACTCCTCCCGGATCGCGTCCAACGGCGGGTTGGTGACCTGGGCGAACAGCTGGTGGAAGTAGTCGTAGAGCAGCCGGGGCCGGGTCGACAACGGCGCGATCGGGGTGTCGGTGCCCATCGAGCCCAGCGGCTCCGCCCCGGTACGGGCCATCGGGGCGAGCAGGATCTTCAGCTCCTCCTCGGTGTAGCCGAAGGTCTGCTGCCGCCGACGCACCGAGTCGTGGGTGTAGACCACGTGCTCGCGGGGCGGCAGGTCGTCCAGCTCGATCAGGCCGGCGTGCAGCCACTCGTCGTACGGCTGGGCGGCGGCCAGCTCGGTCTTGATCTCGTCGTCCGAAACGATCCGGCCGTTGACCGTGTCGACCAGGAACATCCGGCCCGGCTGGAGGCGGCCCTTGGCGACCACCGTGGCCGGGTCCAGGTCGAGCACGCCCGCCTCGCTGCCCAGCACCACCAGCCCGTCGGTGGTCCGCCACCAGCGCCCCGGCCGCAGGCCGTTACGGTCCAGCACCGCGCCGACGATCTCACCGTCGGTGAAGGCGACCGACGCCGGGCCGTCCCACGGCTCCATCAGGCTGGCGTGGAACCGGTAGAACGCGCGCTTGTCCGGGCGCATCGCCGGGTCGTTCTCCCACGCCTCCGGGATCATCATCAGCACCGCGTGCGGCAGGCTACGGCCGGCCAGGTGCAGCAGCTCCAGCACCTCGTCGAAGTTGGCCGAGTCGGAGGCGGCCGGGGTGCAGACCGGGAACACCCGGCGGATGTTGCCGGGCAGGTGCGGGCTGCGCAGCAGCGCCTCGCGGGCCTGCATCCAGTTCCGGTTGCCGCGAATCGTGTTGATCTCGCCGTTGTGCGCGATGAACCGGTACGGGTGGGCCAGCGGCCAGGAGGGGAACGTGTTGGTGGAGAACCGGGAGTGCACCAGGGCGATCGCGCTGTCGACCCGCTCATCGGTCAACTCCGGGAAGTACTCCGGCAGCTGGTCGGGGGTGAGCATGCCCTTCCAGGTCATCGTCCGCGCCGACAGCGACGGGAAGTAGGCCGTCACCCCGCGCTCGGCGGTCTCCCGCTCGGCCTGCTTGCGGACGCAGAACGCCACCCGGTCCAGGTCGATGCCGGCCAGCGGGGAGCCCGCCGGACCGGCCGGGGTGTCGGTGAGCCGGTGCGCGGCCAGGAAGAGCTGCCGGATCCGGGGCATCGCCGCCAGCGCCGTCTCGCCCAACCCGCTCGGGTCGGTCGGCACGTCGCGCCAACCGAGCACCTCGGCCCCCTCGACGAGGGCGTACTTCTCCACCACCTGACGGGCGCGCGCCTCGCCGCCGTCGTCGTCGGGCAGGAAGACCAGGCCGGTGGCGTACTGGCCGGCCGGGGGCAGCGGGAAGTCCACCACCGCGCGCAGGAACGCGTCCGGCACCTGGATCATGATGCCCGCGCCGTCGCCGGTGTTCTGCTCGGCGCCCCGGGCGCCACGATGGTCGAGCCGGCAGAGCGCGCCGAGGCCGTTGGCCACCACCGCGTGGGAGCGCCGCCCGTAGAGGTCGGCCACGAAGGCCACCCCGCACGCGTCGTGCTCGTGCGCCGGGTCGTACAGACCGGTCGCGGAAGGGACCGGCTGCGGGCTGTGCGGGTACGGAAGGGCCACCGGGTCTCCTGTCGTCACTCAGGTTGTTGCATGGTCGGGACGACGTCGGCCCTGGGCGGTCTGTTGAGTCTACGTTAGGGCGACCCGGGCAGGGCCAGTGCAGATTGATCACACCTTCCAGACTCTGGGACGTGTAGTCTCGCGCGGTGGATCCTGCACACCGCGACCTGTTCGACCGGTTGGAACGCTTCTACGACGCGGTGCCCCGGGACGCCGCCCGCGCCGAGGAACACGGCGGTCTGGTGCTGTTCGCCCGGGACGGGGCCGGTTGGCCGTTCTACGCCCGCCCCCGCCTCGACGCCGACGGGCCACCCTCGCTGGCCGACCTGCACACCGTCCGGGAACGGCAACGTGAGCTGGGCCTGCCCGAGGCGTTCGAATGGGTGCACGAGACCACCCCGGACCTGCTCGCCACCGCCCGGGCCGCCGGCCTGAGCGTGCTGGAGGCCCCGCTGATGGTGCTCGACCCGCAGGTCACCCCGCCCGACCCGACGACGCTCACCGACGTACCGGTGCGGGTGCTGGACCCGGACGCGCCAGGCTTCGCGCTCGACGTGGCCGCCCGGCGCGCGGTCGCCGCGGTCGGGTTCTCCGCCGCCGGCACCGTCCCCGGCGACGCCGGCCCGGCCGAACGGGACGCCGCGATGACCGAACTGGACGTGGCCGCGCTGGACGAGGAGCGGGCCGCGATCGCCGCCGGCCGACGCCTGTCGGCGGTCGCCTGGACGCCGCAGGACGGCCCACTGGCCAGCGGGATGGCGATGCGGGTCGACGACGTCGCCGAGATCGCCGGGGTGGCCACCCTGCCGGCCGCCCGCCGCCGGGGGCTCGCCGCCGCGGTCACCGCCACCCTGGCCCGCACCCTGCGCGCCGCCGGCACCGACCTGGTCTTCCTCTCCGCCGGCAGCGAGGACGTCGCCCGGATCTACCTGCGCGTCGGCTTCCGTCGCATCGGCACCGCCTGCATAGCCGAACCCACCGCCCTCATCTGACCCCCGGCCCTCTCCTGCCCGCCTGCCTCGCTCCCCGGCCCCAGCCCTGCCCCGACCGGCGTTGCCCCGACCCGGCGTTGACCCGGCCCAGCCCTGCCCCGACCGGCGCTGACCCGGCCCGGCGTTGCCCCGACCGGCGCTGCCCCGACCCGGTGTTCGCCTTGGTGATCAAGAGGTTTGCGGTTTGATCAAGAGGTTTGCGTCACCTCACGCGCTCACCGTGACGCAAACCTCTTGATCACCACACAAGTGACGCAAACCTCTTGATCACCGCACGGGGGCGGCCACCGCACGAAGGGCGGCGGGGCGGGGGGAGAGTGGGTCAGGGGGTGGGGGGACGCCAGGTGGCGGCGGTGGCGGCGGCGCCGGAGAGCAGGCGGGGGGTGATCGTGCCGAGGGCCGCGTCGCGGGCGCGCAGGGCCAGTCGGCCCCGGGTCTGGAGCACCGCCGACATCCGTCGGGTCTGTCGGACCACGGTGGCCGCGCGGGGCCGCCGCACCCGGTCGTACGCCAGCACCGCGTCGGGGAGCCGGGACTCGCGCAGCAACGACGACAGGGTGGCCGCGTCCTCGAACGCCAGGCACGCGCCCTGCCCCAGGTGCGGCGGCATGGCGTGGGCGGCGTCACCGAGCAGCACCACCCCGCCCGGCCCGGCCGGGAAGCCGTACGCCCGGGGCAGCGGGCGCAGCTCACGGATCTCCTGCTGCACCAGGTCGGCGGGGTCGGTGGCGGCCAGCAGCTCACCGATCGGCGCGGGCCAGCCGGCGTACCAGCGTTGCAGCAGGGCGAGCTGGGTCTGCGGGGGTTCCGGCCGGGGCGCTCCGGCGGCGGTGGCCACCCAGTAGACGCCACCCCGGCGCGACGCCCCGGAGGAGCCGCGCTCCCCCAGCGAGGCGGCCACGAACCGGTAGCCGGCGCCCAGCACCTCCCCCCCGACCGGCTGGTCGGCCGGCAGGGGGGCCCGGTACCAGGGGATCACCGCCCGCCAGGCGGCGCAGCCGGAGCTGACCACGGCGGCCTCGGGGGCGAGCTGGCGGCGCAGCACGCTGTCCGTGCCGTCGGCGGCCACCACCAGGTCCGCCTCGACGAACTGACCGTTCCACCCGACCCCGGGCCGCTCGGTGGCCTCGGCCCGGACGCTGTCCACGGCGACCCCGGTGCGCAGCTCGACCCGGTCACCGAGGCCGGCGATCAGGGCGTCGTGCAGGTCCTCCCGGTGTACGACCACCGGCATCCGGTCGGCCGGGGTGGGCCGGGGCTGCACCAGCCAGTGACCGTCGGGGCGGCGGATACCGCCGTCGGGCAGCGGGGTCGCGATGGCGTCCAGGCCGGCACCGACGCCGAGCACCTGCAACGCGCGTACCCCGTTGGGCCACAGCACCACGGCGGTGGGTTCCGGGCGTACCCGGTCGGCCCGTTCCAGCAGAGTGACCTGCCAGCCGGAGCGGGCCAGCGCGCCGGCCACCGCCAGACCGCCGAGGCCGGCCCCGACCACCACCGCGCTGCGCATGCCGCGCCCGCTCAGCTGTCCCGGTCGACGGACCGGCCAGCGGCACCGGCGGACCGCTCGGCACCGGCGGGCCCGTCGCCACCGCCGGCCCCGGAGGGCCCGTCGTCGGCGTCGGAGAGCCTGTCGTCGGCGTCGGGGGCATCGGCCGCCGGCCCGGCGGGCCGGTCGTCGGCCGCCGGGACGCCCGGTGCGTCGGGCAGCACCCCGCTTTCCCGGTACGCGGTGAACTGTTCCTCGTCGACCACCCGGTACCCCGCCGGCGGTGGGGCCGTCGGGGACCCCTTCCCGGTGGCGGCGAGGTCGACCTGGGAGACGTCGCTGCCCGCCCCGTCGGTGACCGGAACGGCCGCGGGGACGTCGAGCGGGACCAGGTACTCGCGAGGGCCCCGCACCCGCAGGAAGTAGATCAAGGCACCGAGGAAGACCAGGCCGGCGGTCCACACGTTGAGCCGGAGACCGAGGATGCGGTTCGCCTCGTCGGTGCGCATCAGCTCGATCCAGAACCGGCCTGCGGTGTAGCCCATCACGTAGAGCGCGAAGGCCCGGCCGCGTCCCAGCTTGAACCGCCGGTCCAGGGCGAACACCAGGCCGGCGACGCCGAGGTTCCACAGCGCCTCGTAGGCGAACGTCGGATGGTAGAGGCCGGGTTCCAGGATGGGCTGGTTGGCGTCGTCGCGCAGCGCGTGGCCCGGGTTGTCCGGGTCCATCCGGTGGATCTGGAGGCCCCACGGCAGGTCGGTCCGCCCGCCGTACAGCTCGTTGTTGAACCAGTTGCCCAGCCGACCCACCGCCTGGGCCAGCGGCAGACCCGGGGCCAGCGCGTCGGCCACCACCGTCAGCGGGATGCCGAGCTGCCGGGCGGCGATCCAGGCGCCGATCGCGCCACCGGCCACCGCCCCCCAGATGCCGAGACCGCCCTCCCAGATGGCGAACGCCTTCCACGGGTCACCGCCGGTGCCGAAGTACTTCTCGGGTGAGGTGACGACGTGGTAGATCCGGGCACCGATGATGCCGGTCGGGACCGCCCACACCGCGATGTCGAGCACCGCACCGGGGGCGACGCCCCGCTGGCGCAGCCGGTGCTCGGTCACCAGGCAGGCGACCACGATGCCGACGACGATGCAGAGGGCGTACGCCCGCAGCGGGACCGGCCCGAGCTGCCAGACGGCGGTGCTCGGGCTGGGCAGCGCCGCCAGGGGCGTCATCGAGACGAGGGTCACGGGTGCACAGGCTACCGCTGCGGACGCCCGCCGTGGCACCCCGGTCCGGTCAGACCCGCCACCGGACCACGCCACCCCGGCGCAACCCGGTCGGCCCGTCGCCCGACGGATGCCACCCGTGCGGCGAAATGGCGGCATTCCGCCGCAGCGGACACCGCCGTTCCACCCCCACCGAGCCGATCAACCCGAGCCGTCGACCAACCCGAGCCGTCCCGCACCTCGGCGACGGACGGCGGGGTGGAACGGGCCGGCGGGTCAGCGGGCCGGGTTACGCACACCCTCGGCGAGCTCGGCGGAGAGGGTACGCAGGGCGGCCAGCCCCGCATCGAGGTCCGACGCGTCCAGCAGCCGGCGGATCAGCGCGCTGCCCACGATCACCCCGTCGGCGTACCCGGAGACGGTGGCCGCCTGCGCCCCGGTGCCGACACCCAGCCCCACCCCGACGGGCAGTTCGGTCGCCTCCCGCACCCGGGACACCAGCACCGGCGCGGCGTCGGAGGTCTGCGACCGGGCCCCGGTGACCCCCATGATGGCGGTGGCGTAGACGAAGCCCCGGCAGTGCTCGACGGTCATCCGCAGCCGGGCGTCGGTCGACGACGGGGAGACCAGGAACGTCCGGTCCAGGCCGTACGCGTCCGAGGCGGCCAGCCACTCGCCGGCCTCCTCGGGGATCAGGTCCGGGGTGATCAGGCCGGTGCCGCCGGCGGCGGCCAGGTCCCTGGCGAACGCGTCCACCCCGTACTGCTCGATCGGGTTCCAGTAGGTCATGGTGACCACGGGCGCGCCGGTGGCCGCGACCGCCTCGACGATGCGCAGCGTGTCGGCGGTGCGGACGCCACCGGCCAGGGCGATGTCGCTGGCCTTCTGGATCACCGGCCCGTCCATCACCGGGTCGGAGTAGGGGATCTCCACCTCGATGACGTCCACCCCGGCCTCGACCATCGCGGTCATCGCGGCGATGCTGCCGTCGACGGTGGGGAACCCGGCCGGCATGCAGCCGACCAGGACGGCCCGACCGTCGGCACGGGCCTTGTCGAAGGCCACCCCGATCCGGCTCACGGTCTCACTGCTCCTTGTCGAGGATGCCGAAGTACTCACCGGCGGTGTGCACGTCCTTGTCGCCCCGACCGGAGAGGTTGACCACCAGGACCGGCTCCCGGCCCAGCTCGGCGGCCAGCTGCGGGGCGACCTGCACCGCGCCGGCCAGCGCGTGCGCGCTCTCGATCGCCGGGATGATCCCCTCGGTACGGCAGAGCAGCTCGAACGCGGCCATCGCCTCGGCGTCGGTCACCGGCAGGTAGCGGGCCCGGCCGGTGTCGTGCAGCCAGGCGTGCTCCGGGCCGACCCCGGGGTAGTCCAGCCCGGCGGAGATCGAGTGCGACTCGACGGTCTGGCCGTCGGCGTCCTGGAGCACGTAGGTGCGGGCGCCGTGCAGCACCCCGGGGGTGCCGCCGGTGATGCTGGCGGCGTGCCGGTCGGTCTCCACGCCCTCGCCACCGGCCTCGAAGCCGTACAGCCGCACGTCGGTGTCGGGGACGAACGCGTGGAAGATGCCCAGCGCGTTGGAGCCGCCGCCGACGCAGGCCAGCACCGCGTCGGGCAGCCCGCCGGTGAGGTCGAGGCACTGCCGGCGGGCCTCGTCGCCGATGCCGCGCACGAAGTCCCGGACCAGCTCCGGGAACGGGTGCGGGCCGGCGGCGGTGCCGATCAGGTAGTGGGTGTCGTCGACGTTGGCGACCCAGTCCCGCATCGCCTCGTTCATCGCGTCCTTGAGGGTCCGCGAGCCGGTGGTCACCGGGATCACTGTCGCGCCGAGCATCCGCATCCGGGCCACGTTGAGCGCCTGCCGCTCGGTGTCGACCTCACCCATGTAGACCACACAGTCGAGGTCGAACAGGGCGGCGGCGGTGGCGGTGGCCACCCCGTGCTGGCCGGCACCGGTCTCGGCGATCACCCGCCGCTTGCCCATCCGCCTGGTGAGCAGCGCCTGGCCCAGCACGTTGCGCACCTTGTGCGCGCCGGTGTGGTTGAGGTCCTCCCGCTTGAGCAGCACCCGGGCACCGACCTTGGCGGAGAACCGCTCGGCGGGGTACAGCAGTGAGGGGGTGCCGGCGTAGTCGCGCAGCAGGGCGTCGAACTCGGCGAGGAACTCCTCGTCGGTCATCGCCTTGCGGTATGCGGCGTCCAGCTCGTCGAGCGCCGCGACCAGCGCCTCGGGGACGAAACGACCACCGAAACGGCCGAAGTGACCGGCGGAGTCGGGGAACCGCCCGGCCGCCTCCCCGGCGCTCATGCCGCCGCTCCCCGGCCGGTCGCGCGCCGACGCACCGTCGCGTCGCCGGTGACGGATCGCTCGTTCATCGCGATGTCCTCTCGCTGCGCGGATCTGCCCGTCGGGTCAGCGCGTCGGGCGGGGCGTCGCCGGGTGGTTCCCGGCGTTGACCAGCTCGGCGACCGCCTCGCGGGGGCTCTTCTGGGTGACCAGCCCCTCGCCCACCAGGACGGCGTCGGCGCCGGCCGAGGCGTACCGGATCAGGTCGTGCGGACCCCGCACCCCCGACTCGGCGATCTTGACGACGCTGCTGGGCAGGCCGGGGGCGATCCGCTCGAACACCGACCGGTCGACCTCCAGGGTACGCAGGTCACGGGCGTTGACCCCGATCACCTGCGCGCCGGCCTCCAGGGCCCGGTCGGCCTCCTCCTCGGTGTGCACCTCGACCAGCGCGCACATGCCGAGCGACTCGATCCGCTCCAGCAGGCCGACCAGGGCGTTCTGCTCCAGCGCGGCGACGATCAGCAGCACCAGGTCGGCACCGTGCGCCCGCGCCTCGTGCACCTGGTAGCTGGAGACCACGAAGTCCTTGCGCAGGACCGGCACCTGCACGGCGGCCCGGACGGCGGCCAGGTCGTCGAGGGAACCGCCGAACCAGCGCCCCTCGGTCAGCACACTGATCGCCCGCGCGCCGCCGGAGGCGTACTCCCCGGCCAGCTCGGCCGGGTCGGCGATCTCGGCCAGCCGGCCCCGGCTCGGCGAGGAACGCTTCACCTCGGCGATCACCGCCACGCCGGGCTTACGCAGGGCCGCGTACGCGTCCAGCGGTGGCGGCGCGGCGGCGGCCAGTTCGCGCAGCCGCTCCAACGGAAGCTGCTCCTGCCGCCGGGCCACGTCCTCGCGGACGCCGGCCAGGATCTCGTCGAGCACGCTTGCGGACGCCGCCGATCCGGCCCCGTCCCCCTCTGCGTGCGCATGCTCAGCAGTCACCAACGGACTCCCCTCTCCGGGTGTCATGGGCCGATGCTAGGGGGCGCCACCTGGCGACAGTCGCCGGGGGTATGGCGCTCCTCACGAGATGGGCTGTGGCATGATGCCGGACCTCCGGTGAACGGAATGTCACGCAGCGCCACCGGGCCCGTCGGTGGGTGTCATCGACACCCGTCGTCCGGGACACCCCGGACCATCGATCGATGCCCATACGCTATGAGATCACGTCCGGGCCCGGAGCGCAGCTCGGGCGGTCCGGCCGGACGGCTGTGACCAAGCTCAAGAGCGGCCCTGCCACGCAGGTGGGGGCCGTTGACCGGGCCGTCACCCGGGCGAAACGTGAGCCCGGCAGCATCGGTGTCGGGCAGACTCGACGATGCGCCTGCCCACCATCGGATCTCATCGTGCGGGGTGACCTATGAGCACTGCGGGGCCGAACGCCGGCATCGGACTCACCACCATCTCCCGGACCGTCGCGGCGCTGGCCGTCGAGGTGGTGCACACCGTCGAACGCGTCGTGGTGGGCGAGGGCCGGGTGCGTACCGCCCGGGGCAACGCCTGGGAGGCGGTCTGCGCCGACCGGGCCCGCGCCGACCAGCGTGCCACCCTGGACCGGCTGGTCGCCGAGCTGGCCACCCGGGACCGGCAGGCCGCCCGCACGCCCCAGCCGGTCAGCTGACCGTCGGGTCCTCACCCCGGTCGAGCGCGTCCCACGCCTCCCGGTTGCCCCCCTCCGCGATCGGCCGGCCACCCGGCCGGGCCGGCCCGTCGGCGCGCACCGGCCGCTCGTAGCGGGCACCCATCGCCGGCCAGGTCGCGCCACGCCGCGCGGTGAACAGCCCACCGCCGGCCGCCACCAGCCCGCCGAGCAGGCAGAGCGCCGGCCACTGCCGGTGCGCCCCGACACCACCGGTGGCGACCAGCCCGTAGCCGCCGCCGGCCGCGACCGCCAGGCCGAGCAGCGCGACCAGGCCACCCAGCAGCCGTCGCACCCGCCCCCGGGTGGCCAGCACCGCGCCGCCGCCGGCCAACGCGACGAGCGCCAACGCCGACAGCCACGGCAGCAGGTCCGCCCCGGACCGCTCCTGCCGGCTCGGCGGCAGCGCACCCCGGGCGAGCACCTCCACCGACCAGGTCCGGGTCGCCGCCCAGGCCGCCAGGCCCGCGCCGGCCAGGCAGAGCAGCACCGCGTACGTCAGCTCGCGCCGGCCGGTCGACGGGCCGTCGGTCGCCGTCGTCGCGGTGGCCCCGGCGTCGCTCACCGCGCCGGTCGCAGGGTCTCGGCGGCGGCGATCGCGGCCAGCACGGCGGCGGCCTTGTTCCGGGTCTCCTGGTCCTCGGCGGCCGGCTCGGAATCGGCCACCACCCCCGCCCCGGCCTGCACGTACGCCCGGCCGTCGCGGATCAGCGCGGTCCGGATCGCGATCGCCATGTCGAGGTCGCCGCCGAACCCGAAGTAGCCCACGGTGCCGCCGTAGAGCCCCCGGCGCACCGGCTCCAACCCCTCGATGATCTCCATGGCCCGCACCTTCGGGGCCCCGGACAGGGTGCCGGCGGGGAAGGTCGCGGCCAGCGCGTCGAACGCCGTCCGGTCGTCGCGCAGGGTGCCCACCACGGTGGAGACGATGTGCATCACGTGGCTGTACCGCTCGATGGTGGCGAACTCCGGCACCTGCACGGTGCCCGGCCGGCAGACCCGACCCAGGTCGTTGCGGCCCAGGTCGACGAGCATCACGTGCTCGGCGCGTTCCTTCGGGTCGGCCAGCAGCTCGGTGGCGAGCCGGGCGTCGGCGACCGGGGTGGCCCCGCGCGGCCGGGTCCCGGCGATCGGGTGCAGCATCGCCCGCCGCTGCCCGTCGGCGTCGGTGTTGACCTTGAGGTGCGCCTCCGGGGACGAACCGACGATGTCGAACCCGTCGAAGCGGAGCAGGTACATGTACGGGCTCGGGTTGGTCGTGCGCAGCACCCGGTAGACGTCCAGCGGGTCGGCGTCGGTGGCCCGCTCGAACCGCTGGGCCAGCACGATCTGGAAGCACTCGCCGGCCCGGATCGCCTCCTTGGCCGCCTCGACCGCCTTGGGGTAGCCGCCGTCCGGGGTCCGGCTGACCACGTCACCGGCCGGCGGCCGGCCCACCGTCGAGATCATCGGCGGAATCGGTCGGGACAGCGCGGTGGTCATCGCGTCGAGCCGCCCCACCGCGTGGTGGTAGGCGGCGGTGACCCGCTCGGCCCGGTCCGGGTCATCCAGCGGCGGCAGGACCGCGTTGGCGACCAGGATCGCCGAGCCGTCGTAGTGGTCGAGCACCACCAGGTCGGTGGCGAGCATCATGCCCAGCTCCGGCACCCCGAGGTCGTCCTCGGTCAGCTCGGGCAGCCGCTCGAACCGGCGGATCAGGTCGTACCCCAGGTAGCCGACCATGCCGCCGGTCAGCGGCGGCAGGCCGGCGGCCGGGTCCGGCGTCCCCCCGGCGAGCGCCGCGACGGTCTCCCGCAGCACGTGCACCGGATCGCCGGAGACCGGCACGCCGGCCGGCGGGGTGCCGGTCCACTGCGCGACACCGTCCCGTTCGACCAGGGTGGCGCTGCTGCGCACCCCGATGAACGAGTACCGCGACCAGGCCATCCCGGCGGAGCCCACGCCCTGCTCGGCGGACTCCAGCAGGAAGGTGCCCGGCCCGCCGGCCAGCTTGCGGTAGACCCCCACCGGGGTCTCCGCGTCGGCCAGCAGCCGACGGGTCACCGGCACCACCCGCCACCGGGCCGCCGCCTCGACGAAGCCCGCCAGGTCGGGGCTGAGCGCACCGTCGGTCACGGTCGGACCCCCTGCACCACCGGGAGTTCGGTGAAGAAGCAGGTGCGCTCGCCGGTGTGGCAGGCCGCGCCGACCTGGTCCACGCCGACCAGCAGCGCGTCGCCGTCGCAGTCCAGGGCGACCGAGCGGACGTACTGGTGGTGGCCGGAGGTGGCGCCCTTGACCCAGTACTCCTGCCGGCTGCGCGACCAGTAGGTGGCCCGGCCGGTGGTGAGGGTGCGGTGCAGCGCCTCGTCGTCCATCCAGGCGACCATCAGCACCTCACCGGTGTCGTGCTGGCGCACGACTGCGGCGACCAGGCCGTCCGGGGTGCGGCGCAGCCGGGCGGCGACGGCCGGGTCGAGACGGGAGGGGCGGACCGCGCCGCCGGGTCCGCCGTCGCGGGGGGAAGATTCAGGTACGGGCACAGTTACCGATTGTCTCGCACCCGGCGCGGGCACCTGCGGGGCGTCCCCGACCGCCCGGGACAGCTGGGCGACGTACCGCTCCAGCCGACCGTCGCACAGGGCGCGGGCGAGGTCCGGGCCGGCGGTCTCGGCGACCCGGTCGGCGTACGGGCGCACCAGCGGGAGCACCCCGCTGACCAGGCGGGCGGCAGCGACACCGACCTCGACGGTGCCGCCGGGGCGTACCCCCAGGCAGAGCAGCATGTCGTCGCGGTAGCCAGCCGGCGCGACCGGCAGGTCCAGGGCGGCGGCGAAGGCGGCCCGGCGGGACGCCACCCGCACCCCCGGGTTGGCCGGGCGCAGCACGGACGGGCAGAGCCGGGCCAGGTCGGCGGCGGCCAGCCGGACGCCGATCGGGTCGTCGGCGGCGAGCGCCCCGGCCACCTTGCCGAGGGTGGCCACCAACTCCTCCAGGCGGGGCTGGTCGGCGGGCTGGCAGAGCACCGGCAGGTCGATCCGGCGACGCCAGGTCGGGTCGGCCCAGAGCAGCCGGGTGGGGGTGGTCACCGGCAGCCCGAACGCCCAGTCGGCGGGTTCGCCGAGCCGGTCGACCCAGGTGCGGACGTCCCGGGCGGCCACCGACACGTGCACGATCCGCCCGTCGACCTCGGCCAGGTAGGCCCGGCGGGCGTCGTACGGCGTCCCGGTCGGCCACCGGCCGCGGGTGGACCCGGCCGGTGGGTCGACCGGGCCGGTCGTCGCGCCGCGCCGCGCGCCGCCCGCCCGGCCCGACGGCCCCACCGGCGCGGACCGGCCCGCCGCACAGGGCTGCCCAGGTGCCACAGGCGGGGTCGACGCGCGGCACGGACCGGGCCCGCCCGACGTCGTCGCCGGGGTGGGCCCGGTCGTGCTCACCAGGACGTCGAGGTCGACGTCGCTGTACGCGGTGGCGGCCCGCCGGGCGTGGCTGCCCCGCAGCAGGATCCCGACCACCGGGCGCTCGGCGGACGCGCGCAGCCGGTCGGTCCAGTCGGCCAGGAAGGCGGCCTCCGGCAACGGAGCGTGATCCACCGCGCCATCGTGCCGTAGGCCCGATCGGGGCGCAATGCCCGAAGGCGGACTTCCTGTCCGGTCCGAAGGCTGACGCCCGGTCCGAAGCCAAGTGTCCGAAGATGTCGATCGATGGGCTAGTGCCCGACCGTCCGCATCCCGGCCGCCGGATACCGCTCGCCGGCCACCGCGTCGACGGGGACCGCCTCCCGCAGCCGGGCCTGCTGGTCGGCGGTGAGCCGCAGGTCGGCGGCGGCGGCGTTCTCCTCCAGGTAGCGGACCCGCTTGGTGCCGGGGATCGGCAGCACGTCCTCGCCCTGGGCGAGCAGCCAGGCCAGGGCGGCCTGGGCCGGAGTGCAGCCGATCTCCTCGGCCACCGCCCGGACGGCGGCCACCAGCCGCAGGTTGGCATCGAGGCTGTCCGCCGCGAAGCGGGGTGCCGCCGCCCGCCAGTCACCCTCGGTGAGCTGGTCCCGGCCGGTGATCGCCCCGGTGAGCAGCCCCCGGCCGACCGGCGAGTACGCCACCAGCGCCACCCCGAGCTCCCGGCAGGTGTCCAGCATCTCCCCCTCGACGTCCCTGGTGAACAGGGAGTACTCCATCTGCACGGCCGCGATCGGGTGCACCGCGTGGGCCGTGCGCAGCGTCGCCGGGCTGACCTCGGACAGCCCGAGCAGGCGTACCTTGCCCGCCGCGACCAGCCCGGCCATCGCCGTGACGGTCTCCTCGATCGGGGTGCCCGGGTCCCGGCGGTGCAGGTAGTACAGGTCGATGGTGTCCACGCCGAGCCGGCCGAGAGAGGCGTCGCAGGCCTCGCGGGCCCAGCCGGCGCTGCTGTCGACGTACGCCCCGGAGCCGTCGGCGTGCGGCCGGTTGCCGAACTTGGTGGCCAGGAAGACCTCGTCGCGGCGGGCCCGCACCACCGGGGCGAGCAGCCGCTCGTTGGCGCCGAAGCCGTACATGTCGGCGGTGTCGAGGTGGTTGACGCCCAGGTCGAGGGCGCGGTGCAGGGTACGCGTCGACTCGGCGTCGTCCTGCCCGCCGTAGGCGAAGCTCATGCCCATGCAGCCCAGTCCGATGGCGGACACCTCCGGGCCGTTGGCCCCGATCCGTCGACGGATCATCGTCCCTCCCCCTGGCGACGGCACGTGTCGATCCCGTGGTTACGCACTTCGAGTCCTCCTTCAGTGGGTCCGCCCGGGTCAGTACCCCGACCGGTGCGCCTCGAACAGCCCCGGCCACAGGGGTGTTGCGCGGCGGCGGAGAATTCAACTACCGTTGATTTCAACATGCGATGAGTTAATGGGAGGTGGGCGATGGACCAGGCCATCGCCGTCCGCGACCTCGTCGTCGACCGGGGTCGACGACGGGTGCTGGACGGCATCGGGTGCACGGTGCCGCGCGGCACGGTCACCGGGCTGCTCGGCCCGAGCGGCAGCGGCAAGACCACCCTGATGCGGGCCGTCGTCGGGGTGCAGACGATCAGCTCCGGCACCGTCACCGTGCTCGGCCATCCGGCCGGCGCGGCCGAACTACGCCACCGGGTCGGCTACCTGACCCAGGCCCCCAGCGTCTACGCCGACCTGACGGTCCGGGAGAACGCCCGCTACTTCGCCACCCTCCAGGGGCGCAGCGCCGCCGACGCCGACGCGGCGGTCGGCGACGTCGGCCTGGCCACCGCCGCCGGCCAACTGGTCGGCACCCTCTCCGGCGGGCAACGCAGCCGGGCCTCACTGGCCTGCGCGCTGGTCGGCGAGCCGGAACTGGTCGTCCTCGACGAACCCACCGTCGGGCAGGACCCGGTGCTGCGGGCCGACCTGTGGGCCCGGTTCCACGCCCTCGCCGCCGCCGGCACCACCCTGCTGGTGTCCAGCCACGTGATGGACGAGGCGGCCCGCTGCGACCGGCTGCTGCTGATCCGCCACGGCCGGCTGATCGCCGACGACACCCCCGACGCGGTCCGCGCCGCCACCGGGGTGGACGACCTGGAGGAGGCGTTCCTGCGGCTGATCCGGGCCGGCGGGGCCGACCCGGCGGGCACCGGGGAGGCGGCGTGAACCCGACGATCCTGGCCGCCACCACCGGCCGCATCCTGCGTCAGCTGCGGCACGACAGGCGTACGGTGGCGCTGCTGGTGGTGGTGCCGACGGTGCTGCTCACCCTGGTCTACTTCATGTACGCCGACCAGCCGACCCCGCCCGGTGCGCCGTCCCCCTTCGACCGGGTCGCCCTGGTGATGCTGGGCTTCTTCCCGTTCATCATCATGTTCCTGGTGACCAGCATCGCGATGCTCCGGGAACGCACCAGCGGGACGCTGGAGCGGCTGCTCACCACCCCGCTGGGCAAGCTCGACCTGCTGTTCGGCTACGGCATCGCGTTCGGGCTGGCCGGGGTGGTGCAGTCGACCGTCGCCGCCGCCGCGGCGTACCGGCTGCTCGGGTTGACCACCGCCGGATCGGCCGGGCTGGTCGTGCTGATCGCCGCGGTCAACGCGGTGCTGGCCGTCGCGCTCGGGCTGTTCTGCAGCGCCTTCGCCCGCACCGAGTTCCAGGCGGTGCAGTTCATGCCGGTCGTGGTCGCCCCGCAACTGCTGCTGTGCGGGCTGTTCGTGCCCCGCGACCAGATGGCCGGCTGGCTCCAGGCGGTCAGCGACGCGCTGCCCCTGTCGTACGCGGTGGAGGCCCTCCAGGAGGTCGGCGCGCACTCCGCACCGACCGGCCTGATGTGGCGGGACGTGTCGATCGTGGCCGGCGCGGCGGTGCTGGCCCTGGTGCTGGCGGCGGCGACCCTGCGCCGGCGCAGCGGGTGAGCCCGGTGGCCCGACGCACCGGCCGACGCCCCGGCAACCAGGACACCCGGGAGGCGATCCTCGCCGCCGCCCGGTCGGCGTTCGCCGAGCGCGGCTTCGACGCGGCCTCGATCCGGCAGATCGCCGCCGCCGCCGGGGTCGATCCGGCCCTGGTGCACCACTACTTCGGCAGCAAGGAGGAGCTGTTCCGGGCCACCGTCGACATCCCGATCGACCCGGCCGTGCTGCTGCCCGCCGTGCTGGCCGGCGACCCGGACGGGATCGGGGAGCGGCTCGTGCGCACGTTCCTCGGCGTCTGGGACTCGCCGGCCGGTGGGGCGGCGGTGGCCCTGCTGCGCTCGGCGACCAGGAGCGAGTGGACGGCCCGGCTGATGCGCGAGTTCCTGACCACCCAGGTGCTGCGCCGGGTGCTCGACCAGCTCGACCTGGACCCGGCGGAGCTGCCGCTACGCGGCGGGCTGGTCGCCACCCAGATGATCGGGTTGGCCATGATGCGCTACGTCATCCGCCTCGAACCGGTCGCCTCCGCCACCGCCGACACCCTGGCCGCCACCCTCGGCCCCACCATCCACCGCTACCTCACCGCCCCCCTCCCCCACTCCCCCACCGAACCTCCCGCCGCGCCTCGCACACCTCCCGCCGCGCCTCGCACGCCTCCCGCTGCGCCTCCCACGCCTCCCGCTGCGCCCCGGTGATCAAGAGGTTTGCGTCATGTCGGGAGATCGATTTGGCGCAAACCTCTTGATCACCGGGGCGGGACGGGGTGGGTGGGTGGAGGCGGGACGGGGGTGGGGTGGGGGTGGGGTGGGGTGGGGGTGGCGGGGCTAGTCGCGGTCGGGCCGGGTGTTGGCGGGATGGCGGTGCGGACGGGAGTGGGGGTGGGCGGCGGAGCGGGTGCAGAGCAGCGGGTGCAGCAGCCGGGACAGCTCCGCCAGGTCGGTCACCGGGTGCGGGAACGGCAGGCGGGCGCGACGCCTGTCGCCGGGGCCGCCGAGCGCCACGACCAGCCCGTACCGGTCGAGGCGGACCACCCGCGGTTCACCGTCGGCCAGACCGAGCCGGCGGCGCAGGTACGCCGTCACCTGCGGCCCGTGGTGGTCGGCGAGGTCGGCCAGCAGGGCGGCCTCGTCGGGGTGCACCGGGTCCGGTTCGGCGGCGGCGTACTCACCCGGGTCGACCCGGTGCACCACGCCGGCGGTGTCCAGCCGGGCCTCGGCTACCTCGAAGCGGTGCAGCCGGAACCGGCTCCCGACGTCGAGCAGGTCGCCGGTGGGGTCCACGGCGGCGAAGTCGACGGCCGCCCGACGGGCCGGGTCACCGGTCAGCGGCACCGCCCAGCCGGACACCCAGGCCCGGCCGGCCGACGGCGCACCGGCGGCCGGGGGCAGGTCGAGCACGTCGAGCACCACGGCGACGTCCCGCGCGGCGGCCGGGTCCAGCTCGGCGGCGAGGTCGCTGAAGACCGGGACGAGCAGCAGCACCCGCCCCTCCGCGTCGGTGGCGTGCCGGACGTGGAACGGGCCGGGCCGGTGGGCGAGGTGCACCAGGCCGGGTAACCGACCGGCCACCAGGGTACGAATCAGCTCAGCAGGGGTCGGAGCCACGGGCACCTCCGATAAAGGTTAGCCTTACCTAACCCGCAGAGTAGAGCACCCGGGAGACCACGTCCACCAGATGTGACTCCTACCGGTGGGCAACAGGTGGTTCAGCGGGTCTGCTCCAACCACGACGCGTAGAGCAGGGCGTACACCGAGTCGGGATCACGCAGCAGCTCCTCGTGCGGGCCCCGCTGGACGATCCGACCCCGGTCCACCACCACCACCTCGTCGGCGGCCTGCGCGGTGGACAACCGGTGCGCGATCGCCAGCGTCGTACGCCCCCGGGTCACCGCGTCCAGGGTGCGTTGCAGGCGTACCTCGGTGGCCGGGTCGACCGCGCTGGTCGCCTCGTCCAGCACCAGCAGGTCCGGATCGGCCACGTACGCGCGGGCCAACGCCACCAGCTGCCGTTCCCCGACGCTCAACGCCTCCCCCCGCTCCCCCACCGCAGTGGCCAGTCCGCCGGGCAGGCCGTCCAACCAGTCGGCCAGGCCCAGCTCGGTGAAGGCGGCCGTCAACTCCGCATCGGTCAGCTCGGGACGGGCGAAACGGACGTTCTCCCCGACCGTGGCGTCGAACAGGAACCCGTCCTGCGGCACCATCACCACCCGGGAACGCAGCGAGTCGAACCGCACCTCGTCAAGCGGCACCCCGGACAGCAGCACCTGCCCCTGCGTCGGGTCCATCAGCCGGGTGAGCAGCTTGGCGAAGGTGGTCTTGCCGCTGCCGGTCTCACCGACCACCGCCACCCGGCTCTTCGCCGCGATGTCCAGGGTGACGCCGTGCAGCACCGGCGGCCCACCCGGATAGGCGAACGTCACGTCGGCGAAGCGGATGTCCAACGGGCCGGCCGGCAGGTCCCGGCCCTGCTCCCCCGGATCGGCCACGTCCGGCGTGAGGTCGAGCACGTCGAGCACCCGCCGCCAGCCGGCGATCGCGTTCTGCGCCTCGTTGAGCACCTCGGTGGCGATCTGCACCGGCTGGATGAACAGGGTGACCAGGAACAGGAACGCGGTGAGCTGGCCGACCGACAGCGTCCGGTCCACCCCCAACGACACCCCGACCACCACCACCCCGGCCAGCGCCACCCCGGCCGCCAACTCCCCCACCGAGCTGCCCATGATGCTGATCCGGATGGCCCGCTGCTGGGCCAACCGCTGCCCCTCGATCGCCGCGTCCAACCGTCGGGCCGTCCGCCCGGAAACCCCGTACGCCCGGATCACCGGCGCACCCACCACACTCTCGGCGATCGTGCCGAGCAACGTGCCCGTCCGCTGCCGGACCACCCCGTAGGCCCCGGCCAGCCGACGCTGCAACAACCTGATGATCATGACCGCCGGCGCGAAGGCGACCAGCACCACCAGCGTCAACTGCCAGGAGTACGCCAGCATCACCGCCGTGGTGACCGCGAGCTGGCCCAGGTTGACGATGAGGATGACCCCGCCCCACTGGAGGAACTGGGTGATCTGGTCGACGTCGCTGGTCACCCGGGAGACCAGCGACCCGCGCCGCTCCGACTGCTGGTGCAGCATCGACAGGTCGTGCACGTGCCGGAACGCCCTGGTCCGGACGTTGGCCAGTGCGGTCTCGCTGACGGTGAACAGCCGCCGCATCATCAGGTAACCGCAGACGGTGGTGAGCACCAGGACCGCCGCCGTGGCGGTGACCACCGTGACGATCACCCCGAGATCCGGCCCGTCGGGGACGGCGATCCCCTGGTCGATGCCGCGCTGCACCGCCACCGGCACGGCCACCCGGCCGACCATGTAGACCAGCGCCAGCGCCAACGTGCCGGCCAACCCGGTACGCAGCTCGGGCGAGAGCGCCAACCCCCGCCGCAACGTCTGCCAGGTCCCCTCGGTCCGCTCGACCGGCTCGTCCCCGCCACCCTCGCCCACCGACGTCGACCTTCCGTTCCCGACCCCACGACCCCGCTGCGCTGCACTCCTCGCGCTCACCGGATTGCCCTTCCGCTCGCGACTGCGGGGCTCCGCTGCGCTCACCGGTCCACCTCGATCTCCAGGCCCGACGGCAGCGGGGCGACCTCGTCGTACGTCCGGTTCTGTTCGCGTTCCTGTTCGGCCTGCTCGTAGGCGGTGACCAGGTCGACGTAGCCGGGCACGGTGGCCAGCAGCTCGGTGTGGGTGCCCCGGGCCAGCACCCGGCCCTGCTCCAGATAGATCACCTCGTCGGCGAGCGCGATGGTGGCCCGCCGGTACGCCACCACCAGGATCGACGCGGCGGCCGGCTGCCCGGGTGCCGGGCCGCGCAGCCCGGCCAGGATGGCCGCCTCGACCCGGGGGTCGACCGCGCTGGTGGCGTCGTCGAGCACCAGTAACCGGGGCCGGCCGGCCAGGGCGCGGGCCAGGGTGAGCCGCTGCCGCTGGCCGCCGGAGAGCGAGGTGCCCCGCTCACCGACCATCGTGTCCAGCCCGTCGGGGAGGGCGGCGACGAAGCCGTCGGCCTCGGCCAGCCGCAGCGCCGCCCAGACGTCCTCGTCGTCGATGCCCGGCCGGTCCAGGCTGATGTTGGCCCGGACGGTGTCGTCGAAGACGAACGGCACCTGGGCGACCAGCGCGGCGGTCGAGGCGAGCGACGCGGCGGTGAGCCGGCGCACGTCCACCCCGTCGAGGGTGACCGTGCCGGAGTCCGGGTCGACCAGCCGGACCGCCAGCGAGGCGATGGTGGACTTGCCGGCGCCGGTCGGCCCGACCAGCGCCACCGTCCGCCCGGCGGGCACGGTGAAGGCGACCTCGCCGAGCACGGACGTGCCGGGCAGGTGCGCCTCGGCGGGCTCGTAGCCGAAGTGGACACCGTCGAAGGCGAGGGTCGCCGGGCCGGCGGCGTCGTCGAGGGTGACCTCGCCGTAGGGCATCTCACCGGTGGCGTCGAGCACCCGGCTGACCCGGTCCCACCCGGCCACGCTGCGCGGCAGCTCGGCCAGCACCCAGCCGATCGCCCGCACCGGGAAGGCCAGCACGGTGAAGAGGAAGGCGACGCTGACCAGTTCGGTGACGGTGATCGCGCCCTGCCGCAGCCGGATCGTGCCGACCACCAGCACGGCCAGGGTGCCGAGGCTGGGCAGCGTCTCCAGCAGCGGGTCGAAGACACCGCGCAGCCGGCCGACGGAGATCAGCGAGTCCCGCAGCTCCCGGGCCCGGCCGGCGAACCGGGCGGTCTCCTGGGCCTCCCGGCCCATGGTCTTGACCACCAGCGCGCCGTCGAAGCTCTCGTGGGCGATGCCGCTGACCTCGGCCCGCAGCCGCTGGGCGCGGGCCTGGCGGGGGGCCATCCGGCGGGAGTAGACCACGTTGAGCGCGAACAGGGCGGGGAACACTGCCAGCCCGACCAGGGCGAGCGCCCAGTCGGTGACGAACAGCGAGCCGACCGCGCCGACCAGCATCACCAGCGTGCCGACCGCGAACGGCAGCGGCGCGATCGGGTACCAGGCCGCCTCGACGTCGGAGTTGGCGTTGGACAGCAACGTGCCGGTGGCGTTGCGGTGGTGCCAGGCCAGCGGCAGGTCCAGGTAGCGGCGGGTGACCCGGCGACGGTAGGCGGCCTGGAGGCGGAACTGCATGTAACCGGCCCCGAGCCGACGGCCGAAGATGCCGACCACCCGCAGCACGCTGATCCCGAACAGCGCCACGGCGGCCAGGGCCACCGTGCCGGTGCCGACCTCGCCGGCCTCGACCGCCGGCACCACCACGTCGCCGACGACCGCGCCGACCACGTACGCGCTGGCGATCACCAACCCGCCGAAGAGCACGCTGCCGGCGACCGCGACCGCGAAGATGCGCGGTTGTTCCCGGATCGCCCGGCCGAGGACCCACAACCCCCGGCGGATCACGTCCCGACTCGTCCCGCTCGCCACGCTCTCCCCCGCCGTAAGCCGCAATTATCTCCCTTATCCTTACCGGTCCCGGCCACCGCCGCCGCCCGGCGGCCTATGTCCACCGTCACGTCCCGGCCGCGCCCGCGACCGGGCCCGGCTGGCCTGCCGCAACCGGGCCCGGCTGGTCTCCCGCCGCGCCGATGGCGGCCCGCCGACCTACGATCGCTGCATGCCGCGGTACGCCCGAGCGGAGCGCGAGGCGCTCGCCGACCTGATGCTGGAAGTGGGCCCGGACGCCCCCACGATCAACGAGGGGTGGACCGCCCGGGATCTCGCCGCCCACCTGGTGGTGCGGGAGCGCCGCCCCGACGCCGCCGGCGGCATCCTGCTGCCACCCCTGCACGGGTACGCCGAGCGGGTGCGGCTGCGGGTCGCCGCCCGCCCCTGGCCGGACCTGGTCGCACAGGTGCGCCGGCCCCCAAAGTGGAGCCCGGTCAGCAACCCGCTGACCGACGAGCTGGCCAACACGATGGAGTTCTTCATCCACCACGAGGACGTCCGGCGGGCCCGCCCGGGCTGGCACCCCCGGGACCTCCCGGCGGGGCTGGCCGACCGGCTGTGGAAGCCGGTGGCCCTGCTGACCCGCACCCGGGCCCGGCGTTTCCCGGCGGACCTGCTGGTGCAGGCCCCCGGCCACGGCGAGCTGACCGCGGGGCGGGGCGGTGACCGGGTACGCCTGGTCGGGCCCCCCGGTGAGCTGGTGCTCTTCCTGTCCGGCCGGCAGCGGGTGGCCCGGGTCCAGCTCGACGGCCCACCGGCGCTGACCGAACGGCTGCGCACGGCCGCGCTGGGGTTGTGAGCCCGACCGCGCGCCGGGTTCCCACCGGCGCGGACACCCTGCGCGGCCGGTTGATCACGTGACGCGCTGAAGGACGTCGCTGTTGGCGACAGGGGTGGAATCGGTCACCCCGGCCGCTTCAGCAACGACCAGTGTCGATCTCTTTGCCGTACTCTCCGGCGACGCCGCTCGTGGGGGGTGGCCGACTGGGGACGCCATGCGAAGCTTCGACGTCTCGGCGCTGTACGAGCCACCGTTCGTCAGCCGCCGGCACGTCGCCACCGACCGGGTGGCGGCGGAGAGTCTGGAGTGGGCCCGCCGGCACGGCCTGGTCGGGGGCGGACCGTCGGCCTCCCGGCTGCACCGGGCCGGCGCGGCCGAACTGGCCGGACGCGCCTGCCCGCAGGCGTCGGTGCCCCGGCTGCGCCTGCTCACCGACCTGTTCTCCTGGCTGTTCGTGATGGACGACGTCTGCGACGACGACGGCCTGGGCAGCGCGCCGGCCACCCTCGCGCCGACGGTCACCGCGCTGCTGGACGTCCTCGACCGGCACGGCGGCCCGGCCGGCACGGCGGCTTGGTGCGTCACTCCGACGGCGGACGCCACTCCGACGGCGGGCGGCCACGGCGGGCCGGCCGGCGACGGTGCGCCCCGGGCCGACCGGGACACCCCGGCCGGGGCGCTCGGCGTCGCCCTGGCCGACCTGTGCCGGCGGGTGCTCGACCAGCGCCGGCCCACGCTGTTGCTGCGGCTGGTGAGCCAACTGCGGGAGTACCTGCTGGCACTGCTGTGGGAGGCCGCCAACCGGGAGCGCCGACGGGTCCCCGGGCTCGCCGAGTACCGCCAGATGCGCCGGCACACCGGCGGCGTACGCCCCAGCCTCACCCTGACCGACCTGGCGTACGGACGGCCGCCCGGCCCGGCCCGGCGGGTCGACCCGGCGCTCGTCGCGTTGGACGACCTCGCCGTCGACCTGGTCTGCTGGTGTAACGACCTGTTCTCCTACCGCAAGGAACGGGACGCGGTGGCCGACCCGCACAACCTGGTGACGGTCCTGGCCGCGCAGCACGGGCGGGACGAGGCGTCGGCCTTCCAACTGGCCGCCGGCTGGTTCAACGACGGGCTGGCCGGCTACCTGGTGCGGGAGGCGGCGCTCGTCGCACACGCCGGGCCGGCGGTGACCCCCTACCTGGCGGCCCGCCGCGCGTGGCTGCGCGCCACCTACGACTGGTCGATGCGGGCGGACCGGTACGCCACCCCGCCCGGGGCGTCCGCCGGGACTCAGCCGCCTCACAGGTTCGAGGGCTAGCCGATGCCCGGGTGCAGGCAATACTCTTCGGTAACCGCACAGCGACGTGACCCTCGTCACGTCATCCACCCCCGAAGGCGGCAACCTCGATGGCTCTCGATGTCCCATACCGTTCCATCCCCGATATGTTCCGCAAGCGGGTGGCCGCCACCCCCGACCAACGTGCCTTCGCCCACCCGGCGGCGGACGACTCGGGGCCGGTCTGGTTGACCTGGGCGCAGGTCGGCCGGCGGGCCGACGCGGTCGCCGCCGGCCTACACGGGCTCGGGGTCGGGTTGGAGGACCCGGTGGCGATCCTGGCCAACACCCGGCTGGAGTGGATCCTCGCCGACTTCGGCATCATGTGCGCGGGCGGCGCGACCACCACCGTCTACCCGACCACCGAGCCGCAGGACGCGACATACATCATCGCCGACTCCGGCTCCCGGGTGCTGTTCGCCGAGAACCCGGTCCAGGCGGCGAAGGTGGCCGGCGCGCAGCTTCCCGCGCTGACCCACGTGGTGCTCTTCGACGGCACCCCCGACCCGACCGCCGCCGTGCCCCAGCTGACCCTGGCCGAGTTGGAGGAGCAGGGCGCGCGGGCGCTCGCCGCCGACCCGGGCCTGGTGGACCGGCTGATCGCCCCGGTCGGCCCCGAGCACCTGGCCACCCTGATCTACACCTCGGGCACCACCGGCCGGCCCAAGGGGGTCGAGTTGCTGCACGGCGGCTGGTGCTGGGAGGGGGTGGTGCAGGCCGAGACGGGCCTGCTGCGCGACGACGACGTGCACTACCTCTGGCTGCCGCTGTCGCACTCGTTCGGCAAGACGCTGCTCTGCGGCTCGACGCACGTCGGGCTGCCCACCTACGTCGACGGCCGGGTGGACAAGCTCGTCGACCTGCTCGGGGTGATCCGCCCGACGCTGATGTGCGGCGCCCCCCGGGTCTACGAGAAGATCTACAACAAGGCGGTCACCACCGCCCAGGACGCCGGGGGCGTCAAGGCGAAGATCTTCGCCTGGGGGGTCGCGGTCGGCAAGCAGAAGGTCGCCCTGGAGCAGGCCGGCCGGCCGGTGCCCGGCGGCCTGAAGCTGCGGTACGCGCTGGCCGAGAAGCTGGTGTTCAGCAAGCTCCAGGCCCGCCTCGGCGGCCGGATCAGGGTGCTCGTCTCGGGCGCGGCCCCGCTGAGCGCCGAGATCGCCACCTTCTTCGCCGCAGCCAACCTGCCGATCTCCGAGGGGTACGGCCTGACCGAGAGCAGCGCCGGCAACTTCATCAACCCGCCCGACGGGCTGCGGATCGGCACGGTCGGCCGGGCGATGGGCGACCTGGAGTGCCGGATCGACACCGACGGGGAGATCCTGGTCCGCGGCCGGCCGGTGATGCGCGGCTACCACAACCTGCCCGAGGAGACCGCCGCCGCGTTCACCGAGGACGGCTTCTTCCGTACCGGTGACATCGGCAGCCTCGACGACGACGGCTACCTGCGCGTCACCGACCGCAAGAAGGACCTGGTCAAGACGTCCGGCGGCAAGTACATCGCGCCGTCGCACATCGAGGGCCTGTTCAAGGCCATCTGCCCGTACACCTCGCAGGCGATCGTCATCGGCCAGGCCCGCAACTACTGCACGATGCTGGTCAGCCTGGACCCGGACGCGATCCGGGACTGGGCGGCGGGCGGCCCCCTCCAGGGGCGTGACTACGCCGAGATCGTCGCCTCGCCCGAGGCCCGCGCGATGGTCGAGGAGCACGTGGCCCAGCTCAACACCAGACTCAACCGCTGGGAGACGATCAAGAAGGTGACCGTGCTGTCCCGGGACCTGACCATCGAGGACGGCGAGATGACCCCCTCGCTGAAGATCAAGCGGCGCGGTGTGGAGAGCAACTTCGCCGCCGAGATCGACCGGATGTACGCGGGCAGCCTGGCCGAGATCTGACCCCCGCCGACCGGCCGGTGTCCGTGTCCTCCCGTCCCGGGACACGGCCACCGGCCGGTCACAGGTGTTCGCGCCGCCACCGGCTCTGCGCCTCCTCGACGGCCTCCTCCTGCGCCAGCGCCAGCCGGCGCACCCGCCGCCGACGCCGGCCCTGGCCGCTGGTCTGCACCGCGGCCAGGGCGACGCAGACCAGCGCCAGCAGGGCCAACGCGCCCACCTCGGGCACCCGGGCCCCGGCCGGGGCGAGCGCCGCCAGGGCCAGCACCGCCAGCACCGGCGGCCAGCGCAGCACCCGGGCCGCCCGCAACTCGCAGGCGACGAGGCTGAGCAGGTAGAGGCCCACCCCGCCGTAGAGCACCAGGACCCAGTAGCCGCCCAGCGGCACCCCCCAGAGCGGGGTGTCCGGGTCGGCCACCTCGGCGAGCAGGTCCTTGAGGCCGAGGGCGAAGAAGATCACGCCGGCGATGATCGGCAGGTGCAGGTAGGTGTAGGCGTCGCGGGCCAACCGGGCCCGGCGCACCGGGTCGCGGCTGCGGTGCAACGCCTGTTCCAGGGCGAGCGCCAGGGTGTCGAAGTAGGCCCACCACAGCACCGACGCGATGGCGATGCCGAGCACCGCGGCGATCACCACCGGCCAGGTCAGCGGCAGGCCGGTGACGAACTTCGGGCCGACGCCGAGCGCAATGATCGACTCGCCGAGCGCGATCAGCACCATCAGGGCGTGCCGTTCGGCCCAGTGCCCGGCGGAGAGCACCGCCCAGTACGTTCCGCCGAGGCGTACCCCGGCCACGTACTCCAGCAACAGGGCCAGCGTCCAGAGGGTGAGTTGCAGGGCGGTCGCGGTGCCCTCCGTGGCGACCCGGCGGGTCAGCAGCGCGGAGGCGACCAGCAGCGCCGTGGCGGCCACCGGCAGCAGCGCGAGCCGGGTCCACCGCCGCCACCGGTCCGGGTCGCCCCGGGCCAGCACGCCGAAGACCGCCAACTGACAGGCCCGGACGAGGAGGTAGCAACCGGCGAAGACCAGCGGGCCGTCCAACCCGCCCGGCTCGTCGACGAACGCCCCCGGCATGCTCAGCGCCAGCAGGAAGGTGGCGGTGACGGTGAGGAAACCGAGCAGCGGCAGCGGCCCCTGGTCGGCGCGGACCGCGTTGCCCAGGCCGGCGAAACCGGTCCAGCACCACCACAGCAGGCCCAGCACCAGCAGGCAGCGCAGCAGGTTGACGCCGGTGGGCTCCTGCGAGGTCAGCGCGGTGACGGTGAAGAACGCGAAGACGAAGACCAGGTCGTAGAAGAGTTCCAGCCGGGTGGTCCGGGAGCCGGGCGCACCGGGCCGGACCCCGTGCCAGCTCGTCGGGCCGCCCACACCGGCAGTCTCCCAGCCGGGGTCGCCCGGTCAGGCCGGTTCGCCCCGACCGGCGACCCGGCCGACGGGGCGGGCACCCCGCCCGGTGCGGCGGCCTGCGGCCCGGCCACCGTCACGGCCCGACCGGGCCGGCTCAGGCGATGACCGCAGGTTCCCGCCAGCGCGGGCGGCCCGCGCCCCGGTCGAGGTCGTAGCGGATCGCGGCCAGCCGGCCGACCGCCTCGACCAGGTCGGCGGCGGGCAGGGTGAAGGGCAGCCGCAGGAACCGTTCCAGGGTGCCGTCCAGGCCGAACCGGGGGCCCGGCGCCAGCCGTACGCCGACCTCCTCGGCCGCCCGGGCCAGCGCGCTGGAGATCGGGCCGTCCAGCTCGACCCAGAGCGTGACGCCGCCCCGGGGCACGTCGAAGCGCCAGTCCGGCAGCCGTTCGGCGAGTGCGGCGAGCAGCGCGTCACGTTGGGTGACCAGTTGTGCCCGGCGGGCCGCGACGATGGCCGGGGCCTGGGCGAGCAGGTGCACCGCCACCAGTTGGTCGAGCACCGGGCTGGCCATGTCCACCCCGACCCGGGCGGCGGCGAGCCGCTGCACCTGCGGGGCGGAGGCGCGGACCCAGCCGATGCGCAGGCCACCCCAGAAGGGCTTGCTCATCCCGCCGATGGAGATCACCCGGGAGTGCCTGTCGAACACGGCCATCGGTGGGGGCAGCGGTGTGTCGTCCAGCGGCAGGTCCACGAAGGACTCGTCGACGACCAGGTCCGTGCCGGCGGCGTGGGCGGTGGCGACCAGCCGCTCCCGCAGTTCGGCGGCCATCAGGTGCCCGGTCGGATTGTGGAACTCGGGGATCAGGTAGGCCAGTTTGGGCCGGGTCTGCCGGACGCTGCCCAGCAGCAGGTCGGCGTCCCACCCGATCCCGTCGACGGCGAGGCCGTGGGTGGTGATCCGGGCCCGCCGGGCGGCCAGCGCGGCCAGCGCGTTCGGATAGGTGGGCGATTCGACCAGGACGTTCCCGCCGGGCACCAGGGCCAGCCGCAGCACCAGGTCCAGGGCGTGCTGAATGCCGTTGGTCACCATGATCTGCTCGGCGCTGGTGGGCAGCCCCCGCGCGGTGTACGTCCGGGCGACCGCCTCGCGCAGCTCGATGATGCCGGTGGGGTGGTAGCCCGCGCCGGACAGGTACCGCGGCAGGTCCTCCACGGCGGCCCGGGCGACCGGGACCAGTTCGGGCGGGGCGCCCAGCGCGGCCACCCCGAGGTCGAGCATGTCGCGGTCGTCCAGCGGGGTCCACAGGCCGGTGCTGGCGACCCGGTGGGTGCCGGGCAGCATGGTCCAGCTCCCCGCGCCGCGCCGGCTGGCCAGGTGGCCCGTCTCGCGCAACTGCCGGTACGCGGCGGTGACCGTGGTACGGCTGATCCGCAGCGCCTCGGCCAGCTCCCGTTCGGCCGGGAGGCGTACCCCCAGGGGGAGCCGGCCGTCGGCGAGCAGGCCCCGGACGGCGGCGGCGAGGGCGGCGTAGTCGGGACTGCGGCGGCGACCGGGCAGAGCGTGCCACTGCCCGAGCAACCGCGCCAATTGGACCCCTCGCACCTGGCTGGTCACGGCCACCCCTTCGGAATTGGCTCTTCAGTGGGCGATATTGGCCCCTAGGGTGGCATGCATGGCTCCGATTGGCAATCTCCGGCACCGGCCCGGCCGCCGGCTCACCCAGCTCTACGCCGGGCTGGTCCTCTACGGGGTCAGCATGGCCATGATGATCCGTTCCGGGCTCGGGCTGGACCCGTGGGACGTCTTCCACCAGGGGCTGTCCCGGCAGACCGGCCTGTCGTTCGGCACCGTGACCATCGCGGTCGGCGCGGTGGTGCTGCTGCTCTGGATCCCGCTGCGGCAACGACCCGGGCTCGGCACGGTGAGCAACGTGCTGGTGATCGGATTGGTGGTGGACGCCACGGTGGCCCTGCTGCCCGCCGGGTGGCCGCTGCCCGCCCGGATCGCCCTGCTGCTCGGCGGAATCGTCGCCAACGGCGCGGCCACCGGCCTCTACCTCGGCGCCCGGCTCGGCCCCGGCCCCCGCGACGGCCTGATGACCGGATACGTCGCCCGCCGGCCGGGCCGCTCCGTCCGGCTCGTACGCACCGTGATCGAGGTCACCGTGCTGGCCCTGGGCTGGCTGCTCGGCGGCACGGTCGGCGTGGGCACCGTCGCGTACGCGCTCGGCATCGGCCCGCTGGCCCAGTTCTTCATCCCCCGCTTCGCCCTCCCCGATCCGCCGGCGACGGCCCGCACCACCCCGGCCAACGGTGCCCCGCCACCGGTTTCCACCCCGCCGTTCGGCGCTGCGTCCGGAACCGGGCACGCTGAGCTGCGCTGACACGACAGGGGGAAAGTAGGTGTTTCCTCAACGGACACCTACGGGCATCATTCGTGCATGGGGGAGAACGCGTGGCGCTGGACGGACGCCTGGATCTTCGTGTCACTGGTGATCGCCAGCGGGGCCGGACGGCACCGGCGGGCGGCGGACTCCCGCCGCCCGGAGGGGGTACGACTCACCGACGTGCTGTCCACCGCCGACCACCTCAACCAGGCGATCCCCGAACGACAGGACGTGGAGACAGCGGTCCGGCGACTGGTCGGCGCGGGGCTGGTCACCGTCTCCGACGGCTGGTTCCGGATCACCCCGGACGGTGAGCAGCTCTGGCGTACCCGCCCCCGGGCCGGGGTGGGTGGCACGGTCGACAGCATGCAGGGGGTGCTGGTGCGGCGGCACGCCCCGGGCAGCGCGGACTGGCACCTGGCCGAGGAGGAGCACGCCGCCGCCGTCCAGGAGTACGTGGTCCGCTCGATTCCGGCCCCCCGCCGCTCCCCGGAGGGGCAGAGCGGGCGCTGAACCACCCGCGCGGGCGCGGGTCAGCGCACGGGGTGGCCTGCGTCGCGCAGGGCGCCCTTGACCTCGCCGACGGTCAGCTCGCCGAAGTGGAAGACGCTGGCGGCCAGCACCGCGTCGGCACCCGCGCCGATCGCGGGCGGGAAGTGCGCCACCCGGCCGGCGCCGCCGCTGGCGATCACCGGCACGTCGACCACCGCCCGGACCGCCTCGATCAGGGTCAGGTCGAAACCGGCCTTGGTGCCGTCGGCGTCCATCGAGTTGAGCAGGATCTCCCCCGCGCCCAGCTCGGCCCCGCGCGCCGCCCACTCGACCGCGTCGAGCCCGGTGCCCCGGCGGCCACCGTGGGTGGTCACCTCGAAACCGCTGGGGGTGGTGCCGGCGGGCGCCCGCCGGACGTCCAGTGAGAGCACCAGCACCTGCCGGCCGAACCGGTCGGCGATCTCGGCGATCAGCTCGGGACGGGCGATGGCGGCGGTGTTCACCCCCACCTTGTCGGCCCCGGCGCGCAGCAGGGTGTCCACGTCGGCGACCTGGCGTACCCCGCCGCCGACGGTGAGCGGGATGAAGACCGACTCGGCGGTGCGGCGCACCACGTCGAGCATGGTGCCCCGGTCGCTGGAGGAGGCGGTGACGTCCAGGAAGGTCAACTCGTCCGCGCCCGCCCGGTCGTACGCCGCCGCCAGCTCCACCGGGTCACCGGCGTCGCGCAGGTCGAGGAAGTTGACCCCCTTGACCACCCGCCCGGCGTCCACGTCCAGACACGGGATCACCCGCACCGCCACCGTCATACGCCGAGCCTATCCAACGCCCCACCCCGCCACCCCCACGCGGGTGCGCCGGTGCGCCGGTGCGCCGGTGATCAAGAGGTTTGCGTCATCCTTCGAGATCGAACTGACGCAAACCTCTTGATCACCACTGTCAACGGGGCGGGCGGGCGGGCGGGCGGGACGGGACGGGGTGGGGGGTGGGTCAGAGGCGGACGAGCATCTTGCCGAGGTTCTCGCCGCGCAGCAGGCCCAGGAAGGCGTCGGGGGCGTTCTCGATGCCGTCGACGATCGTCTCGTCGTAGGAGAGCTTCCCCTCGCGCAGCCAGCCGGCGACCTCGGTGACGAACTGCTCGCGCAGGCCGCCGTGGTCGCCGACCAGGAAACCGCGCAGGGTGAGCCGCTTGCCGATGACCAGCGCCAGGTTGCGCGGCGCGGCCGGCGGCTCGGCCGCGTTGTACTGCGCGATCATCCCGCAGATGGCGGCCCGGCCGTGCAGGTTCATCGACCCGATCGCGGCCTCCAGGTGCTCGCCGCCCACGTTGTCGAAGTAGACGTCGATCCCGTCCGGGGCGGCGGCCTTCAGCGCGTCGCGGACCGGGCCGTCGTGGTAGTCGAAGGCGGCGTCGAAACCGAGCGCCGTCAACCGCTCCACCTTGGCCGGCGAGCCGGCGCTGCCGACCACCCGGCCGGCCCCCTTGAGCTTGGCGATCTGGCCGACCATGCTGCCCACCGCGCCGGCCGCGCCGGAGACGAACACCGTCTCCCCCGGCCGCATCGCCGCCACGTCGAGCAGCCCGGCGTACGCGGTCAGCCCGGTCATCCCGAGCACCCCCAGGTAGGCGGAGACCGGGGCGAGGTCCGGATCGACCCGGCGGGCGGACCCGGCGTCGAGCAGGGCGTACTCGCGCCAGCCGAGCCCGTGCAGCACGGTGTCGCCGACGTTGATCCCGTCGCCTCCGCCGGCCACCACCTCGCCGACCGCGCCACCGTCGAGCGGCGCGTCGAGGGCGAACGGCGGCACGTAGGACTTGACGTCGTTCATCCGGCCCCGCATGTACGGGTCGACCGAGATGTACTGGTTGCGGACCACGATCTGCCCCGGCCCGGGGGTGGGCACCCCGGTTTCGACGAGGCGGAAGTTGTCGGCGGTCGGCCAGCCCTGTGGGCGGGAGGCCAGGTGGATCTCACGGTTGCTGCTCATGCGGTTTCGTCCTCTCGTACCCGATGGTCGTGGCCCGGTGCGGCGGTCAGGCCGCAGCCGCCTCGCGCACGGTGAGGGTCACCTCGATGTTGCCCCGGGTCGCGTTGGAGTAGGGGCAGACCTGGTGGGCGGCCTCGACGAGCTGCTGGGCGGCGGCGCGCTCGACGGCCGGCAGGTCCACCACCAGGGTGACGGCCAGACCGAAGCCGCCGCTGCCGTTCGCGCCGATGCCGACCTCGGCCTCGACGACCGAGCCGGTGACGTCGGCCTTGGCCCGGCGGGCGACCACGCGCAGCGCGGAGTGGAAGCAGGCCGCGTAGCCGGCGGCGAAGAGCTGCTCGGGGTTGGCCGCGCCACCGACGCCGCCCATCTCCTTCGGCACGGCCAGGTCGAGGTCGAGGGTGGCGTCGGAGGTGCGGACGTGGCCGTCGCGCCCGTCGCCGGTGGCCGTCGCGGAGGCGGTGTAGAGCACCTGCATGGGGATCACTGCTCCTTCTGTCGGTGGATCGTCTCGGTGACCCGGGTGAGGGTGTCGCGCAACGCGACCAGCTCGGTCTCGTCGAGGCCGGTGGAACAGGCCACCCGCAGCGGCACGTCGGCCATCCGCTGGCGCAGGGCCGCGCCGTCGGCGGTCAGGCCCACCTCCACCCGCCGCTCGTCGAGCGCCGAGCGGGTGCGGACCACCAGGCCCGCCGCCGCCAGCCGCTTGAGCAGCGGGGAGAGGGTGCCGGAGTCGAGCCGGAGCGCGGCCCCCAGCTCGGAGACCGTGGGCGGGTCGTCGCCGCGCTCCCAGAGCACCAGCAGCACCAGGTACTGCGGGTAGGTGAGCCCGAACTCGTCGAGGAGGGGCCGGTACACGTCGGTGAGCGCCCGGGAGGCAGCGTAGAGCGCGAAGCAGACCTGATCGCGCAACACCAGATGGTCACTCACCCGGCAAAGGTAGCCCGCAATTCAATTGTGCACAACTCATCTGGGCCGGGAGTGACAGCCGTCTCCCGGTCCCGACCGAGCCTGGCCGGGATCGGGGCGGTCAGGACGGCGGGAGATGCGCCTCCAACTCGATCTCGACCAGATGGTCCGGATCGAGCAGGCCGACAACGACGACCATCGTGGCGACCGGCCGGACCGCACCGAAGACCGCCTGGTGCGCCCGGCCCACCTCGTCGACGAAGAGCCGGTCGGTCACGTACATCCGGGTCCGCACCACGTCGGTGGGACCCGCACCCACCTCGGCCAGCGCGGCCAGGCCGATCCGCAGCGCCTGGGCGGTCTGCGCCGCCGCGTCACCGACGTGCGTCACCACCCCGTCGACCGTCGACGTGCAACCCGACGTCCAGGCCGAGCGGCCGGCCCGGACCACCCGGGAGTAGCCGTAGCGGGCCTCCCACGGGCCGCCCGAGCCGAGCCGGGTGACGGTCCCGTCGTCCGGGTCCGCCGCGTCGGTCACCCCGCGGCCCGCAGCGTCGCCAACGCCTCGGCCACCGTGAACGCGCCCGCGTACAGCGCCTTACCGGCGATCACACCCTCCACGCCGGCCGCCTCCAGGGTCGCCAGGGCGCGCAGGTCCTCCAGGGTCGACACGCCGCCCGAGGCGATCACCGGGGCGTCGGTACGGGCACACACCTCACCCAGCAGGTCCAGGTTCGGCCCGCGCATCGTGCCGTCCTTGGTGATGTCGGTCACCACGTACCGGGACGCGCCGGCGGCATCCAGCCGGGCCAGCACCTCCCACAGGTCACCGCCGTCACGGGTCCAGCCCCGCGCCGAGAGGGTACGACCCCGCACGTCCAGGCCGATCGCCACCCGGTCGCCGTACTCGGCGCAGATCCGGTCACACCACTGCGGGTCCTCCAACGCGGCGGTGCCGATGTTCACCCGGGCCGCCCCGGTGGCCAGCGCGGCGCGCAGCGACGCGTCGTCGCGGATGCCACCGGACAACTCCACCCGCACGTCCAGCTTGCCGACCACCTCGGCCAGCAGCGCGGCGTTGGAGCCCCGACCGAACGCGGCGTCGAGGTCGACCAGGTGGATCCACTCCGCGCCGTCGTTCTGCCAGGCCAACGCCGCGTCGAGCGGGTCGCCGTAGGCGGTCTCGCTGCCGGCGGCGCCCTGCACCAGCCGGACGGCCTGGCCGTCGGCGACGTCCACGGCGGGCAACAGGGTCAGGGTCACGTTTCCTACTCCTCGTTCAGATCCGACGGTCCAGGGCGATCACCACGATCGCCGGCAGGACCAGAAGCAACAGCACGACCAGCGCCACCCGCAGCGCGAGATCGTCGACGAAAACCCAGATCAGCGCCAGCGCCGCCGCGGTCAACCCGATGATGGCGGCCCGCTCGCCCCGGGTACGCCGGGCCAGCCGGCCCGTCCGGCCCCGCCGCCACTGCGGGGTGACCCGGCGGACCAGGGCACGCCGACGACGACGCCGGGCCATCCGACGTTCCCGAACGACCCGTTCCCGGGCGGCCTGCGCCTCCCGGGCGGCCCGCCGCCGGGCCCGCTCCTTGCTCACCGCGCACCCGGCCCGCGCCGGCCGGCCCCGCCCCGGGTCTCAGCCAACCGTGGCCAGCCAGTTGCGCAACAGCACCGCACCCGTCTCGGCCGACTTCTCCGGGTGGAACTGGGCCGCCGACAGCGGACCCCACTCCACCGCCGCGACGAAGTCCGTGCCGTGGTGGGCGGTGGTCACCCGGGCGCCCACCTCACGCAACGACGCCTGGTCGAGCACCCCGTAGGAGTGCACGAAATAGAACCGGCTGTCGGCGGGCAACCCGGCGAACAACACCGACCCGTCCGGCGGGGCGACGGTGTTCCAGCCCATGTGCGGCAGCCGCTCGGCGGGCAGCCGGGTCACCCCGCCCGGCAGCAGCCCCAGCCCCTTGGTCACCACGCCGTGCTCGTCGCCGTGCGCGAAGAGCACCTGCATGCCGACGCAGATGCCGAGCACCGGGCGACCGGCGGCGACCCGTTCGGCGATCACCGGGCCGGCACCCAGCGCCTCGATCCCGGCCATGCAGGCCGCGTACGCGCCGACACCCGGCACCACCAGGCCGTCGGCCGCGGCGGCGGCGGCCAGGTCGGCGGTGACCGTCACGTCCGCCCCGGCGTGGGCCAGCGCCCGCTGCGCCGAGCGCAGGTTGCCCGAGCCGTAGTCGAGCACCACGATCCGCTTGCCGGTGCCGTGCGCGCCCATCAGCCCTCCCCGGGTAGCAGCCAGAGCACCCCGCCGGCGGTGGCCAGCACGGCGAGCAGCCCGGTGACCACGATCGCACCACGCGGCGCGTCCTGCCGGTACAACGACCAGGCCCCACCGACCAGGATGCCGGCGAGGATCAGCAGCAGGGTCGGCAGCACCGGGCCCATCAGCGCCGCCCTCCGCCCCGGGCCGGGCCGCTCACAGCGCGCCCTTGGTGCTGGGCACCACACCGGCGTTACGCGGGTCGAGCGCGGTGGCCTCCCGCAGCGCCCGGGAGACCGCCTTGAACTGGGCCTCCACCACGTGGTGCGCATCCGGGTGGCCGCCCGGCCGGGCCGCGCGCAGCACGTCGACGTGCAGGGTGACCCGGGCCGCCTGGCCGAAGGACTCCCAGATGTGCCGGGTCATGCTGGTCGGGTAGACCGGCCCGATGTACGGGGCCAGCGCCGGCTCGTCGTGCACCACGTACGGACGGCCGGACAGGTCGACGGCGGCCCGGACGAGCACCTCGTCCATCGGGACGGTGGCCGAGCCGTACCGCCGGATGCCGGCCTTGTCCCCCAGCGCCTGGTCGAACGCGGCCCCCAGGGCCAGCGCGGTATCCTCCATCGTGTGGTGGGCGTCGATCTCCAGGTCGCCGACGGTACGCACGGTCAGGTCGAAGCCGCCGTGCCGGGCGATCTGGTGGAGCATGTGGTCGTAGAAGCCGACCCCGGTGCTGATCTCGGCCCGGCCGGTGCCGTCGAGGTCGATCTCGACGAGGACCTTGGTCTCCTTGGTGATCCGCTCCACCCGGGCGGTGCGACTCATGACAGTTTCTCCATCGCGGTGAGGAAGGCGTCGGTCTCGGCGGGGGTGCCGGCGGTGACCCGCAGCCAGCCGGGCAGACCCACGTCCCGGACCAGCACCCCGGCGTCGAGCAGGGTCCGCCAGGCCACCGACTGGTCGTCGCCGACGGCGAACAGCACGAAGTTGGCGTCGCTGTCGGCCACCCGGTGCCCCCGGGCCCGCAGGGTCGTCACGATCCGGTCCCGCTGCTCCTTGATCGCGTCGACGGTGCCCAGCAGGACGTCGCGGTGGGCCAGCGCCGCGCGGGCGGCGGCCTGGGTGAGCGCCGAGAGGTGGTAGGGCAGCCTGACCAGCTGCACCGCCGCCACCACCGCCGGGTCGGCGACCAGGTAGCCCAGCCGGCCACCGGCGAACCCGAACGCCTTGCTCATCGTCCGGGTCACCACCAGCCGCGGGTGCCCGGGGAGCAGGGCCAGGGCGCTGGCCGTGCCGGGTCGGGCGAACTCGGCGTACGCCTCGTCGAGGACCACCATGCCGGGGGCGACGTCGAGCACGGCGGCGACCACCGCCGGGTCGAGCGCGGTCCCCGTCGGGTTGTTCGGGGAGCAGAGGAAGACCACGTCGGGGCGGTGCGCCCGGACCTCGGCGACGGCCTCGTCGGCGGTCAACCCGAAGTCCACCCCCCGCTGCGCCGGCACCCACCGGGTGCCGGTGCCCAGGGACAGCAACGGGTGCATCGAGTACGCCGGCACGAAGCCCAACGCGCTGCGCCCCGGCCCGCCGAACGCCTGGAGCAGCTGCTGCTGGATCTCGTTGGAGCCGTTGGCCGCCCAGACCTGCTCGGCGGTGATCCCGTGCCCGAGGTAGCCGGCCAGGTCGGCGCGCAACGCCACCGCCTCCCGGTCCGGGTAGCGGTTGAGGCCGCGCAGCTCGGCGGCGAGCGCCTTGCCGATCGCCGCCACCACCGGCTCGGGCACGGCGTAGGAGTTCTCGTTGGTGTTCAACCGGACCGCCACGTCCAGCTGCGGCGCCCCGTACGGCGAGCGGCCCCGCAGGTCGTCGCGGATCGGCAGGTCGTCGAGGGTGGTCACGACGCCTCCCCGGCGAAGCGCGCGGCGACCGCCTGGCCGTGCGCCGGCAGGTCCTCCACGGTGGCCAGGGTCACCACGTAAGGCGCGACGTCACGCAGCGCCTCGCGGGTGTATTCCACCAGGTGCACCCCGCGCAGGAAGGACTGCACGGACAGCCCCGACGAGTGCCGGGCGCAGCCCCCGGTGGGCAGCACGTGGTTGGAGCCGGCGCAGTAGTCGCCGAGCGACACCGGCGCCCACGGCCCGATGAAGATCGCCCCGGCGTTGCGCACCCGCAGCGCCCAGTCGCGGGCGTCGCGGGTCTGGATCTCCAGGTGCTCGGCGGCGTACGCGTCGACCACCCGCAGCCCGTCGGCCAGGTCGTCGACCAACACGACGCCGCTCTGCTCCCCGCCGAGCGCGGTGCCGACCCGCTCGGCGTGCTTGGTCGCCGGCACCTGCCGGGCCAGCTCCCGGTCGACCGCGTCGGCCAGCTCGACCGACGGGGTGACCAGCACGCTGGCCGCCAACGGGTCGTGCTCGGCCTGGCTGATCAGGTCGGCGGCGACGTGCGCCGGGTCGGCGGTGTCGTCGGCCAGCACGGCGATCTCGGTCGGGCCGGCCTCGGCGTCGATGCCCACCACGCCGCGCAGCAGCCGCTTGGCGGCGGTCACCCAGATGTTGCCCGGCCCGGTGATCATGTCGACCGGCGCGCAGCGCAGGGTGCCCGCGGCGTCGACCGTCGACCCGTACGCCAGCATGGCGACCGCCTGGGCACCGCCGACGGCGTACACCTCGTCGACGCCGAGCAGCGCGCAGGCGGCCAGGACCCGGGCGTCGGGAAGACCGCCGTTGTCCTGCTGCGGCGGGCTGGCCACCACCAGCGAGCGGACCCCGGCCGCCTGGGCCGGCACCACGTTCATCACCACGGTCGACGGGTACATCGCCAGCCCGCCGGGGACGTAGAGGCCGACCCGGTCGACCGGCACCCAGCGCTCGGTGACCGTGCCGCCCGGCACGACCTGGGTGGTGTGGTCGGTGCGGCGCTGGTCGTCGTGCACCCGGCGGGCGCGGGCGATCGACTCCAGCAGCGCGGCCCGCACGTCGGGATCGAGCACCCCCTCGGCCGCGGCGATCGCCTCGGTCGGGACCCGCAGCACCGGCGGGCAGATGCCGTCGAACCGCTCGCTGGCCTCCCGGATCGCCGGGTACCCATGATCCCGGACCGCCTCGACGAGCGGGCGGATCCGCTCGACCGCCACGGAGACGTCGAGCTGGGCACGGGGCAGCAGGCGACGCGGGTCGGAAACCCCGCCGCGCAGGTCGATCCGTTTCAACACGCCCCCGAGTCTAGGCGGCGGCCCGGAGGGCGACCCGGGCCGCCCGTACCGCGGGACGGTGAGCCGGGACACGCCGACCGCGCCGGATCGGGCTACGCTCGGACGCGTGACCGCACGGCTGCCGGTGTTTCCCCTCGCAACGGTGCTCTTCCCGGGTCTGGTGCTGCCGTTGCACATCTTCGAGGAACGCTACCGCCACCTGGTACGGGACCTGGTCGGGCGCCCCGAGGGGATGCCCCGCGAGTTCGGTGTGGTGGCCATCCGCTCCGGCTGGGAGGTCGCCCCGGCCGGGGGCCGGGCCACCCCGGGCGGCGGCGAGGTGACCCTGCACGAGGTGGGTTGCACCGCCGAGCTGCGTCAGGTCACCGAGCTGGACGACGGTGGCTTCGACATCGTCACGGTGGGCCGGCGGCGGTTCCGGGTCGCCGGGGTCGACCGGGAGGCCGCCCCCTACCTGACCGCCGACGTCGAGTGGCTGCCCGAGCCGACCGGCCCGGACGAGGCCGCCGAGCTGCTGGCGGCCCGGGTGATCGCGGTGTTCCGGCAGTACCTGGGCCTGATCCGGGACGACCCGCAGGAGCTGTCCGAGCAGCTCCCGGAGGACCCGACGGTGCTGTCGCACCTGGTGGCGGCCACCGCCGTGCTGACCGTGGCCGACCGGCAACGGCTGCTCGCCATCGACGACACCGCCGCCCGGCTGCGCGCCGAGCTGCGGCTGCTCAACCGCGAGTCGGCCCTGCTGCGTCAGGTGCGGGCGGTTCCGGTGCCGCTGTCGGAGCTGGCGTCCCCGCCGGCCCCCAACTGACCCCGCCCGCCGGGCCGACCTCGCCCGGCGGGCCGACCGCACCCGGCGGGCCGCCCCCGTCGGGCGCACCGGCCGCGCCCGACGCGTCCGGCCAGCCGGGTCCGCCGGGCTCCGGCTCCGGGCGCAGCGACGGCCACCGCGACCAGCCGGCCAGCAGGGTGTACGCGACGGCGGCGGCGAACGCGGCCAGCAGCAGGTTGCCGTACGGCACGGGCAGCACGCCGAAGAGCCGGTCGATGCCCCCGGCCCGCAGGTCGGCCGGCTTGTCGAAGGACGTGCCGGCGGGGGCGGTGGCGAGCAGCCGCTGGTAGCCGTCCAGCCCGACCCGGCGGCCCACCTGCCAGGCGACCAGGGCGGTGCCGAGCGCGCCGACGGTCAGCGCGACCAGGTTCACCGGGCCCCGGCGGCGACGCAGCAGCATCCACACCGCGATCGCGGCGAGCACCCCGAACCCGAGCCCGAGCAGGCTGAACCAGCCGTCCGCGGCGATCGGCTGCTCCGGCTGGGGCTGGGCGTAGACGGCGCCCTCGGCGGTCTTGAGCACCGGGGTGTCCGGGGCCAGCGCGGCCCAGAGCAGTCCCAGCGGCACCCCCAGCGCGGTCAGGCCCAGCACCAGGCCGGCCGCCACCGCCGGGGTGTGCCGGGGTCGCGGCTCCCCCGGCTCCCCCGGCTGCGCCGGCCAGCCGGACGGCGGCGGCCACGGCAGGTACGACCCACCGGGGTCGTGGCCGGGCCCGGCCGGTGCTCCGGCGGCAGACGACTCGTCGCCGCGCGACTCAGCGGCAGCCGACTCGGCGGCGGGCGGCCCATCGGCGGACGGCCCGGCGGGCGGGGTGGGCGCGGCACCCGCCGGGGTGTCGGCGGGGCGGTACGGATCGGGGGTGTCCGGGCTCACCCGATGATCCTCTCAGGCGTGGTGGCACGGCGGGGCGGCGGAGCCCGTACCACCCCTCACCGGGCGAACGGTTCCAGCATCACCGAGGCGGCCCGCAGCCACGCGGCCCGGGTCTCCGCCTGGAGCTGGTGGTACTCGATCGACGAGCCGGTCTCCAGCACCGGGTCGTACGGCACGACGGCGACGGCCCGGGTCCGGGTGGCGAAGTGCCGCTCCAGGTCGTCCTGGAGGGTGGACCGGCCGGGGGTGGGGCAGGAGATCAGGGTGACCGCGTTGTCGGCCAGCTCGCCCATGCCCTCCTCGTGCAGCAGGTCCAGCATCCAGTCGGCGCTGAACGCGGCGTCCTCGCGGGGCACGGTGGTCACCACGAGCTGGTCGGCGGCGTGCATGACGGTGCGCCAGTTGGGGCTCTCCACGTTGTTGCCGGTGTCCACGCAGACCACGTCGTGGGTGCGGCGCAGCAGCTCCAGCACCCGCTTGACGGTGAACTGGTCGAGCCGCTGGGCGAACCGGGGGCTCTCCTCCCCGGCCAGCACGTCGTACGAGCCGTCGGAGGCGTGCCGCAGATAGTCGTCGAGGGACTCCAGCAGCTCCGCGCCGTCCCGGATCTCGATGTGCGCCAGATCGCTGATCAGATGCCTGATCGTCCGGGCGTGTCGGGCGCTGCCGGCGCGCAGCCCGAGGGTGCCGCGCAGCTCGTTGTCGTCCCAGGCGAGCACCCCCCGGCCCCGGACGCTGCCGACGGTGGCGGCGGCGAGCACCGTGGCGGTGGTCTTGTGCACCCCACCCTTGGGGTTGGCGAAGGCGAGCACCCGGGGGGTGCCCAGGTCGCGGCGGAGGATGCCGGCGGCCCGTTCCTGCTCGTCCTGGGGACCCTGCTGACGCCACTCGATGCGGGCCGGCTCGATCCGGGCCGGGTAGCCCCGGTCGGCGGTCACCGCCGGCGGGTACGCCACCGGCTCCGGCTGGTACGTCGGCTCCGGCTGGTAGGCGGGCTCGGGCTGGTACGTCGGTTCGGGCTGGTAGACCGGCTCCGGCTGGTACGTCGGCGTCGCCGGGTATCCGGGCTCGGGATACGCCGCCGGCTCGGGGTAGGCGGGTTGCGGCGGCTGGTACGTCGGCTCCGGGGGCGCGTAGCCGGGCGTGCGGTAGCCGTTGTCCAGCAGCGCGTAGCGGGACTCGGTGGGCGGCGGCTCGGCCCGGTAACCGTTGTCGAGCAGCGCGTAGCGGGACGGGACGACCGGCGGCTCCGGCGGCCGGGCCGGCTCCGGCAGGTAGCCGGGGTCGGCCGGGTAGCCACCGGGGGCACGGTAGCCGGGATCGGCCGGATAGCCCTGGTCGGCGGGACGGCCCGGGGCGGCCGGATAGCCCGGGGCAGCCCGGTAGCCCTGGTCGGTCGGACGGCCCGGGTCCACCGGGTAGCTGACGCCGGGGCGGTAGCCCGGATCGGGGCCGTACCCGGGATCGGGGCCGTAGCCCGGGTCGGGCGGTGGCGGCACGGCGGCCGACCCCCGGCCGGACCAGCCGCCACCGGGTGCCCGGCCGGGCAGCGGCTCCCGGGGCGCGTCGCCGCCACGGCGGTCCGGCTCCGCCGGTTCGGCGGCGCGTCCACCGAGGCGGGCGCGCTCGAAGAGCGTCCGCCATCGCGGTGCCGGTTCGGCCGACCGGCCCCAGCCGGTCTCGGTGCCGTCCAAGGCTCGCCCTCCCGCGCCGTCGATCTCCGCCTGACAGGCTACGAACGAAACCCTATTCGGACCACACCGGTCTGCACACATCTGCCGGGGACAATACTTACCGCGATCGGACGGGCGACGCACCGCGACGGGAGTCCGGGGAGGTGGGAGCGGGGGTCGGCACCAGCCGGCCCGGTCCCACCCCGGTCGGTGCGGGTACCGGCACGATCACACGGGGTGCTCCTTCCGACGAATCGCCCACCGCCGGACGTCCGGGCCGGGCGGCCGGCGGGCGGGAGCGGGGTCAGGCGGGTGGTTGGTCGGTGTCGGCGGGGGGCCGGGCCACGTCCCGCTGCTCCGGCAGCGGCGGCAGGAAGACCGTCCGGTCCAGCCGGGTCACCTCCGGGGCCGGGTCGACCGTACGGACCCCGTCCCGCCCGGCCGTGGCACGCAGGGCGGCCGGCTCGGCCCGGACCACCGCCGCGTAGACGCAGGCGCACGCCGACCGGTAGCCGGCCGCCTCCCGCGCGGCGACCTGCGCCCCGGTCTCGTACTCTCGGCGGGTCGTCGGGTCGTCGGCGACGGCGGCCCGGCTGCGCCGGTCGGCGGCCTCCCGGTCCTTGCGGTCGGCGAGACCGGCCATCCCGGCGGTGACGTCCTGCGGCAGCCGCTGCGCCGGCAGCCGGACCACCTCGGTCTGCCGGTCGGGCAGCGGCACCCGGACCACCACCGCCGCCACCTCGACGCCGGCCAGCAGCGCCGGCAGCCGGTCCGGCGCGGCGTACCCGTCGAAACTCACCAGGGCGTACGCCCCGGCGGTGAGCGCGGCGAGTTCGGCCCGGCTGGCGGTGGCGTAGCCGGGCAGCGAGTCCCCGGGCAGCACCCCGACCCGGGTCACCTGCCCGACCGTACGGTCACCGACGGGTGCCGGCCGGCGGGCCGACCAGCCGGCGGCGAGCAGCACCGCGCCGACGGCGAACACCGCCGTGGTGACCAGCCACCGGGCCGGCCGGGGCGCGCCGGCCGCCGGGGCGTCGGTCGGCCCGGGGTCGCCCGACGGGTCGTGCCGCACGGTCAGTCGCGCAGGATCGTCAGCGCGCGGGCCAGGTCGTCCGGGTACTCGCTGACGAAGGTCACGTCGTCGCCGGTGCGTGGGTGGGCGAAGGTCAACGACCTGGCGTGCAGCCACTGCCGGCGCAGTTCGAGCCGGGCCGACAGGGTCGGGTCGGCCCCGTAGGTGAGGTCGCCGACGCAGGGGTGCCGCAGGGTCGAGAAGTGCACCCGGATCTGGTGGGTACGCCCCGTCTCCAGCCGGACGTCGAGCAGGCTGGCCGCCGGGAACGCCTCGATGGTGTCGTAGTGGGTGATGCTCGGCTTGCCGTCGGAGACCACCGCCCAGCGGTAGTCGTGGTGCGGGTGCCTGTCGATCGGGGCGTCGATGGTGCCGCGCGACGGATCGGGGTGCCCCTGGACCACCGCGTGGTAGCGCTTCTCCACCTCGCGGTACTTGAACGCCCGCTTGAGCGCGGTGTACGCCTGCTCGCTCTTGGCCACCGCCATGATCCCGGTGGTGCCCACGTCGAGGCGGTGCACCACACCCTGCCGCTCGGCCGCCCCGCTGGTGGAGATCCGGTGGCCGATCGCGGCCAGGCCGCCGATGACGGTCGGGCCGGTCCAGCCGGGGCTGGGGTGGGCGGCCACCCCCACCGGCTTGTCCACCACGACGATGTCGTCGTCGGCGTAGACCACGGTCAGCCCGGGGACCGCCTGCGGCACCACGGTCGGTGGCGCGACCGGGGCGGGCAGCGTCACCTCCAGCCAGGAGCCGGCGCGTACCTTGTGCGAGTTCTGCCGGGCCGCGCCGTCGACCAGGGCGTCCCCGGCGTCGACCAGCGCGGCGGCAGCGGTGCGGGAGAGCCCGAACAGCCGGGACACCGCCTGGTCGAGCCGCATGCCGTCGAGGCCGTCCGGGACGGGCAGCGAGCGGTGGTCGCCACCGGTGGCGGTGGAGGTGGAGGTCATGCCCGCTCCCGGGGTTCGGCGTCGGTCGGTGCGGTCTCGGCGGACACCGGACCGGTGGGTGGTCCGGTCGTCGCCGGGGTGGCGGTGTCGCCCTTGGCCCCGACCCGCCGCCCGTCGCGCTGCCGGCCGGTCAGCTCCAGCAGCACGGCCAGCAGCACCCCGGAGACCAGGCAGCTGTCGGCCAGGTTGAACACCGGCCACACCTGGCCGTACGGGTCGAAGAGGCTGACCATGTCCACCACGTGCCCGACGAAGTGGCCGGGCGCGCGGAAGATCCGGTCGGTGAGGTTGCCCAGCGCCCCGCCCAGCACCAGCCCCAGCGAGACCGCCCAGGGCAGCGAGCGCAACCGCAGCGCCATCCAGGCGATCCAGCCGACCACCCCGATGGTGATCAGCGGGAACACCCAGGTGTGGTCGGCGCCGATGCTCCACGCCGCGCCGCTGTTGCGGGTCAGGGTGAGGTAGACCGCCCCGCCGAGCAGGCGCACCGGCGGGCGGTCGTCGAGCAGTTGCAGGGCGAGATGCTTGGTGAGCAGATCCGTCAGCAGCGCGAGCAGCGCGATGCCCACGAGGAGCACGACCGCCCTGCGGCGGGGCGTACGGCCGGCCGGCTCGGTGGTGCCGGATCCGGCGGTCGGTGCTGTGGTCATCGACTCCCCATCGACTGTCCCGACGACGCAGGTCCGCCGTCTCGCGAGGTCACCGGGGAGCGGACGTCAGCGCCGTTCCTCCAGCTGCTTGCAGGTCACGCAGAGGGTCGCCGACGGGAAGGCGGCGAGCCGCTCGACCGGGATCGGGTTCCCGCACCGCTCGCACCATCCGTAGCCGCCCTCGTCGAGCCGCTCCAGGGCACGCTCGACCTGGGTGATCCGTTCCCGGATGCTGTTGGCGAGGGAGATCTCCTGCTCGCGCTCGAACGTCTTGGTGCCGGTGTCGGCCTGGTCGTCCCCGGCCGAGTCGGTCAGCCGGTCGCGCTGCAGCTCGGTGATCTCGCTCAGCGTCTGATCGTACTCGGCACGCAGCTCGTCCCGTCGGGCTGCCAGGGCCGCCCGGATCTTCTCGGTCTCCGCCGCGCTGCGGGTGGCCTGCGCGGTGGCCTTCGCCGCGGGTTTGCGACCGGCGGTCCTGGTGTCGGCTGGCTTCGCCATCGTCAGCTCCCTCAGCCGCGGGACGCGGCGCTCGGCGGTGCCCGGACAGGGTCCGCCGATGTGGCGTCCCCGGGTAACAAAACGGGCGCACGGCAACGGTGGCCGCGCACTCCGGAGGTTGGCAAGAATACGGAACGTACAGGCGTCCGACAACGTGCCGCACTGTCGTACCGCTATTCAGCCCCTAATAACCGCTAATTGGGGCAAAACGAAGACTAGCAGATCAGCCCTCCCGATCCTCGCCGTACTCGCCGAACCACCTCGCCAGGCGACCCCGCCGACTGATCGCCCGCAGCCGCCGCTCCGCCTCGTCCCGCACCCCGGCGGTCGCCACGATCAACATGCTGTCCCCGGTCTTGAGCCGGGTGTCCGCGCCCGGCACGAACCCCACCCCGTCGCGCAGCACCAGGGTCACCGACGCGCCCACCGGCAACCGCAACTCGTCCACGTGCACCCCGGCCAGCCGGGACCCCGCCGGCACCTCCAGCTGGAGCAGGTCCGCCCGCATCCGCTCCAGCGGGGCGGTCTCCACCCGGATCTCGGCCGGCTCGGCCGGGGCGGTCACCCGCAACCGGCGGGCGGCCGGCGCGAGCGTGCCCGCCTGGAGCACCGTGAAGATCACCACCAGGACGAAGACCGCGTCGAACAGCCGGTCCGCCCCGGGCACCCGGGCCGACAACGGGATGGTGGCCAGCACGATCGGCACCGCGCCACGCAGCCCCGCCCAGGACAGGAAGAGCTGCTCGCGCAGGCCCACCCGGAACGGCAACGCCGACACCAGCACCGACAGTGGCCGGGCCACCAGCAGCAGGGCCAGCCCGGTGACCACCGCCGGCACCAGCGCGGTGTGCAGCCGCTCCGGCGTGGCCAACAGCCCGAGCAGCACGAACAACCCGATCTGGGCCAGCCAGGCCAGCCCGTCGGCGAACCCCAGGATGGCCTGCCGGTGCGGCAGCCGGGCGTTGCCGAGCAGCACCCCGGCCACGTAGACGGCGAGGAACCCGGAGGCGTGCAGCACCGCGCCGGCCGCGTACGCCAGCACGGTGAACCCGACCGCGGCGATCGGGTACAACCCGGACGACGGCAGCGCCGCCCGGCGCAGCGCGAACCGGCCGGCCAGCCCGGTGGCCAACCCCACCGCCGCACCCACCCCCAGCTCGTAGCCGACCAGGAAGACCTCGAACCACCACGGGTGCTCCACCGGCCCGGTGCGCGACAGCAGCACCACCAGGATCACCACCGGGGCGTCGTTCATGCCCGATTCGGCCTCCAGGGCGGCCACCAGCCGGGGCGGCAGCCGCAACCGGCGCAGCGTGGCGAACACCGCCGCCGCGTCGGTGGAGGAGAGCACCGCGCCGTAGAGCAGCGCCAACCGCCAGTCCAGCCCGAGCAGCAGGTGCACCACCAGCCCGACGACGACGATGCTGACCAGCACCCCGACGGTGGACAACGCGCCGGCCAGCCCGAGCACCGGGCGCAGGGTGCTCCACCGGGCGGTGAGCCCGCCCTCGGCGATGATCACGATAAGGGCGCAGAACCCCAGCACCCGGGTCAGCTCGGCGTCGTCGAACCGGATGCCCAGCCCGGCCTCGCCGATCGCCACCCCGAGCGCGAGATAGACCAGCAGGCTCGGCACGCCCAGCCGGGTGGAGAACCGCACCGCGCCGATCGCCACCAGCAGTACGGCCGCCCCCAGGAGCAGGGCCAGATCCAGTCCCGGCGTCACGGGCGCCCCACCCGGGGCACCGTCACCCGGCCGATCCGTCGCGCAGCCGCCGCAGCAGCGCGGTGACCTCCGGCGTCACCCCGTCCACCAGGAAGAGTTTGTCCCGGCTGGCTGCGCCGGTACGCAGCGCCACCGCCGCCGGGCGGACCCCGAGCGCCCCGGCCAACGCCCGACGGGCCGCCTCGGTGGCCCGGCCGTCCACGGCCGGCGCGGTCACGGCGATCACCAGGGCGGGCCCGTGCGGGCCGGTGAAGCAGCCGCCGACCCGGGGCCGGGACGCGCCGGGCTTGACCCGCACCGCGACGGTCACCGTGTCGTCAGTGGGCATCGACGCCGACCTCAGCGGGGGTAGGTGTCGGCGAGCAGGGCGGTGTCCGGGTTGCACAGGCCGCACGGGGTGAAGCCGAGGGAGACCGCCTCGTGCACCGGCAGCGGCTCGTGGTCCCGTTCGATCAGGTGGGCGCAGGAGAGCAGGTGGTAGCGGGGATGCCCGTCGACCACCCGCACCTCGGCGTCGAGCTGGGCCACCCGGGCGGCATCGGCGGGCGGGACCCGTTGGGCCGGCGGGTCCCACGGCGACGCGGCGTCGTCCGAGTGCTCCCAGGGCGGCGCGAGATCGTCCCCGGCCGCCCAGGCCGGGTCGTCCGCCGGGTCCCGACGCGGGTCGTCCGGGTCGGGCAGGTGAGGGTCGGTGGCCGGGTCCGCGCCGGGCCCGGCCACCGGGTCGGGGCCCGTGCGGCCCGGCACGGAGGACACGACGACGGGCTCCCAGGGGGCCTCCGCGTCGGGCTCCCAGGCACCGGCGTCGGGGCGGGTGGAAACGTCGACGGGATCGCCGGTCACCGGTGTGCCGGGTGGTTGCCGCCACCCGGCGTCACCGGTGCCGAACGTCGTCGCAGGGTACGTCGTCGGTTCGTCCGACGGCACGGACGCGGCCGGCGGGGTGGTCGGGTGGGACTCCGTCGCGCCCCGACCCCGCGCCTGCGCCCGGTCCGCCGCCCTCGCCCGGGTGACGGCTGCCTGGCGGGCACCGGCCACCAACGCGACGGCGGCCAACAGACTGGCCGCGATGGAACTGGTCAACAGCGTGCTGGAGCCGTCGACGAGACCGAACGCCAGCAGGACGACCGCGACGAGGATGAGCAGCAGACTGGCGACTAGCACGGCTCACCCCCGCCGCGTCGTGGGTCGTGGCTGGGTCGGCGACCGTCGGGGGACGGCCGCCGACCGTGGATCAGCGACCTGCTTCGAGGGCGCCGGAGCGACCGCCGCCGTACGAGCCGGCGAGGCCGGCCGCGGCGAGGCCGTTGCCACCGACGGCACGGGTGCCCTCGGCGCGGGTCATCTCGGCTTCGAGGCCCTGGCCCCGACCGTCGAGGTCCCGCAGCTGGCTCTCCAGGTACGCCTTGAGCCGGGTGCGGTACTCACGCTCGAACTGCTTGAGCTCCTCGATGTGCTTCTGCAACGCGGTCCGCTTGGCGTCCAGGCCGCCCATGGCCTCCTGGTGCCGCTGACGGGCGTCGCGCTCCAGCGCGTCGGCCTTGGCCCGCGCCTCGCGGGTGACCTCCTCGGCCTTGGAACGCGCCTCGGAGAGCAGCTGGTCGGCCTCCCGACGGGCGTCGGAGACGTGGTCGTCGGCGGTGCGCTGGGCCATCATCAGCACCCGCAGCGCCTGCTGCTCGCCGTCGCCGCCGACGGCCGGGCCACCGGTGCTGCGGACCTGCTCCAGCTCGGCCTGCATGGCGCGGGCGGCCTGCTCGGCGGCGGCCTTGTCGCGCTGCACCCGGTCGAGCTGGGCCTTGACGTCGTTGAGCTCCGCCGCCAGCCGGGCATCGCCACCGGGGCCGGCAGGGGCCCCACCACGACCGCCGCGCTCCACCTGGGCGCGCAGCTCGTTGTTCTCCTCGATCAGACGGGCAAGCTCACGCTCGACCTCGTCCAGGAAGGCGTCGACCTCCTCCTCGTCGTACCCCCGCTTGCCGATCGGCGGCTTTTTGAAGGCGACGTTGTGCACGTCGGCCGGTGTCAGCGGCATCGAAACTCCTCGGGTCAGTTGCGGCCGCGAAAGCGCGCGCTGGTCAGGAGAAGTTCCTGATCAGCGGATCTAACACAAACCTCATCAGCACGAACAGGATAACCAGGAGCACAAGGGAGGCCAGGTCGATGCTCACGGTACCAATTCGCAGTGGGGGGATCACCCGCCTCAACGCCTTGAGAGGCGGATCAGTGACGCTCCACACGGACTCAAGTCCGGCGGACGCGCCACGCCCCGGTTGCCACCGACGACCGTACTGGAGGACGGCACCGAGAACGAATCGGGCCAACAGCACGATAAGAAAGACGTACAAGATCAGGTAGAGCAGCTGGAACATGATCGACAACACGGCAGCGACGTCCCTCGGTCGGGTGGACTTAGCTCAGGGAGAAAAAGCCGCCCTCAGCGATCTTGGCTTTGTCCTCCGCGGTGACCTGGACGTTGGCCGGTGAGAGCAGGAACACCCGGTTGGTCACGCGCTCGATCGTACCGCGCAGCCCGAACGCCAGCCCGGCGGCGAAGTCCACCAGCCGGCGGGCGTCGGCCTCGTCCATCTCGGTGAGGTTGATGATCACCGGGACGCCGTCACGGAAGTGCTCGCCGATGGTCCGCGCCTCGCGGTAGGTGGTCGGGTGCAGGGTGGTGATCTGGTAGCGCTGCTCCTCCTCGGCCACCACCGGCCGCTCCCGGGGCGACGCCTGCGGCGCCAGCGCCAGATTGTCCCGGGTGTGGTAGCTCAGCGCGCCCGAGGTGTCCGTGCCACCCGACCGGGTGATCGACCGGACGCTGGCCCGCTCCGGACGCTCGGGGCGCTCCGGACGCTCGTCGTCGGCCCGGTCGGCCTCGGCGAGCCGGCTCGACCGGTCCGTCAGCCGACCCCGGTCACCGAGGCGCGGACGCGGTGCCGGCGGCTCCTCCGCGTCGTCCTCGTCGTCGTCGGCGAACTCCTCGGCGTACCGGCTCGACCGGTACCGCGACTCGCGGTAGCCGGGCTTGTCGTAGCCCTCGTCGTAGCCCCGCTCGTCGTCCTCCTCGACGAGACCGAGCCAGACCCCCGCCTTGCGCAGTGCACCCATCCCGCGCCCTTCCGTCCGCCGTGCGGCACGCACCCCCGTGCCGTGTCGCCATGATCGCGAGTGGAATCCATGCCCACCGGATCAGAGCGGCAATCCCCGACTGGCGATTCGCGGCTCGCCCGTCGTGGCCCCCGACCGGGGGCGCCACCCCTGAACAACACTGATGTAATTTGCTTCTACCGCGGTCAGGCTACCGCAGCGTGGAACGCATTCCGAGCAACGCGCTGCCGACGCGGACATGTGTCGCGCCGTACCCGATGGCCGCTTCCAGGTCGCCGCTCATCCCGGCGGAGAGCACGGTGGCCGTCGGATACCCGACCCGGAAGGCCGCCGCCACCTCGGCCAGCCGGGCGAACGCCCGCTCCGGTTCCCAGCCCAGCGGCGCCACCGCCATCAGCCCCGCCAGCCGCAACGCCTCCGCGCCGGCCAGCGCCTCGGCCACCGGGCGCAGCCCCCGCTCGGGGTCGGCCGCCTCCGGCAGGGCACCGCCACGCGCCGGGTCACCGTCCAGGCTGACCTGCACCAACGTCTGCAACGGACGGTCCCGTGCGGACTCGGCCGCGGTGGCCAGCGCGCGGGCCAGCCGGACACTGTCTACGGAGTGCACCACGTCGGCGTAGCGCACCACCGAGCGGGCCTTGTTGCGCTGCAACTGGCCGATGAAGTGCCAGCGGACGTCCGCGCCGGCCGCCGCCACCTCCGCCGCCTTCGGCGCGGCCTCCTGGTCCCGGTTCTCCCCCAGGTCGGTGACCCCGAGCCCGGCCAGCGCGACCGCGTCGCCGGCCGGGTACGTCTTGGTCACCGCGATCATCGTCACCCCGGCCGGGTCCCGGCCGGCGGCCGCGCAGGCGTCGGCGATCCGGGCCCGTACCGCGGCCAGCCCGGCCGCCAGCGCGGCGCGGCGGTCCGCACCCACCGGATCGGGTGCCGCCGTCATCGGCCGGGCCGCCCGGTCGGCGACGCGGTGACGCGACCAGCCGGGGACCCGCCCGACGGGGTGGCGTGGTTGTCCGTCATCGGCGGGCTCAGGAACCGTTCTTGAGGAAGTCGGGCACGTCGACGTCGTCGAAGAGCACCCGGCGCGGCGACTGCTGCGGCGGCGGCATGGCGGCCGGCGTGGTGACCGCCGGAGCCTGCGGGGTGGGCTGGTTCTGGTTGCTCTTGCGCGGCGACTCGGAGGCCTTGTACGCGGGCGTGCCGCCGTCGAAGCCGGCGGCGATCACGGTGACCCGCACCTCGTCGCCGAGCGCGTCGTCGATGACCGCACCGAAGATGATGTTGGCGTCCGGGTGGGCCGCGTCGGTGACCAGTTGCGCGGCGTCGTTGATCTCGAACAGGCCCAGGTCGGAGCCGCCGGCGATGGACAGCAGCACGCCCCGCGCGCCGTCCATGCTCTGCTCCAGCAGCGGGCTGGAGATGGCCGCCTCGGCCGCCTCGACCGCCCGGTTCTCGCCCCGGGCGCTGCCGATGCCCATCAGCGCGCTGCCCGCCCCGCTCATCACGCTCTTGACGTCGGCGAAGTCCAGGTTGATCAGGCCGGGCGTGGTGATCAGGTCGGTGATGCCCTGGACACCGGAGAGCAGCACCTGGTCGGCGGTGCGGAAGGCGTCCATCATGCTGATCCCCCGGTCGCCCAGCGCGAGCAACCTGTCGTTCGGGATGACGATCAGCGTGTCGCACTGGTTGCGCAGTTCGTCTATCCCCGCCTCGGCCTGCACCTGGCGGCGCTTGCCCTCGAAGGAGAACGGCCGGGTCACCACGCCGATGGTCAGCGCGCCGAGCTTACGGGCGATGTTGGCCACCACCGGCGCTCCGCCGGTGCCCGTGCCACCGCCCTCGCCGCAGGTGACGAAGACCATGTCGGCGCCCTTGAGCACCTCCTCGATCTCGTCGCGGTGGTCCTCGGCGGCGTTCTTGCCGACGTCGGGGTTGGCGCCCGCGCCGAGCCCCCGGGTCAGCTCCCGGCCGACGTCGAGCTTGACGTCGGCGTCACTCATCAACAGCGCCTGCGCGTCGGTGTTGATCGCGATGAACTCGACGCCCTTGAGCCCAACCTCGATCATGCGGTTGACGGCGTTGACGCCGCCGCCGCCGATGCCGACGACCTTGATGACCGCCAGGTAGTTGTGCGGAGGTGTCATCTCCGGTCCTTTCCCTTCGAGATTGGCTCGCAGCGCCCCGGTACGGCGTGGCCCCGACCGGTGGTCGACGAGCTGTCACCAGCGAGGATCAGCGGTGAACCCTAACCCTCTACTAGAGGCTTACAGTTATGTCAACCACTGATCCTCTTCGGGGCAACGTAAGCGCCCCCACGCCGAGAGCCAAGGACCTCACCGGCGTGTCGCCGCCGGGAGCGTAACGACTCACGTTCGCTGCGGACCTCACCGGAAGGTGACCACGTCAGGCGCGCTCACGTCGATCGTGTCGGCCTTCCGACCGAGCAGCGCCGTGGCCACCCGCGCCTTGTCCTCGCCCCGGGTCGCGTCGCCCCACACCACCGTCCGCCCGTCGCGCAGCCTCAACCCGATCCGGGCCAGCCCCTCGACGCCCACCTCGACCAGCACGGCCCGCAACTGCGGGGTGAGCACGGCCAGCACCTGCAACGCCGCGCGGGTGCCCGGGTCGTCCGGCCCCGGCGTGGCCAACCGCACCAGCGGCAGCCCCTGCGGGGCGCGGGGCAGCTCGCGGAACACCACCCCGCTGGCGTCGAGCACCACGAACCGGTCGTCACGCGGCACCGCCGCCACCCCGGTGCGCTCCACCACCGTCACCACCAGGGTGTCCGGCCAGTCGCGGCGGACCGTGGCCCGCTCCACCGGGGGCAGCCCGCCGATCCGCCGGGCCGTCGCCGCCAGGTCCACCCGGGCCAGCGGCACCCCGTCCGGCACCGCCGCCGCGTCGCGCACCTCGACCGGGGTGACCAGCCGGGCCCCCTCCACCCGGACCTCGCGCACCCCGAACAGGCCGGAGCCGAGCACCGTCCAGGCCGCCAGGGCGGCGAGGACCAACACCCCGGCCAGCACCGCCCAGGGCAGCGCGGCCCGCATCCGCCGCTGCCGGGCCCGCGCCATGAACCGCCTGGTGGACGGCGGGACGGCGTCGCTGCCGGCCCGCACCAGCTGCCAGCGCCGCGCCGGGCCACGTCGGGGGCCGCCGTCCGCGCCCGTGGCACGGCCGGTCCGGCCCCGGGCCGGGCCCGGACTCATCCGGCGGTGGAGGCCGTGCCGTCCCGGCCCGACACCGTCGCCGGCCCGGTGGCCCGTGCGGTCAGCGCGTCGAGCAGCTGGTCACCCAGCAGCGAGATCGGCGGAGCGCCCATGGTCACCACCACGTCGCCGGGGCGGGCCCGGCGGGCCACCTCCACCGGCGCGTCGTCGAACGAGTCCACGAAGACCTTGTGCGCCGGGTCCAGCGCCACCGCCGCCAGCAACGCCGCCGACCCCTCGCCCGGCTGGCGCAGCTCACCGGGGCCGAAGACCTCCAGCAGCACCAGTTCGTCGGCGATGCCCAGGGCGGCGGCGATCTCCGCCTGGAGGTCGCGGGTGCGGTAGAGCCGGTACGGCTGGAAGACCACGATCAGCCGGCCGTCGCCGGCCACCTCGCGCAGCGTCTGCAGAGCCAGCGTCATCGAGGTCGGGTGGTAGGCGTACTCGTCGTAGACCAGCACCCCGTCCGCGACGCCCTTGCGCTCGAAGCGGCGGCGTACCCCGGGGAACGCGGCCAGCGCCGCCTCCGCCGCGGCCACCGGCAGGCCGAGCAGGTGGGCGGCGAGCACCGCCGCGGCGCTGTTGAGCCCCATGTGTCGCCCCGGCACCGGCAGCCGGATCTCGCCCAGCGACCGGCCGTCGAGCGCGGCCAGGTACCGCACCCCCTGGGCGGACGAGGCCATCCCGGACAGCCGCAGGTCGGCGTCGGCCGCCTCGCCGTACGTCCAGACCCGCCGGCCCTCGGCGCGCAGCGTCTCGGCCAGTCGCCGTCCGCCCGGGTCGTCGGCACAGGTGATGACGTACCCGGCCGGGTCGGTGAGCCTGGCGAACTCGGCGAAGGCCGCCTCCAGGGTCGCCAGGTCGCCGTAGGTGTTCAGGTGGTCGGCCTCGATGTTGGTGATGATCGACACGTACGGGCGGTAGATCAGGAACGACCTGTCGCTCTCGTCCGCCTCGACCACGAAGTGCTCGCCGGTGCCGTGGTGCGCCCCGGAGCCGACCTCGGAGATCTCCCCGCCGATGACGAAGGACGGGTCGACCCCGGCCTGCTGGAGCACCATGGTCACCATCGAGGTGGTGGTGGTCTTGCCGTGGGTGCCGGCCACCGCGACGGTCCGCCGGCCGGTCATCGCCGCGGCCAGCGCCTCGGAGCGGTGCAGCACCCGCAGCCCGCGCCGTCGCGCCTCGACCATCTCCAGGTGGTCCTGCGGAATGGCGGAGGAGTAGACGACGGTGTCCACCCCGTCGAGGTTGGCCGCCTCGTGGCTCATGTGGATGGTGCCGCCCAGTGCCCGCATCCCGGCCAGTGACGGCCACTCGCGCAGTTCGCTGCCGGAGACCGGCAGGCCCCGGGTGAGGAAGAGCCGGGCCAGGCCGCTCATGCCGACCCCGCCCACCCCGATCAGGTGGATCCGGCCCAGGTCCTCAGCGGTGAGCGTGCCGGCCGGGGTGAACTGCGCGGTGTTCATGCCAGGTACCTTCCCGTCGCGCTGGACCGGCTCACCGGGCCACCGCCTCGTAGACGAAGTTGAGCAGGGCCACGTCGCCGTCGCGTCGCCCGTACGCGGCGGCGGCGGCACCCATCGCGTACAGCCGCTGCGGGTCGCGCAGCAGGGGCAGCACGGTGCGCTCCAGCCAGGCCGGGGTCAGCTCGGCGTCGTCGACGAGCAGCCCGCCGCCGGCCTCCACCACGGGCAGCGCGTTGCGCTTCTGCTCCTGGTTGGAGTGCGGGTACGGCACGTAGATGGTGGGCAGCCCGATGGCGGCCACCTCGGCGCAGGTCATCGCCCCGCCCCGGGCCAGCATCAGGTCGGCGGCGGCGTAGCCCAGCTCCATCTCGGACAGGTAGGGCAGCGCCACGTACGGCACCGGCAGGTCGGTGGGGACCGGCACCGGCTCGTTGCGGGCACCCATCACGTGCAGCACCTGCACGCCGTTGCGGGCCAGTTCCTTGGCCGCGCCGGAGACCGCCAGGTTGATCGACCGGGCGCCCTGCGAGCCACCGGCGACGAAGAGCACCGGCAGGTCGGGACGGAGTCCGAAGTGGGCGCGGGCGGCGGCCCGCATCGCGTTGCGGTCCAGCCCGGCGATGCCCCGACGCAGCGGCACCCCGACCACCCGGGCGTCGCGCAGCGCCTCGGCCTGGGCCGGCTGGTGCGGGAAACCGACGGCGATGTTCTTGGTGAACTTCATGCCGAGCCGGTTGGCCACCCCCGGGGGGACGTTCACCTCGTGGATGACGATCGGCATCTCCCGCCGCCACGCGGCCAGGTAGCCGGGGACGGAGACGTACCCGCCGAAGCCGACGACCACGTCGGCGGCGACCTCGTCGATCACCTTGCCGGCGGCGCGGGCCGCCTTCCACATCCGGTCCGGGGTGCGGACCAGCCCCATGTTGACCGAGCGGGGCAGCTGGTAGGCGGGGATCTGCCGCAGGTCGTAGCCGGCCGGCGGGATCAGCTCGTTCTCCAGGCCCTTGGGGGTGCCGAGGCAGGTGATCCGGACGCCCGGGTCGTGTCGGCGCAGGCAGTCGGCGAAGGCGAGCAGCGGGTAGATGTGCCCACCGGTGCCCCCTCCACAGAGCACCACCGAACGCAGCGGACCCATCAGCGTCTCCTCTCGCTCGCCGGCCCGCCCCGGGTCCGGTCCTGCCGGACGCCGCGCGGTACGGCCTGATCGTCGGGTCGCCGCCCGCGCGCCCGGGGTACGGACCCCGGGGCAGCCGGTGGCGACGCCGGTCGGCTCCGCGCACCGGGAAGCGGCGGCAACGGGGCCCAGACTAGTCGGACCCATCGGGCGGGCGGACGGGCGTGCAGGGCTCGGGCCGCGTCGGGTTCGGCGCGGGCGAAGGAGGCGAGCATGCCCACCGCGGCCAGGGTGACGACCAGGGCGCTGCCGCCGTCGGAGATGAACGGCAGCGGCACCCCGGTCAGCGGCAGCAGCTTGGTCACCCCACCGACGTTGATCACCGCCTGGCCGACCAGCCAGGCGGTGACGGCGGTGGCGGCGAGCCGGCGGAACGGGTCGGCGACCCGGCGGGCGATCCGCAGCCCGGTGTAGGCCAGCACGGCGAAGAGCACCAGGATGACGGTGCAGCCGACCACGCCCAGTTCCTCGGCGATGACGGCGAAGATGAAGTCGTTGTGGGCGGCCGGCAGCCAACCGAACTTGAGGCTGCCCTTGCCCAGCCCGACGCCGAACCAGCCGCCGTGCTCGATGGCGTTGCGGGCCTGGACCATCTGCCAGCAGGCGTCCTCGACACACTTGGCCGGGTCGGGTGTGTCGAGGAACGAGGTGAGCCGGGCCAGCCGGTAGTTCTCCTGCCCGCGTGCCCCGGAGCCGGCCCCGAGGGAGGCCACCGCGACGAGCAGGCCGACGCCGACCAGGCCGACGGCGGAGAGCGCGGCGAAGACCCGCAGCCGCACCCCGGCCGCCCAGAGCAGCCCGACCACGATCGCCAGCAGGCAGAGCATGCTACCCAGGTCGTTGTAGCCGACCAGCACGAAGAGCAGGCCGACGACGGGGAACAGCGGGGTGGCCAACTCCTTCCACCAGCCGAGCGCGGCGCCCTTGCGGGCCACCACGTGCGCGCCCCACAGCACCAGCGCCAGCTTGGCCAGCTCGGCGGGCTGCACCTGGATCGGCCCGAGGTAGAGCCAGAGCAGGTTGGCCCGCAGCGGGCCGAGCGACGCCAGGCCGAACAGGGCGTTCAGGGCCACCAGCAGGTTGAGCACCAGCAGCAGCACCACGGCCCCGCCGAGCAGCGGCCGGCCCAGCGAGCGGAAGGTGGTGGCCGGCAGCCGTTGGCAGGCCCAGAACGCGACGATGCCGATCACCGCGAAGATGGCCTGCTTGGTCACCGAGGCGGCGGCGTCGCCGGCCTCGGCGTAGTCGCGCACGCTGGTGGCCGAGAAGACCATGGTCAGGCCGATCAGCAGCAGCAGGCCGGCGCTGGACAGCAGCAGGTAGTAGGAGGTCAACGGGCGGGCCAGCAGGCCGCGCAGCGCCGCCAGGCCGCCGGCCGGGCCCAGCCCGGACAGCCCGCCGGGCGGGTCGGCGGTACGCCCCGTGCCCGCGGCCCGCCGCGGCTGGGTCTGCGTCGTCGTCCCGGTGCTCGTGCCTAGGTCCTCCCCCACCCGCCCATCATCGCCGCTGTGGGCGGCCCGTTCCGGCCGTTCCCCCCGGTCGGCGTGTCGAAATACGAAACGGGGGCCCCTCCGGTGGGAGGGACCCCCGTCCGGCACGCCCGGCCGGTCAGCCCATGCTGGCCAGGAAGTCGCTGTAGAACAGGCCCAGCGCGATGGCCACCCCGATCCCCGCGATGATCCAGAACCTGACCACGATGTTGACCTCGCTCCAGCCGGCCAACTCGAAGTGGTGCTGGAGCGGGGACATCCGGAACACCCGCTTGCCGGTGGTCCGGAACGAGATGATCTGGATCACCACGGACATCGTGATGATCACGAAGAGCCCACCGAGGATCGGCAGCAGCAGCACCGTACGGGTGGACATCGCCATCCCGGCGATCAGCCCGCCGAGACCCAGCGCGCCGGTGTCACCCATGAAGATCCGGGCCGGCGAGGTGTTCCACCACAGGAAGCCCACGCAGGCCCCGGCCGCCGCCCCGGCGATCAGCGCGATCTCCAGCGGGTCCCGGACGGCGTAGCAGTAGTTGTTCGGGTTGGCGGTGTACGTCGGGTCGGCGCACCAGTGCCGGTACTGCCAGAAAGCGATCAGCGCGTACGCGGCCAGCACCATCACCGAGGCACCGGTGGCCAGCCCGTCCAGCCCGTCGGTGAGGTTGACCCCATTGGTCGCCGCCATCACCACCATGATGATCACGACCACCGAGGCGATCTTGCCGATCTCCAACGCCGGGATGTCCCGGATGAAGCTCAGCGTGGTGCTGCCCACCGTCTCGGTGTTGGTCGTCGCGCCGCTGGCGTCGGTCATGCTGCTCGGGAAGTACAGCGCGACCACCCCGAAGACCGCGCCGACCAGGATCTGCCCGAACAGCTTGCCGCGCTTGTTGAGCCCGCCGCTGTGCCGCTTGCGCACCTTGAGGAAGTCGTCGATGAAGCCGACCGCGCCGGAGAAGACCATCAGCCCCAGCAGCACCAGGGCGGTGATGGTCGGCTCGACCTGGGCGATCTGGGCGTCCGGCAGGGTGGTCAGGGCGAGGTGGCCGGCGACGTACGCGATCACCGTGGCCAGGATGAACACCACGCCGCCCATCGTCGGCGTGCCCTTCTTGCCCTCGTTGCTGGCCAGCCCCAGGTTCGACCGGATCGGCTGACCGGCCTTGAGCCGGGCGAACACCTTGATCGCCAGCGGGGTCGCCAGCAACGACACCAGGAACGCCACGCCGATGGCGACGATGACCGCCCTCACGCGGCACCCCCCGCGCCGGCCCCGTCACCCGGGACGTCGGCCCGCAACGCGTCGGCGACCTCCCAGGTCCGGTACCGGGAGCCCTTCACCAGGACGACGTCGCCCGGTCGTAGCTCGCTGCGCAGCACCTCGACTGCCGCCGCCTGATCGGTGAGCAGCACCGACTCTCCTCCCCAGTCACTTACCGCTGTCGCGCCCTCGTGGATCGGCGCGGCCGGCTCACCCACCACGAGCAGCCGGTCGACACCGAGTTCGGCCGCGAGCCGGCCGACCTCCCGGTGCCCCTCGTCCTCGTACGCGCCCAGCTCGGCCATGTAGCCCAGCGCGGCGAACGTCCGCCCACCCCGGTGCATCCCGGCCAGCGCGCGCAGCGCCACCGCCGTCGAGGCCGGGTTGGCGTTGTACGAGTCGTCGATCACGGTCACCCCGTCGGGACGGGTGAAGACGTCCATCCGGCGGGTGGAGACCAGCCCCAGGTCGCCCAGGGCCGCCGCCAGCTCGGCCAGCGGCATGCCCAGCTCCCGGGCGACCGCCGCCGCGGCGAGCGAGTTGGAGACCTGGTGCCGGCCGGTCAGGCCGAGCCGCACCGGGGCGGTCCCCTCCGGGGTGACCAGCGTGTACGCCGGACGGCCCTGCCCGTCCAGGGTGACGTCCACGGCGCGGACGTCGGCGTCGGCCGACTCGCCGTAGCGGACCACCCGGGCGGCGGTGCGTGACGCCATCGCGGCGACCAGCGGGTCGTCGGCGTTGAGCACCGCCAGCCCGTCGGCCGGCAGCGCCTCCACCAGCTCCCCCTTGGCCAGGGCGATGTTCTCCACCGAGCCGAACTCGCCCAGGTGCGCCACCCCGACGTTGAGCACCACCGAGATCCGCGGCGGCACCACGTCGCAGAGGTAACGGACGTGCCCGACGCCCCGCGCGCCCTTCTCCATCACCAGGTACCGGGTCTGCCCGGTGGCCTGCAACGCCGTGTACGGGTGCCCCAGCTCGTTGTTGAACGATCCGGGCGGGGCGACCGTCGGGCCGAGCCGGACGGCGAGCTGCGCGATCAGGTCCTTGGTGGTGGTCTTGCCCGACGACCCGGTCAGCCCGATCACGGTCAGCGCCGGCAGCCGGTCCACCACGGCGCGGGCCAGCCGGCCCAGCGCGGCCAGCGCGTCGTCCACCAGCACCATCGGCACCCCGGGCAGCTCCCGGGTGCCGAGCACCGCCACCGCGCCCTCGGCGACGGCACCGGCGGCGTAGTCGTGCCCGTCGACCCGCTCGCCGGGGAACGCGACGAACAGCGCACCGGCGGCGACCCGGCGGGAGTCGAACTCGACCGGGCCGGTGACCCTGGTATCGGGATCGGCGGCGTGCAGCCGGCCGCCGACCGCCGCGGCCACCTCGGCCAGGCTCAGCGGGATCACCGCTGACCCGCCAGGTCGCCGAAGCGGACGCGCAGCGCCTCCGCCAGCTCGGTCCGGTCGTCGAACGGGTGCACCTCGCCGGCGATCTCCTGACCGCGTTCGTGTCCCTTGCCGAGCAGCGCCACCACGTCACCCGGCCCGGCCAGCCGGACCGCCTCGGCGATCGCCTCCCGCCGGCCCGGCACCTCGACGATCCGGGCGGCGGCGTCGGCCCCGTACGCCCCGGCCAGCACCTCGGCCCGGATCGTCGCCGGGTCCTCGGTGCGCGGGTTGTCGTCGGTCACCAGCACAACGTCGGCGCCCCGGGCGGCGGCGGCACCCATCGCCGGGCGCTTGCCCCGGTCCCGGTCGCCACCGGCGCCGATGACGCAGATCAGCCGGCCGGTGCCCGAGTCCCGCAGCGCGGCCAGGGCGGCCACCACGGCGTCGGTCTTGTGCGCGTAGTCGACCACGCCGCGCACCGGGGCGTCCCCGCTGACCAGTTCCAGCCGGCCGGGCACCCCGCCGCAGGCGGTCACCCCGGCGGCGGCGGTGGTCGGGTCGACCCCGGCGGCGACCAGGCAGGCGATCGCGAGCAGCGCGTTGGCCACGTTGTGCCGGCCGGGCAGCGCCACCCCGGCGGGCAGGACCAGGTCGTCCGGGCCGTGCGCGGTGAACCGCTGGGCAAAACCCTCGCCGCCGACCCGGTCGGCCCACCAGGTGGCGGTCGGGTCGCCGGCCGCCGAGTAGCTGACCGTGGCCGGCCGGTACAGCGGGCGCAGCGCCGGGTCGTCGTGGTTGAGCACCTCGACCCGGCAGCGCCCGTCGAACAGCTTCGCCTTCGCCGCGAAGTAGTCGGCCGAGTCGGCGTGGAAGTCGAGGTGGTCGGAGCCGAAGTTGGTGTAGCCGCCGACGGTGAACCGGACCCCGCCGACCCGGCCCATCGCCAGGGCGTGGCTGGACACCTCCATCACCACCGCGGTCACCCCGCGCTCGCGCGCGGCGGCCAGCAGGGCATGCAGGTCGGTGGCCTCCGGGGTGGTCCGGACGCTGTCGGTCACCAGGTCGCCCAGCCGGGTCTCCACGGTGCCGATCAGGCCGGTGACGTGGCCGGCGGCGCGCAACCCGGACTCGATCAGGTAGGCCGTCGAGGTCTTGCCGGCGGTGCCGGTCACCCCGATCACGGTGAGTCCGTCGGTGGGGTCGCCGTAGACGGCGGCGGCCAGCTCGCCGAGCACCGCCCGGGGGTCGGGCGTCACCAGGACGGGCAGCCCGGTCGCGCCGGCCGTCGCCGCGCCGGCCGGGTCGGTCAGCACGGCCACCGCGCCGGCCGTGGCGGCGGCGGCGGCGAACTGGGCGCCGTGCCGGTGGGCGCCGGGCAACGCGGCGTACAGGTCGCCGGGGCGGACCTCCTGGCTGGCGTGGGTCACCCCGGTCACGACCAGCGCGGCGGCGTCGGCCGCAGGCGTCACGGCGAGCCGGTCGGCGAGGTCGCCGAGCCGGACTCCGGGCACGGTACGGGGGCGTGGATTGCCGGGCACGGCGTCAGACCCTACCCGGTCGTCCGGTTCCGGCCGCACAGCCGCCCCGGTGGTTCGTCGGCACTCACCGATGATGTCCCGCCGTTCCCGGTCAGCGCGGAAAGACCTCGAAGTTGGGGGATTTCCCGCGCGACGGCGGGACCCGGTAGTGACGCAGCGTGAAGCCCATCATCTCGCGGAACGCCGGGGCGACGACCGCGCCGCCACCGCCCTCGGGGTTCCACACGAAGACCGCCACCACGTACCGGGGGGCCTCGGCGGGGGCCATCCCGATGAACGAGCCGACCTCGCCGGGTTGCTGCTTGCCGTCGAGGTAGCGCAGCCCGGTGCCGGTCTTGCCGGCGATCCGGTAGCCGGGCACGGCGGCGGCCAGGCCGGTCGCGCCGTCGACCGTGGTCACCGCCTCCAGCAGGGTACGCAGCGCGGCGGCGTTGCCCGGGCTGAGCACCGAACGGGTGACCGGGGCGGCGGCCGGGGTACGCCTGCCGTCCGCCCCGACCACCTCCTTGATCAGGTGGGGCTGGACGTAGGTGCCGTCGTTGGCGATGGTGGCGTACGCGGCGGCCATCTGCAGCGGGGTGGCGTCGACGCTGTGCCCGATCGGCACCGAGCCGTACGACGAGCCGCTCCACCGGTCGGCCGGGAGCAGCCGCCCGGACGCCTCGCCGGGCATTCCCTCGCCGGTGGGCTGCCCCAGCCCGAACCGCTTCTGGTAGTCGATCAGCCGGTCGGGGCCGAGCCGGTCGCCGATCTCGATGGTGCCGACGTTCGACGAGTAGGCGAGCATCCCGGCCACGCTCAGCTTCTTGCCGTCGGCGGGGTGGGTGTCGCGGAAGGTGACGTCGCCCCGGGTGATGGTGTTGGCGACCGGCCAGGCGCTGTCCGGGGTGATGACGCCCTCCTGCAGGGCCGCGCCGTAGGTGATCGCCTTGTGCACCGACCCGGGGTCGACCACGAAGCTGGTCGCGGCGTCCTCCCGGTCGGTGGGTCGGCTCTGCTCCGGCGACGCCGCGTTGTAGGTCGGGTTGCTCGCCTGGGCCAGCACCTCGCCGGTCCTGACGTCGAGCACCACCGCCGCGCCGATCGCGCCCCGGGTCTGCGCCATCTGCCGGCTGAGGATCTGCTGCACCTGGAACTGGAGGTCCCGGTCGATGGTGAGCACCAGCGAGCTGCCCGGCTTGGGTTCGGTGGTCTGGCTGTAGCCGCCGGGGATGGGCGCGTTGAGGTCACCGAGGCCGGCCTCGTACACCCGGCGGCCGTCCTGCCCACGCAGCACGTCGTCGTAGCGGGCCTCCAGGCCCTCCAGGCCGTCCATGTCCTGGCTGGTGAAGCCGACCAGGTTGGCGGCCAGGTCACCGCCGGGCACCTCGCGGCGTTCGTCTCGGTGGGTGCCGATGCCGGCCAGGTCGAGGGCCTCGATCTGCTTGGCCCGGGCGACGTCGACGCCCCGGGCCAGGTAGCGGAACTGGAGGCCGCCCTGGCGTTTCATCTTCTCGGCCAGTTCGGAGACCGGGAGGCCGAGCAGCGGGGAGAGCAGCTTCGCGGTCTCCGTGCGGTCCTTGACCATGGTGGGGTCGGCGAAGACGTACCGTGCCTCGACGCTGCGGGCCAGCGGTGCGCCGGTGCGGTCCTCGATCGACCCGCGCGGGGCCAGCAGGTCGACCCGGGTGAGCCGGCCGCTGACGCCGCCGCCGGCATACGCCGGGGTGTCCACGGCCTGGAGGACGACCAGCCGGATGCCGATCACCGCGAACATCGCCAGCACCAGCACGGTGCCCAGCCGCAGCCGGCGACGCGGCTCGGCGAGCTTCGGCGGGCGGCGCGGCTTGCGCACCGGCCGTCGCCCGGCCGGCCGGTCGGTACGCCGGGGCGCCTCGGTCCGGCGCGGGGCGCCCCGGCCGGGGGTGTCGGTACGGCGGCCGGGGCGGCGGCGGGGCGTGGGCGGCTCGGCGAACTCGTCGTCGTCGGGGGCGGCCCTCGGCGGCACGGTCCGGATGACGGCGGTGCGCCCGGTCGGGGCGGTCTCCCGCCGGCCGGCCCGGTTGGCGGCGGCCCGACCGGGGGCGGCCCGGCCACCGTCGAGCACCTGCAGGGCGGGGCGGAACGGGTCGCCGGAGCGGCCGGCCCGGGGGGTACGCCGCTGTCCGCCCCGGTCCTCGCTGCTCTCCCGGATGGTCCGGCCCCGGGGGGTGTACGCCCGTGCGTCGGAGATCCCCCCGACGTCCCCGGTCCGGGGCTGCCCGGTGCGGGGCTCACCGGCGCGGCCCTGTCCCCGGGGCTCACCGGCGCGGGGTCCGGCGGCCGGGGGTTCCCCGCCGCGCGGCTCGGGGGTGCGTGGTTCCGGGGTGCGTGGTTCCGGCGTCCGGGGCCCGCCGTCCCGGCCGGCGCCGCCACGAACCGATCCGCGCCGGGAGCCCGTGGGGTCCCGGCGCGGATCGTCGGATCTCGGTGGCACGGGCCTTACCCCCCGTTGCCCTGCTGGCTGGTGATCGCCGGCTGCCCGTCGGCCGGCTGCGGGACGCCGATCAGCCGACCGTCCGGCAGCCGGATGTACGCCGGTTCGCCGGCCTCGACCAGGCCCAGCTTGCGGGCCTCCGCGGTCAGGTTGCCCGGCTCCTTGGCCTCCTCGATCTCCTTCTCCAGTTGCTGCTGGTCGACGTCGAGGCGGGCCTGCTGCTGCTGGAGCTGCTGGAGCTTGAACGCATTCTCGTTGATCTTGGTGTTGACCGCGAGGATGCCCAGCACCCCGCCGACGACCAGCACCACGATCAGCGCCGCGAACGGGGCCCGGGGCACCCGGACCGGCGGCGGCGGCGCCACCCGCAGCCGGGGCGACCCGGCGGCGGTGGCGGTACGGGTGGCCGGCTGCTCCGCCGGCCGCAACGCGGCACTGCCCTGGGTGGGGAACTCGCGCGCCCCCCGGCGCGTCTCCCCCGCTCGACCGGCGAGGTCCGCCGGCGTCGTGGTACGGGTCGTGCGCTGCGCCGTGGTCCGGCCCCCCGACCGCGGTGCGCGCTGCCCGACGACCGCGTCGCGGCCGTCACGCTTGTTGACGTTCATGTCCCCTCCCCCTGTTCGTCCGTCCTGCCGTCCCCCGGAGTCGACTCCAGGTCCACCGTGGAACCCCGCGTCGACCCCGTGCCCGGTTGGTGCATCGCCCTGACCCGTCGGCCGGACCGTTCGCGGTCGGTCCGCCCCTGCTGCCCGGTGGCCGGGTCGAGTCGCTCCGCCGCCCGCAGCCGCACGGACGCGGCCCGCGGGTTCGCGGCGACCTCGGCCTCCCCGGCCGGTTCGGCACCCCGGCTGAGCAGCCGGAACGTCGGACCCGACCCGGGGAGTTCCACCGGAAGGTCGACCGGGCCCTTACTGCGGACCCGGTCGGCGAGCGCCTGCTTGGTGAGCCGGTCCTCCAGCGAGTGGTAGGACAGGACCACCAGGCGACCGCCCACGTGGAGCTTGTCGAGGGCAGCCGGCAGCGCCGTCTCCAGCACCGCCAGTTCCCTGTTTACCTCGATGCGTAAAGCCTGAAACGTTCTCTTGGCCGGGTGTCCCCCGGTTCGTCGCGCTGGTGCCGGAATGCTCTCCCTGACCAGCTCCGCCAGCCGGGCCGAGGAGGTGATCCGCCCCCGCTCCCGCTCCCGCAGGATCGCCGAGGCGATCCGGCCGGCGAACTTCTCCTCGCCGTAGACCCGCAGCACCCGGGCCAGCTCCGGGTGGGAGTAGCTGTTGACCACCTCTTCGGCGGTCACCCCCCGGGTCTGGTCCATCCGCATGTCCAGCGGCGCGTCCTGGGCGTAGGCGAACCCGCGGTCGGGCGCGTCGAGTTGCAACGACGAGACCCCCAGGTCGAACAGCACCGCGTCGACGCCCGGATAGCCCAGCCGGTCCACCACCTCGGGCAGCTCGTCATAGACGGCGTGCTCCAGGTGGATCCGGTCGGCGAACCGGGCCAGCCGGACCCGGGCGTGCGCCAGGGCCTCGGTGTCCCGGTCCAGGCCGATCAGCACCGTGTGCGGATGCCGTTGCAGCACCGCCTCGGCGTGGCCGGCCAACCCCAGCGTGGCGTCGACGTGGACCGTACGGCCGCCCCGGTCCAGCGCGGGGGCCAGCAGCTCGAGACACCGCTCAAGCAGCACCGGCACGTGCGTGCCGCGTAGCTCCCCCATGTCGACCCCCACTGTGGAATATGTCTCGTCGTGTCGCGCTCTGCTCGTCGGACGACGCCGTGCCGTCGTACCGCCAGATCCCCATCCGCTCCCGCCCCGGCCCCCGGGCCGACGCCCGGAGTGGAGATCGTGCCCCTGGCACCGGGGAAGGGGCGCCAGGAACTCGAAAGCGGCTGGAGATCTCGCAGTACGTCGGGCGTCGCCGCGCCCTACAGACCGCCGGGCAGCACCCCCTCCTCGATGTCGGCGAAGTCGTCTTCGCTGTCGGCGAGGTAGGTCTCCCAGGCCGTCCGGTCCCAGATCTCCACCCGGGTGGACGCCCCGATCACCACCAGGTCCCGGTCGAGCGCGGCATAGGACCGCAGGTGGGACGGGATGGTGACCCGGCCCTGCTTGTCGGGGACCTCGTCGTGCGCGCTGGCGAAGAAGACCCGGCTGTAGGCCCGGGCCGCCTTGTTCGTCATCGGCTGCGCGCGCAACTGGTCGGCGATCCGTTGGAACTCGGGGGTGGGGAAGACGTAGAGGCAGCGATCCTGCCCTTTGGTGACCACTACACCCCCCGCAAGCTCGTCCCGGAACTTGGCCGGAAGGATCAAACGGCCCTTTTCGTCCAGGCGCGGAGTGTGGGTGCCGAGAAACACCGGCCCAACCCCCTTGCCCTGAGCGGCGTTCGCGGCGCCGCTGACCCCCTGGGCCGGTGGGCCCTCCCGGCCTCACCACTGCGCCCCACTCTACTCCACTTCCCTCCACCTGCAACCAGAATCGCCGCCCCGGCGCGTCGCCGTCCCGGCTAAAACCGCACGTCAGAGCGGGTGGAGCGGAGTGGAGGGGCGCGCCGGGCCGGGACCGCGTCCGCTACCCGACATAGATCGACTCCATCCGGTGGAGCGCCCGCCGACCGGATGCCCGGCCCGCCCCGACCGAACGGTTCGCCGTCGGCGGCGATCTGGCGGGCGCGGAGGTCCGGTAACCTCGCTCGCGTGACGGACGCGAAGATGCCCCTGCGGGCGAAGGTGGCCAGCTCCGTGTCGAGGACCGCCGCGGCGCTGTCGCGCGCCGCCGGCCGGGGCGACGGCTCGGTGATCGGCGGTTGGATCGGGCTGAAGATCGACCCGGACCTGCTGGCCCACCTCTCGGCCGGACGCGCCATCGCGCTGATCTCCGGCACCAACGGCAAGACCACCACCACCCGGCTCAGCGCCGCCGCCGTCGGCGTGCTCGGCCGGGTCGCCACCAACTCGTTCGGCGCCAACATGCCCACCGGGCACACCTCGGCGCTGGCCAAGGCCGGCAGCACCCCGTACGCGGTGCTGGAGGTCGACGAGCACTACCTCGCGCAGGTGCTGGAGGCCACCGAGCCGCACGTGGTGGCCCTGCTCAACCTCTCCCGCGACCAGCTCGACCGGGCCAAGGAGGTCGCCATGATGGCGCAGCTCTGGCGCGCGGCGCTGGTCCGGCACACCGACGTGCGGGTGGTGGCCAACGCCGACGACCCGATGGTGGTCTGGGCGGCCACCCCACCGGCCGACCCCGTGCAGGGCGTCCGCCCGCCGCACGTCACCTGGTTCAGCGCCGGCCAGCGCTGGCACGACGACTCCTGGGTCTGCCCCGAGTGCGGCTCCACCATCCAGCGCTCCGGCGAGCAGTGGTGGTGCACCGGCTGCCCGCTGCGCCGCCCGGACGCCCAGTGGACGGTGGAGGACGACGGTGTGCTCGACCCCACCGGGGCCTGGCACAAGGTGACCCTCCAGCTCCCCGGCAAGGTCAACCTCGGCAACGCGGCCACCGCGCTGGCCGTCGCCGCCGAGTTCGGGGTACGCCCCGTCGACGCCGTCTCCCGGCTGCACACGGTCACCTCGGTCGCCGGCCGGTACGCCCAGGTCGACCGGGACGGACGCAACATCCGGCTGCTGCTGGCCAAGAACCCGGCCAGCTGGCTGGAGGCGTTCGACATGGCCGACGAGGCGCCCACCCTGCTGTCCATCAACGCCCGGGACCCCGACGGGCTGGACACCTCCTGGCTGTTCGACGTCGACTTCGCCCCGCTGCGCGGCCGGCAGGTGCTGATCACCGGCGACCGCGCGTACGACCTGGCGGTCCGGCTCGACGTCAACGGGGTGCCGTTCCAGCACGTCCGGGCGTTCGGCGAGGCGGTCCGGGCGGTCCCCCCGGGCCGGCTGGAGGTCATCGCGAACTACACCGCCTTCCAGGACATCCGAGCGGAGTTGGACCGTGTCAACTGAGAGCCTGCGTATCGTCTGGATCTACCCCGACCTGCTCTCCACCTACGGCGACCGGGGCAACCTGCTGATCCTGGCCCGCCGGGCGCAGCAGCGCGGGATGCCGGTCGAGGTCATGGAGGTCCGCTCCGACCAGCGGCTGCCCGCCACCGCCGACATCTACCTGCTCGGCGGCGGCGAGGACGGCCCGCAGGCGCTCGGCGCGCAGCGGCTGCTCGCCGACGGCGGCCTGCACCGCGCGGTCGCCCAGGGTTCGGTGGTCTTCGGCGTCTGCGCCGGCTACCAACTGCTCGGCACCTCCTTCTTCGCCAAGGGCACCCGGTGCGCCGGGCTGGAACTGCTCGACCTCTCCTCCGACCGGGGGCCCACCCGGGCGGTCGGCGAGCTGGCCGGCGAGATCGACCCCCGGCTGGGCGTACCGGCGCTGTCCGGGTTCGAGAACCACGGCGGTCGCACCCACCTCGGCCCCGGCGTGTCGCCGCTGGCCCGGGTCAGTGCCGGGGTCGGCAACGACGGCGTCACCGAGGGCGCGTGGCGGGGCAAGCTGCTGGGCACGTATTCGCACGGGCCGGCGCTGGCCCGCAACCCCGCCCTGGCCGACCTGCTGCTGCGCTGGGCCACCGGCGCGCACCAACTGCCGCCGCTGGACGACACCTGGGCCGAGCGGCTGCGCACCGAACGCCGCGCCGCGGTGGCCGCCGCCGCCCGCCCGTGATGTCCGCCGCCCGCCCGTGACCTCCGCCGTCCGGCGGCTGCTGCGCCAGCCGTCGGCACGTCGGTTCGCCCTGCTGCTGGTCATGCTGGCGGGGTTCGTGGTGCTGCTGCTGGTGACGCCGCACCCGGACGTCGCCGAGCTGCCCCGGCTGGCCGACGCCCTCGGCGGGTACGCCCCGGTCGCCGGGATCGTCGTCGGGGCGTTGCTGCTGGTGGCCCTGGTTCCCCGTACGTTCGTCACGCTCGTGGCGGGGGCCGTGTTCGGCCCGCTGGAGGGGGCGGCGTACGCACTCGGCGCGGCGCTGCTGGCCGCCGCGCTCGGCTTCGCCGTCGGGCGGGTGCTGGGCCGGGAGTTCGTCGCCGAGCGGGTACGCGGCCGACTGGCCCGGCTCGACGGCTGGTTCGCCAGGCAGAGCGTGCTCGGTGTGGTCACCGTACGGATGCTGCCGATCGCCGGGTTCGGGCTGGTCAGCTACGGCTACGGCACCACCGGCGCGCGGCTGCTGCCGTTCCTGGTCGGCAGCGTGCTGGCCTCCGCCCCGACCGCCTTCGGCTACGCCGCGATCGGCGCGGCGGCCAGCTCCCCCGGCAGCATCAACTGGTACGCCGCCGCCCCGGCCAGCCTCGGGCTGATCGCCAGCGCGGTGCTGGCGTACCAGTGGTGGCGGGCGGAGCGCGCCCGTCGGTCCGCAGTCGCCGACCCCCGCCCCTGACCGGACGGAACCGGCCCGCCGGGGCGCGCGCGACGGGTGGCGGCTCGGGCGACGGGCGGCAACCCGGGACGGGTCCCGCCGGAATGGTCGGGCCGGGTGAGCGGTATGCCTGAGCGTCATCAATATGACTCTCAGGCATACCGCTCACGTCGACAGTTGTCCCGGCCCGCCGTCACCGCGCGCTACCGCGGCCCCACAAACCGGCCGGGCCCGGAAACCGGCCAGGCGCGCGACCGGCCGCGCCGGCCGCGTGAGCCGCCCCGCCACGGGCGGACGGCACCGTCAGGCGACGACCGAGACCAGCCGGCCCGGCACCACGATGACCTTGCGCGGTTCCTTGCCGGCCAGCGCGGACGCGACCGCCTCCAGGGCCGCCGCCCGGACGGCCTCCTGCGCCGCGTCGGCCGGCACCTCGATCCGGCCCCGGACCTTGCCGTTGACCTGCACCGGGTAGGTGACCGTGTCGGCGACCAGCAGCGCCGGGTCGGCGGCCGGGAAGTCGGCGTACGCCAGCGAGGTGTCGTGGCCCAGCATCCGCCACAGCTCCTCGGCCACGTGCGGGGCGAACGGGGCCAGCATCAGCACCAGCGGCTCGGCCACCTCACGCGGGGTCTGCTCCAGCCGGGTCACCGCGTTGGTCAGCTCGATCAGCTTGGCGATCGCGGTGTTGAACCGGATGCCCTCCATGTCGGTCCGGACCCCGTCGATCACCCGGTGCAGCAGCCGTCGGGTGGCCTCGTCGGCCGGCGCGTCGGTGACCCGCAGCGTGCCGGTCTGCTCGTCGACCACGGCCCGCCAGACCCGTTGCAGGAACCGGTACGACCCGACCACCGCCCGGGTCTCCCAGGGGCGGGACACCTCCAGCGGGCCCATCGACATCTCGTACACCCGGAAGGTGTCCGCGCCGTAGGCCGCGCACATGTCGTCGGGGGTGACCACGTTGCGCAGCGACTTGCCCATCTTGCCGTACTCGCGGGTCACCTCGTGCTCGCCGTGGAACCAGCGGCCGTCGACCTCGACGACCTCCTCGGCCGGCACCGGCGTGCCCCGGGAGTCGCGGAACGCGTACGCCTGGATCATGCCCTGGTTGAACAGCTTGCGGAACGGCTCGAACGACGACACGTGGCCCAGGTCGTACAGCACCTTGTGCCAGAACCGGGCGTACAACAGGTGCAGCACGGCGTGCTCGGCGCCGCCGACGTACAGGTCGGTGCCGCCGCAGTCACCCTCGGCGCGCGGACCCATCCAGTACGCCTCGTTCTCCGGGTCGACGAACCGCCCGGAGTTGGTCGGGTCCAGGTAGCGCAGCTCGTACCAGCAGGAGCCGGCCCACTGCGGCATCACGTTGGTCTCCCGGGTGTACCGCTTCCGCCCGTCGCCCAGGTCCAGCTCCACCTCGACCCAGTCGCGCCGCCGCGACAGCGGGGTCTCCGGGTTGCTGTCGGCGTCGTCCGGGTCGAACGTCTTGGGCGAGAAGTCGTCCACCTCGGGCAGTTCGACGGGCAGCATCTCCTCGGGCAGCGCGATGGCCGTGCCGGTGGCGTCGTAGACGATCGGGAACGGCTCGCCCCAGTAGCGCTGCCGGGAGAACAGCCAGTCCCGCAGCCGCCAGGTGACCGCGCCGACGCCGTGGCCGTTGGCCTCCAGCCAGGCGATGGTCGCCGCCTTGGCGTCGGCCACCCCCAGCCCGTTCAGGTCCAGGCCGCGCTCGGGCGCGGCGCTGTTGATCGCCGGCCCGTCCCCGGTCCACGCCTGCCCGTCGAACCCGTCGGCGGGCTGCACGGTCCGCACGATCGGCAGCTCGAACACCTCGGCGAAGGCCCAGTCCCGCTCGTCCTGGGCGGGCACCGCCATGATCGCGCCGGTGCCGTAGCCGGCCAGCACGTAGTCGGCGATGAAGATCGGGATCTGCCCGCCGGTGACCGGGTGGGTGGCGTACGCGCCGACGAAGACGCCCGTCTTCTCCTTGGTGTCGGCCTGCCGCTCCACGTCGGTCTTGGCCGCCGCCGCCTTCCGGTACGCCTCGACGGCCGCCCGGGGGTCGGCGTGGCCACCGGTCCAGGCGTCCCGGGTGCCGTCCGGCCAGGCGTCCGGGGTCAGCGCGTCGACCAGCTCGTGTTCGGGGGCCAGCACCAGGTAGGTGGCCCCGAAGATGGTGTCCGGCCGGGTGGTGAAGACTCTGATGCGGGCTCCGCCCGCGACACCGGAATCAGTGGTCCCGGTCGGGAAGTCGATGTGCGCGCCGGTGGAGCGGCCGATCCAGTTGCGCTGCTGGAGCTTGATCGACTCGGGCCAGTCCAGCGTGTCCAGGTCGTCCAGCAGCCGGTCACCGTACGCGGTGATCCGCATCATCCACTGCTTCAGGTTGCGCTTGAACACCGGGAAGTTGCCCCGGTCGGAACGGCCGTCCGGGGTGACCTCCTCGTTGGCCAGCACCGTGCCCAGCCCCGGGCACCAGTTCACCGGCGCCTGCGAGACGTACGCCAGCCGGTGGTCGTCGACGATCCGCCGCTGCTCGGCCGGGCTCAGCTCGGCCCAGGCCCGGCCGTCGGGGGTGGGCCGGTCACCGGCGGCGAAAGCGGCGGTCAGCTCGGCGATCGGCCGGGCCCGCCGCGCCTGCGGGTCGTACCAGGAGTTGTAGACCTGCAGGAAGATCCACTGCGTCCACCGGTAGAAGTCGGTGTCGATGGTCGCCACCGAGCGCCGGTCGTCGTGGGCCAGCCCCAGCCGGCGCAGCTGCGCCCGGTACCGCTCGATGTTGGCCACCGTGGTCGTGCGGGGGTGGGTGCCGGTCTGCACCGCGTACTGCTCGGCCGGCAGGCCGAACGCGTCGAAGCCCATCGCGTGCAGCACGTTGCGCCCGGCCATCCGCTGGTAGCGGGCGAAGCAGTCGGTGCCGATGTAGCCCAGCGGGTGCCCGACGTGCAGCCCCGCCCCGGACGGGTACGGGAACATGTCCAGCACGTACAGCTTCTCCGCGCCCGCCCGGGGGTGTCCCGGGTCGGCCAGCGGACCTGTCGGGTTCGGCGCGTGGAAGGTGCCCTCCCGCTCCCAGGTGTCCTGCCACCGACGCTCGATCTCGTCGGCCATGGCCGCGGTGTACCGGTACGGGGGGATGTCGCCCGCCGGTGCGGCTGTCTCACTCATGCCTTCTCCTTGGCGGTCGTCGCGGTCATGTCGGGTCGGGTAAGCATCGGGCCCGGGAGACCCTGCCGCGGGCACGAAAAAGCCCCCCGCACAGGAGGGGCCGCCGTGCTGTCACGCGTCAGCGCATCAGCACGGCCCGGTAAGAAGCAGGAAGACGCTGGCCATGTACTGCAGTTTACCCCGTGGCGTCGGTCGACCGCCCGGCACATCCACCGCACGACGGTCACCTTCCGTGGTCGCCCGGCCGCGTCCGGTCCCCCGACCTGACGAATATCCGCTGCGTGACCGGCCGACTTCCGGCAGGGTTCGGCGTTCACCGTAAACATGGTTAGCCTGAGAGACCAGTGCGATTCCTGCGGCAGACGAGGCTTCCCGTTGCGAACCGAACGACGGGTCCAGGTGCTCTTTACCGAGCTGCCGTCGCGACGAGGAGAAGGCCCGTGACACAACAGACCTGGGACGAGGTGGGCGGCGTGCTGCCGCACGACGAGTTCCGCGCCGCCAGCGAGGCCATCGTGGCCAACATCGAGCAGGTCATCGAGGGCAAGACAGCGACCGTCCGGCTCGCCCTGGCCGTCCTGCTGGCCGAGGGGCACCTGCTGATCGAGGACGTCCCGGGCGTCGGCAAGACCAAGCTGGCCAAGGCGCTCGCCCGGTCCATCGACTGTTCCGTGCGGCGCATCCAGTTCACCCCCGACCTGCTGCCCAGCGACGTCACCGGGGTCAGCGTCTACAACCAGGAGACGCACGACTTCGAGTTCCGCCCCGGTGCGGTCTTCGCCAACCTGGTGGTCGGCGACGAGATCAACCGGGCCTCGCCCAAGACGCAGTCCGCGCTGCTGGAGTGCATGGAGGAACGCCAGGTCACCGTCGACGGCGTCACCTACCAGCTCCAGACCCCGTTCATGGTGATCGCCACCCAGAACCCGATCGAGATGGAGGGGACGTACCCCCTGCCGGAGGCGCAGCGCGACCGGTTCACCGCCCGGATCGCGATGGGCTACCCCGGCCCGGACGCCGAACTGGCCATGCTGGACGGGCACGGTGCCGCCGACCCGCTCCAGGAGTTGCGCCCGGTCTCCGACGCCGACACGGTCCGCCGCCTGATCGCCACCGTGCGCAACGTGCACGTCGCCGACGCCGTCAAGCAGTACGCCGTCGACCTGGTCACCGCCACCCGGGAAGCCCCCGACCTGCGGTTGGGCGCGTCCCCCCGGGCAACCCTCCAGTTGCTGCGCACCGCCCGCGCGGTGGCCGCCCTGGAGGGCCGCGACTACGTGCTCCCCGACGACCTCCAGGCGCTCGCGGTGCCGGTCCTGGCCCACCGGATCATCCCCACGGCCGACGCCCAGCTCGCCCGCCGCACCACCGACGCGATCGTCGCCGAGCTGGTGCACCGGCTGGCCCTGCCGCCGGACCGCAAGCGCCCCACCGGGTACGACACGCCCCGCCCCGCCGCCGGCAACGGCCGCCCGCCGTTCGAGCCGCGGAGGCCGTGACGTGCGGGACGGGCTGCGTGGCCTGACCACCCGGGGCCGGTCGTTCCTCGCGGCGGCCATCGCCGCCGCGATCTCGGCCGGCATCCTCGGCGAACGGGACCTGCTCCGGGTGGCGGTGCTGCTCGCCGTCCTGCCGTTGCTCGCCGCGCTCTACGTCGGCCGGACCCGGTACAAGCTGGCCTGCAACCGTTCGCTGGACCCGCACCGGGTGCCGGTCGGGGCCAGCTCCCGGGTGGTGCTGCGGTTGCAGAACATGTCCCGGCTGCCCACCGGCACCCTGCTGCTGGAGGACCGGCTGCCGTACGCGCTGGGCAGCCGGCCCCGGGTGGTGCTGGAACGGCTCGGCGCGCACCAGGCCAGCTCGGTCGCGTACACGGTGCGTGCCGACGTGCGCGGCCGGTACGAGGTGGGTCCGCTGGTGATCCGGATGACCGACCCGTTCGGGTTGTGTGAGCTGAGCCGGGCGTTCCCCAGCACCGAACAGCTCACCGTGATCCCGCAGGTCACCCCGCTGCCCTCGGTCCGGCTGCCGGGCGAGTACGCCGGCAGTGGCGACAGCCGGGCCCGGTCGGTGGCGGTGCACGGCGAGGACGACGCCGCCACCCGGGAGTACCGCAGGGGCGACGACCTGCGCCGGGTGCACTGGAAGTCGACGGCCCGTACCGGTGAGCTGATGGTGCGCCGCGAGGAGCAGCCCTGGGAGAGCCGGGCCACGGTGGTGCTGGACACCCGGGCGCACGGGCACCGGGGCGACGGCCCGACGGCCAGTTTCGAGTGGGCGGTGTCCGCCGCCGCCAGCATCGCCGTGCACCTGCGCCAGGCCGGCTACAAGCTGCGCCTGGTCACCGGGGACGGGGTCGACGTCGACGCCAGCGAGGCCACCGGGGACGGCCTGCTCCTCGACCACCTCGCCGACGTCCGGCTCGACCAGCGCGGCGACGTGGCGACGCTGGTGCAGCGGGTCCGCCAACGCGCCGACGGGGGCCTGATCATCGCGTTGTTCGGGTCGCTGACCACCAGCGAGGCGGAACTGCTCGGCGGGTTGCGCGGCAACGGGGCGACCTGCGTCGGTTTCGTGCTGCACAGCTCCACCTGGCTCAGCCTGCCCGAACGGGCCCGGTACGAGTCCGAACAGGCCCACGCCGCCGCCGCGCTGTCGCTGTTGCAGGGCGGCTGGCGGGTCATCGGGGTCGACCACGACGGCCAGCTGCCGGCGCTCTGGCCGCAGGCCGGGCGCGGGTCGCAGGGCTTCGCGCTGCGCGCGGCGCTCGCCGAGACGGTCGCCGGTGCCGTCCGGTGACCCGACGGCGCACCGGCACCGTCCCCGGCCGCCGCACCGCCGACGGCCCCGCCACCGACGCCCGCCGACAGAGAGGGTGACGTCGTGATCGCGTCCCGGAACATCGGCTTCGTGGCCGCCACGGCGACCCTGCTCGCCGCGGCCCCCCTGTCGTCGATCTTCCAACAGTGGACCTGGCTGATCCAGTCGACCATCGCGGTCGCCGTGGTGGCCGGCGCGGCGGCGCTCACCCGGCTGGTCCGGGCCCCGCTGTGGGGTCAGGTGCTGGGCATGCTCGCCGGTCTGCTGCTCGCCCTGACCTGGCTCTTCCCGGGCGGCGGCGAGCTGATCGCCTTCCTGCCCACCCCGGCGACGCTGGCCCACTTCGGTGAGCTGGCGCAGGGCTCGTTGCAGGACATGCGCTCCTACGGGGTGAAGGTGCCGGACACCACCCCGCTGCTGTTCATCAGCGTGCTCGGGGTGGGCGCGGTGGCGATCGTGGTCGACGTGCTCGCCGTCGGACTGCGCCGTCCGGCCCTGGCCGGGCTGCCCATGCTGGCCATCTACTCGGTGCCGGTCGCGGTCTACGTCGACAGCGTCCCCGCGCTGCCGTTCGTGGTCGGCGCCGCCGGCTACCTGTGGCTGCTGGTGACCGACAACGTCGACCGGGTCCGCCGGTTCGGCCGCCGGTTCACCGGCGAGGGCCGCGACGTGGACGTCTGGGAGTCCTCCCCGCTGGCCGCCGCCGGGCGTCGGCTGGCGGTGGTCGGGGTGGTGCTGGCCGTGGTGCTGCCGCTGGCCGTGCCGGGGATGACCGGCGGGCTGCTGGACCAGTTCAACACCGCCGGCACCGGCACCGGCAACGGACGCCCCGGGCAGGGCGGCGGCCCCGGCCGGATCGACCTGTTCGCCGCCCTCAGCGGGCAGCTCAACCAGTCCGAGGTGGCCGACATGGTCACCGTCACCACCACCGAGGAGAACCCGTTCTACCTGCGCTTCGGTGTCGCCGACGAGCTGCGCCCGGACGGTTTCCGGGTGCGCCCGCCCAACGGTAGGCCGGTGAACCGGGACCTGCCCGACCCGACCGACCGGGCCCAGGCGGGGGTGGAGCAGCAGACCTACCGGGCGACGGTCGAGGTGAACCGGTCGCTGAACATGCCCTTCGTGCCGGTCTACACCGACCCGGTCAGCTTCGACGGGCTCAACGGCAACTGGTCGTACGACCAGAACCTCGGGGTGGTCTTCTCCAACCGGGACAACTCCCGGGGCAAGCGGTACTCCTTCGAGTACGTGCGCTCGACGTACAGCCCGGCGGCGCTGCGCCGGGCCCGCCCGCTGCCGGCCGAGCACCCGATCCGGCTGCAACAGACCCGCACCCCTGAGGTCCGCGAGGTCAGCCTGCTGGTCAACCGGCTGGTGGAGGGGAAGTCCAACGACTACGACCGGGTCCGGTCGCTCTACGACTACTTCTCCCGGGAGAACGGCTTCAGCTACTCGCTGAGCACCAAGGGCGGCACCAGCGGCCAGGAGATCGTCGACTTCCTCACCAACAAGGTCGGCTACTGCCAGCAGTACGCGGCGGCGCTGGCCTGGCTGGTGCGGGAGGCGGGCATCCCGGCCCGGGTGGCGTTCGGCTTCACCAACGGCAGCAGCGTCGACGGGGACACCGCCGTCCTGACCAACCGCAACCTGCACGCCTGGACGGAGGTCTACTTCGACCGGTTCGGCTGGGTGCCGTTCGACGCCACCCCGGCGTACGGCGTCCAGGGGTCGACCCGGTCGGCGTGGGCGCCGGACTCCGACGCCCCGGACCCGGAGCCGTCGGACACGGCCGCGCCCGCCGCGCCGGAGGACCCGGGCGCCACCACCGGTCCGCAGCGCGACGAGGCCGCCGACAAGGACACCGACGCCGGGTTCGACCCGACCACCGGCGCCCCCGTCGAGCAGGCCCCGACCTGGCCCTGGTGGACGGTGGGTGCGCTGCTCGTGTTGTCGGTGCTGCTGGCGCTGCCGGCGCTGCGGCGGCGCGCGCTGCGCCGGCAACGGCACCATCGGGCAGTCCCGGTGGCGGCCGGCGTGGCCCCCGACGACGGGGCGGGCGCGAGCATCCCGATGACGGTGCTCGGCGCGGACGCCGAGCGGGCCCGCGCGGACGCCCACGCCGCCTGGGACGAGCTGCTGGACACCCTGGTCGACTACCGGGTCCGGATCGACCGGACCGAGACGCCCCGGGCGACCGCCGAGCGGCTGGCCCGGGAGGCCGTCGGTGCGGACGCCGGCCCCGCCGCCGCGGTACGGCTGCTCGGCCGGGCCGAGGAACGCGCCAGGTACGCCCGGGACCCGCTCACCGGCGAGCCCCTGCACCCGGCGCTGCGGACGGTACGCGACACCCTCGCCGCGCGGGCCGACCGGCGTACCCGGCTGCTCGCCGCCGTGCTGCCGCCGTCGGTGCTGCTGCGCTGGCGTACCTCGCTCGGCGACAGCTCGGCGCGGCTGGTGGCGGCCTCCGGGCGGCTGCGTCGCCTGCTGCTGCGCTGGAACCCCCGCCGCCTGCTGGCCACCCGCCGCGCCTGACCTCCCGGCCGAGGGGCTGGGAGGTCAGGCGCGGCGGGACGCTCATGGGGCGAGGTGGCGGTATCAGTCGTTTCGGATACCGCCACCTCGCCCCACATGCGTGGGCACCTCGCCCTGTCCCGGGCGTGGTGATACGACTCCCGGGCGTGGTGATACGACGGAGGTGGCCGGACTGTGTCCGGCACCTACCGTCGTCGGTGTCGCCCGTCCACCTCAGGGGTGGGCGGGGTTCAACGATGTCCCTCCGGGCGCTGCCGCCACCTGTCCTCCATGCGGTCCAGCAACGACGGCCGCCGGCCGCCGCGGCCACGCGGACGACGACGACTCGTCGTGCCGCCCACCACGTGCAGGTCAGGTGACTGCCCCCGCCGGTGCGACTGCACCGCATAGCCCAGCGCGGCCAGCATGACGACGAACCCCGCCACTGCCAGTGGCGGCGTCTTGATCACCGCGCCGTAGACCAACAGGGCCAGGCCGACGACCACCACGCCGGCAGCGACGAGCAGGCGACGCCGCGTGTGGAAACGCGGGTCGCTGGCGCGCACGGCCGAGGCGAATTTGGGGTCCTCGGCAAGCGACCGCTCGATCTGCTCGAACAGCCGCTGCTCGTGCTCCGAGAGCGGCACGGCACTCCTCCCCGGTCACGTTGGTCGGCCCGGTCGGGCCGACAGACCGTGGCAGCCAACCGGCTGCTTGCCGCCAAGTCTACGAGGGGGGTCGCGCGTCGGAAAGCGGGACGACCTATGGCCGACTGCTATTTTCGCCGGGGCGGGGATCACGTCTGCCGAGCAGACTGGCCGGACCTATGACGGACCGCCCGAAACGGGCAGCCGCGGCGTCGGCGGCGGTCTCCGCCTCCCGCCAGCCCCGCTCGGGCGCGCCGAGGGCGAGTTGGCGCGGAGTGTCGGCCGCACCGGCCAGACCCTCCACCCGTACGCCGACCAGCCGGACCGGCTCACCCGGGTCGAGAACCGTCCAGAGGCCCCAGGACGTGTCGAAGATCTCCCGGGCCACGTCGGTGGCCACGCCGAGCGTCCGGGACCGGTTGACGGTGCGGAAATCCGACAGTCGCACCTTGAGCGAGATCGTCCGGCCGACCTGACCGGCCCCGCGCAGCCGGCTGCCCACCTTCTCGCTGAGCGCGAGCAGCGACCGCCGGATCTGCTGCGGGTCGACCACGTCGACGTCGAAGGTCACCTCGGCCCCGATCGACTTTTCCACGTGCTCCGGGCTGACCGGACGCGGGTCCCGCCCCCGGGCCAGCTCGTGCAGGTGGGTCGCGGACGCCGCACCGAGCGCCTTGCGCAGCATCCCGACGGGCGCCTCGGCCAGATCGCCGATGGTCCGCAGGCCGAGCCGGCGCAGCGTCTCGGCCGACCGCTCCCCCACCCCCCACAACGCGTCGACGGGCAGCGGGTGGAGGAACTCCAGCACCCGGCCGGCCGGCACCACCAGCAGACCGTCCGGCTTGGCCCGGGTGGAGCCGAGCTTGGCCACGAACTTGCTCGGGCCCACCCCGACCGAACAGGTCAGCCCCTGCTCGGCCGTCACCCGCTCCCGGATGCGCCGGGCGATGGCGGCGGGCGGGCCGAACAGCCGGCGGGCGCCCGCCACGTCGAGGAACGCCTCGTCGAGGGAGAGCGGCTCGACCAACGGGGTGACGTCCCGGAAGATCCGCATCACCGCGTCGGAGGCCGCCCGGTAGCGGGCGAAGTCGGGGGGTAGGTAGACCGCGCCGGGGCAGAGCGCGCGGGCCCGCGCGGTGGGCATCGCGCTGCGCACCCCGAAGCGCCGGGCCTCGTAGCTGGCGGAGCTGACCACGCCGCGCGGCCCGACCCCGCCGACCACCACCGGCCGGCCGCGCAGCTCGGGCCGGTGGCGCACCTCGACGGAGGCGAAGAAGGCGTCCATGTCGACGTGCAGGATCGGACTGGCCGAGTCGTCGGCGTCGGGCCCGAAACGCGGGTCACCGCCGCGCGGCAACGACTGGCTCCGACCCATCCCGGCAGGCTAACCGCCAGGTACGACAACCGGCCCGCCCGCCCCACGGGCGACGGCCACGTCAGCCCCGGACCACCAGCAGCGGCACGGTCATCTCCGCCGCGGTGTCCGCCCCGTGGTAGGCCACCAGCCGGGACACCGCCGGCGGCTCCGACCGGGTGGCCAGCACCGCGTACGTGTCGCGGCAGGTCACCACCACGTCACCGACCCGGGACAGGTGCTCCTCGGCGACCGGGCCGAACCACCCCTCGGCCACCATCTCCTCCCGGGTGCACACCCGGGCGGCCGGCCCGAGCACCGCCGACCAGACGGCCACCACGTCGTCCACCGCCCCCGGGGCGACGTGCAGGTAGCGCACCCGGGGCTCCCCGGCGACCACCCGGACGCCGGCCCGCAACCGTGGGTCGGTGTCCAGGTCGAACCGGTGCCCCGCCGGCACGTCGAGCTGGCCGTGGTCGGCGGTGACCAGCAGCGCGGCGTCGGCCGGCAACCCGTCGACGAGGCGGGCGAGCAGGGCGTCGACCTCGGCGGCGGCGATCCGCCACGGGGCCGAGTCGACCCCGCTGAGGTGACCGTGCCGGTCCAGGTCGGGGTGGTAGCCGGAGACCAGGGTGGGGCCCGCCCCGGCGGACAGCGCCGCCAGCATCGTCCGGGCCAGGGCGTCCACCCCGCCGGCGCCCCGGTAGTCGCCGCCCCGGTTGGCGGCCAGGGTGAGCCCGCTGCCGGCGTACTCGGGGCGGCTCACCACGCTCACCGCGACCCCGGCGGCGCGGGCCCGCTGCCACTGGGTACGCACCGGCTGCCAGTGCAGCGGGTCCGGGTCGCCGGGCCAGTCGATGTGGTTGAGCACCCGGTCGGTGCCGGGCACCCGGACGGTGAAGCCGAGCACGCCGTGCGCGCCGGGGGCCGCACCCGCCCCCAGGGTCACCAGGCTGGTCGGGGTGGTGGACGGGAAGCCTGAGGTCAACGGGCGGCCCACCGTCGCGGCCAGCCCGGTCAGGGTCGGGGCGTACCGGGCGGCGGTGGGCAGTTGGTACCAGCCGAGACCGTCGACGAGCAGCACGGCGACCCGACGTACCCCGGCCAGGGCGGGGACGAGCCCGAGCAGGTCTACCGCGCCCGGCACGCCGAGCACCGCCAACGCGCTGGGCAGCACGTCGGCCAGGCTGCCCCCGCCGTAGCGCGGTGCCAGCACCGCGAGCGGGTCCGCCGGGGGCACCGGTGCGCCGGCCGGGGCCACCCCGGTCATGCCTGGCGGCGGGCGAACAGGTGCAGTTGGGCGGCGAGGTCCCGGTAGGGCGGCCGCCCGGCCAGCACCTTCTCCAGCTCGACCAGGGCACCCGGCTGACCGTCGGCGACGGTGGCGGGCAACAGGTCGGCGAGGACGCGTACCCCGTGGATCTCCTCGACGGTGAGGCCGGCGACGCGCAGCAGGGCGGCGGCCTCCTCGGCGTCGAAGCGGCGGCGCAGGGTGTCCCGGGGACCGGCGGCCCCGTCGGGCGCGGCGGCCAGCGCGGCGGCGACGTCGAGGTGACCGTTCATGGCCCGCCCCAGCACGGCGGCGGCCCGCCCGGCGACCAGCACGCTCGCCGCACCGCCGGGACGCAGCGCGGTCGCCAGCGCGGTCGCCACCGGCGTCGGGTCGTCGACCACCTCCAGCACCGCGTGGCACAGCACCAGGTCGACGGTGGCCGGTTCGACCAGCCCGGTCAGCGCGTCGCCGTCGCCCTGCACGGCGTGCACCCGATCGGCGACCCCGGCCTCGGCGGCCCGTCGGGTGAGCGCGGCGAGCGCGTCGGGGCTGGCGTCGACCACGGTCACCCGGTGGCCGGCCTGGGCGAGCGGCACGGCGAACCCGCCGGTGCCGCCGCCCACGTCGAGCACGGTCAACGTGTCGTCGGCCCGCCGCTGCAACTCGGCGGCGAGCACCGACCAGATGACGGCGGTACGGGGGGTCAACGGCGGCTCGGCGAACCGGCTGCGGGTGCTCTGTTCCACCCGGTCGAGCCTAGTCACCCACGCCACCCGACCCCCCGTCGGCGGTGCCGTCGCCGGCTCAGATCTCCCCGCCGCCGGCCGGGTCCTCCTCGGCGCGGGACCGGCGGGTGTTCGCCACCGGCCCCTCGGTCACCTGGTACTCCCGCGGCTCGGCGTCCTGGGCGGGCGTCCAACCGGCGCCCAGCCGGGTGCGCCGGGCGTTCGCCAGTCCACCGGTGTAAGTGCTGTCCATCGTCACTGGCCTTCCCCCTTGCCGCGCACGGGCCGCTCTGCCCGCGCGTGCCGGAATTCTCCTGTCTCCCGGCCGGGAAAACCGTAATGTGGATCACTTCACCGGAAGTCGCGGGAGGCGGGTTCCACCGGCGGCGTGATCGGGTCCAGCCGGTCGGCGGTGAGGTTGGTGACCCCCTCGTGCCGCTGCAACCGACCACGGACCACGAGCGCGCTGCTGGTGCGGGCGATTCGACGGTAGCGCTGCCACAGCCCCGGGGAGCATGTGACATTCAGCATCCCGGTCTCGTCCTCCAGGTTGAGGAAGGTGACTCCACCGGCGGTCGCCGGCCGTTGCCGGTGGGTGACGATGCCGCCGACCCGCACCCGCCGACCCGGCTCCACCCGCCCCAGCCGGGCGATCGGCACCGCACCCAGCGCGTCGAGCCGGTCCCGGACGAACCGGGCCGGGTGGGTCTCCGGGGACAGCCCGGTGGCCCAGACGTCGGCGACGAGCCGGTCCACCGCCTCCATCCCGGGCAGGGTGGGGGCCGCCGCGCCGGTCACCGTGCCGGGCAGCCGGCCCGGCCGGTCCTGGGCCGCCGCCCCGGCCGCCCAGAGCGCCTGCCGCCGGGTCAGCCCGAAACAGGCGAAGGCGTCCGCGGTGGCCAGCGCCTCCAGCTGCCCCGCGGTCAGACCGACCCGCCGGGCCAGATCCGGCATGTCCCGGTACGCCCCGTGCGCCGTCCGCTCCGCCACGATCCGCCCCGCCAGGTCGTCGCCGAGGGTACGGACCCCGCCCAGCCCGAGCCGGACCGCCGGACCGCCCAGCCCCCAGGCGTGCGGCGGCTCCCCCGGCACGCTCCCCCAGCGCGTTTCCGGCGTGGACTCCAGCACCGCCCCCGCCCCGCTGGCGTTGACGTCCGGCCGGCGGACCTCGACGCCGTGCCGGCGGGCGTCGTCGACCAGGGTCTGCGGTGCGTAGAAGCCCATCGGTTGGGCGTTGAGCAGGGCAGCCAGGAACGCCGCCGGATGATGGCGCTTGAGCCAGGAGCTGGCGTACACCAGGTAGGCGAAGCTCATCGCGTGGCTCTCCGGGAAGCCGTAGCTGGCGAACGCGGTGAGCTTGCGGTAGACGTCGTCGGCCAGTTCCCCGGTGATCCCCCGCCCGGCCATCCCGGCGTAGAGCCGGTCGGCGAGCTGCGCCATCCGCTGCACCGACCGTTTCGCCCCCATCGCCCGGCGCAACTGGTCGGCCCCGGCGGCGTCGAAGCCGGCCAGGTCGATGGCGAGCTGCATCAGCTGCTCCTGGAACAGCGGCACGCCGAGGGTCTTCTCCAGCGCGTTGCGCATCAGCGGGTGCGGGTACGTCACCGGCTCCTGGCCGTTCTTGCGCCTGATGTACGGGTGCACCGAGCCGCCCTGGATCGGGCCGGGCCGGATCAGCGCCACCTCCACCACCAGGTCGTAGAACTCGCGGGGTTTCAGCCGGGGCAGGGTGGCCATCTGGGCGCGGCTCTCCACCTGGAACACCCCCACCGAGTCAGCCCGGCAGAGCATGTCGTAGACCTCGGGGTCGTCCAGCGTCATGTCACCCAGGTCCAGGGACTGGCCGATCAGGTCGTAGCCGTAGTGCAGGGCCGACAGCATGCCCAGGCCGAGCAGGTCGAACTTGACCAGCCCGACGGCCGCGCAGTCGTCCTTGTCCCACTGGAGCACGCTGCGGCCGGGCATCCGCCCCCACTCCACCGGGCACACCTCGATCACCGGCCGGTCGCAGATCACCATCCCGCCGGAGTGGATGCCCAGGTGCCGGGGGAACGTCTGCAACTCGTCGGCGTACGCCACCACCTGCTCGGGGATGCCCTCGACGTCGACCGCCGCGACGGAACCCCAGCGGTCGATCTGCTTGCTCCAGGCGTCCTGCTGGCCTGGTGAGTAGCCGAACGCCTTCGCCACGTCCCGCACCGCCGACCGGGGCCGGTAGGAGATGACGTTGGCGACCTGGGCGGTGTGCTCCCGGCCGTACCGGGCGTAGACGTGCTGGATCACCTCCTCCCGCCGGTCGGACTCGATGTCCACGTCGATGTCGGGTGGCCCGTCGCGTTCCGGGGCGAGGAACCGTTCGAACAGCAGCCGGTGCCGGACCGCGTCCACGTTGGTGATCCGCAGCGCGTAGCAGACCGCCGAGTTCGCCGCCGAACCCCGGCCCTGGCAGTAGATGTCCTGCGCGCGGCAGAACGCCACGATGTCGTAGACCACCAGGAAGTAGCCGGGGAAGCCCAGCTCGTCGATCATCCGCAGCTCGTGTTCCAGCTGCGCGTACGCCTCCGGGTGCGCCCCGGGCGGGCCGTAGCGCTCGTGCGCCCCGGCCAGCGTGAGGTGGCGCAGCCAGCTCATCTCGGTGTGCCCCGCCGGCACCGGGTACGCCGGCAGCCGGGGCGCGACCAGGTGCAGGTCGAAGGCGAGTTCCGCGCCGAACTCGGCGGCCCGGGACACCGCACCCGGGTACCCGGCGAACCGGGTCGCCATCTCCGCGCCGCTGCGCAGGTGGGCGGTGGCGGCGGCGGGCAGCCAGCCGTCGATCTCGTCCAGGCTGCGCCGGGCCCGGACGGCGGCCAGGGTGGTCGCCAACCGTCGTCGCCCCGGGCTGGCGTAGTGCACGTTGTTGCTGGCCACGGTGGGCAGCCCGGCGGTGGCGGCCAGCTCGGCGAGGGCGTCGTTGCGGTCGGCGTCGACCGGGTGCCCGTGGTCGGTCAGCTCCACCGCCACTGTCTCCGCGCCGAACAGCGCGGTGAGCCGGTCCAGTTCCCGGGCCGCCGCGTCCACCCCCGCGGTGAGCAGCGCCGCCGGCACGTGCCCCTTGCGGCAGCCGGTCAGCACCAGCACGTGGTCGCGCAGCTCGGCGGCGACCTCCTCCAGGTCGCCGTAGACCGGCCGGCCCTTCTCGCCGCCGCGCAGCTGGGCCCGGGAGATGACCGACGCGAGCCGGGCGTACCCCTCGTGGCCGTGGGCGAGCACCAGCAGGTGCCGGCCCAGCGGGTCGGGCTCGCCCTGCTGCGGGCCGGGCAGCCCCAACGACAGTTCCGCGCCGAAGACCGTGGGCAGGTGCAGCGTACGGGCCGCCTCGGCGAACCGGACCACCCCGTAGAACCCGTCGTGGTCGGTCACGGCGAGCGCGGTCAACCCCAGCCGGGCGGCCTCCTCGGCCAGTTCCTCCGGGTGGCTCGCCCCGTCGAGGAAACTGAAGTTGGTGTGCGCGTGCAGTTCGGCGTAGGGCACCGGGTCGTCCGGGCGGGTCAGCTCCGGCGGTGCGTACCGCTCGCGGTGCCGGGTCCAGGCCGGCGAGTCGCCGCCGTCGGCGTCGGCGAGCGGGTCCACCACGTGCAGGTGCCGTTCCCCGCGCCGCCGCCCGCCCCGTCCCCCGTCACCCCGGGACCCACCGGGGCCCGCGCCGCCGTCGGTGGTGGACCGTCCGGACAGCACCCGCTCCAGTTCCGACCAGGGCAGCTTCGGATTGTGGAAGCTCATCCGGATCTCTTCCTGCGGCAGGCTGCGTGGTGCGGCAGGGGCGTCGCGGACGGGAATGGATCGCTCGGTGAGCGGTATGCCGCTGAGTCATATTCATGACCGCCAGGCATACCGCTCACCCGGAAACATCGTCGGGACGCGGGATGGCCCCGGACGGGACGCCACACCGACCGGACAAGCGCGGACCACCGGTCAGTCATAGATCGCCTCCACCAGCCACCGGCCCGCCTCGACGGCCAGCAGCAGGGCGGCACCGTCGGCCAGGCAGACCTGGAACCGGGCCCGACGGCGGGCCTCGGCGGGGGCCCACCACCGCTCGTCCACCGGCCACGGACCGGTCCAGCCGACGATCTCCGTCGGGGCGGCGCCGCCGACGGCCAGCCGGGCGGGCGCGGCGCTGACCGCCAACCGGGCGCTGACCAGCACCGGTTCCCCGGTGACGTCGTGCACGGTCGCGGTGAGCGGAACGGGCAGCACCACGGCCGGCGCGGGGGGCGGTAGCCGCCCCGGCCAGGGCGGTACGGGACTCCCCCGCCGCCCGGCCCGCGCGGCACCGCCCCGACCCGTCACCTCAGCACCACCCCGACCCGCTCCGGCCGACGGCGGCGGCACGACACCCGACGACCCGTCCACCGGCGGCGTGACGGATGCGCCCGGCAGTGGTGGCTTGGCCGGTGCGCCCGGCAGCGGTGGCGGGCCGGGGCGGGCCGGGAGGCGTTCGTCGCCCCAGGGGACCAGGCGGGTCTGGTCGGCCAGGGACCGACCGCCGCCCAGCACGGCGGTGACCACCGCCTCCGGGCCGAGGATGCCCTGCACCCGGCTTAGCGCCCGGTGCGCCCGGTCGCGTTCCTCGCCGGCCTCCCCCCACAGGCCGGGTTGCAGCCCACCCCGGGCCAGCAGCCCGTCGGGCACCAGCCGCAGCCGGACGATCCCGGCGGTCGGCCGGGCCGGTCGGGCACCGGCCCGACCGGTGCTGCCGGAGAGCCAGCCGTCGAGCTGCCAGCGCACCCGGTCGGCGATCGCGGCGGCGGTGAGCAACCCGTCGTGTCGCCACACCCGGTGCAGCTCCTGACCGTGTGCGGTGACCGCCTCGATGCCGAGCCGGGTGCAGGCCAGCCCGTGCCCGGCCAACCGGGCGTGCAGCCGTTCGGCGAGCATCCGGGCGGCGAAGGCCGCCGCGTCGACCCGGTCGAGGGGCTCATCGTGGTGGGCGGTGACGGTCAGGTCGACCGGGGGCTGCCGGACGGCGAGCGGCCGGTGGTCGTGCCCGGCGGCGAGCCGGTGGGCGAGGGCCCCGTCGAAGCCGAACCGGGCCAGCACGTCACCGGCGGGCAGCGCCGCGAACCCGCCGAGCGTGCGTACGCCGAGCCGGCGCAGCAGGTCGGCCAGGGCCGGCCGGCCGATCGCCTCGACGGGCAGCCCGGCCAGGAACCCCGGGGTCCCGCCGGGCGGCACCACCTGTCCGGTACGCGCGGCGAGACCGGCGGCGAAGACCCCGTCGGCGATCCCGACCTGGCTCTCCACCGCGCAGGACTCGGCGACCTGTTCGATGATCCGCTCGGCGGCGGCCTCCTCACCGCCGAGGTAGCGGGCGGGCCCCCGGGCGGCGAGCGCGCAGACGCCGGGGCGGACCACCTCGACCCCGGCGGCGACCTCCTCCACCGCGGCGACGACCGGTTCGAAGGCGCGGGCGTCCCGGCCGGGGTCGTGGTCGACGACGGTCAGCGCGGGGCAGCGCCCCTGCGCCTCCCGGCGGCGCAGGCCCCGGCGTACCCCGGCGGCGCGGGCCGGTGCGGAGCAGGCCACCACCCGGTTGGCGTGCAGCACGGCCACCGGGCCGGTGGCGGGCACCCCGTCGACGATCTCGGCGGCGAGCACCGGCCAGTCCGGGCACCAGAGCAGCAGGGTACGGATGGGCGCGCCGGTCACCCGGACCCGACCACGGTGAATCCGCCCGGCCGGGGCCCGACGGGGACGGCCGGCGCGACGGGGACGGCAGGTCCGACGGGGACGGCCGGCGCGGCGCGGGGCACGACCCGGGTGAGCCCGTCGCCGGGCAGCCACATCGTGATCTCCTTCGGACGGGCCGCCGCGCCGCGCCCGCGTGCCGACACGGTGACCTCGCGTCGGCGCAGCCGACCCCGTCCCGGCCCGAGCCCCTCCCAGACCCCCCGGACCACCTGGAGCGTGACGTCCGCGCCGGTCCACCGGCCGTACGGCACGAGCACGCAGCCGCGTTGTCGGGCCCGGGCGGCCAGCCGGTCGGCCACCGGGGCGGCGACGGTGTGCGGTACGGCGGTCACCACCACGTCGACCCCGTCGATCAGGGCGGCGACCACGGTCGGCCACTCCGGACCGGGGTGCGGGACGAGGGCCAGCCGGTCCAGGGCGATGCCGACCTCGGCGGCGGCGCCCGCCCCGAACGTGGGCACCCCGACCACCGCGCACCACGACCCGGCCCGGGACGCCTCGGCGAGCAACGCCAGCACCAGGGAGGTGCCGCCGCTGCGCCGGGGTTGGCCGACGGTGACGGCGACCGTGCTACCCCGACGCAGCCCCCGGTGCGGCAGCAGGCCGGTCAGCTCCGGTGCCACCGGGAGCACCCGGTGGCTGCCGGCCGGGTCCGGGGCGCTCGCCGGGCGGACCAGATCGGCCAGTGCGGCGGAACCGACCACCATGCGGCCCGCCATCGGACCAACCCCCCGTCGTGTCGTTGCGTGGATCAGGTGCACTGCGTGCTCGCCCCGGACGCGGTGGGACGCTGCGTCGAGGTGCCCGTGCCCGGCCGGATCAGGTGCCCGGCGGGGACCCGGGCACGGCCGGGTCAGGCGGCGAGACCGTCGAGGGCGGGCTGGTGGGTCACTCCGAGCGCCTGCTCCACCACCGTCACGAACTGTTCGGCGGCCCGGAGCAGGTCGTCGGCCTCCCGGGCGTTCACCACCCGGGGTATGCCGGCCTCGGCGGCGGCCCGCTTGCCGGCGGTGGCGGCGAAGTAGCGGGACCACTCGTCCAGTTCGGGGGCGACCCCGGCGAGCAGCACCCAGACGCTGGTGATCCGGCGGCGGCGGGCGGGCGCGGGCCGGGCCCGGGCGGCGAGCAGGGCGGCGGCGGCGCGGAGCGCGGCCAGGTGGGCGGCGGCGTAGCGCAGCCCGTCGGGACGGGTCTGGGCGGCCTCGGCCAGCCCGTGGCGGGCCGCCGCGAGGAGTTGGGTCGGGGTGCGGTGCGGCAACACGTGCGCGGGCACCGTCGGCGCCTGGGCCGGGTTGGTCGGCATGACTGTCTCCTCCGCGTGACCGGGTCGGGCGGGACGCCAGGTGGAGAGGCTCCACCGGCGCGACGCCCGGGGCGGGTGGTGCGGAGGAAGACGCACCGCTGGGGGCCGGCCGGGTGCGGATGCTTCCCCACACCACACCCGGCCGGCGAACCGGCGGGTTCGTCGCCCGCCGCCCGGGGGTCGAGGGCGGCGGGCGACGACCTGCCTTGACGGGACCGGGCTCGCGACTGCCCGGAACCCGGTGCGGTCCGCGAAACCGCACCTGCCCGGGTCGACGCCGCGAAACACCGCCCCGGGGGCGTTGGAACGGGTGTGCGAGTGAATCGAACACTCGTTCTAACTGCCCTGACAGTACACCCTGCCCCCGACGAAAACGCAACGTCCGGCGTACGGCGTGCCAGCGACGATTCCCAGCCGGCGCACAGTGACGGCAAAGCCTGACCCGAGGTCGCCGCCGCAGGGTGGAACGCATGAGTGAAGGACCCGCCGGAACCACCCGTTGATGAGCACCACCGTCCTGGGCCGGGACACCCCGCGCCGACCGTTGCCCACCGCCCCCGGCTGGTGGGCCGACCTGGCCGGCAGCGCGGCGGTGCTCAGCCTGCTGGTCGTCGTCGCGCTCTGGACCGCCGACCGGGGAGTGCAGGAACTGCTCTCCGGGGTGGCCACCGGCCTCACCTCCGCCGGCCGGCTCACCGGCCTGCTCAGCGCCGACCTGATGCTCGTCCAGGTGGTGCTGATGGCCCGGGTGCCGCTCGTCGAACGGCGCTTCGGCCAGGACCGGATCGCCCGCTGGCACCGGCTGGCCGGCTTCACCTCGTTCCACCTGCTGCTGGCCCACGTGCTGCTGACCACCCTGGGGTACGCCGGCACGGCCCGGGAGAACCCCGTGACACAGCTCTGGTTGCTGGTCACCGGGTACCCGGGGATGCTGCTGGCCACCGCCGCGCTGGCACTGCTGGTGCTGGTGGTGGTCAGCTCCGTCCGGGCGGCCCGCCGTCGGCTGCGCTACGAGTCCTGGCACCTGCTGCACCTGTACGCGTACCTGGGGATCGGGTTGGCGCTGCCGCACCAGTTGTGGACCGGCGCGGACTTCGTCTCCTCGGCCGCCGCGCGGGCGTACTGGTGGACGGCGTACCTGGGGGCGCTGGGCAGTGTGCTGGTGTTCCGGCTCGGGCTGCCGGCGTACCGCTCGCTGCGGCACCGGGTCGAGGTGGCCGCGGTGGTCCCCGAGGCGCCCGGCGTCACCTCGGTCTGGTTGCGCGGGCGGGACCTGGACCGGCTGCCGGTCCGGGCCGGGCAGTTCTTCGGCTGGCGTTTCCTGGCCGGCCCCGGTTGGTCCCGGGCGCACCCGTACTCGCTATCCGCCCCGCCGACGGGCGACCTGATGCGGATCACCGTCAAGGACCTCGGCGACGACAGCTCCCGGGTGGCCACCCTGCGACCGGGCACCCGGGTGCTGCTGGAGGGCCCGTACGGGCGGCTGACCGGGGAACACTGGCGTGGCGGCGGGATCACCATGCTCGCCTGCGGGATCGGCGTCACCCCGCTGCTGGCCCTGCTCCGGGAGCTGCCGTACGCACCCGGGCAGGCGGTGCTGCTCTACCGCGTGCGTACCCCGCAGGAGCTGGCCTTCCGGGCGGAGCTGGAGCGGCTCGCGGTCGACCGCGGCGTGTCGGTCCACTACCTGGTCGGTCCGCGCGGCCGGCAGCCCGCCTGGCTGCCCGGCTACGCGGCCGGGCTGCCGGACGCCGAGGCGCTGCGCCGGCTCTCCCCCGACATCGCCGACCACGACGTCTACCTGTGCGGCCCGGACGGCTGGGTCGACGCCGTGCAGGCCGCGACCCGGGCCGCCGGGGTGCCTGAGCGGCACGTCCATCACGAACGCTTCGCCTGGTGACGGGCGGGAAGGGGGAACCGTGCGACGGATCACCATCTGGCTGCTCTCCACGGTGACCGCCCTGGTGCTGCTGTTCAGCTACCGGACCAGCACCATGGGCGTCGGCGGGGGGAGCAGTGCCGTCGCCGTCGACCGCGGCGGCACCACCCCCGGCTCCGGGGACCCGTCCACCGAACCGCCCACCGGCGACAGCGGCGGAAGCTACGACGGGTCGGTGGCGCAGACCCGGTGGGGGCCGGTGCAGGTCCGGATCACCGTGGCGGGCGGGCGGATCACCGACGTCACGGCACTCCAGGTGCCCGACGGCAACTTCCGGGACCAGCAGATCAACGACTACGCGGTGCCGGTCCTGCGGCAGGCGGCGCTCACCGCGCAGAGCGCCCGGATCGACACCGTGTCCGGGGCGACCGTCACCAGCGACGGTTACCGCGAATCCCTCCAGGCCGCCATCGACGCGGCGCACCTGAGATGAGCACCCCGACGGGCCGGACGGCGGAGCTGGACCGGCGGGCCTGGGTGGTGCAGGTGATGGGGCTGCCGGTGAGCGTGCACCTGCGCGGCCCGGACGTGCACGACGACGCCGTCGCCGCCCGGGTGGAGCGGTTCTTCACCTGGCTGGGCTCGATCGACGCGACGTTCAGCGCCTACCGGCCGGAGAGCGAGATCGGAGAGCTGGCCGGGCGGGAACCCGATCCGGCCACCGCGAGCCCGCTGGTGCGGGAGGTGGCGGAGCTGTGCGAGCTGGCCCGGACGCGCACCGGCGGCCGGTTCGACGCCAGGCGGCTGCCGCTGCCCACCGGCGGTGCCGGCTATGACCCGTCCGGACTGGTCAAGGGCTGGGCGGTGCAGCGGGCGGCCGGATGGCTGGCCGATCTGGCCGGGCACGACCTCTGTCTCAACGCCGGTGGGGACGTGCTGCTGCGCACCGGGGCGGACCGGCCGGCCTGGCGGGTCGGCATCGAGGACCCGGACCGCCCCGGCCACCTGCTGGACGTGCTGGACCGGCGCGACGGCGCGGTCGCCACTTCGGGCACCGCCAGGCGCGGCGCGCACATCGTGGACCCGCGTACCGGCCGACCGGCGACCGCGCTGCGGTCGGTCACCGTGGTCGGGCCGGAACTGCTCTGGGCCGACGTGTACGCCACCGCGGCGATGACCCGGGACGCCGACGACGCGCTGACCTGGCTGACCGGCCTGGCCGACCACGAGGCGCTGCTGGTGACCGCCGACGGCCGGATCCGGGCCACCGGGCACTGGCCCGGCACCCGGCCCGGGTCGCCGCCCGCCCGCTGACCCGCCACGGTGGGCGGCCGGCTGCGGGGCGTCGGGGCGTACCGGGGACAATGGCCGCATGCAGTCACACCCGAACGTGCAGGCGGTGCAGCGGGCGCTCGACGACGCGGGCGCGCGGGACGCCTCCGGCGTGGCCAGCCGGGTCCGTCTGCTGCCCGAGGCGGTGCACACCGCCGTCGCGGCGGCCGACGCGTTGGGCGTCGCCGTCGGCGCGATCGCCAACTCGCTGGTCTTCGAGGCCGACGACACGCCGCTGCTGGTGCTCACCTCCGGCGCACACCGGGTCGACACCGCCGGCCTGGCCGCCTGGCTCGGGGTGACCCACCTGCGCCGGGCCACCCCCGACTTCGTCCGCACGCACACCGGGCAGGTGATCGGCGGGGTCGCCCCGGTCGGCCACCCCGGGCCGCTGCGCACCCTGGTCGACACCGCCCTGGCCGGGCACCAGCAGGTGTGGGCCGCCGGTGGCGTACCGCAGGCGGTCTTCCCCACCACCTACCCGGAGCTGCTGCGGATCACCGGCGGCACCCCCGCCGAGGTGGCGTGAACACCACCCCGGAGCTGGTCACCCTGCACGTGTGGCGGGTGCCCCGGGCCGCCCTGGGCCGGGCGTTGGCCCGGATGGCCCGGCATCCGTGGCAGCTGCGACGCACCCCCGGCGTACGGTTCGGCAAACTGCTCGGCACCGGGACCGGCACCGGCTTCGGCCCCGGGGACGCCGACCTGACCCGGTGGGCCGCGCTGGTGGTGTGGGACTCCCCCGCCGCGGCCGCCGACTTCGACGCCTCCCCGGTGGGCCGTTCCTGGGCCCGGATCGCCCGCGCCTCGGCCCGGCTGGAGCTGCGCCCGGTGACCAGCCGGGGCGAGTGGTCGGGCCGGCGTCCGTTCGGCGAGCCGGCGGGCGGCCGGGTCGACGGGCCGGTGCTGGCGCTGACCCGGGCCCGGTTGCGTCCCCGCCGTGCGCTCACCTTCTGGCAGGCCGTCCCGCCGGTCGCCGCCGCGCTGCACGCCGCGCCGGGGCTGCTCGCCCGGTTCGGTGTCGGCGAGGCGCCGCTGGGTTGGCAGGGCACGGTCAGCGTGTGGCGCGACCCGACGGACCTCGTGGCCTTCGCGTACCGTCACCCGGAGCACCGGGCGGCGATCACCCGCACCCCCACCGAAGGGTGGTACGCGGAGGAGTTGTTCGCGCGCTTCGAGGTGCGCGCAGTGGTCGGTGACCGGTCGGTGCTGGGCTGGGTCGCCGACGGTGATCCGCAACCGTGAGAGGACGCGCATGAGGTTGGTGCGGTGGACGCCGGAGGATCTCGTCCGGCGGCTCGACGACGTGGTCGCGGTGTACGGGGAGGCGATGGGCTACCGCAGCGACCTGCTGGAGGCCCGCCGTGGTTACATCGCCACCCACGCCCGCCGGCCCGGGTTCCGCGCCGTCGCCAGCCTCACCAGCGAGGGCCACCTGGCCGGCTTCGGGTACGGCTACCTCGGCGCGGGTGGCCAGTGGTGGCACGACCAGGTCTACCGGGCGCTGCCCCCGGACGCCCGGCGGCGCTGGCTGACCCACTGTTTCGAGGTGGTCGAACTGCACGTCAGACCGCCCGCGCAGGGGCACGGCCTGGGCGCCCGGCAGCTCACCGCCCTGCTCAGCCTCGCCGAGGGCGGCACCACCCTGCTGTCCACCCCGGAGGCCGACGAGCAGGCGTCGCGGGCCTGGCGGCTGTACCGCCGGTTCGGCTTCGTCGACGTGCTGCGGCACTTCCGGTTCCCCGGTGACGAACGACCGTTCGGGGTGCTCGGCCGGGACCTGCCGCTGCCCCGACCCGACACGTCCGGCCCGGCCTCGTCGTGACCCGCCGGCACGTCCCCTGGCTGCTGCTGGCCCTGCTGGTGCTGATCCAGATCTGCTACCCGCTGACCGGCGGGGTCACCCGGGCCCGGCTCACCGTCGCCACGGTCGTGCTGGGTTACCTGCTCGCGGTGGGGCACGCGCTGCTCACCCGGGGTGCCCGTACGGCGGCGGCGCTGGTCGCGGTGGCCACCGGCGGCGGGTTCGCCATCGAGGCGCTGGGGGTGGCCACCGGCTTCCCGTTCGGCAGCTACGACTACTCGGGCGAGTTGGGGCCGAAGCTGGCCGGGGTGCCGTTGATCATCCCGCTGGCCTGGACCTGGATGGCCTGGCCCGCCTGGCTGGCCGCCGTCCGGCTGACCACGCCCACCGGTCGGGGACCCGACGCCGCGTCGGCCGGGTGGGCGGGGCACGTCGGGCGGGTGGCGTTGGCCACCGTCGGACTGGCCGGCTGGGACCTCTTCCTCGACCCCCAGATGGTGGCCGAGGGCTACTGGGTGTGGCGCGACGCCACCCCGGCGCTGCCCGGACTGCCCGGCATCCCGGTCAGCAACTACCTGGGCTGGCTGCTGTTCGCGGTGCTGCTGATGAGCGCGTTGCGCCCGTTGGCCGGGCCGGCCGTCGCGGTCACCGGCCCCCGCGACGATCCGATGTTCGCCCTCTACCTGTGGACGTACTTCTCCAGCGTGCTGGCGCACGCCGTCTTCCTCCGGCTGCCCGCCTCGGCGATCTGGGGCGCGGTGGGCATGGCGGTGGTGGCGGTACCGCTGGCGGTGACCCTGCTGCGCGCCCGCCGCCGGCCCGCCGACCGGCCGGCACCGCGACGCACCGGCGTCGACACCCCGGCATGACCGGCACCCGGACCGGCCCGCCGGCACGACGCGGGCCGACGCCGACCCTGTGGCAACCCCGGCCCGGGTCGACGGGGGCGTGGCGGTGACCGTCGTCGCGCTCGTGCTGGCCGTCGCGGTGACCGCGCTGACCGCGCACACCTGGGTCAACGCCCGGTACTTCCTGCGCCGGCCCGTCGACGGGCCGGTCGGGGTCGACGAGACGGTGGCGGTGCTGCTGCCGCTGCGCGACGAGGCCGACCGGGTCACCCCGTGCCTGCGCGCGCTGCTCGCCCAGCAGGGGGTGCCCGGCCTGCGGATCGTGGTGCTCGACGACGGTTCGACCGACGGCACCGCCGAGGTGGTCCGCTCGGTGGTCGGCGACGACCCCCGGGTCACCCTGCACACCGGGGTCACCCCGCCGCCGGGCTGGCTGGGCAAGCCGCACGCCTGCCACCAGCTCGCCGGGCACGCCGGGCCGGCCGCCACCGTGTACGCCTTCGTCGACGCCGACGTGGTGCTCACCCCGTACGCGGTCGCGGCGGCGGTGACCGAGCTGCGGGCGGCGCGGGCGACGCTGCTGTCGGCGTACCCGGGGATCATGGTGCGGACGGTGGGTGACCGGCTGGTGCAGCCGCTGTTGCAGTGGTTGTGGCTGACCTTCCTGCCGCTGCGCGCGATGGAACGCTCGCCGCGGCCGTCGCTGGCCGCCGCCGGTGGGCAGTTCCTGCTGGTGGACCGGGCCGGGTACGAGCGGGCCGGCGGGCACGCCGCCGTCGCCGACCGGGTGCTGGAGGACATCGAGCTGGCCCGGGCGGTGAAACGCGCAGGCGGGCGGATCGCGCTGGCCGACGGCTCCCGGCTGGCCACCTGCCTGATGTACGAGAGCTGGCCGCAGCTGCGCGACGGCTACACCAAGTCGCTCTGGGCCACCTTCGGCCACCCGGTGGCCGCCGCGACCGTGGTCGCCGCGCTGCTGCTGCTCTACAGCGCGCCGCCGCTGCTGGCGGTGGCGGCGCTGGTGGCGGGTTCGCCGCCGGCCGCCGGGCTGGCCCTGACCGGGTACGCGGCGGGAGTCGCCGGGCGGGTGGTGAGCGCCCGCGCCACCGGCGGCCGGGCCTGGCCCGACGCGCTGGCCCACCCCGGCTCGGTCGTGGTGCTCGGCTGGCTGACGCTGCGGTCGTACCATCTGCGGAAGCGGCGTCGCCTGTCCTGGCGGGGCCGTCCGGTCAGCTAGGAGGCACGGCATGGCGCGGATCGTGGTCATCGGCGCCGGCGTGGGCGGGCTGGCCACCGCCGCCCGGCTCGCCGTCAGCGGGCACGAGGTGACCGTCTTCGAACGGTCCGACACCGTCGGCGGCAAGCTCGGCCGGCACGTCCAGGACACCCCGGCGGGCAGCTTCCACTTCGACACCGGGCCGAGCCTGCTCACCCTGCCGCAGGTCTTCCACGAGCTGTTCGAAGCGACCGGCGCGAAACTCGACGAGTATCTCGACCTGGTCCCGCTGGACCCGATCGTGCGGCACGTCTTCCCCGGCGGCGGGCCGGCCCTCGACTCGTGCGCCGACCCCGACGAGTTCGCCGCCCGCATCGGTGCCGCCCTCGGCGACCGGGCCGCCGCGGACTGGCGGCGGCTGTGGCGGCGGGCCGCCCGGGTGTGGACCGCGTCGCACCGGGACATCCTGCGGCGTACCGTCGACTCGCCACGCGACCTGGCCGCGCTGGCCTGGCGGCTGGGTGACCTGGCCGCGATCGGGCCCGGCCGCACCCTGCGCGGGCTGGGCCGCAGCCACCTGTCCGACCCCCGGCTGCGGATGCTGCTCGACCGGTACGCCACCTACACCGGCGCGGACCCGCGCCGCGCCCCGGCCGCGCTGGTCGCCGTCCCCTACGCCGAGCTGACCTTCGGCGGCTGGTACCTGCGCGGCGGGTTGGGCACCCTGGCCGACGCGCTGCTCTCCCGCTGCCTCGACCTGGGCGTGACGGTGCGCACCGGGGAGACGGTCACCCGGATCGACGCCGCCGGCGGCCGGGTGCACGGGGTACGCCTGGCCGGGGTGCACGCGCCCGTCCCCGCCGACGTGGTCGTCGCCAACGCCGACGCGCTCACCGTCTACCGGGACCTGCTGCCGCACCCGGGCCGGCTGGCCGCGCTCACCGACCGCAGCCTCGCCGGTTTCGTGCTGCTGCTCGGGGTCCGCGGTGACTCCGGGCTGGCCCACCACAACGTCTTCTTCCCCGCCGACTACGACGCCGAGTTCGACGCCGTCTTCGGCGACCCCGGGCGTGGGGTGCGGGCCCGGCCGGCGACCGACCCGACGGTCTTCGTCACCGTGGCCGACGACCCGACCGCCCGCCCGGCCGGGCACGAGGCGTGGTTCGTGCTGGTCAACGCCGCCCGCCACGGCACCGCCCCGGACGCCGTGGACTGGCGTCGGCCGGGGCTCGCCGACGCGTACGCCGACCGGGTCCTCGACGTGCTCGCCGCGCGCGGGGTCGACGTGCGGGACCGGCTGGTGTTCCGTGAGATCCGTACCCCCGCCGACCTGGACGCCACGACGGCCGCGCCCGGCGGGTCGATCTACGGCACGGCCGGGGGGCTGCTCCGCCCGGCCAACCGGGGCCCGGTGCACGGGCTGTGGCTGGTCGGCGGCTCCACCCACCCCGGCGGCGGCCTGCCCATGGTCACCCTGTCCGCGCAGATCGTCGCCGACGAGATCGGCCCCGCCTGGTAGGCCCCCGCCCCTGCCCGACCCGTCGGGGCGGGCGGGTCAGCCGGCGTCGAGCAGGGCCCGGCGGACGGTGGACAGCAGCTGGCCCAGGCCGAAGCCGGCCAGCAGCACCCAGACGGCGGCGGCCATGGTGATCGTGCCGGCGGCCAGATCGGGGTCGATCAGCCCGGTCAGCCCGGCCAGCAGCAACCCCACCAGGGCGACACAGACCCGGGTGGGCCGCTCCCCCACGGTGACCGCGCCGATCTCCCGCATCCCGGCGGCGACCGCGCGGGCCCGCACGTACTCGTGCAGCCAGGACAGCGCGCCGGCCGCGACCACCAGCGCTCCGGGCGCTCCGACCAGCCAGAACGCGGCCAGCCAGGCGATCTCACCGAGCCGGTCGGCGACCGAGTCGTAGACGTAGCCGAGCCGGGTGGTCCGGCCGGTGGCCACCGCGACCGCCCCGTCGACGCTGTCGGCGACCGAGGCGAGCAGCACGAACAACGCGCCGACGATCGGCCCGTGGGCCGACCGGGCGCTGAACAGCGGCACGCACAGGCAGAGCAGCACCCCGCCGACGGTCACCGCGGTCGGGGTCACCCGCAGCCGACCCAGCACGTAACCGACGTGGTACGCGAAACGCAGCCAGGCACGGACCACCGGCGCGGCGACCCGGGGGTCGAAGCCGCCGTGCAACCGCGCCCACGCGGTCGCGTACTCGTCCCACTTCAGCTGTGTGCCCACCATCGGTCAACCGTCGCGGCGCGGTCGAGGTGTCGGGGCCGGCGCGTTCACACCCGGGCGTCGGCCCGCAGGCTGCGCCACACCTCCCGGGTCGCGGGAGAACGGTTGAGGGTGATGAAGTGGATGCCGGGCACCCCCTCGTCGAGCAGCCGGGCGCACATCTCGCTGGCCTGTTCGATGCCGAGCCGGCGGACCGCCTCCGGGTCGTCGGCGACCCGCTCGAACCGCGCGGCCAACGCGGGCGGGAACGGCGCGCCGGACAGCTGCACCGAGCGTTCGATGGTGCCGATCTGGGTCACCGGCATAACCCCGGCCAGGATCGGCGTGTCGCAGCCGGCCGCCGCCACCCGGTCGCGCAGCCGCAGGTAGTCGTCGGCGTCGAAGAACATCTGGGTGATGGCGAACTCCGCGCCCGCCCGGCACTTACGCACGAAGTGCGCGGTGTCGCTGGCCACGTCGGCCGAGCGGGGATGCTTGTACGGGAAGGCGGCCACCCCGACGCTGAAGTCACCGGCCTCACGGACCAGCCGGACCAGGTCCTCGGCGTAGTCGACGCCCTCCGGGTGGCGGACCCACTCGCCGCCCGGGTCACCGGGCGGGTCACCCCGCACGGCGAGCACGTTGCGTACCCCCACGCCGGCCAGCCGCCCGATCACGTTGCGCAGCTCGGCGACGGAATGGTTGACGGCGGTCAGGTGCGCCATCGGCAGCAGCGTGGTCTCGGTGGCGATCCGCTCGGTCACCGCGACCGTGGTGTCCCGGGTCGAACCGCCGGCCCCGTAGGTGATCGACACGAACGACGGGCGCAGCGGCTCCAGCTCCCGGATCGCCTGCCAGAGCAGCCGCTCCCCCTGCGCCGTCTTGGGCGGGAAGAACTCGAAGGAGAACGTCGGCTGGCGGTCGCGGATCAGCTCCCCGATCGCCGGCTGGGGATTGGGAAGGACGGAGGGAAGACCGAGCGCCACGAGACGACTCTAGCGGGCGTCGCCGCCCACCCCCACGCACTTCCCACCTGAGCATCGACGCCCACCGAAACCCGGTGACGGTCGCCCGTCGTACCCCGGGGGTAGAACGAGGGGGCGCGGGTGGCGTCGGTGGGGGCCGACGCCCGGGGTCACGCGCGGGGGTCGGCAGCACACGACAGCGGCACGTCGGCCGCCCTGCGGGGCGGGCGGGCCGCGCCGACAACCGCCGGAGGCCCGATGACCCCGTCCGACCCCCGCCCGCTCGGGCGGCTGATCACGCAGCTCCGGCTGGCCCGGGGCTGGAGCCAGCGGCGGCTCGCCGACGAACTCTGCGCCGCCGCCGGCACCGCCACCCTGACCCGGCACGAGGTGTCCCGCTGGGAACGCTCGGTGCGCGTCCCGGGCGACCGCTGGCGGCGGCAGCTCGCCGTCGTGCTCGACGCCCCGATCGGGCCGCCGGCCGCCGGACCGCCGTCGGGGGCCCGGCGGCCGGACCGCACCCGTCGGGCCGGTCCCCGGACGCCGGGCCGTCCCGGGCCGGCCGTCGGCCGGGCCCGGTGCGGGCAACGGCCGGCCCCCGCCGTCGCGGTGCCGCGCCCGCCTGTCGTACGGGGCGGGAGGCGGACCGGGTGACGCGCCGAGACGCTGGTGAGGCGGCAGCGGCGGGGACCGGCTAGCGTCGTGGCGTGACCCACGCTGCTCCCGTCTCCCCCGTCGACCGTGCCGGCCTGCGGCAGCGTGTCGACAAGGCGCTGACCGAGTTCCTGGCCGGCCGGCGTAGCTGGATGGCCGGCATCGACGACGCCCTGACGCCGATCGCCGAGACCGTCGAGGGGTTCGTGCTCGGTGGCGGCAAGCGGCTGCGGCCGGCGTTCGCCTACTGGGGATTCCGGGGCGCCGGCGGGGTGGACGCCGACCAGGTGGTGACCGCCCTGGCGGCGCTGGAGTTCTTCCAGGCCAGCGCCCTGATCCACGACGACCTGATGGACCGCTCCGACACCCGGCGTGGCGAGCCCGCCGTGCACCGGCGGTTCGCCACCCGGCACCGCGCCCACGGGTGGGGCGGCGACCCGGACGCCTTCGGCGACGCGGCGGCGATCCTGCTCGGTGACCTGTGCCTGGTCTGGTCCGACGAGCTGCTGCACTCCGCCGGGCTGGACCCGCACACGGTGGCGCGGGCCCGGCCGGTCTTCGACGAGATGCGCGGCGAGGTCACCGTCGGGCAGTACCTCGACGTGTTGACCCAGGCCACCGGGGAGGTCTCGCTGGACCGGGCGGGCAAGGTGGCCCGGTACAAGTCGGCCAAGTACACCGTCGAGCGGCCGTTGCTGCTCGGTGGCGCGCTCGCCGGCGCCTCCGCCGACGTGTGCACCGCCTACTCGGCGTACGGGTTGCCGCTCGGCGAGGCGTTCCAGCTCCGCGACGACGTGCTCGGGGTGTTCGGCGACCCGGCGCAGACCGGCAAGCCGGCCGGCGACGACCTGCGCGAGGGCAAGCGCACCTACCTGGTCGCGGCGGCGGTCCAGGCCGCCGACGAGGCCGGTCGGGAGCTGTTGCTCGGCCGGCTCGGCGATCCGCAGTTGGACGCGGACGGGGTGGCCCGGCTCCGTGAGGTGATCGCCGGCACCGGCGCGCTGGCCCGCACCGAGCAACGCATCGTCACCCTGACCGACACCGCGCTGGCCGCCCTGACCGGCGTCGACCTCGACACCGAGGCCCGGCAGGCCCTGGTGGACCTCGCCATCGCCGCCACCCGCCGCGCCGACTGACCCACCCCGCTCCCGGCCCGGCCCGGTCGCGTCGCTCGGTCGCGTCGCTTGGGCACGTCGCTGGGTCGCGTTGATCAAGAGGTTTGCGTCACGGATGTCCCCGGGGATGACCGAAACCTCTTGATCAACGCGGTTCGGCGGGCGGCCGGCGCGGTGAAGGCCGGCGGGATCAGGAGTGGGGGTGGGGTCAGAAGCCGAGGGCCTGGGCGCGGCGTTTGACCTCGCGGGCGTGGTCGCCGCCGAGGGTCACCGCGCCCGTGCCGCCGGAGAGGGTGTCGTCGGGCTCGTAGAGCCAGCGCAGGGCGGCCTCGTCGTCGTAGCCGGCATCGGCGAGCAGGGTGAGCACGCCGGGCAGGTGCTTGAGCACCGTCTTGTTGGCGACCAGGTCGGCGGGGATCCGGCGGACACCGTCACGGCGGACGGCGAGCAGCTCGCGGTCCCGGATCATCTGGTGCACCTTGCTGATCGACAGGTCGAGCCGCTCGGCGACGTCCGGGAGGGTGAGCCACGCGGCCGGGTCGCTGGGACCGGCGAGGTCGCTGCCGACGGCCTGGTCGGCGGGTACGGGTTCGGTCACCCGACCACCCTGCCACGTCGCCCGGCCACCCGTGCAGCGGCACCCCGCCGGGCCGGGGGTGAGCGCGGCGGGACCGACCGGTGCCGGCCCCGGCTGTAGCATCCTGTTCAACCTTCACCCTCAGGACACATAGACTCCCTGCCGATGGACATACAGGTCGCCGACACGTTGCTGGGCTCGCTGCTCGACGGGCGCTACCGCATTCGCGGTCGCGTGGCCCGTGGTGGCATGGCGACCGTGTACACCGCCACCGACGAGCGCCTGGAGCGTACCGTTGCGGTGAAGATCATCCACCCGTCCCAGGCCGCGCAGGCTCGGTCCCGGCTGGCGGGCTTCCCGGACCGGTTCACCGACGAGGCCAAGGCCATCGCCCGGCTGACCCACCCCAACGTGGTCGCCGTCTACGACCAGGGCACCCACCAGGGGCTGCCCTACCTGGTGATGGAGTACGTCAGGGGTCGCACCCTGCGCGAGGTGCTGGCCGAACGCCGCCGGCTCAACCCCGACGAGGCGCTGGCGATCATGGAGCAGATGCTCGCCGCGATCGCCGCCGCGCACCGGGCCGGGCTGGTCCACCGCGACGTCAAACCGGAGAACGTGCTGGTCGCCGAGGCACCCACCGGCGGGGTCGCCAACCTGGTCGACAGCGTGGTCAAGGTCGCCGACTTCGGCCTGGCCCGCGCGGTGGAGGCCAGCGCCGAGGAGGGCGACGGCAACCAGCTGATGGCGACCGTGGCGTACGTGGCGCCGGAGCTGGTCACCGACGGACGCGCCGACCCCCGTACCGACGTCTACTCGGCCGGCATCGTGCTGTTCGAGATGCTCACCGGCCGGGTGCCGTACGACGGGGACCGTCCGGTCGACGTGGCCTGGCAGCACGTCGACAAGGACGTGCCGGCCCCGTCGGTCCTGGTGCCCGGCCTGCCCCGGGTGCTCGACGAGTTGGTCGCGCGGTCGACCCGGCGGGATCCGGGCGCCCGCCCGGCCGACGCGGGTGCCCTGCTGGCCGAGGTGCAGGTGGCCCGGGACGACCTGGGCAACCCGAACGCGCACACCGCCGTGCTGGGCCGGGTGGCCGGGGAGCTGCCGGCGGTGGCCGAGCCGACGATGGTGGTCGCGGCGGTCAGCCCGGTGACCCGGCCGACCTGGGCCCGGCTGCCCGAGCCGGCCGCCCCGCAGCGCCCGCACCGGCGGCGGGCCGCCGAGGACACCGACCTGCGGTCCCGGCTGGCGGAGCTGCGTACCCGGATGATGGGCACCCCGCGCGGCCGGTTGTCGGTCGCGGCGGCCGTGGTGGTGGTCGGCCTGCTCGCCGCGATGGGCGGCTGGTGGGTGGGGGTGGGCCGGTACACGGTCGCGCCGCAGCTGGTGAACCTGAGCCGGGCCGACGCACAGGCGCAGGCGGACCGGGCAGGCTTCCAGATCGCCTTCGCCGCGCCACGCTACGACGAGAAGGTCCCCCGCGACGGGGTGATCACCCAGGACCCGGGCTCGGCTGCCAAGATCCTCAAGGGTGGCACCATCACGCTGACGCTCTCCCTGGGCCCGGAGCGGTTCCCGCTGCCGGACGTCGTCGGCAAGGAGTTCGACCTGGCCGAGGCCGACCTGACCAGCGCGAAACTGGTGGTCGCCAAGGGCACGCCCCGCTACGACGACAACCTGCCGGCCGGGGTGGTGGTGGACACCAACCCGAAGGTGGGCACCGAGGTGAAGCCGGGCACCAAGGTGACGGTCATCCTGAGCCGGGGCCGCGCCCCGATCACGGTGCCCGACCTGGTCGGCAAGAGCCTCAACGACGCCCGCAGCACCCTGTCCCGGCTCGGCCTGGAGCTGGTCGAGACGTACAAGGAATCCGACAAGCCGCGCGACGAGGTGCTCGGGCAGAGCCCGGCCGACGGCGCGGGCGTGGAGAAGGGCACCAAGGTCAAGCTGGACGTCAGCAAGGGCCCGCCGCAGGTGACCGTCCCCCGGGTGGTCGACCTGCCCTGCCAGCAGGCCAAGCAGCAGTTGGAGGGCGCGGGGTTCACGGTGAACGTCCAGTTCAACCCCAACGGCATCGTCCGGTTCCAGAACCCGGGCGAGAACTCGCAGGTGCCCCCGGGCACCCCGGTCACCCTGGGCTGCCTGTGAGCGCCCACCGGCCGGTCGGCTCGCACACCCCCACCTCGGGTGGGCTGGCCAGGGCGGCCCTGCCGTACGTGGACGCGACCGGCTCCCGGGTGGTGCAGGTCTACGTCGCCAACTCGCGGGGCTGGGCGCTGCCGCCCGGCGACCCGGCCCAGGACGCGCTGTTCGCCGAGGGCTGCGCCGCCCGGGGCGTACCGGTCTACATCCACGCGTCGCTGCTGGTGAACCTCGGTTCGCCCACGGCCGCGACGGTGGAGAAGTCGGCGCAGACGCTGGCGCACGCGCTGCGTCGGGGGCGGGCGATCGGGGCCCGGGGCGTGGTGTTCCACGCCGGCAGCGCGGTCGACGCCGGCTACGCCGAGACCGCCCTGCGGCAGGTACGCGAGTCGCTGCTGCCGCTACTCGACGAGACCACGGCCGGCGGCGGTCCGCTGCTGCTGGTGGAGCCGAGCGCCGGGGGTGGCCGGTCACTGGCCTCCCGGGTGGAGCACCTCGGCCCCTACCTGGACGCGGTCGACAGGCACCCGGGGCTGGGCGTCTGCTTCGACACCTGCCACGCCTGGGCGGCCGGGCACGACCTGGCCGTGCCGGGCGGCATGACGGCGACCCTGGACACCCTGGTCGCCACGGTCGGGGCGGACCGGCTCAAGCTGATCCACGCCAACGACTCCAAGGACCTGTGCGGCTCGACCCGGGACCGGCACGAGAACATCGGCAAGGGCAACATCGGTGAGCCGGCCTTCGCCGAGTTGATGGCCCACCCGGCGACCGCCGGCATCCCCGTCGTCGTGGAGACCCCCACCGAGAAACACGAGGGCCACGCCACCGACATAGCCACCCTGAACCGCCTCCACCCCTGACAGCCCCGTCCTCTCCCGCCGCCCGCCACCGCCGGCTCCACGCCCTCGGTGATCAAGAGGTTTGCGCGGTGATCAAGAGGTTTGCGTCAAGTTTGATCTCCACGCTGACGCAAACTTCTTGATCAACACCGGAAGCCGGGAAGGGAATGGAAGGGCGGGGCGGGGCGGCACCGGTAGCGGGGGTCAGGGAGCGAGCAGGTCGGGGAGGATCTTGGCGGCGTGGTCGATGGCGGCGTCGTCGACGTCGAGGTGGGTGACCAGACGGGCGGTGCGGGGGCCGAGCACCGACAGCAGCACCCCCTCCGCGCGGGCGGCGGTGGCCAGGGCCCGCGCGTCGAGCCGGTGCCCGGTCAGGTCCAACGGCACGATGTTCGTGCGTACCGGGCCGGCGAGCACCCCGCACGGGGCGAGCGCCTCGGCGAGCCGGGCGGCCCGGGCGTGGTCGTCGACGAGCCGGTCGAGGTGGTGGGCCAGGGCGTACCGGCCGGCGGCGGCGAGCACCCCGACCTGCCGCATCCCGCCCCCCATCCGCTTACGCAGGAACCGGGCCCGCTCGATCCGCTCGGCACTGCCCACGACCAGCGAGCCGACGGGTGCGCCGAGGCCCTTGGACAGGCAGACCGACAGGGTGTCGAACAGCGCGCCGTACTCGTGCAGCGGCACCCCGTCGGCGACGTGCGCGTGCCAGATCCGGGCCCCGTCGCAGTGCAGGGCGAGGCCGGCGGTGTCGGCGACCCGGCGTAGCTCCCGCAGGGTCGCCAGCGGGATCACCCCACCACCGCCCCGGTTGTGGGTCTGCTCCACGGCGATCGCCCGGGTCGGCACCGCGAAGTAGCCGTCCGGCCGGATCATCGCCTCCACCACGCCCGGGTCCAGGCCCGCGCCGAGGGGCGGCCAGGTCCGCGTGGAGATCGCACCGTACGCCGCCGCCGCGCCGACCTCGTACGTCACCACGTGCGCGTCGGCGTCGCAGAGCAGTTCGTCACCGGGTGGGACGACCAGTTGCAGGGCGAGCTGGTTGGCCATCGTCCCGGTCGGGGCGAAGAGCGCCGCCTCGTGCCCGAAGAGCGCGGCGACCTCGGCCTCCAGCGCGTTGACCGTCGGGTCCTCGGCGTAGACGTCGTCGCCGACCTCGGCGGCGGCCATCGCCTCCCGCATTCCGGCGGTGGGTCGGGTCACCGTGTCGGAACGCAGGTCGGCCACCGGGCCGACGCCCGTCGTCGGGTCAGCCACGGAGCATCTCCGCCACCAGGAAGGCCAGCTCCAGCGACTGCTGGGTGTTCAGCCGGGGGTCACACGCCGTCTCGTACCGGCCGGGCAGGTCGAGGTCTTCGATGCCCTGGGCCCCGCCGAGGCACTCGGTGACGTCCTCGCCGGTCAGCTCGACGTGGATGCCGCCCGGGTGGGTGTCCAGCCCCCGGTGCACCTCGAAGTAGCCGAGGACCTCGTCGACGATCCGGTCGAAATGCCGGGTCTTGTAGCCGTTGGAGGACTCGTGGGTGTTGCCGTGCATCGGGTCGCACTGCCACACCACCTTCGCCCCGGCGGCGGTGACCTTGGCCACGATCGGCGGCAACGCGTCGCGGACCTTGTGGTTGCCCATCCGGCTGATCAGGGTCAGCCGGCCGGGGATGTTGTCCGGGTTGAGCTTCTCGCACAGCTCGATCGCCTCGTCCGGGCTGGTGGTCGGGCCGAGTTTCACGCCGATCGGGTTGGCGATGCGGGAGATGAAGTCGATGTGCGCGCCGTCGAGCTGCCGGGTCCGCTCGCCGACCCACAGGAAGTGCCCGGACAACCCATATGCCCGACGGTCGGAGACCCGGGTCAGCGCCCGGTCGTACTCCAGGGCCAGCGCCTCGTGGGAGCAGTAGAGGGTGACGGTACGCAGCGCCTCGTCCTCGGTCATCCCGCAGGCCCGGATGAACGCGATGGCCCGGTCGATCTCCCGGGCGATCGCCTCGTAGCGCTCCCCCGCCGGGGAGTTCTTGACGAAGCCCTTGTTCCAGTCGTGCACCGCGTGCAGGTCGGCCAGTCCGCCGGCCAGGTAGGCGCGCAGCATGTTCATCGCGGCGGCCGAGTTCGCGTACGCCCGGATCATGCGCTGCGGGTCGGCGACCCGGGCGGCCGGGTCGGCCTCCAGCGCGTTGATCATGTCGCCGCGGTACGCGGGCAGCCCCCGGGCGTCGGTCGGCAGCGACCGGGGCTTGGTGTACTGGCCGGCGACCCGGGCCACCTTCACCACCGGCAGCGACGCGCCGTAGGTGAGCACGATCGCCATCTGGAGCAGGGTGCGGGCGTTGGCCAGCAGGTGGCTCTCGGTGTTGTCGGCGAAGGTCTCGGCGCAGTCGCCGCCCTGGAGCAGGAACGCCTTGCCCTCGCAGACCAGGGCCAGCTTGCGGCGGAGCTGGTCGACCTCGTAGGGGGCGACCACCGACGGCACGGTGTCGAGCACCTTGCACACCTCGGCGACCTGGGCCGGGTCGGACCACGGCGGGATCTGCTCACGGGGCAGGTCACGCCACCTGTCGAGACCGAGGGCGGCGTCCTCCGCCGAGTCGACGGTGGGGCGGCTGGTCTGCAGCCCGGGGCTGCTCACGGCGGGGTAGCTCAGCTGATGCCACTCATGGCGCATGGCAGAAAGCGTACGGCGACGGTCCGGACGTCGCGGCCCCGAGGGGCGGGGTTCCGGCAGTTGGGAGTCACGGGGTCGGCGACGGCGCGGGACTGTGCCCGCCGGGTTCCTCGCCCGCGATGCACCAGTCCGCGCCGTCCCGGGTGACGGTGAACAGCAGCCGCCTGGTGACCTTCGTCGATCCCACCGAAACGGTCACCGTGGTGCTGACCTCCTGCCCCCGGGCACCGGTGCGGATGTCGGTGACGGTCGCCCCGGGCACCTCGAAATGGTCGGCGAAATCACCGTTCGGCCCGGTCGCGGCGGCGTCGAACCCCGCCTGCATCGTCGCGCAGAGCTGGTTGCGGCCGGCGGCCGGGTCCTTGGCGGTCATCGCGTCGAGGTACGCCTGGACCCGCTCGCGGGCCTTGGCCGACGCCTCCTCGGCGGGCACCCTGGTGGGCCCGCCGTCGGCCTCGCCGTCGCCGCTCTGGCCGCAGCCGAGCAGGGCGAACGGCAGCAGGGCCAGCGGTACGACGCCGGCGGTGCGGAGCCTGCGACCCATGCGTCCTCCCCGGGTGCGGATGTCGACGGTGCGGATGTCGACCGGATGCCGAGCGGCGAGTCTGCCACACCGCACCCGTCAGGTGGCAACCCGTCACGGCCGCGCCGCGCCGCCCGGCCGGCGTTTCGTCGGGGCCCGCCACAGCCGTGCGGGGAGGGACCGGTGGCCGGTCCCTCCCCGCGCGGGTGGTGCGTCGGACGCTCGGCTCAGCCGAGGCCGCCCTTGATGGCGCCGATCAGCTCACCGTTGCCGGTGTCGCCGGAGAGTTCCCAGAAGAACGCGCCGCCGAGGCCCTGGTTCTTCGCGTAGGTCATCTTGCCGCCGATGGTGGCCGGCGTGTCGTAGCTCCACCAGTTGCTGCCGCACTTGGCGTACGCCGTACCGGCGATCGTGCCGGTGGCCGGGCAGGTGTTCTTCAGCACCTTGTAGTCCTCGATGCCCGCCTCGTAGGTGCCGGGGGCCGCGCCGGTGGCGGTGCCGCCCGGGGCGGCCTGCGTCACCCCGGTCCAGCCGCGACCGTAGAAGCCGATGCCGAGCAGCAGCTTGTTGGCCGGCACGCCCTTGGACTTGAGCTTCTGGATCGCCGCATCGGAGTTGAAGCCCTGCTGCGGAATTCCGGTGTACGAGGTGAGCGGCGAATGCGGGGCGGTGGGACCCTGGGCGTTGAACGCGCCGAAGTAGTCGTACGTCATCGGCATCAGCCAGTTGAGGTTGCCCACCGCACCGGCGTAGTCGGTGGCGTCGATCTTGCCACCGTTGCTGCCGTCGGCGGTGATCGCGGCGGTGACCAGGGCCGACGAGCCGAACTTGGACCGCAGTGCGGAGATCACGTTCTTGAACGCGTTCGGGCCGCTGCTGTCACAGCTCAGACCGCAGGCGTTGGGGTACTCCCAGTCGACGTCGATCCCGTCGAAGACGTCCGCCCAGCGCGGGTCCTCGACCAGGTTGTAGCAGCTCTCGGCGAACGCGGCCGGGTTCTGCGCGGCCTGGGTGAAGCCACCGGACCAGGTCCAGCCGCCGAAGGACCAGATCACCTTGAGGTGCGGGTACATCTTCTTGAGCTTGCGCAGTTGGTTGAAGCTGCCGCGCAGCGGCTGGTCCCAGGTGTCGGCGACGCCGTCCACGCTGTCGGCCGCGGTGTACGCCTTGTCGTAGTCGGCGTAGCTGTCCCCGATCGTGCAGCGGCCGCCGGTGGTGTTGCCGAAGGCGTACAGGATGTGGGTGAGCTTGGCGGCGGAGCCGCTGGTGGCGATGTTCTTGACGTGGTAGTTGCGCCCGTAGACGCCCCACTCGGCGAAGTAGCCGACGACCTTCTTGTCCCCGCTGGGCGGCGGGGTGGTGGGCGGTGGGGTCGTCGGGGGCGGGGTCGTCGGCGGGGCGGTGGTGGGTGGCGGGGTCGTCGGCGGCTTCGTGGTGGTGGGCGGGGTGCCCCCGCCGCACGACACGCCGTTGATCGTGCAGTTCAGCGGCGCCTTGTACGGCCCGGTGCCGTTGTAGCCCCAGCTGAAGCTGGCCCCCGGGGCGAGCGGCCCGGCCCAGCTCTTCTTCACCGCCACGTAGTGGTTGCCGCTGCTGGTGACGTCGGCGTCCCAGAAGCTGCTGATGGTGGTGCCGGACGGCAGGTCGAACTCGATACGCCAGGTGCTGACGCTGGCGCTGGAGCCGTTGGTGACGGTGACCCGCCCTTCGTGGCCGGTCCCCCAGTCCTGCGCCGAGGCGAATGTCGCGGTGACGCTTCCGGCGCCGAACGCCGAGGTCACCGGTACCGCCGCCACGGTCAGCGCCACGACGGCGCCGGCCCAGAGGGCGCGGCGGAGCGATCTCTTCATGAGGCGCCTCCTCAAACAGTTAGGAAACTTTCCAAATCGATGGGGAGACGCTACTCACACCGTCATCACTTCGTCAAGATGCGTATCCGTCGATTCATCGCACCGACCACGGCCAGGTGGCAGGGCGACCTGGCGTGGCGGGGGGCGCGGCGGCGGCGAACCGGCGGGAGGGCCGGGCGCTAACCTCGCGGGATGACCGTCTTCGACATCGAGATCGACGCCCTGGCCGGCGGCCCGGCCAACCTGGCCGGCCACCGGGGCCGGGCGCTGCTGGTCGTGAACGTGGCCTCCCGCTGCGGCCTCACCCCGCAGTACGCCGGCCTCCAGGCGCTGGCCACCGAGTACGCCGACCGGGGCCTGGTGGTGCTCGGCGTGCCGTGCAACCAGTTCGCCGGGCAGGAACCCGGCACGGCCACCGAGATCGACGAGTTCTGCCAGGTCAACTACGGGGTCACCTTCCCGTTGACCGAGAAGGTCGACGTCAACGGCCCGGCCCGCCACCCGCTCTACGCGGCGCTGGTCGACACCCCCGACGCCGAGGGGCACACCGGCGACGTCCGGTGGAACTTCGAGAAGTTCCTGGTCGCCCCGGACGGTACGGTCGCCGCCCGGTTCGCGCCGACTGTCGCTCCGGACTCGACCGAGCTGCGGGCCGCCATCGAGAAGGTCCTGCCCGGCTGAAAGCCCTCCCCCACAGCGGCCCGTCGCCCACCGGTCCGACCCGGGACACCTCGGCCGAGGGCCGGCTGGGCCGCCGCCGGCCGGCGGCGGCCCAGCCCACCCAGCACCGCCCGTGACGCGTACCACCCGCCGCCACCGATGCCCCTCCGCGCCCTTTCGACCTGACGACATCAACGGATCACCCCTGCGGAGAGGGCGGGCGGGGTCACGGCACCTCCTCGCACCGGAAGCAGCGATCGGGCCGCGACCCGCGCCGGGCAGCACCTTTTTCGGCTCCGGGTCGGCAACACACCACGTGGTCACCTACCGATCACGACAACCCACCCTGGCCGGGAATCCCGCCGGACAGTGCGGTACCGACGACTACCCACGCGCTGCGGGCGACCGGGGCTGCCTCGACCACGCCCGACCCGGAGGGCCCGAGCAGCCCGAACGGCCCGAACGGCCCGAAGCGACGGTTCAGGGCTGCACCGAGAACCGAGCGCCGAGCACCGACAAGCGAGCACCGACAAACGGGCACCGCCCAGCGAGTCGTCAACGTCATCAGCTCTAAAGCGTCCGCGACGACTAGGGTCGACGTCGGCGTCCAGCCGGGCCGCTGGCATCCACCGGCCCGGAAGATCCATGGGTCGGCCCGTTCGACGTCCCTCACCAGGCAAGCCCGGCCGCGCCCGGAAAGCCGGCCCACCCCCGCGTGGTGACCGGCGCACGCAGGGACCGGCCCACACAGGACCGGCCCACACAGGACCGGCCCACACAGGACCGGCCCACACAGGACCGGCCCGCACAGCGGGGCCTGCGGACCGGACCGGCAGCCGGCGATCCGGGAAGCGGCCGTGACCGCGCCGCCCCCGGACAGGGCGACGCGGTCACGGTAGAGCCGGGGAACGCGGGTCAGGTCAGCCGGCGGCGGACCGGAAGACCGGGTAGTAGCCGCCGGACTGGCCGGCCGCCGTCGGGTGGTAGGAGACACCGAGGTTGGCGAAGTTCAACGCGTGCAGCCACTTCTCGCCGTAGCTGCACAACTGGTGGCCGACGAAGATGGACCGTACGTCGGCGAACGTGAAGCCGGCCGAGGTGGCGGCGGTACGGGTGATGTCGTCGATCAGGTTGATACCTTCGTTGATCTTCGTGCGGGAGTTCGCGCTGAGCCCCACGCAGACCGTGCCGAGCTGGTAGAAGACCGGGTAGCCGACGACCACCACGCGGGCCGACGGGGCGCGGGATCTGATGCCGTTGTAGACGGTGGCGAGTTTGGCGGGCAGTTCCGCGCGGGCCTTGTTCTCGGCGGCCTGCACCGCCGCGATGCACTGGGTCTCCCCCTGGAGCACGCAGGTCGACATGATCGAGGTGAAGCCGACGTCGTTGCCGCCGATGGTGACGCTGACCAGGGTGGTGGTGGAGCTGAGCGCGGAGAGCTGGCTGTTGACCACGTCGGTGGTGGTCGCGCCGGAGCAGGCCACCGACTTGTACGAAGCCGGCTTGATGTTGGTGTTGTACAGCGCCGGGTACGCGTTGGTGCTGCGCTGGCAGGAACCGCTCTCGGAGGTGTAGCTGCCGGCGCCGACACCCGAGGCGTACGAGTCGCCGAGGGCCACGTACCGGTCGGTGGGGGCGGCCTGGACGGGAACCGCCGCTCCGAGGGTCACGCCGATGGACGCCGCGAGACTCACGGCGAGGGTCACGAGTCGGGATCTCCGCACGTCGCACTCCTGGGGGTGGGGAAGTGGTGGTGGGAGATAGATATCACTCGATCATGCGTTTAGGGAAGATTGTCGATGGGCAACAGGGGTAGCTAGGGGTTCGCCGGCCCCGACGCTGCGCGACGCCCTGGCCGCCGGCCCACCGTGGTCAGCGGGCCGGGTGCCACTCGTCGGCCAGCACCGCCCAGATCTCCATGTCCACCGGGCCCGCCGGCCCCAGGGCGACCTGCCGCAGGGTGCCCTCGTGCCGCATGCCGAGCCGCCGGGCCACCGCGATGCTGCGGACGTTACCGACGCTGGTCCGCCACTCGACCCGGCGGATGCCGCGTTCCCGGATCGCCCAGTCCACGATCCGGGTCGCCGCCCGGGTGACCAGGCCCCGCCCCTCGGCGGCCGGCTCCAGCCAGCAGCCCGCCTCGGCAACCCCGGTCGCGGTGCTGAACGACACGAACAGCACCCCGCCGACCAGGGTGCCGTCGAGCCAGATCCCCCAGATGCCCCCGGCGTCGTCGGCCCACTTGTCGGCGGACCGGCGCAGCACCCGGCGGGCCGACTCCAGGTCGGTGGCCACGAAGGACGCACCCACCCACGGGGCGATGTGTTCCCGGGCCCGGTCCAGGTGGGCCAGGAACTCCTCGGCCTGCCACGGTGCGAGCGGGCGCAGCTCGGCGTCCCCGGTCAGCGCCAGCGCGAACATCGGTCAGTTCCTCCGGTCCGTGACGGGCAGGCTCAGCCGCAGTGTGGGCCCGGGGGTGGCGACGAAGCCCAACGACCGGTAGAGCGGCTCCCCGTCGGTGGAGGCCCGCAGGTCGACCTTGCCGACCCCGCGCTGCCGGTACCAGTCGAGCAGCGCCTCCAGGCAGGCCCGGGAGTAGCCGCGCCGCCTGTGCACCGGCTCGGTGACCACGTTGAACACGTACCCGGTCAGGCCGTCGGGGTTGCCGGGGCCGCCGAGTCGCTGCTCGATGGTGCCGGTCGCGCAGGCCGCCAGGGCACCGGGCCGGTCCGGGTCGTCGACGACGAAGACCGCCATCAGGTCGACCGGCTCGGCCAGCCGCCGGTGCAGCACCTCCCGGGCCGCCTGCTGCCAGGGTCCCGGGGCGGGCGTCATGTGGTCGATGTCGGCCAGCATCACCCCACGCAGGCGAACGATCTCACCGGCGTCGGCGACCACGGCCCGTCGAACGTTGATCACGAACGGACGGTACCGGATGGCGGGGACGGGTCCCCGGACCGCACCGGGCTGATCGGAAACGAGAGGACACGACGGCCGGCCAACTTGCGATCGGGTCCCGTCCACGGGACGCTGAGGGTCGGCACCGACACCACGCCCGGAGGCGAGATGCCCCAGCTCCGTACCGCGCCGCGCCGGCTGCTCGCCGCCGCCGGCACCCTCCTGCTCGGCACCGCACTGGCCACCGTCGGCGGCACGCCGGCCGGGGCGGCGGCCGGCGACGTCGGCTACGTCCGGCTCGCCCACCTCTCCCCCGACACCCCGGCCGTGGACGTCTACCTCTCCGCCCCGGGCGCGGCGACGCCGCAGGTCTTCCCCGCCGTCGGCTACGGCGTCGTCTCCCGTTACCTGCCGCTGGCCGTCGGCCGGTACGCGGTGGCGATGCGGCAGGCCGGCGCCCCGGCCAGCGAACCACCGGTGCTCACCACCGAGGTGGCCCTGCGCGCGGGCGAGGCGTACACGGTGGCCGGGGTGGGCCGGTACGCCGACCTCGGCCTGCGGGTGCTCGCCGACGACCTCAGCGCCCCGGCGGCCGGGCGGGCGAAGGTGCGGGTCGTCCAGGCGTCCGTGCGCGCCCCGGTGGTCGACGTGGCCGCCGACGACGGGCCGGCCATCGCCGACGCCGTCCGGTTCGCCACCACCACCGACTACCGGCAGATCGAGCCGGGACGTTGGCGTCTGCGCCTCGGTGGGGGCGGCGGGCCGGGCACCGACGCCGAGGTGACCCTCACCGGGGGACGGGTCTACTCGCTGCTGGTGCTCGACGGCAAACAGGGCGGGTTGACAGTCGAACTGCGCGAGGACGCCCGGGACGGCGGGACCGCACCTGCGGGCGGGGTGCCGGCGGGGGCCGGCGGGCTGGCCGGGGGCGGGCTCGGGGCGTACCCGGTGATGGCCGGCGGGGTGCTCGCGGGGGCCGTGGTGGTGGGCACGACGGTGCTGGTGCGGCGTCGGCGGCGACCGGTCTGGTGACCCGGCCCGGCTTCGCGGTCCGCCGGCACCGGGCCCGGCCCGCGCCGGCCGCCGTCCTGGTCGCGGCCGGCGCGGCGTGCTGCCTCGCCGCCGGCGTCGGCGTCGTGCTGACCGCCGCCACCGGCCTCGGCGGGCCGGGCGGAGCACCCCGGCCGGTCGCGGCGGCCGGGGCCTGGCAGCCCGGGTGCGTGACCGGTTGCGCCACCGGGGCCGGCACCCCGCGCGCCACCCCGGCCTCCCCCACCCGGGTACGCGTCGCGCGGATCGGCGTCGACTCCCCGCTCACCGCCCTCGGGCTGGACGGGGCCGGTGCCCTGGTCCCCCCGGCGGACTTCACCCGGGCCGGCTGGTACGGCGGCGGCCCGACGCCCGGCGACCCGGGTCCGGCGGTGATCGCCGGTCACCTGGACTCACGGCGCGGCCCGGCCGTCTTCGCCCGGCTCGGCGAGTTGCGCCCCGGCGACCGGGTCGAGGTGTGGCGGGGCGACCGCCTGGTGACGTTCCGGGTCACCGGCACGCTGCGTACGCCCAAGGACGCCTTCCCCACCGCCACCGTGTACGGCCCGACGCCCGGCCCGGAGCTGCGGCTGATCACCTGCGGGGGCGACTTCGACAGGCGGGTCGGCCACTACCGGGACAACGTGGTGGTCTTCGCCGTCGCCGACCCGCCGGTCGACCCCCTCCCCCGGTCCGCCGCCGACTGACCCGCCCACCGGCACGGCCCCGCCCACCCCGCTAGGCTCCTGCGGTGCGACTGACCAGCGTGGACGACGTCCTGGCCGCCGAACGCCGGCTCGCCGGGCGGATCGTGCGGACCCCGCTCCTGCCCTGCCCGCAACTCGGCGACGAGTTCGCGCTCGACGTCGCGGTGAAGGCGGAGAACCTCCAGCACACCGGCAGCTTCAAGGTCCGGGGCGCGTTGAACGCGCTGCTCGCCCTGACCGAACGACAGGCGACTCCCACCGGGCTGACCGCCTTCTCGGCCGGCAACCACGCCATGGCGGTGGCCTTCGCCGGGCGTACGTTCGGCCTGCCGACCGTCGTCTGCATGCCCCCGCACGCGGTGTCCACCAAGATCGAAGCGGTCCGCCGGTGGGGTGGGGAGGTCGTGCTCACCGACGACCTGCTCGCCACCTGCGAGCAGATCACCGCCGAACGCGGCTACCACCTGCTGCCGCCGTTCGACGACCCGGACGTCATCGCCGGCCAGGCCACCCTGGGGCGGGAACTGCTCGCCGACGGTCCACCGCCGGGCCTGGTGCTGGTCCCGGTCGGCGGCGGCGGACTGATCAGCGGGGTGGCCGCCGCCGTCCGGGCCGCCGTCCCGTCCGCCCGGATCGTCGGCGTCGAGCCGGCCACCGCCAACGTCGTCGGCCACGCGCTGCGCACCGGCGGCGGGACCCCGGCGACCCGGCCGGTCTCGATGGCCGACGGGCTGGCCGCACCGTTCGCCGGCCGGCTCACCCTGGCCCACGTCCGGGACCTGGTGGACGACCTGGTGGAGGTCACCGAGGCGGACATCCGGGCCGCCTGGTGGGACCTGATGGCGGCCACCAGGCTGCTGCTCGAACCGGCGGCCGCGGTCACCCTCGCCGCGCTGCGCACCGGCCGGGTGACCGCCACCCCGGGCACCCGCACGATCCTGGTCCTCAGTGGCGGCAACGTCTCCCCCACCCACCTGTCCACCCTGCCCTGACCCCCCACCCCACCAACCCCCCGCCCCAACCCCCCGCCCAGCCCTCGCCAGACCCGTCGCGCGGCCCCCGCCGGACCCGTCGCACGGCCCCCGCCCGACCCGTCACACGATCTTGAACTTGTGGTGCCGAATTCGCATTCATATGCACCCTTTTGCGCCCACCACAACTCCATGATCGACTCAGGGGTGGGGGTGGGGTGGGGAGGGTGGGGTGGGGTTAGCGGAGGGGGCGGCGGCCGGCGAAGCCGCACTCGACGCGGTGGTACCAGCGCACGTCGGGGTCGCCCTCCAGCCAGCACCAGAGCACCGCCCGGCCCTCGTGCTCGCCGGGGAAGTCGAGCAGCACCGGGGCGATCCCCTTGACCTGGATGTCGTGCGAGTTCAGCTCCTCCAGCACGCCGTGCAGCCGGGCCTCCAGGGCCTTGACCTCGGCCCGGCCGCCCAGCGCCGACATTCCCGAGCCGGCCAGATCGGCCCGCAGCTCGGCCAGGTCGGCCCGGATGGCGATCAGCTCGTGGATGCGGGGATGCAGGGTGGCGACCAGGTACCGCGCCTGGGCGAGAGTGAACACGGGGCCAGTATGGGGCACCCGCGTGATCCGCACCGACCCGTCCGCCGGCTTCGGCCGGTCCGGAACGTCCGGGCCGGGCCACGATGCTCCCAGGTGACCCGTCGGGCAGGGGCCCGATGCGGGCCACAGGCGGCCGGTGGTGCAGGCGGCGGGGTCGGGTGCCGACGTCGACCCGGGGGATGAAGGGTCACCATCAACTGTCCACATAGGTCTGACGGTGGTCCGGCCGGCGGGTGCCGACGACGCGGCCGATGGATCAAGATCTTCAGGCGCGCGGTCCCTCGTCTCTCCGTCCCGTCGCCGCACGCGCCAGTGCATCCCGCGAGAACTAACCAGGAGTACCCATCGTGATCAACAGGTACCCGGGCACCTGTGGCACCTGTCGAGGCCGGGTGGAGGCCGGGGCCGGACAGGCGCTCAGGCTCGGCGTCGGCTGGACCACGTACCATGACGACTGTGCGCCGGTGGAGGCGGCACCGCCGCCGGGGGACCACAGTGGATGGCACGACCTGCCGGTGGTGGGCTTCGACATCGAGACCACCGGCAACGAGCCGTTGGACGCCCGGATCGTCTCCGCCGCGCTGGTGTACTCCGACGGCACGACCGCAGGGTGGCTCGTCAACCCGGGCGTGCCGATCCCGCCCCGCACCACCGAGATCCACGGGATCACCGACGAGATGGTGCGCAGCGCCGGCCGGCCGGCCGGGGAGGCGCTGGCCGAGCTGGGCGCGGCCGTCGGGAAGGTGATCGCCGACGGGACGCCGCTCGTCGCATTCTGCGCCCACTTCGACGTCACGACGTTGCACGCCGAGCTGGCCCGGCACGCCCTGCCGGCGCTGGACTGGGACCGCGCCGTCATCGTCGACCCCTCGATCCTGCACCAGGAGGTCGAGCCGTACCGGTTCGTCGGCCGGCAGCTCGGTGACCTGTGCCGGTACTACGAGGTGCAGCTCAGCTCCGCCCACGACGCCACGAGCGACGCCCGCGCCGCCGTCGGGATGGCGCTGTCGATCGCGGCCCGGCACGAGCGGATCGCCCGGATGCTCCCCGACGACCTCCACCGGGCGCAGGTCACCTGGTACGCCGCGCAGAAGCGCAAACTCCAGGCGTACTTCGACCGGCGGGGCATCGCCGAGACGGTCGGACTGGAATGGCCGCTGGAGACCAGGCGACGCCGACAGGCCGACAACTCCGCCCCTGACCAGGACTGATTTTCCTCGGTCGGTTGTCGGGCGACCCGGTACGCGTACCGGGTCGCCCGACAACCGACCAGCCCGCTCGCCTCCCCGGCCCAAGGCATCGTCGGCGTCGTTCGCGTCCTCGCCCACGCGGCGTGGACCCCGCCGACTGTTCGCCGTCGGTCTACTCGCCGAGGATCTCGCCGAGGATCCTCCGTGAGTTCACCGCGGCATCGCTGCCGTCCGGCGCGTTGGCGTAGGTGACAAGCGTCTTCCAGAGCGCCCAGCCACGTCCGCGCGCCCAGGTCGCGTCGTCGACCGACAGCCGCTCCCGGAACACCCGCCGACCGTCGGCGGTCAGCAGCGTCCAGGCGACAGCCAGGTCGCAGGAGGGATCACCGACGCCGCAGGTGCCGAAGTCGATGACCCCGGCGAGGTGTCCCCCGTCGAGCAGGAGGTTCCCCTGCGCCAGATCACCGTGGAACCAGCGCTCGGTACCGTCCCAGCGCGCGTCCAGGGCGCATTCCCAGATCTCGTCGGCCCGGACGGCGTCGAGACGGCCGTCGAGAGCCCTGATTCCTCGGCGGGCCTGCCGGTGGTAGGTGTGCAGTGGGCCACCCCGGTACCAGTTGTGTCGACCGGGTCGGGGGCCACCAGTGGTGTCGATCTCGTGCAGTGCCGCGACGAACCCGGCCAGGTCGAGCGCGAACCGCACCGGGTCGGCGATCCGCTCGAACCGCGCGGTTTCTCCGTCGAGCCACCGGTAGACCGACCACGCGTACGGGTAGCCCTCGCCGGGCCCACCCTTCGCCAGCGGGATGGGGACGGGCACCGGGAGGTGGCGGGCGAGCAGGGGAAGCCACCGGTGTTCCTTGTCGACCGCCTCGGCGTACTCGGCTGCGCTCGGCAGGCGTACCGACATGGTGGAGCCGAGGTGGAAGGTCCAGTTGTCCCAGCCGCCGTTGGCGACCGGCTCGACCGGCAGGTCGGCCCAGTGTGGGAACTGGGTGGCGACGAGGCGGCGCACCTGCGCCACGTCGACGACGACGCGTTCGGGTGGCGGGCCGAGATCCGGAATGCCGTCGACCCCCGCGTCGGACATCCCTGCCGGGTCAGTCGGCCTGGGCGGCGAGTTCGCGGGCGCGGTCGCGGGCCGCCTCCAGCGCCGCCAGCAGCGCCGCGCGTACCCCGTGCTTCTCCAGCTCGCGGACGGCGGAGATGGTGGTGCCGGCCGGGGAGGTGACGGCCTCGCGGAGCTTGACCGGGTGTTCGCCGGAGTCGCGCAGCATCACGGCCGAGCCGATCGCGGTCTGCACGATCAACTCGTGCGCCACCTGCCGGGGCAGGCCGAGCAGGATGCCGGCGTCGATCATGGCCTCGACCAGCAGGTAGAAGTAGGCCGGGCCGGAGCCGGAGAGCGCGGTGACCGCGTCCTGCTGCGACTCGGGCACCCGCAGGGTCGCCCCGAGCGGGGCGAACATCTCCTCGGCCAGGGCCAGGTGTTCGCCGGTGGCGTGCGCGCCGGCCGAGATGGCGCTCATCGCCTGGTCGACCAGGGCCGGGGTGTTGGTCATCACCCGCACCACGGGGGTGCCCTCGGGCAGCCGACGGCTGAAGAAGCTGGTGGGCAGCCCGGCGCAGAGCGAGACGACCAGCTTGTCGGCCGGCACCTTGGGGCCGATCTCGTCCAGCAGGACGCCCGCATCCTGGGGTTTCACCGCGATCGCCAGCACCGCCGCCTCCTCGACGGCGGTCAGGTTGTCGACCACCCGTACGCCGTACCGGGTGGCCAGTTCCTCGGCCCGGACGGGTCGGCGGGCGGTCGCCAGCAGTCGCTGTGCCGGCCAGCCGGACCGCAACAGCCCGGAGAGCATCAGCTCGCCGATCTTTCCCGCCCCGATCACCGCGACGGTGTGTCTCGCCGCCCCCATGTCACCCTTCCGTCCCGCTCGTCCGGTCCCGTGCCCCTTCCCCTCCGGCGTAGCGGAGGGGAAGGGGGTGGGCTGCGGTCAGCTGCCGAAGAAGACCTCGGCCTCGTCGTAACGCTCGATCGGGACGGTCTTCAGCTCGCGGGTGGCCTCGGCCAGCGGCACCCGGACGATGTCCGTGCTCTGCATCGCGACCATCTTGCCCCAGTCGCCCTCGTGGGCGGCGTCGATGGCCTGCAGGCCGAGCCGGGTGGCGAGCACCCGGTCGAACGCGGTCGGGGTGCCACCGCGCTGGATGTGCCCGAGCACGACGGTGCGGGCCTCCTTGCCGGTCTTTGCCTCCAGCTGCTCGGCCAGCCACTGGCCGATGCCGCCGAGCCGGACGTGCCCGAAGGCGTCCAGCTCCTGGTTGTGCAGGACCATCTGGCCGTCCAGCGGCTGGGCACCCTCGGCGACCACGACGATCGGGGCGTACTGGTGCTGGAAGCGCTTCTCGACGTAGCCGGCGACCTGGTCGACGTCGAACTTGCGCTCGGGCAGCAGGATCACGTTGGCGCCGCCGGCGAGGCCGGCGTGCAGGGCGATCCAGCCGGCGTGCCGGCCCATCACCTCGACGACGAGGGTGCGGTGGTGGCTCTCCGCGGTGGTGTGCAGCCGGTCGATCGCCTCCATGGCGATGTTGACGGCGGTGTCGAAGCCGAACGTGTAGTCGGTGGCACCCAGGTCGTTGTCGATCGTCTTCGGCACGCCGACCACGTTGACGCCCAGCTCGTGCAGCTTGGTGGCGACGCCCAGGGTGTCCTCGCCGCCGATCGCGACCAGCGCGTCCACGCCCTGCGCGGCGAGGTTCTCCTTGATCCGCTCCACGCCGTTCTCGATCTTGAACGGGTTGGTGCGGGACGAACCGAGGATGGTGCCGCCGCGCGGGAGGATGCCCCGCACCTCGGGAATGCCGAGCGGCTTGGACAGGCCCTCCAGCGGACCCTTCCAGCCGTCCCGGAAACCCACGAACTCGTGACCGTAAGTAGCGACGCCCTTACGGACCACCGCCCGAATGACCGCGTTGAGACCTGGGCAGTCGCCGCCGCCGGTGAGCACGCCGATACGCATGATCTGCTCATCCTCCTGGAACGTCAGGTGAAGCCCGGATAAGCCCCAGGATATGTGTCCGCTCAGACCATCGGCGTCGTTGCCGGCCCGGGGCGGGCCGTCAGTGCGCACTGTAGTCGGCTCGGGTGTACGCCGACACCGCGCCCCGGCCGGTCCCGCCCACCCGGGCGACTACCGGTCAGTAGCTGACCTCGTGGTTCTCCCCCAGCTTCGGCGGCGTCCCGGTCACCGCCGCCTTGGCGAAACCGAGCAGGTTGACCACCGTGCCACCCGGGGAGTCCCAGTACTCGGCCGAGCTGGCGTGCACCTTGAGCAGGGTCAGCCCGGGGGTGTCCAACCCGTCCGGGAACCACGCCTTCAGCACCGGGTTCCACAGCTGCTCGGCCCGCGCCCGGTCGTAGGCCTCCTGGGCGGTGCCGGAGATCGACACCCAGGCGTGGTGACGCTGGTCGGAGAAGGCGACGTTGACCTCCGGGTTGACCCGGACCTGGCGCATCTTGGCCGAGTCGGCGTAGGCGAAGAACCACAGGTCCCCGTCGAACTCGGCCGCCTGGAGGCCCATCGGCCGGCTGAGCATCCGGCCGTCCACCCCGATGGTGGTCAACATGCAGATCCGGGCGTCCCGGATCAACTCGGTCACCCGCCGCCGGGCGTCGGTGATGGTGGTCGCGTCGTCGGCCATGGCGCACTCCCTCGGATCGGCTCGCCCGAATCCGGTGCCCCCGACGGGACCTGTCAAACCTGCCGATCGTCACCGGCTGTCATCACCGACGGCCGGCCCCCGGCACCGGGCCACCGAGGCCGGAAACACCGGCGCCGGGCCACCGAGACCGGGGTCACCCCGGGCGGGCCGTCATCGCCCGCCAGCGGGCCAGGTTGTGCCGGGCGTCGACCAGCGCGTCGTGCCGCTCGGCCGCCGCCTCGGGCAGCCGTGGCCGGCCGAGGTCGTCCCAGAGCTGCCGCAACTCCTTGGTGAACCGGGGGATCTCCCGGGGCAGCGCCGGCATCGCCCCCCAGAGCTGCGCCAGCACCACGTGGTCGTACGCGGCGTACCAGGCCCACAGCTCCAGTTGCTCGCCCGGCCGGTCCCGGATCGGCTCCAGCAGGAACTCGTGCAGGTCGTCGCGGATACGCGCCCGGGAACGCCAGGCCCGGTCGGCCGGCGAGGGGAGCTTGTCCAGCACGTTACGGCGGACCCAGGGCACGGCGCGGGAGTCGTCGAACTCGGTGGAGACCGCGTAGAACTCGCGGCCGTACTCGTCGACGACACCGATCGACACCAGGTCGACCAGCCGGCCGTCCTCGATGAATTCGCAGTCGTAGAAGTAGCGGTAGACCATCGCCGTCCATCCTCGCCCACCGCCGGTGACCGTCGGCGGGCGGGGCGGGCACCGGCGGCGTCGCCCACCCGCCCGGAACCCCGCCGGCCCCCGGTCCGGCGGTCCGCCGCAGCTGGCGCAGGGTCACGGAAAGGTTTACAGGGGTGTACAGCAAGCGACTGGGCCGTCATGATCTGATGTGTACCGCTACCGGACGCCGAAGCGGTGTCAGTTCACCTCTTGCGGGGCCGTCAGGGTTCACCCGGTGAGCGAAAATTGTGGTCCGTGACCGGGGAGGGGTGGGGCCGTGGAAATGCGCCTGCCGGAGCCGGGTGACGCCCTCACGGGGGTGGAGATGTTCGCCGGGCTGGAGCCGGAGGTGCGCCAGCGGGTGATCGCCGCGGCCGTGCCGCGCACCTATCGCAAAGGTCAGTTGCTTTTCGTCGAGAACGATCCCGGCGAGTCGCTGATCGTGCTCCGCCGGGGGGCGGTGGCGGTGTTCCGCACCGCGCCGACCGGGGAACGCGCGGTGCTGTCGGTCATCCGACCACCCGACGTGTTGGGCGAGGTGTCCCTGCTGGACGCCTCCACCCGTTCCGCGTCGGCCGAGGCGATCGAGGACTGCGCGGCGCTCGCCCTGTCCCGCCCGGCCTTCATGGAGCTGGTGCACTCCAACCCGCGCATCCTGGATGCGGTGATGCGCTCGCTGGGTGCCCTGATCCGGCGGCTCACCGAGCAGAACGCCGACCACGTCTTCCTCGACCTGCCCGGTCGGGTGGCCAAGACGCTGGTCCGGCTGGCCGGTGAGAGCCAGGCCCCGATGATCACCATCGAGCTCAACCAGAGCCAGCTGGCCGAGATGGCAGGCGGTTCCCGGCAGAGCGTCAACCAGGCGATCGGTTCCTTCGCCAGCCGTGGCTGGCTGCGTACCGAAGGTCGTCGGATCGTGGTCACCGACGTGGCGGCGCTGCGCCGACGCGCCGGCATGAGCGACCGCTGAGCAGGGGTTTCCCCGGGCGGTGACGCCCCGGGGGTGACCGGGAACGCCACAGCGGCGCGGCCGGCGGACCGAGGTCCGCCGGCCGCGCCGGTCGTTCACTTGCCGCTGTCGTCGGCCGGCGGGGCGCCCGGCCCCGGTCCGATCTGGTCCGGCGGTGTACCCGGCCCGGGCCCGATCTTCTGTGGCTTCGACGTCGTGGTCGTGGTCGTGTCCGAAGTCGTCTTGCTGTCGGGGTTCTCCACCATGCCGTGCTCCTCCATTCTGGCGAGAGTGACCGCGTCGACGTCGACCGTCTCCCCGGGGGACCGGACGGTGCCGTCCGGATCGGTCCAGTAGGCGGACAATCGCACCTGCACGGCACTCTCCTGACAGTGAGTTTTCCTCGTGAGGAACACTAGTGGCGGCCGACCAGCCGCAGGGTCCGCCCGCACGTCGGGTACCCGACTGGCCCTCCGCGGCGGGATAATGGGATCTCCTCACGTACGGAGTTCGTCATCGACCTCAAGTGTGGACACTGCTCACGGGCGGCGGGACCGGACGACCGCTTCTGCGGCGGCTGCGGACAGGCGCTGACGCTCAACTGTGCCTCCTGCGGGCACGGCAACAGTCCCGAGGCCAACTTCTGCACCAGTTGCGGGCAGCCGCTGCGCGATCACGCGGTCACCGTGCAGGAGGACCGCCGCCAGGTCAGCGTGCTGTTCATCGACATCGTCGACTTCACCACGTACGCCGAACGGGCCGACCCGGAGCAGGCGCGCAGCCTCCAGCAGGCGTACTTCGCCACCGTCCGCAGGCTGGTCCACCAGTACGGCGGGGTGGTGGAGAAGTACATCGGCGACGCGGTGATGGCGCTGTTCGGCGCCCCGGTCGCCACCGACAACGACGCGCTGCGCTGCGTACGGGCCGGGTTGGAGCTGCAACGGAACCTGGCCCGGCAGGCCGCCGGCCCGCACCCGCCGCTGGGTTTCCGGGTCGGCGTGGCCACCGGTGAGGCGCTCGTCGACCTCTCCGCGACCCGCGACGGCGGCCAGGCGTTCGTCACCGGCGACGTGGTGAACACCGCCTCCCGGTTGCAGGCACTGGCCCCCACCGGCGGGGTGGTCGTCGACGAGAGCACCTGGTCGGCCACCCGGCACGAACTGGAGTACGTCGACCGGCCGCCGGTCACCCTGCGGGGACGGTCCACGGTGAGCCGGATCTGGCTCGCCGTACGGGCCCGGCCCCGGACCGACCCGCAGGCCGCCGAGCTGACCCCGATGGTCGACCGGGAACACGAACGCGGCCTGCTGGTCAGCGCCCTGCACCGGACGGTCACCGAACGCACCTCACAGTTGGTGACCGTCTTCGGGCCGGCCGGGGTGGGCAAGAGCCGGCTGCTGCGGGAGCTGTCCCGGCACGCCGCCAACCTGCCCGGCCAGCGGGTCACCTGGCTGGTGGGGCAGTGCCCGCCGTTCGGCGAGAACGTCACCTACGCCGCGCTGGCGGACATCGTCAAGGGTTGGCTGGGCGCGCCGGACACCGACGACCCGGAACCGCTGCGCGACCGGCTCCGCGACCGGCTGCGGCAGCTCGACGACCCGCACGCCATGCGGTTGGCCGGCGCGCTCGGGCCGCTGCTCGGGATGACCGGGGAACGGCTCACCCCGGGTGAGACCGAGGCGGCCTGGCGACGGTTCCTGCTGACCCTCGCCGGGCGCGGGCCGACGGTGCTGGTCTTCGAGGACATGCACTGGGCCGACCAGGCGATGCTCACCTTCGTCGAGCAGCTCGGCGCGGCGGCCCGGGGCGTACCGCTGCTGGTGGTGGCGACCGCGCGGCCCGAGCTACGGGAGCGGCAACCGGCCTGGACCGGCACGATCAGCGGCGCGATGTCCATCTCGGTGCCGCCGATGCACGACACGGACATCGACACCCTCTATTCCCTGCTGCTCGGCCAGGCCACCCTGCCGGCCGCGTCGCGGGCACCGCTGATCGAGTTCGCCGACGGCAACCCGCTCTACGCCCAGGAGTACGCCCGGATGCTGATGGACGGCGGGCTGCTGGAGCCGAGCGCCGCCTTCGATCCGGCCGGCACCACCGACATGCCGCGTACCGTGCAGGCGGTCATCGCCAACCGGCTCGACCTGCTCGACCCGGCGGACCGGGCGGTGCTCCAGGCCGCCGCCGTGGTCGGGGTCCAGTTCTGGCCGGCGCCCGTGGCCGCCGCCCTCGGCCGGACCGTCGAGTGGGTGGAGCGGGCGCTGGACCGGTTGCAGCGCCGGGACATGGTCTTCGAGCTGCCCACCTCCACCATGGCCGGTCAGCCGGAGTACCGCTTCCGGCACATCCTGGTCCGTGACGTGTGCTACCAGCGGCTGCCCCGGGCCGAACGGGTGCTGCGCCACCAGCGCACCGCCGACTGGCTGGCCCAGCTCACCCAGGCCGGCCAGCAGGACCTGGCCGAGGTGCTGGCCAACCACCGCTGGACCGCCCACGAGATCGCCCGGACGGTCGGGCTCGACCCCATGCCGTACGCGGTGGCGGCCCGCACCGCGCTGCACCGGGCGGCCCGCCGGGCGTACGAGTTGCACGCGCTGGAGAACGCGGCCACGCTCGTCGGCCGGGCGTTGCAGGTCGGTGGGGCGCCCGACCCGGGGCTGGAGCTGTTCGCCGCCCAGTTGGCCCTTTTCCGGGACGGCGACGCGTTCCTGGTCGACGGGGGGACCGAGGCGTTGACCGGGCTCACCGAACGGTTGGCCGCCGTCGGGGACCGGTCCGGCGCGGCCCGCGCCTGGACCCTGCTCGCCACCGCCGCCTGGAGCCGGGCCGACCGGTCCGAGACGCTGCGCTGCCTGGACCGGGCCAACGCGATCTACGCCGAGTTGCCGGAGTCCGAGGAGAAGGCCGAGGCGCTGCTGGAACTGGCCCGGGTCCGGATGCTCAACGCCGAGACCGATCCGGCCTGCGTGGCGGCCTCCGCGGCGGCCGAGCTGGCCGAGCGGCTGCGGCTGCCCGAGGTACGGGCCAACGCCCGGATCACCCTGGCGGTGGCCCGCTACATGGCCGGCGAGGAGCAGGCGTACGCGGAACTGGCCGAGGTGGCCGAGCAGTGCCGGGTGGACCGGCTGGTCAGCCGACGCCGGGCGGTGCACAACCTCGCCTGGGCGGCGCAGGAGGAGGGTGACCTGGCCCGCTCGGCCCGGCTGGTCGACGAGGGGCGTTCGCTCGACCCGGGGGGCGGGCACAGCCTGGCGACCAGCTTCGCCGACAAGTGGGCGCGGGCGTACTACGCCGGTGACTGGGTGGCGGCGCTGGAGCTGGGCACCGAGTCGACCCGGCTGCCGACCGCCGAGTGGGACCTGCACATCGTGGCGGTCTCCGGCTGGATGCGGGCGCTGCGGGCCGACCCCGCACCGGGCGCGGGGGAAGCGGGCGGGGATCACGATCTGGTGGTCCAGGCGCTGGTCGCCGCGCGGCGCAGTGGTTTCCACCGGGTGTTGCAGTCGACGCTGGCGCACGCGGCGCTCTGCCGGGCGGTCCGGGGTCGCCGGGACGAGGCGATGCGACTGCTGGTGGAACTGGACGAGGACTGGAGCCGGACCCGGATGATCCCGTTCGCCGAGTGGGTGCCGGCGGTGGGTCACGTCGCCGCGGTGCTCGGCCCGGACGCCGCCCGGCTGGTGCACGACATGCTCGCCCGGTCGCCCCGGGTGACCCCCTGGGTGGAGGCGGCCGGGCAGGCCGCCGACGCCACTCTGGCCCTCGGCGACGGGGACGCCCGGCGGGCCGCCCGGTTGTTCGCGGCGGCGGCGCAGCGCTACGCCGGGATGCCCGACACCACCGACCACGTGCTGACCACCGCGCTGTCGGTGCCGGCGCTGACCGTGGCCGAGCCCGCCCAGGCCACGGCCACCCTCGACCGGGTACGCGACTTCGCCGACCGCAACGCCATGCCCGGTCTGCTCCGGCTGGCCACCCGGGCGACGCCCGACCGGAGCTGACCGGGGTCGGTGATCGACCCGCCTGGGCCGACAACGCGGTGTCCGGAAGACCTGATGGCGCTGTTCGGGCCCACAGGAGTCGATCACCCGTGAGCGACGGCCCCGGGGCGGTCACGGCCGCGACGGGTCGCCCGCCGGGGGGCAGCGAGCCCGCCGGGCGGGGCCCGGGAGAGGTATTCCACTTTCGCGTCGAATGTGACTTCTTGCGGGTGGGGGGCGGCCACGCGGCGGGCGGCGGCGACCGGGCCGGCCGCCGGCCGGGGGCACCGGCCCGTCGGCGGGCAGCTCCGGCACGCCGCGCGCCGGAGCCGGCACGCCCGTCGGGTGCGGCGGACCGCCGGTCAACGGCACTACCAGCCGGTACGGCACCGGATTCCCGCCCCGCCCGCCGCCGAAGGCCCCGGGTCGGGGGCCGTCCGGGCAGGTCGCGGGGGTGGTGGGTGGCCCGCCCGGAGGGCCGTCGCCGGGCCCGCCCGCCGACGGCGCGGCCGACGAACCACGAGCGGCGCGCCACAACGCACTCCCGGAACCGGGTGCCGACGTGTCACGATTCAGAGCACGGCGTACGGGGCGCCGACACGACCGCACCGGCAGGTGCGCGGAGGAGGATGTCCGGTGTCAGCGGGTGGCGCCCGCCGGGGACGGCGGGACAACGGGCTCGACGCGAGCGAGTACGCCGTCGCGGGCGACGTCGACCCGCGGGTCGGTGAGCACCTGCTCGACGTGCTCGCCGCGGGCGGGATCGCCGCCTACCTCCAGCCCTCCGCCGACCTGAACCCGATCACCCGGACCACCACCGTGCCGTCCCGGCCGGTGGACCGGCTCTACGTCGACCGCTCGCACCTGACCACCGCCCGCGACTACCTGACCCAGCTCGCCGACGAGGCGACGCCGGAGCCGGCCCGCGCCGAGCCGGACGTCGACGCCGAGTGGGAGCGGCTCGTCGCCGCCTTCCACACCGCGCCGGCCGCCGGCAGCCATCCCTGGCCGGCGTCCGAGGACATCGACGACGACGGTCCGGCCGCCCGCGCGGGCGGGCCGACGACCAGGGCGGACGAGCCAACGGGTCCGACCGCCACCGACGTACGCCGGTTGCCGTACGCGGCCGACATCTCCGGCATCTCGGTGACCCCCCGGGGCCGGCAGCAGGACGAGCCGTCGCTGCTGGACGGCCTGGACACGTTCGGGGCCGACCTGCCGGACGACCCGGAGGAGGGCTACACCCCGCCGCCGCCTCCGCCGCTGCCCCGGATCTCGAAGTACGCGGTGGTCGGGGTGCTGGGGATCGTGCTCGGTTTCGTGCTCTTCCTCAACCCGTCGCTGCTGCCGGTGGACGCCTCGGTGGTCACCCTGCTCGGTTTCACCGGCATCCTCGCCGGGTTCGTCACGTTGATCTGGCGGCTGCGCCCCGGCGACGACGACGATCACGACCCCGACGACGGCGCGGTCGTCTGACCCCTGCGGCACCCCGTCGGGGGCGTCCCGCCACCCGCCCGCATCCCGGGACACCGCAGCCCTGACGCCTGGCGTAACAGTGGTGTAACTTACGGTCAGTAGGAATACCGTTGTAGGTCACTTCACCCACCGACTGCCCGGTTGTTCCTTGCTCGCGTGGTCGGTCCCCTGCCGATCGGAATGCCCGAGATGCGACAGAGTTCACTGGTGGTGGTGGCCAACCGGCTCCCCATCGACGACAGCGTGGCGCCCGACGGCGCCTGTGAGTGGCGGCGCAGCCCCGGCGGGCTGGTCAGCGCGCTACATCCCCTGCTCCGGCAGACCCCGGCCACCTGGGTCGGCTGGGCCGGCGGCACCGGGCCCGCTCCCGTGCTGCCCGACGTGGACGGTGTGCACATGCGGACCGTCCCGCTCAGCGCCGACGACCTGCGTGACCACTACGAGGGCTTCGCCAACGCGACGCTCTGGCCGCTCTACCACGACGCGGTGGAGCAGCCCGAGTACCACCGCCGCTGGTGGGAGGCGTACCAGCGGGTCAACCAGCGGTTCGCCGAGGCGACCGCCGAGGTGGCCGACCCGGGCGCGGTGGTCTGGGTGCAGGACTACCACCTGCAACTGGTCCCCGGCCTGCTCCGCGAGCTGCGGCCCGACCTGCGGATCGGCTTCTTCCTGCACGTGCCGTTCCCGCCGCCGGAGCTGTTCATGCAGCTCCCCCGCCGGGCGGAACTGCTGCGCGGGATGCTCGGCGCCGACCTGATCGGATTCCAGCGGGCCCAGGCGGCGCACAACTTCGCCCAGCTCGCCACCAAGGTCCTCGGCCTGCCGGCCACCGACAGGCGGATCGGCGTGCAGGACCGGGTGGTGCGGATCGGGGCGTACCCCGTCTCGATCGACACCGCCGAGATGGCGGCGCTGGCCGCCCGGCCGGACGTCACCGCACGGGCCCGCCGGCTCCGGCACGACCTGGGCGATCCCGAGCGGGTCATCCTCAGCCTCGACCGGATGGACTACACCAAGGGCATCGAGCAGCGGCTGAAGGCCTACAGCGAGCTGCTCGCCAGCGGTGACGTCAAGGTCCGGGACACGGTGCTGGTGCAGGTCGCCATGCCGAGCCGGGAGCGGGTCGGCCAGTACCAGATCCTGCGGGACCGGATCGAACGCGAGGTCGGCCGGATCAACGGCGAGTTCGGCCGGGTCGGCGAACCGGCCATCCACTACCTCAGCCAGCCCTTCGACCGGGCCGAACTGGCGGCGCTCTACCGGGTCGCCGACGTCATGGCGGTGACCCCGCTGCGCGACGGGATGAACCTGGTCGCCAAGGAGTACGTGGCCGCCCGGGTCGACGACACCGGCGCGCTGCTGCTCAGCGAGTTCGCCGGTGCGGCGGCCGAGCTGGACCGGGCATACCTGGTGAACCCGCACGACCTGGACGGGCTCAAGCAGGGGCTGCTGTCGGCGCTGCGGGCCGGGCCCGCCGACGCCGGTGACCGAATGCGGGCGATGCGCGACCACCTGCACCGGCACGACATCCGGGCCTGGGCCCGCTCGTACCTCAGCGCCCTGGACGACACCGGCTCGCTGCTCACCCGGCTCAGCAGCAGCGGCTGACCGCACCGACCGCCGGGACCTACCCCGGGCGGCGGGCCGCCGCCCGGTGCGGTCCCGGCGGTCAGCTCCGGGCCGGGTCCTTGACCAGCCAGTCCAGGAGCGCGTCCAGCGGCTCCCGCCAGCGGGTGTCGAGCATCAGGTCGTGTCCCATGCCGGGGAAGAGCAGCGGGGCCGCACCGTACCGGCGGGCCGCCCGGGTCAGCACGGCCGGCGGGACGACCCGGTCGTCCGGGCTGCCCAGCACCAGCACCGGCGGGCGACCGACCGCCGGCTCCGCCGCCCGGCCGGCGAGTAGCTGCCACTGCGCCCGCCGGCCGGCCCGGCCCAGCCGGGCCAGGTGCCGGCGGGCGTCCGCCTCGGGCAGTTCCCGGCTGAACAGTTGCCGGCGGTGCAGCCGCAGCGCGCCACCGAACAGGGCGGGCAGGGTGCCCAGCGGGTTGGCCCGCAACGCCGCGACGGCCGTGGCCGCACCGCCGAGCACCGGCGCGACCAGCACCGCCGCCCGGGCCGGGTACCGCGCCAACGCGTGCGACACCACCAGGGCGCCCGCGCCGTGCCCCACCAGCACCGCCTGCCGGGGCAGCCCCGCCGCCACCTGGACCACGTCATGGGTGTACGCCCGCAGCGTCGCCCCCGACGCCGGTTCGCTGCCGCCGTGCCCGCGCAGACTCATCGCGTACGCGGGGAAACCGCGCGACGCGGCGTGCTCCAGCCAGTGTTCGGCGAACGCCCATGCCCCGTGCCCGAACCCGGGGACGAACAGCAGCGGCGGTCGCCCCTCCTCCAGCTCCGGGTCGACGCCGAGCACCTCGCGGCGGGCCGGACGGACCGGGCGTGCCCACTCCCGGCCCCGCATGATCCGGACCCGCTGATCGGTCGTGCCGGTCACTTGCCCTCCAGCTCGTCGAGGGCGCGCTGCACCGCGCGCAGGTAGTCGACGTGGCCCACCTCGAACCAGTGCCGGCTGCTGTCCTTGACCTTCCCCGCGTACCGCTCGCCCGCGCCGGCCGCCGCCCGGGAGGCGAACGCGGCGGCCCGCTGCGGCTGCTCGCGGCGCAGCCGCAGCGACCTGGCGAACAGCACGGTCTGCCAGTGCGCCAGGGTGAACAGCCCCGAGTCGGGCTGCAACAGCCCGGCCACCGCCAGCGTCGGGTGGCCCGGCGGGAACGCGTGCAGCCACAGCCGGGGACGGCCCGAGCCGTCGGCGTCGCCGAGGACACCCGGGTCGAGGAACTCGAAGCGGGGCAGATAGCCGGTGGCGAAGACGACCAGCTCCGGGTCGATCTCCCGGCCGTCGGTGAGGGTCACCCCGCCGGAGTGGAACCGGGCCGGCTCCGGCACGGGGGTGATCTCGCCGTGGCCGACGTAGTAGACGAGTTGGCTGTTGGCGATCGGGTGCGTCTCGTAGACCCGGTGGTCGGGCTTCGGCAGCCCGAACCGGGTCAGGTCGCCGACGGTCAGCCGCAGCGTCCAGTGGTAGAGCCACTGCCGCAGCCGCAGCGGCACCCGCAGCGCCAGCAGTGCGTCGTTGACCTGGTCGGCGGGGCGGCCGAGGACGTACTTCGGGGCGTACCAGTAGCCGCGCCGGGTGGAGTGCCAGCAACGCGACGCCTGCTGGGCCGCCTCGACCGCCAGGTCGCAGCCGGTGTTGCCGGCCCCGACCACCAGCACCCGCTTGCCGCGCAGCTGGGCGGGGTCCTTGTAGGACGAGGCGTGCATGACCTCGCCCCGGAACTCCTCCAGCCCCTCGTAGCGGGGCAGCTTCGGCGACCAGTTGTGCCCGTTGGCGACCAGCACGGCGGCGTACCGGGAGGTGCGTTCCGGGCCGTACCCGCCGGTGCTGCGGGTGGTGACGTCCCACCGGTCACCGTCGACCGGCACCACCCGCACCACCTCGGTGCCGAACCAGATGTGCCGGCGCAGGTCGAAGTGGTCGGCGTACCGCTCGAAGTAGGACAGCAGCTGACTGTGGTGCGGGTAGTCCGGCCAGGAGTCCGGCATCGGGAAGTCGGGGAACTGGGTGAACGGCCGCGACGAGATCAGGTGGGTGCTGGCGTACACCGGGCTGCGGTCGTGCCGCCAGTTCCAGGCGCCACCGACGCCGGTCTCGCGTTCGTAGCAGTCGACGCCGAAGCCGTGTTCGGTGAGGTTCTTGACGGCGGTCAGGCCGCTGGCCCCGGCCCCGATCACGCAGACCGTGTCGCCCCGGTCGGAGACCGGGCGGCCGTCCCGGTTCGCGGGGAGCGTCGTAGGCTCCGGTTCGGGCCGGCCGTGCTCGGTGGAGGGGGACACCGGGAATCTCCTTATGTGCGGCCAGGTACGCCGGTTCGACCGGCATCCTTCCGGGCCCCCGACCCGTTGTCCAGCCCGGCTCGCGGAGGTGTCGCGGCGCGTCGCGGAGCGACCCCCGGCCGGCCGTGGCGGCCGGCCCGGGGACGCTGCTGCCGGTCAGTCGGTGACCGGCAGCAGCAGGTCGACCAGGACCGGGAAGTGGTCGCTGGCCCGGCGGGTGGTCGGGGTGTCCACCACGTCGTAGCCGACCACCTCGACCCGGGGGTCGACGAAGAGGGCGTCGATGCGGCGGCGCGGGTTGGTGCACGAGTAGGTGTGCCGGTCGGCCGCGTCGGCGGCGATCGCGGCGTCGGTCAGGCCGGCCGCCACGGTGCCCCAGGCCGGGCCGTCAGGCCCCTCGTTGAGGTCGGCCCCGAAGACCACCGGCAGGTCGCTTGCGGACAGCTCCCGCCGCAGCAGCGCCGCCTGGCCGGGCCGCTCGGCCGGGTCGGTGGACAGGTGCGAGCCGGCCAGCAGGAACCGGGCCCCGCCGACCTGGCAGCGGGCGTACGCCGCGCCGCGCAGGTGCCGGCCCGGGGTCAGCGGGAACCGCTGGCAGTGCGTCCCGGTCACCCGGACCCGCAGGCTGGTCAGCAGCAGGTTGCCCAGCGAGGGCAGCCCACCGGCGGCCACCACCAGGCCGAACGAGTCGGCCAGCGTGGCGCACTTCTGCCGCCACCGGAACCGGCGCGGCGCCTCCTGCACGATCACCACGTCGGGGGCGGCCTCGCGGACCACGCTGGCCAGCGCCGCCGTGTCGTCGCGCTGGCTGTGGATGTTGTACGACACCACCCGCAGCGGCACCCGGCCGGCGTCGGCCGGGCCGGACCCGGCCGCTCCCGTCGGGGCCGGTGCCGGCGGCGCGGCGGCGGTCCCTGCGGCGGCGTCGGCCGGCGCAGCGGCGGCCCCTGCGGCGGCATCGGCGGGCGCGGGGGCGGCCGGGCGCGGCCCGGTCGGCGCGGCGCTCATCGACGGCGGGCCAGGTCGGCGGCGCCGATGACGCCGGCGCTGTTGCCCAGTTCGGCGGGACGCACCTCGGCCACCGGGAGCCGGCTGCGCTGGGCCAACGCGTCGGCGAAGGACCGCCGGGTCGGGCCGAGCAGCAGGTCACCGGCGTCGACCACGCCGCCGCCGACCACCAGCACCTGCGGGTCGAGGATCTGGGCCATGTCGGCGAGGCTGGTGCCGAGCCAGCGGCCGATCTGCGCGAACGCCTCGGCCGAGATCGGGTCGCCGGCCTGGGCGGCGGTGGTGACCATCGGGCCGGTGATCGCCTCGGCCTCACCGCCGGCCAGCTCCAGCAGGGCGGTGGCGCGTTGCGGTTCCTGCCGGGCGCCGGCGCGGGCGAACCGGACCAGGGCGCTGCCGCTGGCGTACTGCTCGATGCAGCCGAGCCGGCCGCAGCCGCACTGGTGGCCGTCGGGGACGGTGAGCATGTGTCCCAGCTCGGCGGCGATGCCGTGGGCGCCGCGCACCAGCTCGCCGCCGAGGACGATGCCGCCGCCGACGCCGGTGCCGATGGTGAACATGACCATGGAGTCGTCGGCGTCGCGGGCCGCGCCGTGCCGGAACTCGGCCCAGGCCGCCACGTTGCCGTCGTTCTCCACGATCACCGGAAGGCCGGTGGCGGCGCTGACGTAGTCGCGCAGCGGTTCGTCGCGCCAGGCCAGGTTGGGGGCGAACAGCACGGTGGAGCGGGACGCGTCGATCCAACCCGCTGCGCCGATCCCCACCGCGTCGACCTGGTGGCCGGTCGCGAGCTGGGTGACCAGTTCGATGATGACGTCGCGGGTCTTGCCGACGTCGTCCGCGGGGGTGTCCCGCCGGGCCTGCACGAGCACCCTGCCGGTGTCGTCCACGACACCGCCGGCCACCTTCGTGCCACCGACGTCGACTCCGATGGTCAGCGTCACCGCGGCCACTCCCCTCTGCTGTGCTGCCCGACATCGGCCGAAACCGGCCGTACGCTGCCGGGATGTCCGGTGGTCAGGCCCCGTCGCCTGGTGCGTCCCCGTCCGCGCCGGCCGGCGCGCGCGAGGCGGGCACCACGGGACCGTCGGCCGCGGGCCGGACCTGCTGGGCCGGCGCGGCCGGCCCGGCGTCGTCGACGGGCGGTGCGGCGACGGCCGGTTCGACCGTGTCCTCCGCCCGGGTGGCGGCGGACCAGACGTCCCGCTCCGGCGCCGACGCAGAATCATGCCCGGTGCGGGTGGCCTCGCGCCACACATGATCGGCACCGGAATCGGAAGGGCTGGTCGGCGCGGTGGCGTCACCTGACGTCCCGGGGGTTGCTTCCCCTGTTGCGGGCGGGGCGAACGCGCGCATCAGACTGGCGACGCCGGCCGCCAGATCCCCGGCGCCGGTGGCGAGCCGCTCGGCGAATTCGGGACTGGGATCGCGCAGTGCGGCGACGGCCCGGCAGACCGGACAGATGCAGCACTCGGGTGATCCGGTGGCGAAACCCTCAGCCCGGTGGCTGCCGCCCGCCGGCCGGGACACGCCGGCACTGTGACCGAGGACACCCGAGACGATCCCACCGAGCGGACCCCACGGTCCCACCCCCGGGCCACCGCCGGCGGACGCCAGCCGGGCCGTCGCGAGCAGCGTGGCGACCAGCCGTTCCGCTTCCTCCCGGGCCGAGCCCGGTTCCGTTGCGCCCATGGTCGGCTCCCTCGTCGTGTCGCCGGCCGTCGCGTCGTTACGCCGCACCGGTTGCTTCTACCCGGCGCTTGAGCTGCTTCAACGCCGTATCCATGATCATTTTCTCCGCCTTTCGGCGAAACATGCCGAGCATGCCCACCGACAACTCGACCTCCAGCGTGTAGGTCACCGTGCAGGTGCCGTCCGGGTTGCCGACCAGGTCGTACGAGCCACGCTGGGACTTCTGCATCGTCGAGGGCGTCACCAGGTGCCACTCGATGCGGGACAGGTCCTCGGCGTACTCGTAGGCCAGCACGTACTCGTCGGCCATCACCCCGGCGTCGATGGTGAACCGGACCTGGCTGGCGTAGCCGTCCTCGTACTCCTCGACGATCTCGGTGCGCCGCACCGCCTCGGTCCACTCGGGGTAGCGCGCGAAGTCGCAGACGACCGCCGCGACGCGATCCGGTGACGCGCCGATGATGATCGACTGGGTGGAGGAGTCCGCCATGGGGGGAGGCTACCCGGCGCGGGCGACGGATGCCCCGCTCCACCCCCCGGGCAGGGGTCGGGCCGGTGGGCGGGCAACCTGGCTGGCGCAACCGCCCGCCCGGCCGGGTAGGTTTCGACCATGCCGGCCCGTGGTCGGCCCGGCCAGTGCGAGCACGAGGGAGTGCAGGTGCGCGAGTTCTCCGTCCCGCCGATCGTCACCATCGGCGACGCGGCAAACCTGACCGACCCGGTCTGGGACAACGCCGAGGCCGCGCCGGACGCGGTGCAGTTCGTCCGGCCCGCCGCCGAGGGCCGCGCCGCTGTCGACGTCACCTGCCGGCAGTTCCGCGACGAGGTGGTGGCGGTGGCCCGGGGGCTGGCCGGCGCGGGCGTGGCCCCCGGCGACCGGGTCGCCCTGATGAGCCGCACCCGTTACGAGTGGACCCTGCTCGACTACGCCATCTGGGCCGCCGGCGCGGTCACCGTGCCGATCTACGAGACCTCCAGCGCCGAACAGGCCGCCTGGATCCTGGCCGACTCCGGCGCGGTCGCCCTGGTGGTGGAGACCAACAGCCACGCCACCCTGGTCGCCGGGGTCCGCGACCGGCTGCCCGAGCTGCGCGAGATCTGGCAGATCGAGTTGGGCGGGGTCGACGAGATCGTCGCCGCCGGCGCGTCGGTCGACCCGGACGAGATCGAGCGCCGCCGCACCTCCGTCCACGCCACCGACATCGCCACGATCATCTACACCAGCGGCACCACCGGCCGTCCCAAGGGCTGCGTGCTGACCCACCGCAACATGTACGCCGACATCGCCAACGCGGTGCCGGTGCTGCCGAACCTGTTCCGGCCGGGTGCCTCGACCCTGCTGTTCCTGCCGCTGGCGCACGCCTTCGCCCGGCTCATCCAGATCGGGGTGGTGCAGGCCCGCGTCGCCATGGCGCACTGCGCCGACACCCGGGACCTGGTCGCCCAGCTCCAGGAGTTCCGGCCGACGTTCGTGCTCTCGGTGCCCCGGGTCTTCGAGAAGGTCTACAACGGCGCCCGGCAGAAGGCCGAGGCCGACGGCAAGGGCGCGATCTTCGACCGGGCCGAGAAGGTCGCCATCGCCTGGAGCGAGGCGCAGGAGACCGCGGGCGGTCCCGGGTTCGCACTGCGCGCCCAGCACGCCGTCTTCGACCGGCTGGTCTACCGCAAGCTGCGGGCCGCCCTCGGGGGCCGCTGCCGGGACGCGATCTCCGGCGGCGCCCCGCTCGGTGCCCGGCTCGGGCACTTCTTCCGGGGCATCGGGGTGACCATCTGCGAGGGGTACGGCCTCACCGAGACCTCCCCCGCCGCCGCGGCCAACCTGCCCACCGGCACGAAGATCGGCACGGTCGGCCGGCCGCTGCCCGGCGTGACCATCAGGATCGCCGACGACGGCGAGATCCTGATCGCCGGTGACCTGGTCTTCCAGGGGTACTGGAAGAACGAGGCGGCCACCGCCGAGGCGCTCGCCGACGGCTGGTTCCGCACCGGCGACCTGGGGCACCTCGACGACGACGGTTTCCTGCGCATCACCGGCCGCAAGAAGGAGATCATCGTGACGGCCGCCGGCAAGAACGTCGCCCCGGCCGTGCTGGAGGACCAGGTCCGGGCCCATCCGCTGGTCAGTCAGTGCCTGGTGGTCGGCGACCGGCAGCCGTTCATCGCCGCCCTGGTCACCGTCGACGAGGAGGCGCTGCCGAAGTGGCTGGCCGCGCACGGCCTGCCCGAGGACACCCCGGTCGGTCAGCTCGTGACGCACGACGCGCTGCGCGCCGAGATCCAGGGCGCGGTGGACACCGCCAACCTGGCCGTCTCCAAGGCCGAGGCGATCAAGGTGTTCCGCATCCTGCCCCGCGACTTCACCGAGGCAACCGGTGAGCTGACCCCCTCGCTCAAGGTCAAGCGACAGGTCGTCCACAAGACGTACGCGGCCGAGATCGCGGAGATCTACCAAGGCTGACTACGATCCGTCACGTGTCCGCCTCCACAGCCGTCCGCCCCCAGACGCGTCCCGTCGCCGCCGCCGCGCGTGCGGTGATGCTCGCGCTGGTCGGCGCACTGACCCTGATCGCCACCCGCGAACCCGCCCAGCTCTGGTGGATCGCCCTGCTGGCGGTCGCCGGAGCGCCCGCCCTGTTCGCCCCCGAGCACCGGCTGCTCGGCCCGTTGAGCCGGCTCGCCGAGGCGGTGGTGATCGGGCTGGCCGCCAGCCAGGTCGCCGTCGAGGCCGACCTCGGCTCGTCGGTCGGCGGGCTGGGCGCCTCGGCGGTGCTGCCCTACCTGGCGGTGCCGGTGACCGTGACCGCGCTGCGCCGACAGTTCCGCGAGGGCGCGGTGCTGCTCGGGGTCACCGCGGCCACCCTGCTGGTGGCGGGCGCCTTCACCGAGGTCGACGGTGGGCGGCAGCTCGGCCAGCCCGGCTACCTGGCGGTCTGCGCGCAGTGGCTGATCCTCGCCGGGCTCGGCCTCTACGCCGCCGGCACGCTGCACCAGGTGATGCGGGTCCGGGCCGAGGGCAAGCCCCAGCCGTACGCCGAGGCGACCCGGCTGCTGACCCAGCTGCGTACGGTCGCCAGGCAGCTGCCCGGGGCCACCCTCGACCCGGGCGGCATCTCCGAGCACCTGCTGGAGGAACTGCGGACCGTCGCCCCCGTCAGCCGGGGGGCGGTGCTGTCGGCCAGCGGCGGCGGGCGGCTGGTGGTGCTCGCCCAGGTCGGGGTGGACCGGGTCGACTGGGAGACGACGCTGGACGCCGACTCGGCGATCGCCGACGCCTGGGCCAGCCAGCAGCCGCAGACCTCGGCCCGCTCACAGGCCCGCTCGCACACCGGCGGGGACGTCTCGGCGCTGATCGTGCCGCTGGTCGCCGGGGTCCGCACGGTCGGCCTGGTGGTGCTGGAGGCGGACGCGGCGCACGCCTACCCGCCACCGGTGGTGTCCCGGGTGACCGCGCTGACCGGCCCGGCGGCGCTACGCCTGGAGGCGGCGCTGCTCTTCGACGAGGTGCGGTCGCTGGCCACCAACGAGGAGCGGCAGCGGCTGGCCCGGGAGATCCACGACGGGGTGGCGCAGGAGCTGGTGATGGTCGGCTACGGCATCGACAACGCGCTGGCCTACGTCGACGAGGACCCGAAGGAGACCGCCGAGGCGCTGCGCACCCTGCGCGGCGAGGTGACCCGGGTGATCACCGAGCTGCGGCTGAGCCTGTTCGAGCTGCGCAGCGAGGTGGACCGGCACGGCGGCCTGGCGGCGGCGATCGCCGAGTACGCCCGTACCGTCGGCGCGTCGGGCGGGCTGCGGGTGCACCTGTCGCTCGACGAGTCGACCGCCCGGCTGCCGGCGGCCACCGAGGCCGAGTTGCTGCGCATCGCCCAGGAGGCGGTGACCAACGCCCGCAAGCACGCCGGGGCGTCGAATCTCTGGGTCACCTGCGAGGTGGACCCCCCATACGCACAAATTGAAGTGTCGGATGACGGTCACGGCATCGGTGACCAGCGCACCGACGGTCACTACGGCCTTGCGATCATGGCGGAGAGGGCGGAACGTATCCGGGGCCGGTTGGAGATCAGTCCCCGGCAACCCAGTGGTACGACCGTGGCGGTGGTGGTGGGTTCGTCGCCCCGGCGCGATAACGTGCGTGGCAGCGCAGCAGCAGAAGTGGAGTAATTCCAGGATGACCACAAGCCCTACACCGGCCACCCGTACCAAGGTCCTCCTTGTCGACGATCACGATCTGATCCGCAAGGGGCTGCGGCACGCCTTCGAGCGGGACCGTCAGTTCGAGGTCGTCGGCGAGGCCGCCACGGCGGCGGAGGGCGTGCGCCAGGCCGGCGCGCTGCAACCGGACGTCGTGATCATGGATCTGCGGCTTCCCGACGGCAGCGGCCTGGAGGCCACCCGGGCGCTGCGCAAGTCCAGCGCGTCGATGGGCATCGTGGTGCTCACCATGTACGCCGGTGACGACCAGCTCTTCGGCGCGTTGGAGGCGGGGGCGAGCGCGTTCGTGCCGAAGACCGCGCCGGCCGACGAGGTGGTCGCCGCCGCCCGGCACGCCGCCTCCTCGCCCAGCGCGTTCACCGCGGCCGACCTGGCCGAGGCGATGAAGCGCCGGCTGGCCCCGTCCGGCCCGCAGCTCTCCCCCCGCGAGGGTCAGGTGCTGCGGCTGCTCGCCGACGGCATGAGCGTGGCCGGCATCGCCAAGCAGCTCTTCGTCAGCGAGTCGACGGCCAAGACCCACATCTCGAAGCTCTACGAGAAGCTGGGCGCGGCCAACCGGGCGCAGGCGCTGATGACCGCCCTGCGGCTGGGCCTGCTTGAGGCACCGGACGCCCCCAAGTTCTGAGGCGGGGCACCCCGCCCGAGGTCAGGCCCGGGTCCGCCGTGGACCCGGGCCTGCCCTCGGCACCCACCACCGGTTCGACTGCGCCCGGTGAGGAAGCGGTCGCGCACTGATCGCGGTCTTTGCACCCGGGCAGCGGACGGGCAGAATACCCGGGTGAACCGCACGGTCGACCATGTTCGCGGTGGTACTCGACAAAGGGGTTGGGGATGCAGCGACCGAACTGGGCACCCGACGACATCGACATCGAACGCCCCAGTGTCGCCCGCATGTACGACTACTACCTCGGCGGCTCGCACAACTTCGCCGCCGACCGGGTCGCCGCCCGGGCGATGGTGGAGGCGGTGCCCGACGCGCCGCTGATGGCCCAGGCCAACCGGGCCTTCCTGCGCCGGGTGGTGCAGCACCTGGTCGACTCCGGCGTCCGCCAGTTCCTCGACATCGGCTCCGGCATCCCCACCGTCGGCAACGTGCACGAGATCGCCCAGCGGGCCGACCCCCGGGCCCGGGTGGTCTACGTCGACGTCGACCCGATCGCCGTCGCGCACAGCAAGGAGATCCTGGCCGGCAACCCCGCCGCCACGGTCGTACAGGAGGACCTGCGCCGGCCGGAGGCGATCCTGGCGCACCCCGAGGTGACCCGGCTGGTCGACTTCTCCCTGCCGGTGGCCGTGCTGATCGTGGCGGTGCTGCACTTCATCCCGCACTCCGACCATCCCGAGGACATCCTGCGGACCTTGCGCGCCGCGCTGGCCCCGGGCAGCTACCTGGTCCTCTCCCAGGCCAGCGACGACACCCGCGGCGGGGCCGAACGGACCGAGGCGGAACGGGTCTACCGGCGGACCGACAACCCGCTGTGCATCCGCAGCCGAACCGAGCTGACCGCATTCTTCGACGGCTTCACGATCGTCGATCCCGGGGTGGTCTGGGTGCCGCAGTGGCGGCCCGAGACGCCGGAGAGCGCCGAGAACGCCGAGCAGGCCGTGTTCCTCGGTGGCGTCGGGCGTCTCGATGGGTGACCCGCCGAGCCCCCGGGTGTCCTGCCCGGACACGTTCGCCCGCGCCTGGGCCAAGGCGGTCTCCGGCACCAGCTACCTGCCGATGACCCAGGCCCAGCTGGAGGAGCTGCTGCAACGGCTCACCGTCCGGCTGGCCGCCGCGCTGCGCGCCGAGCCGTTCGACCCGCGCGTCGGCCACCAGGTGGGCGCGGAGCTGGTGGCCGCACACATCGCCTCGGCGGAGGGCCTGGGGCGCACCGTCGAGGTCGTCCAGCTCCGCCTGCTGCGCGACCTCGGGCTGGTCGGCGACGACATCTCCGACCGGCTGGCCCGGTTGCTCGCCACCATCACCACCGGGTACGCCCGCGCGCTGCGTGACCGGACCCTCGACGAGCAGGAGTCCATCAGGCGGGCGGCGATGGTGGCCCGCGCCCAGGCCGAACGGGCGCTGCGCGACAGCGAGTCCCGATTCCGCCACCAGGCCACCCACGACCCGCTCACCGACCTGCCCAACCGCACCCTGTTCACCGAGCGGCTCGCCACCGCCATCGCCGCCCCGGGTCGGGGTTCCGCCCGGGTGGGGGTGTGTTTCCTCGACCTCGACCGGTTCAAGGTGGTCAACGACTCCCTCGGCCACCAGCTCGGCGACGCGCTGCTGGTGCAGGTGGCGCAGCGGCTGAGCCGGGCGGTCGGCGAGCATCTGGTGGCCCGCCTCGGCGGTGACGAGTTCGTCGTCCTCGTCGAGCGCACCGACGGCACCGACGACGTGGTGAAGGTGGCGGAGGCGGCGCTCGCCGCGGTCGCCGAGCCGGCGCTGGTCGAGGGACACGAGCTGACCGTCACCGCCAGCGCGGGGATCGTGGAGCGGCCGGTGGCCGGCACCACCCCGGGTGAGCTGATGCGCGCCGCCGACAGCACCCTGCACTGGGCCAAGGCGGCCGGCGGCGCCCGCTGGGCGCTGTTCGATCCGGCCCGGCACCGCACCGAGCTGGCCCGGTACGCCCTGTCGGCGGCCATCCCCGCCGCCCTCGACCGGGGTGAGTTCTTCCTCGACTACCAGCCGCTGACGTCGCTGCGGGACGGCACCGTGGTCGGGGTGGAGGCGCTGGTCCGCTGGCGGCATCCCGAGCTGGGGGTGCTCGGCCCGGACAGCTTCATCGGCCTGGCCGAGGAGACCGGGCTGATCGTCCGGCTCGGCGGTTGGGTGCTCGCCGAGGCGTGCCGGGAGGCGGAGAGCTGGGCGGCCGGCGGCGGGCCCGCCCCGTTCGTCAGCGTCAACCTCGCCGTCCGGCAGGTCCACCGCCCCGGCCTGGTGCAGGAGGTACGCGGGCTGCTGGCGCAGACCGGGCTGCCGCCGCAACGGCTCCAGTTGGAGATCACCGAGAGCACCATGATGAGCACCGGCGGGGAGGACCCGGTCCGGGCCCTGCGGATGCTCAACGACCTGGGTGTCCGGATCGCCATCGACGACTTCGGCACCGGCTACAGCAACCTGGTCTACCTGCGGGACCTGCCGGTGACCGAGCTGAAGGTGGCCGGCGAGTTCGTGACCCGGCTGCGCAGCCCGCAGGTCGACCCGGCCAGCCGCAACGACGAGCAGATCCTGGCCTCGCTGGTGTCGCTGGCCCACGCGCTGGACCTGACCGTCACCGCCGAGGGGGTGGAGACCGCCGACCAGGCCGACCTGCTGCGCGCCATCGGCTGCGACGCCGGCCAGGGCTGGCACTTCGGCAAGCCCGCCCCCGCCGCCCGCATCCTCGAACAGATCCGCTGACCTGTCACGCGGACCGGCCGACGGTTCAGCCGGGGGCGGTGGTGCCGGTGAGCAGGTCCGTCAGGCGGCGGGCCTGGGTCTCCCAGCGCCACTCCTTCTCCACCCAGGCCCGACCGGCCGCGCCGAGCTGGCGGGCCAGGTCCCGGTCGGCGAGCAGGGTGGCCACCCGGTCGGCGAGCACGGCGACGTCCCGCCCCGGGACGACGTACCCGGTCTCGCCCTCACGGACCGCGTCCGGTGCGCCGCCGGAGTCACCGGCCACCACCGGCAGCCCGGTCGCCGACGCCTCCAGGTAGACGATGCCGAGCCCTTCGACGTCCAGCCCCCGGTTGCGGGTACGGCAGGGCATCGCGTAGACGTCACCGGCCGCGTAGTGGGCGGGCAGCGCCTCCCACGGCACCGAGCCGGTGAACACCACGTCACGTTCCACGCCGGTGGACCGGGCCAGCTTCTCCAGCGTCGCCCGGTAGGGCCCGCCGCCGACCACCAGCAGCGCCGCGTCGGGCACCCGGCGGCGGATCGCCGGCAGGGCCCGGATCAGCATGTCCTGGCCCTTGCGCGGGACCAGCCGGGAGACGCAGACCACCACCGGCCGGTCGGCCAGCCCGAGCCGGGCCCGCACCGGCGCACCATCCACCCCCGGGTGGTAGGTGTCCACGTCGACCCCCGGGGCGAGCCGGTGCAGCTCGGTGACGCCGCGCAGGGCGCGTTCCAGCCGTACCCGGGTGTAGTCGCCGAGGTAGGTGACCACGTCGGTGTCCCGGCCGATCCGGCGCAGCGCGGCGCGGGCCCCCGGCAGCGTCGCCCAGCCGGCCTCGTGGCCGTGGGTCAGCGCCACCGCGCGGCGGATGCCGGCCCGGCGGCGCAACCCCCCGGCGAGCAGACCCAGCGGGGCGGCGGCACCGAACCAGACGGTGTCGCAGTCGTGCTCCCGGGCCAGCCGGGCGGCCCGGCGGGCGACCCGGGGCGTGGGCAGCAGCACCCGGGTGGCGTCCCGGACCACCGGGAAGGGCTGCGCGGCGTCGAACCCGGCGGTGTCGCGCCAACTGGAGGCGTAGACCACCACCGAGCCGGGCGGCTGACGGACCGCCAGGTGGTGCACGAACGACTGGATGCCGCCGGGGCGGGGCGGGAAGTCGTTGGTGATCAGCAGGGTCCGGGTCACCGGCCGGCCTCCCGGGCGTACGCGCGGGCGGCGGCCATCCGCTCCACCGTGGACGGATGCGAGGCGAACCAGAGGTACTCCGCCCGGGGCGGGTCGGGATCGGCCAGGTTGACCCCGGCGAGCCGGCGTTGCATCGCCTCGAAGGTGGCCGGGTCACCGGTGAGCGCCAGCGCGTGCGCGTCGGCCCGTGCCTCGACCCGGCGCGACACCAGCGCCTGCACCGGGCCGGCGACCAGCCCGACGACCGTCACCAGGGCGATCAGCAGCGCGAACGCCCGGGGCTCGGCGATCGAGTCGACGCCGGCCCGGCGCAGCAGCGGCGTCCAGGAGCCGACCAGGTAGAGCGCGACGACCGCGGCGGCGGCCCCGAGCGCACCGGTCAGCGTGCCGGTCCAGACGTCGCGGTCCTTGGCGTGGCCCAGCTCGTGCGCCACCACGCTGGTCACCTCGGCCGGGGTGGCCTCGCGCAGCAGGGTGTCGTAGACCACCACCCGCCGGGTCGGCCCCAGGCCGGAGACGTACGCGTTGACCGCCCGGGTGCGGCGGGAGGCGTCGGCGACCAGCACGTCCCGCACCGGTACGCCGTCGCGCGCCGCCAGTGCGGTCAGCTCGGTGCGCAGCGGCCCCTGCTCCATCGGGGTGAACCTGTTGAACACCGGCTCCACCAGCACCGGCAGCACGAAGGACAGCAGCACCACCAGCCCGGCCGCGCCGGCCGCCCCGAACGCCCACCACCAGCGCGGGGCGAGCCGGGTGACGGTGTAGAAGCCGAGCAGCACGGTCGCGGCGAGCACCGCGCTGAGCGCGTACGACTTGAGCAGGTCGACCGTCCAGCCGCCCCAGCCCTGGGTGGCGAGCCCGTACCGGGTCAGCACCGACTGCCGCCAGGCGGCGAACGGGAGGGTGAGCAGGTCGGCCACGAGCACCACGGCGATCCCGCCGAGCACCGCGCGGGCGATCCAGTGGTCACCGAACGGCCTACCGGCCAGCTCGACCAACCGAGCGCCGAGCGGGGTCAGCCCGAGCAGCAGGGCCACCAGCAGGCCGACGGCCAGCCCGGTGTAGCGGCCGGGGCGCAGGGCGGCCTGCAACGCGCGCCCCCGGGCCACCTGGTCGGCGGGCAGGTCACGCAGGGCGGCGAGCTGGTCGGCGCGGGGGGCCGGGGGCCGGCTCCACGGCACCAGCAGGGCACCGAGGACGACCAGGGCCAGCACCAGCGCCGCCAGGGTGAGCACCGCCCAGCCGCGCGGGGTCACCGGGACGCCCCGGCGTCGGGTCCGCGGGCGTGGCGTCGTACCCGTGTCATGCCGCCGCTCCTCCCGCCGTGAGCGCCCATCCTATGGCCCGCCGGCGCGGCGGCGGTCAGGCGACCCGGCGGTGGGTCGACCGGGGCCGACGGGTCTCGTGGGCCAGCACCTCCACCTCGAAGCCGGAGCGGGTGAGCACCTCGATCGCCCGGTGCTCGGCGGCACCCAGGCCGGCGGCCGGCGAGTCGGTGTCGAGCAGGGCCGTCACCAGGCAGCCGGCGCAGCCCGCGCCCCGGACCCGGCAACCGTCGCAGTCGATGAGCATCGTGCCTCCTGACGCTGTGCGGCGTCGGGCGGAGGACCTCGTCACCACCCGAGCACCGTCGGTCAGGTCGGACACTAACCATCGGGTACGACACAACCGGACAACCGGTGATCAACCAGAGCCGAACCGGTGGAGAACGGCGTCGAAGCGTGCAGAGCGTCACCCTGGCGCACCGGGTGGCCGACCGGGCTCGGCGGGGCTCGACGCGGTCATCCCCCGGCGGTGACCGTCGTGGCGGTGACCGTGCCGTCGGTCGCCGGGCCGCCCTGCACGGTGACGCTCTGTCCGGCCTTGAGCGCGCTCAACGTGCTGGCCCTGGCGGTGCGGACCGCGGTGGCGTCGGTGGTGCGCACCGTGATCACGGTGCCGTCGGCGGTCTCCACGTAGAGCGTCCCACCCTCGACCAGCTTCACCGTGCCGGTGGTCGTCGCCGCAGCGGTCGCGCCACCAGGCTGACCTGCGCCGCCCGGCCCGACGCCGCTCTGGCCACGCCCGCCGACGCCGGGAAAGGCGGTGGGCACACCACCCGGGAATCCTGCCCTCCCCGCCCCGGCGGTGCCCGACTCCGCACCACCCCAGCGCTGTTGCACGTGAACCCCGCCCAGGAAGCCGGCCAACACCAGCACCAGCACACCGAGCGCCAGGGTGGTCCGGTCCCACCAGCGGCGCGGTGCCGCCGCGGCGAGCGCGGCGGTCAGCTCCCGGTCCGTGGCATCCGCCGGGACCGGTGGTTGGTCGTCGACCCGGTCGAAGACGACGGTGTCGCTGCTGTCCATGTCGGTTCCTCGCATGTCGGCCTACTCGTAGCGCAGGGCGTCGATGGGGCGCAGCCGGGCCGCCCGGGCCGCCGGAAGACCACCGAAGAACAGGCCGATCGCGACCGAGACCCCGAGGGCCAGCCCCACCGAGCTGGGCACGATCACCGGGTGGACCCCGACGATGGTGAACCGGGCACCGATCAGGGCCGCCGCCACCCCGAGCGCCCCACCGAGCAGGCTCAGCAGGGTCGCCTCCAGCAGGAACTGGGTCAGCACCGTACGCCGACGGGCGCCCAGCGCCTTGCGGATGCCGATCTCCCGGGTCCGTTCGGTCACCGTCACCAACATGATGTTGGTGATGCCGATGCCGCCGACCAGCAGGCTGATCGCGGCCACCGCGCCCAGCAGCACGGTGAACGTGTCGGCCGTCTCGGACTGGGTCTGCAACAGCTGCGCGGCGTTCTGGATCCGGTACAGGGTGCTGCCCGAGGCCGACGTCGGCAGGCGCTGGGCGAGCACGGTGGAGATCTGCCCCTGCACCGCCGACACCCGGTCCGGATCACCCGCCTCCACCAGGATCGAGCTCAGCGACCCGTACCCGGTGAGCACCTCGCGTACCGCCCGCAGTGGCGCGATCGCGGTGTCGTTGGCGTCCTGGAAGCCGGTCGAGGACTTCGCCGCCAACACCCCGACCACGGTGAACAGCGCGCCGCCCGCGGTCACCTGCCGGCCCACCGGGTCCACCCCGGCGAACAGCTCGTCGGCCACGGTCCGACCGAGGACCACCACCCGGCGGCCCTGCGCCTCGTCGTCGGCGCTGAACGCCGTGCCGGCGGCCAGCGGCGAGTTCGACGCGGCGAACCAGCTCGGCCGGGTACCCACGAACTGCGGCACCTCGTGGTCGGCCCCCTCGAAGGTCAGGGTGGTGCTCGTGGTGGCCAGCGGCGAGACCGACCGTACGTCGGGCGCGAGCACCGGGTCGGCGAGCGCGTCGGCGACCTCCAGGGTCAGCCCGCCGCCGCTGCCGCCCCGGTTGGTGCCGGTGACGGTCAGCGTGTTGGTGCCCAGCGCCTCGATCCGGTCGTTGACCGCCTGGGCCGAGCCGTTGCCGACCGCGACCAGCAGGATCACCGCGGCGACACCGATCAGGATGCCGAGCATGGTCAACGCCGAGCGCAGCTTGTTGGCGGCCACGCCACGCAGCGCGAACCGGACGGTCTCGGTGAAGCTCATCGGCCCGCCCCCGGCACCGCGTGCCGCCCGCCCTGGCGGACGTCCGAGCGGACCTGACCGTCGAGCAGCCGGATCAGCCGCCCGGCCCGGGCACCCACCTCCGGCTCGTGGGTGATCAGCACGATCGTCCGCCCGGCCGCGTTGAGCTGGTCGAAGACGGCCAGGATGTCCTCGGTGGACGTGCTGTCGAGGTTGCCGGTCGGCTCGTCGGCGAGCACCAGTGCCGGCTCGGTGACCAGCGCCCGGGCCACCGCGACCCGCTGCTGCTGACCACCGGAGAGCTGGTTGGGCTGGTGGTCGGCGCGATCGGCCAGCCCCACCGCGTCCAGCGCGGCGAGCGCCCGCTGCCGCCGCCGGCCGGCCCGCACCCCGGCGTACGCCAGCGGCAGCTCGACGTTGGCCAGCGCACTGGTCCGGGGGATCAGGTTGAACGCCTGGAAGACGAAGCCGATCAGGCGGTTGCGGACCAGGGCGAGCTGACGGTCGGCGAGGCTGCCCACGTCCACCCCGTCCAGCAGGTACTGCCCGCCGGAGGGCACGTCGAGGCAGCCGAGGATGTTCATCAGGGTGGACTTGCCCGAACCGGAGGAGCCCATGATGGCCACGTAGTCACCGGCGGCGACGGTCAGCGAGACACCGCGCAGGGCGTGCACGGCGGCCGGACCCTCGCCGTACACCTTGGTCAGCATCCGGACGTCCAGGACCGGCCGGCGGGCGGGTGCCGGGGTCATCAGCGGGTTCCGTTCCCGCCCCGGACGCCGCCGCCGGGGCCGGCGCCCCCGCCGGGCAGGCCACCGCCCGGGAAGCCACCCCCGCCGGGCAGACCGCCTCCGCCGGGGATTCCGCCGCCGGTGCTGCCCGTGCCGGTGCTCTGCGGCAGCACCACCCGCTCCCCCTCGGTCAGCCCCGAGGTGACCTCGTACGCCTGGTCGCCGGCGAGGCCCACGGTGACCCGCCGGCTCTCCTGCCCCGTCTCGGTGAGCACGGTGGCGGTGCGCCGGTCGCCGGTGCCGCTGATCGCCGCCGAGCTGACCGTCAGGACGTCCGCGGCGGTGCCGGTGACCACCGAGACCCGTACGGTCTGCCCCGGCCTGGCCCCGGCGGGCAGCTCGTCGACGCTGACCGTGACGCCGTAGGTGACCACGTTGTTGGTGGTGGTGGCCTGCGGGTCGATCGCGACGACCTGCCCGCCGGCCTGGGCCCCCGGCAACGCGTTCCACGTGACGGTGGCCGCCTGACCGTCCTTGAGCCGGGTCGCGTCCGCCTCGGCGAAACCGGCGCTGACCTGGAGCTTCGTCAGGTCGGCCAGCTCGACGAACCCGCTGGCGGAGGTGGACCCGGAGCCGCTGGCACCCGTCGAACCGCTGCCACCCTGCTGCCCGGTCGAGCCGCCGCCGGTGGCCGACCCGCCGGAGGAACTGCCCACGGTGCCGTTGACCGCGACGACCGTACCGGCCATCGGCGCGGTCAGCCGGGTGCCGGTCACCGCGGCCTCGGCCTCAGACACCGCCAACTCGGCCTGGGTGACCGAGGTCTGCGCCGACGAGGTGTCCGAACCGGCGTCCTCGGCGCGGTCCAGGGCGTCCCGCGCGGCGGTCAGGTCCGCCGTCGCCACGTCGAGGTCGCGTTGCGCGGCGGCCGGGTCGACGGTGGCCAGCAGTTGGCCCTTCTTCACCCGGTCGCCCACCCGCACCCGGACGGCGGTGACGGTGCCGGCGGTGGCGAAGCTGGCACTGGCCGTCGAGGCGCTGCGCACCGAGCCGTCGGCGGTGACGGTGGCGGTCACCGTGCCCCGGGACACACTGACGGTCCGGGTGCCGGTGGGCCGGGCGTCCGCCGCCGCGTCGCCGCGCACCGACAGCCACGCCCAGCAGCCGCCGCCGGCCAACAGCAGCACCAGGGCGGCGTTGACCGCGACGGGAGGTCGGCGCAGGACGGCCGGCAGGCGCACTCGCATGGCGGTCAGCTTCGCCGGCACGGCTGGGAGAAGCTTCGGCGCAAGCTCAGAGCTGGCTCGGAATCGACGCCGCCGGGTCGTCGCGCGACGAGGTCGGCGGCGACGGTACGGCGGGCAGCAGCACCCGGAAGGTCGTCCCCGCACCCGGACCGGTGTCCAGCTCGATCCAGCCGCCGTGCGCGTGCACGATCGACGCGGCGATGGACAGTCCCAGGCCGGAGCCGCCCCCGCCGGCCCGGCCCCGGCTCGGGTCGGCCCGGTACAGCCGCTCGAAGACCCGACCGGCGTGCCCGGCGGGGATGCCCGGCCCGTCGTCGTGCACCTCCAGCACGGCGTATCCGTCCGCGTCCGACGCGGGCACCGGCCCCGAGCGGACGACCGGCCCGGCCGGCGGGAGGGCGAGCCGACCGACGCGGACGGTCACCCGGACCGTCGGCCCGGTGTGCTGTACCGCGTTGTCGACCAGGTTCGCGGCGACCTGGCGCAGCCGGTGCTCGTCGCCGAGCACGGTCGGTGTCTCGAAGGTCGGGTCGTGCTCGACGAGGGTGCTCAGCCGCACGGGCCGGCCCGGCGTCCGGGCGTGCGCGTCGCGGATGGTGTCGGCGGCGATCCCCAGCAGATCCACCGGACGCCGCGCGGGGGTGCGCTGCCGGTCCAGTCGGGCGAGCAGGAGCAGGTCCTCCACCAGCACACCCATCCGGGCCGCCTCGCTCTCGATCCGGCCCATCGTCTCGTCCAGCACGGCACCGGGTGGGGCGCCCCCGCGCCGGTACAGCTCGGCGAAGCCGCGGATCGAGGTCAGCGGCGTCCGCAGCTCGTGCGACGCGTCCGCGACGAACTGCCGCAGCCGGCGTTCGGAGGCGGCGCGGGCGCTCATCTCGGTGCCGATCCGGTCCAGCATCAGGTTGACCGCGGCACCGAGCCGACCGGGCTCGGTGTGCGGGTCGGTGTCGTCCACCCGGTGGGTCAGGTCGCCGCCGGTGATGCCGGCGACGACCCGCTCCATCCGGGTCAACGGGCGCAGCCCGAGCCGCACCACCGAAGCGGCCAGCAGCCCGAGGCCGAGCAGCACCCCGCCGGTGACCGCGACGTCGATGAGCAGCAACCGGTCGGCGGTCCGGTTCACCTCGGCCAGCGAGGCACCGACCACCACGACCGCGCCGGTGCCGTCCGCCGGCACCGCGAACAGCCGCCAGTCGTCGTCGCCGTGAGCACCCGCGACGGTGTACGGCCGGCCGGTACGGGCCCGGGCGGTCACCTCGGCCAGCGTGCCCGGGTCCGGTGCCGTCGCGCTGGGGGTGCTGCTGTGCGCGGCGTCGCGGGTGCCGTCGGCGCGGTAGAACAGCACGAGTTGGTCCGGCCCGAGCCGGGCGAGCCGTCCGGCCGGCGCACCCGCCGACCCGCTGGCCGCCGACCCGCTGCCCGGTGACCCGGTGACCGGGCGGGGCTCGCCGGTGAACGGGCGGACCTGTCCGGCGAGTCGCTCGTCGACCCGGTCCACCAGGTAGCTGCGCAGCAGCAGCAGGCCGGCGGTGTTCGCCCCGAGCAGGGCCAGCGTGGCGAGCGCCCCGACGACCAGGACCAGTCGGGACCGCAGCGTCCAGTGCGACCAGGGGCGCACCCGGGCCAGCCGCCTCACTCGTTGCCGCGCGGCAGCCGCAGGGTGTAGCCCACGCCGCGCACCGTGTGGATCAACGGGGGATCAGCGCGGTCGACCTTGCGCCGCAGGTAGTAGACGTACGACTCGACGACCCGCCCGTCGCCCCCGAAGTCGTAGTTCCAGACCTGCTCCAGGATCTGCGCCTTGCTCACCACCCGACCGGCGTTGATCAGCAGGTAGCGCAGCAGCCGGAACTCGGTGGGCGACAGGTCGACCGGCCGCCCGGCCCGGCGTACCTCGTGGGCGTCGTCGTCCAGCTCCAGGTCGGCGTAGCGCAGCAGCCGGCTGCCCAGTGCCGGCGGCAGCTCCGCCCGGGTACGCCGCAGGATCGCCCGGATCCGCAGCACCACCTCCTCCAGGCTGAAGGGCTTGGCCACGTAGTCGTCCGCACCGGCCACCAGCCCGGCGACCCGGTCCTCGACGGTGTCCCGGGCGGTCAGGAAGAGCACCGGCACCGGCCGGCCGGCGGCGCGCAGCCGCCGGGCCACCTCGAAGCCGTCCAGGTCGGGCAGCATCACGTCGAGGATCACCAGGTCCGGAGAGAACTCCTCCACACCGGCCAGCGCGGCCCTCCCGGATCCCGCCACCCGCACGTCGTACGCGACCAACCGCAGGGTGGCGGCCAGCAGGGTGCAGATGTTCGGCTCGTCGTCGACCACCAGCAGGCGGGCACGGGCGGGTTCGCCCTCGACGCTCGGGATGGGGCCGGCCGTGGGCGGCCGGAGGATGTCGGTGTGCACCCGAACTGCGTATCGGACGAGCCTTCACGCCTGCTGTGCCGGACCTGTGCGCCGGCTGTCACCAGGAGCGCCGCACCAGTTCACCGGCGTCGACCCCGGAGGTGATCTCGGTGTACCGGCCACCGCGCAGCCCGACGGTGACGGTGCGGGCCGGACCGCCGTCCGCCGGCAGCACCCTGCCGGTACGGTCGGGCCCCTCGTGTACGGCGGTGGACGGCACGCGCACCGCGTCCTGCACCGCACCGGTCTGCACCGTCACGGCGGCGCTCTGCCCGACCAGCAGGTCCTCCGGGGCGGTGGTGAAGGACAACACGACGCCGTAGCGGACCATCGTGCCGTCGGTGGTGCCGACCGGATCGACCTGCACCACGCTCGCCTCGAACGGCTGCTCGGGCCGGCCGGCCAGGGCCAGTGTGGCGCTCTGCCCGACCGCGAGCGCCCCGGCGTCGGCCTCCGGGAACGTCGCCACCACCTGCATGGCGTACGTGTCGGCCAGGGTGATGAAGGTGCTGTCCCGGTTCACCCGGCTGCCCACCGGCCCGGCCACGGAGAGCACGGTGCCGGCCATCGGCGCGCTGATGGTCGCACCATCGAGGGCCTCCTGCGCCTGCGCGAGGGCGGCCTCGGCCCGGTTGACCCGGCGTTGGGCGGCCAGGATCGGGTCGGTGCCCCGGGCAGCGTCCCCGGCGTCCGCGCCGCAGTCCGCGCCACCGCTCCCGGGGCCTGCCGGGGCCGGGGCCGCGCCCGGTCCACCGGTGGCGGTCGGCACGGGGCCACCTGGCGTACGGCTCGGCGAGGCCGAGCTCGCGGTGGGTCGGGACGTGGGGCTGCCGCCGGTGGTGGGCGTGCCGGTGGTCGGTGTCGCCCCGGTCGTGCCGGTGGGCTCCGGCGAGTGCCAGAGCACCGGTCGTGCCCCGGCGCCGGACCCGGTGCCGGTGGCGCAGTCCGGTGCCGGGTCGTCGGCCGCGTCCCATGCCGTGGTCAGCGCGTCCCGCGCCTCGGCCAGCTCGGTCCTGGCGTCCTGGACGGTGTCCGCCGCGTCGGCCGTGTCGGCCTCGGCGAGCGTGGCGAGCTGCTGGCCGACCGTGACCACGCTGCCCGGCCGCACGCTGACCGTCTGCACTGTGCCGGCGACGGTGAAGCTGAGGCCGCGGGTGGTGGCCGGCTGGACGGTGCCCGTGGTGGCCACCTCGACGACGACCGGCCCCCGGTCGACGGCCACCGTCACCGGTCGGGTCGGCGCGTGCGGGGTGTCCGCCGTCCAGATGCGTACGCCGGCCGCGCCGAGCAGCAGCAGACCGGCGGCACCGGCCGCCCACCACCGGGTCCGCCGGGTACGCCAGCGTCGTCTCAGACCGATCCCCATGGTCGGGCAGTCTGCGCAGCCCGCCTCGCGGTCGGCTCGACCGCACCTCAGAGTTCGCTCGGAACCGGACTCCTGCGGCAGGTGCCCCGGGTCGCGCTCCGAGGGAACTCCGAGCCGGGTCCGAGCCGCCGACGAGGTACGACGGGTTCGCTGAGCAGCTACCGGATGAAGCCTGAGGAGGGCCCGTGCCGTTGACCAAGAGGTTCCGTCGGTTGGCGACCGTGATGACCGCCGCCGCCTCGGCCACGTTGCTGCTGGCCGCCTGCGGCGGTGGGTCCGACGACGACGGGCCGGGTGACGCGGGTGGGACCGGGAACTCCTTCGCGGCCTACCAGGAGTGCCTGCGGAACAACGGTGTGGCGCTGCCGACGATGGGCCCGTCCCGCGGCCCCGGCGGCGCACGCCCGTCCGGCCTGCCGTCGGGCTTCCCGACCGACCGCCCGACCGCCCGACCGTCGGGCTTCCCGACCGGCAGCGCCGACCCGTCGCGGGGCGCGCGGCGCGGCTTCCCGGGCGGCGGCCGACCCGAGGGGGTCGACGAACAGACCTGGCAGAAGGCGCAGCAGGCGTGTGCGTCGGTGCAGCCCAGCGGCCGGCCGGGCGGCCCCGGCGCATCCGGCGCACCGGGCGCACGTCCGGCTGGCTCGGACGACGGGCGGTCCACCGCCTACCGCACCTGCCTCACCGACCGGGGCCAGGATCCGGACCGGCTCGTCGACAGCGACCCGAAGACCGGCGAGGCGTTGGCCGCCTGCGCGGTGCTCAGCCCGTCCCCGACGACCTGACCACCGCCGCGCGCCGCGGTGCTGCGGCTGCCGGTCGGCACGGGACCGCCGCGATCCGCCCGGTTCAGGAGCGGGCCAGCCGGCGCAGCAGCGAGTCGGCCCCCAGTGGGTACGCCCCGTGCCGGCGTACCCCGTCGGCGACCTCCCGGTCGGAGGAGACCACGACCACCGGGCGGCCTGGCGGTTCGGCCCGGACCAGCCGGCGGATCAGCTCGTCGGCGGTCTCACCCTTGCGGGAGAAGAGCACCCGCACCCCGCGCGGGGTGGGCGGCAGGCCGTGCATCCGCTCCGCCCCGTCGAAGACCACGGTCACCTCGTCGCCGGTCTGCGCGGCGATCCCGCCGAGCCCGGTGATCAACCGCTTGCGCTGCTGCTCCAGGGACATCTCCCCGAACCCGCGCTTGGTGACGTTGTAGCCGTCCACCACCAGGTGGGCGCGGGGCAGGGCGAGCAGCTGGTCCAGCCGGGCCGGGTCGTCGGTGTCCCGGGCGCGGGCGGCCGGCCCGCCCTGGCTGGTGACCGGGGCGTCGGTGAAGGCGTCGGCCACGAAGTCGGCGGGGAGCTTGTCCACCGGGTCCAGAGCCAGTTCCCGGCGCAGCCCCACGGCGGCCTGACCGATCGTCTCCAGCAGCAGCCACAGCCGGGCGTCGTCGACCGAGCGGGCCTCCTTCGCGCTGGCCTTGGCCACCCCCGCCGCCGCCTCGGCCTCGGCCAGTCGGGCCCGCGCCCGGCGCAGCTCGGCGTCGCTGTCGGCGGCGGCCCGGGCGGCCCGGCCGCGTTCGGTGGCGAGCAGCTCGTTGGCCCGGCGCTCCCGGACCTGGGTCTCCCGCAGGCTGCGCTGGAGCTGGCGGCTCTCCTCCCGGAGCTGACCCAGTTCCTCGCGGACCCGGGCCAACTCGTCGCGGAGCTTCTCCGCCTCCACCCGGGCCACCGCCCGGTCGTGCTCGGCGCGGGTGGCCCGCTGCTCGGCCTCCCGGACCAGCTCGGCGACGACCGCGCTGTCCGCCTCGGCGCGGACCGCCGCGCCGCTGGCGTCGATCAGCTCCCGCCAGCCCCGGGGGCGGACCAGATAGGCCAGGGCAGCCACCTCGACCGGGTCGGCGGCGGCCGGCGCGGTGCCCTCGACCACTGCCGCGCCGAGGTCACCGGCGTCGGTCAGCACCCGGGCGGTGACCCGCTGCCGGAACAGCGGGTCGGCGGTGAGCTGGGCGGCGATCACCGAGCCACCGAGCCGGGCCCGCCGGTTGGGGGCGAACTTGGCCACCCGGCGCAGCGGCACCGGCACCTCGTCGGCGGGTAGGCCGGGCAGGACGGCGGCGGTCAGCGCCACGATCCGCTGCCGGACCGGCTCGGGCAGGACGGGCTCCGGTTCCGGCGGCGTCGCCTCGGCGGCGTCCGTGTCGGCTGCACCGTCGCCGGGCGGGTCCGCGTCGGATCCGGCCGCCCCGGCACCGGTCGCCGGCACCGGGTCGCCCCCGGTCGGGACGGCGTCGGGCAGGACGTCGGGATCGGGCCGGGCCGGCTCGGGCGCCCCCGCACCCAGGTCCCCGCCGGCCCCGGGCGCGGCGGTGGACGACCCCTCCAGCGGGAGGTGGTCGTCGTGCGGGTCGGTGAGGGGCATGGGGCAAGTCTCCCACCGCGACCGGGCCCACCGCCGGATGAGTGAGCCGATCTCTCATCCTACGCCGCCAGGGGCCCCTGGGGCTGCGGTGACGGGAGTGTCGCACCGAACGGTTAGCCTGCCGCCCGTGGCACCTGGGGAGTACGTCCAGCAGACCCTGGCCGGTCTGGACCGGTCGGCCGGTGGCGTCGATCCGGCCCTGCCGCTGTACGCGACGACGTTCGTGGTGGTCGACCTGGAGACCACCGGCGGCTCGCCCGACGGCGGGGGGATCACCGAGATCGGCGCGGTCAAGGTGCGCGGCGGAGAGGAGCTGGGGGTGCTCGCCACCCTGGTCAACCCGGGGGTGCCGATCCCGCCGTTCATCACCGTGCTGACCGGCATCACCCAGGCCATGCTGGTGCCCGCCCCGCCGGTCGAGCAGGTGCTGCCGAGCTTCCTGGAGTTCATCACCGACGCCGTGCTGGTGGCCCACAACGCGCCGTACGACGTGGGGTTCCTCAAGGCCGCCTGCGCCAGGCACGGTTACCGCTGGCCCAACCCCCGGGTGCTGGACACGGCGGCGCTGGCCCGGCGGGTGCTCAGCCGCGACGAGGTGCCCAACCGCAAGCTGGGCACCCTGGCCGCCTACTTCCGCACCGCCACCCAGCCCACCCACCGCGCGCTCGACGACGCCAAGGCCACCGTGGACGTGCTGCACGGGCTGATCGCCCGGCTCGGTGGGCACCGGGTCGACACCGTCGGCGAGGCGATCGAGTTCACCCGCGCGGTCAGCCCCACCCAGCGGCGCAAGCGGCACCTCGCCGACGGTCTGCCCAAGGGGCCCGGGGTCTACATCTTCCGGGCCGCCGACGACCGGCCGCTCTACGTCGGCACGTCGGGCGACATCGCCACCCGGGTCCGCAGCTACTTCACCGCCGCCGAGAAGCGGGCCCGGATGTCGGAGATGCTGGCCGCCGCCGAGCGGGTGGAGGCGGTCCCGTGCGCCCACCCGCTGGAGGCGGAGGTCCGCGAGCTGCGGCTGATCGCCGCGCACGCGCCGCCGTACAACAGGCGGTCGAAGTATCCGGAACGGATGGTGTGGCTCAAGCTGACCGGCGGGCCGTACCCCCGGTTGTCGGTGGTGCGCGGCCTGGCCCCCGGCGACACCGCCTTCCTCGGCCCGTTCCGCTCGACCCGGGCCGCCGAGCTGGCCGCCGCCGGGTTCCACGACGCGGTGCCGCTGCGCCAGTGCACCCACCGGCTGTCGCTGCGCACCGTCACGCCGGCCTGCGCGCTGGCCGAGCTGGGCCGCTGCCCGGCACCCTGCGAGCACCGGATCACCCCGCAGGAGTACGACGACCGCGCGGTCGCCCCGTTCCGCACCGCCACCACCAGCGACCCGCAGGTGGTGGTGGACGCCCTGCTGGCCCGGATCGAGGCGCTGGCCGCCGCGCAGCGCTACGAGGAGGCGGCGGTGGTGCGTTCCCGGCTGGCGGCGGTGCTGCGGGCCACCGTCCGGATGCAGCGGCTGGCGGGGTTGACCCGGATCGCCGAGGTGGCCGCCGCCCGGCCCGCCGCCGGGGGCGGCTGGGAGCTGGCGCTGGTCCGGCACGGGCGGCTCGCCGGGGCCGGGGTGTCTCCGCCGGGCGTCCATCCCCGACCGACGATCACCGCGATCCGGGCGACCGCCGAGACGGTGGAGCCGGGCGGGCACGGGCCGGTGCCCCGGGCCACCGCCGAGGAGACCGAGCGCATCCTGTCCTGGTTGGAACGACCGGAGACCCGGCTGGTGGAGATGACCTCCGTTTGGTCGTCCCCGGTGGCCGGCGCGGGCCGGTTCCGTGACCTGCTGGCGAAGGCCGAGGGCGGGGGGTCCCACCAACTCTCGACCGAACGCTCATGAGCAAGTGTCCGATCGGACGACCCCGCCTCGCTTAGTCTGTTAAGGGAGTGCAGTCCTGCCCGTTTCGTGGGCCTGCTTCCGGTTGCCGGCGACGGTGACCGAGGAGCCGGGGTGAGGAGGTGTCCCTCGTGGACGTCGACGCCGGACACGGCGCCGCCCTGGGGGGTGCGCTCCCGGCCCAGCCGGGTGAGCTTCCCCTGGCCCGTCGGCTACGGTCCCTGTTGAGTTGGCCGGCCAACGATGCCGACCCGGTGACCCAGTTGGTGCGTACCCACCGGGGCATCCATTCGAGCGCGGACGCCTCGGTGCTGCGCCGGGCGTACACGATCGCCGAGAACATGCACCGCGGGCAGTTCCGCAAGAGCGGCGAGCCGTACATCACCCACCCGCTGGCGGTCGCCCAGATCTGCGCCGACCTCGGGATGGACACCACCACCCTGGTCGCGGCGCTGCTGCACGACACGGTGGAGGACACCCGCTACACCCTCCAGGCGCTCAGCGAGGACTTCGGCCACGAGGTGGCGCACCTGGTCGACGGGGTGACGAAGTTCGACAAGGCGTTCTACGGCAAGGCCGCCGAGGCGGAGACGATCCGCAAGATGATCATCGCGGCCGGCAAGGACGTCCGGGTGCTGATCATCAAGCTGGCCGACCGGCTGCACAACATGCGTACCCTCGGGGTCCGCTCGGCCGCCTCCCGGGAGCGGATCGCCCGCAAGACCCAGGAGGTCCTGGTCCCGCTCTGCGACCGGCTCGGCATCCAGACCCTCAAGCGTGACCTGGACGACGTGGTGCTGCTGCACCTGGAACCCGACGAGCACGCCCGGCTGGCCCGCCACGTGCACGACCGGCCCGGCTGGGACGCCTACCTCGACGACGTGGTGGCCCAGGCCAAGGTGGCGCTGCGGCGCAGCCGGGTCGACGCCGAGGTGAGCGCCCGGCCCCGGCACCTCTACTCGATCTGGAAGGACACCGTGGCCGGCGGGCACGCCCAGCCGTACGACCTGCCCCGGATCGTGATCGTGGTGGACGGCCCGGCGACCGACTGTTACGCCGCCCTCGGCGCGGTGCACGGCCGCTGGCGGCCGGTCCCCGGCCGGTTCAAGGACTTCATCGCCTCCCCCAAGAACAACCTCTACCGCTCCCTGCACACCAGCGTCTGCGGCCCGCAGGACCGCACCGTCGAGGTGCTGATCCGGACCCGGGAGATGCACCGCTGCGCCGAGTACGGCGTGGCCGCCGACTTCCGCTTCCCCGGGGCCGCCACCGGGGCCAGCAACACCGACCAGCTCTCCTGGCTGCGTCGGGTGCTCGACTGGGAGCAGGAGGCCCCCGACCCGGCCCAGTTCCTCCAGTCGCTGCGGTGCGACCTGGCCGAGGCGCAGATCCAGGTGGTCGCCGACGGCCGGCAGGTGGTGCTCCCGGCCGGGGCCACCCCGGTCGACCTGGCCTACGAGCTGGGCACCGAGCGGGGCGACCACTGCCTCGCCGCGCGGATCAACGGCCGGCTCGCCCCGCTGGCGTCCGAACTGGACGAGGGCGACGTGGTGGAGATCTACTCGGAGAGCAGCGTCGAGAGCGGCCTCGAGGCTGACGTCGCTCCCCGGGGCCCCCGCCGCGAGTGGCTCGACTTCGTCAAGTCGCCGCACGCGCAGATGCAGATCAGCCGCTGGTTCACCGAGCACACCGAGCCCGGCATCTCCATCGCCGACAAGGTCCGCCTCGGGCGGGCCACCATCGGCCTGGCGCTGCGCAAGCACGACCGGGGCCTGGCCAGCGACCTGCCGCTGCTGCGGCTGTCGGAGGAACTCGGCTATCCCGACCTGGAGACCCTGCTGGTCGCGGTCTTCGACCGGGCCGTCGAACCGGACACCGTGGTCCGCCAGCTCATCGACCTGGTCGACCATCGACAGTGAGCCCTGGCCGGGTGACCGGTCGCCCCGCACCCCACCACGCCGCGCCGACGGCCTAGCCTGGAGGCCATGATCCTCCGTTCCCGCGCCACCGGCCGGGCCGTCGCGTACAAGGTCTTCTACCGGCTGCCGGTCTCGGTGCGTCGCCGCCTGGTCCGGCTCGCCGGCCCGAAGTACGTCGTCGGCGCGGTGGCCCTGGTCCGGGACAGCGGGGCCGCCGGGGCCGGCCGGCTCCTGCTGCTGCGCCAGCCCCCCGGGCACAGCTGGACGCTGCCCGCCGGCCTGCTCCAGCGCGGTGAGGCCCCGGTCGTCGGCGCGGCCCGCGAGCTGTACGAGGAATCCGGCGTCCGGCTCGCCCCGGAGCAGCTCCGCCCGGCCGTGCCGAACGCCGTGGTGCACGCCCGGGGCTGGGTGGACATGGTCTTCGAGGCGGAGGTGCCCGCCGACACCACCACCCTGAAGGTGGACGGCGCGGAGGTCTTCGAGGCGGCCTGGCACCCGCTGGACGACCTGCCCCGGCTCAGCCGGGCCACCGCCAACCTGCTCGGCCACTACGGCATCGGGCCGCAGGCCGGCCGGCCGACGACGTGACCGCCCCGGACGGCCTGTGCGCGGTGGTGCTGGCCGCCGGTGAGGGCACCCGGCTGCGTCCGCTGACCGCCCGGGTACCCAAGGCGCTCTGCCCGGTCGGTAACGTGCCGCTGCTGGACCGGGCCCTGCACCGGCTCGCCGGCCTGGGCCTGACCGGGCCGGACCGGGTCGCGGTGAACGCCTGTTACCTGGCCGACCAGGTGGTGACGCACGTCGGCGACCGGGCACACCTGTCGGTGGAGCCGGGTGACCCGTTGGGCACCGCCGGCGGGTTGGGCAACCTGCGGGACTGGATCGCCGGCCGGGGGGTGCTGGTCGGCAACGCCGACGCGTACCTGGCCGATCCGGGTGTCGACCCCGGCCCGGACGTCGCGGCGTTGCTGGCCGGCTGGGACTTCCGGTCCGTACGCCTGCTGGGGCGGCCGGCACCCGACCCGCACGCCCCCGGCACCTTCGACGGGCACGTCTTCACCGGTTTCTCGCTGTTGCCCTGGCACCGGGTGCGGGAGCTGCCGGCCAGCTTCGGTGACCTGGTCCGCACGGTGTGGCGGCCGGCGGAGGCGGCCGGTGAGCTGACCGTGGTGCCGTACCCGGGCACGTTCTTCGACACCGGCACGCCCGCCGACTACCTGGCGGCCAACCTGCACGCCGCAGGCGACGGCACGCTGGTCGCCCCGGACGCCACCGTCACCGGCCACGCCCGGCACGCGGTGGTCGGCGCGGGTGCGGTGGTACGCGGTGACGTGGAACGCGTGGTGGTCTGGCCCGGCGCGACGGTCGCCCCGGGCGAACGGCTGTGCGACGCGATCCGGGCCGACGACGGGCTCACCGTGGCCGCCTCACCAGGCAAAGGTTGATCACCGGTGTCAGAATCACCGGCATGCAGCCCTCCGCGCCCCGAATCCCCCTGTCGGTCGGCTACCAATCGGGCCGTACCGGCCGGGTCGTCTCGTTGCTGGTGCTGGGTGTCATCCTGACGGTCGCCTGCGGTTGTGTCGGCGCGTTCCTCGGCACCGGCCTGAACGCGGCGGCCGGTGACGGCAACCCGGCGGTGCCGGCGCTCGTCGCGCTGCTGTCGGCCGCGCTGGTCATGCTCCTGGTCGGCCTGCTGGTGACCAGCATCGTGCGCGCCGGTGCCTGGCTGGAGGGCACCCGGCTCACCGTGGTCGGGCTGACGACGAGGAGCGTCGATCTGCGGGCCGCCCGGTCGGTGTCGTTGCACGCGGCGGCCGTCGCGCACACGGGCGTCTCCAGCGACGGTTCGCTGGTCGCCACCGGAGCGGTCACCCGGACCCCGGTGCTCACCGTCACCACCGACACCGGCACGGTCAAGCTGGGGCTGCGCAGCAGGGAGAGCCTGCTCATCCCGCCGCCCGAGATGTACGCCCTGGCCGCCGCGCTGGACACCGCCCGCTGCCCGGGAGCGGCCGAGGCGGCCGGCTGGCTGCGCGCCATGGCCGCCGACCCCCGCACCATGCTGCTCTGACCGACGTCGTGCGGCACTAGCATGGTCGACGACACCAGGCCGGCGTCGCGCCGGGCACGACGAACGGAGAATCGTCAAGTGATCACCGCGATCGTCCTGATCGACTGCGCCACCGACTCGATCCCCGAGGTGGCCGAGAACCTGGCCAACCTGCCCGGGGTCAGCGAGGTCTACTCGGTGGCCGGGCACGTCGACCTGATCGCCATCGTCCGGGTGCGGGAGTTCGAGCAGATCGCCAAGGTCATCGCCGGCAGCATCTCCAAGGTCCCCGGGGTGCTCAACACCGAGTCGCACATCGCCTTCCGCGCCTACTCCCAGCACGACCTGGAGGAGGCGTTCGCGATCGGCCTGGCCAGCGCCGACTGACCGACGCCCGACAGGCGACGGTGGCCGGCCCCGTCGGGGACCGGCCACCGTCAGGTGGTACGGGACGTCAGCTGTTACCCGGCACCGGCGTCTCGGTGGTGCCACCCGGTTCCGGCGACTCCGTGGTGCCGCCCGGGGCCGGGGACTCGGTCGTGCCGCCCGGAGCCGGCGTGCCGTTACCGGGGCTCGCGGTGCCGCTGGCGCTGGTCTGCGGGACCGGAACGCCCAACTCCTGGGCCAGGGCGACCAGCGCGTCGTAGTGCGCCTGCAACACCGGCAGCGCGTCCTGCGCGAGCTGGACCACCGACTGCTCGGAGCCCTGCGAGATCTCGGTCTGGGTGGCCTGGATGGCCTGCACGTGACCGGCCAGCTCAGCGGTCACCCAGGCCTTGTCGAACGCGGCACCGTTGAGACCGTTGAGCTTGTCGATCACCTTCTGCTGGTCGGCCGTCGGCGCGTTCGGCAGGGTCACGTTCAGCTGCTGGGCGGTGCTCTTCACCGTCTGGTCGAGCTGGGTGTGATCGGTGACGAACTGCTGCCCCAGCTGCTTGACCTGCTCGTTCTGCCCCTTCTTCTGGGCCAGGTTGCCGGTGACGATCTCCGCCAGGTTGACCTGGTGTACCGCCTGCAGATACTGGGTGTCCTGCGCCGACGGCTGCGCGGCGGCCTGCGCGGCAGCCGCGGGAGCCAGGCCGACCACCACCAGCGTGGCCAGCAGTCCCAGGCGTTTGATACCCACCATGTTCCCTCCCCGTTTTCGTTGGACCGCACGGATACCCGGCTGGCGCGGGTTATTCCTGTGCTTTCCACCCGTTGGTGGCCGGTCACGCCACCACCGACCGCCGGGCGGGCAGCCGCCGGAACGGACGAAGCGCCCGCCGAGGACTCCGGCGGGCGCTTCGGCGCAGTGGTACGGGCAGGTCAGCGGCGGGAATCCCCGCTGCCGATCTCCTCCCGCTCGGGGCGGGGTTCCACCGGCGGGTGCCCCGGCGAGACCGGCGCCTCGACCGGCTTCTCGATCGGGTAGAAGAAGCCCCGGATCGCCGGGCCGAGCGCCCCGAGCCGGTTCATCTTCTTCGGCACCACCCAGCCGACGTAGTCCAGTTCGCCGTGCCCGTGGCCGTCACCGGCGCTGAGCGGCTGGTGGACCTCCTCGAACCGGCCGTCGGGCAGCCGCCTGATGATGCCGGTCTCCACGCCGTGGGCCAGCACCTCCCGGTCGTGCTGCTGCAGACCGAGGCAGATCCGGTACGTGACGTAGTACGCCAGCGGCGGGACGAACAGCAGACCGATCCGGCCCGCCCAGGTCATCGCGTTCAGGCTGATGTGGAACTTGTCGGCGATCACGTCGTTGGCCCCGGAGAGGGTCAGCACGATGTAGAAGGCGACGGCCATCGCGCCCACCGCGGTCCGGGCCGGCACGTCCCGGGGGCGTTGCAGCAGGTTGTGGTGCCGGTAGTCCTTGAGCTGCCGCGCCTCCACGAACGGGTAGAGCGTGGAGAGGCCGACCAGGATGCCGGGCAGCACGACCGTCGGCCAGAACAGCGGCGGGATGACGTACCCGTTGCCGATCGGGATGTTGATCTCCCAGGCGGGCATCAGGCGGGTCGAACCGTCGAGGAACATGACGTACCAGTCGGGCTGGCTCGCGGCCGAGACCACCCACGCCTCGTACGGGCCGAAGTACCAGATCGGGTTGATCTGGAACAGGCCGCCCATCAGCGCGATCACGCCGAAGACGACCATGAAGAAGCCGCCCTGCTTGAGCGCGTAGCGCGGGAACATCCGCTCGCCGACCACGTTGTCGTTGGTCCGGCCGGGGCCGGGCCACTGGGTGTGCTTCTGCTTGAACACCAGGCCCAGGTGGGCGCTGATCAGCGCGACCAGCAGACCCGGGATCAGCAGCACGTGGGCGATGAAGAACCGGCTGATGATGATCTCACCGGGGAACTCGCCGCCGAAGACCGACGAGGTGACCCAGGAGCCGATCACCGGGATCGACAGCATGATGCCGGAGGCGATCCGCAGGCCGGTGCCGGACAGGCCGTCGTCCGGCAGCGAGTAGCCGGTGAAGCCGGCCAGGAAGCCGACCCAGAACAGCAGCGAGCCGATGATCCAGTTGGTCTCCCGCGGCTTGCGGAACGCGCCGGTGAAGAAGACCCGCATCATGTGCACCACGATCGCGGCCATGAACAGCAGCGCGGACCAGTGGTGCATCTGCCGCATGATCAGGCCACCCCGGACATCGAACGAGATGTCCAGGCTGGAGGCGTACGCGGCGGACATCGGGGTGCCCCGCAGCGGGGCGTAGCTGCCGTTGTAGACCACCTCGGTCATCGCCGGCTCGTAGAAGAAGGTCAGGAAGACCCCGGTGAGCAGCAACACGACGAACGAGAAGAGCGCGATCTCGCCGAGCAGGAACGACCAGTGGTCCGGGAAGACCTTGTTCAGCAGCTTGCGCAGCGGGGTGGCGACCTGGAAGCGGTCGTCCACTCCCCCGGCGGCCTTGCCCGGCACCGCTGCTACGTCAAACTTTCGGCGCTTCATGGCCGCTCCCAGAAGTCGGGGCCGACGGTTTCGGTGTAGTCGGACTTCGCCACGAAGAAGCCTTCCTCGTCCACCTCGATCGGCAGCTGGGGCAGCCGCCGGCTCGCCGGGCCGAAGACCGGCCGGGCGTTGTCGGTGATCAGGAACTGGCTCTGGTGACACGGGCAGAGCAGCCGGTTGGTCTGCTGCTCGTACAGGCTCGCCGGGCAACCGGCGTGGGTGCAGATCTTGGAGTACGCCGCGTAGTTGCCCCACATGTAGTCACCGTGGCCGACCCGCGAGTTGGCCTGCCGGGACTTCTCCGCGTCGGTCTCCCGCAGGTGGATCAGCAGGGTCGGCGAGTCGGCGTGCTTGTTGCTCACCCCGTGCTCGATGCCCGGGAACACGGTGAGCTGGCCGCCGGCGCTGACGTCGGCCGGGCGGATCGGCCGGCCGTCCTCGCGGACCAGCCGGATCTTCTTGCCGTCCTGCGGGGCGAAGCCGGTGGTGAACATCTGGTTGTTCTTGTGCGGGTTGGAGATCAGCCCGCCGACCAGCGGGGCCGCGGCGACCGCGCCGACCGGCAGCAGGCCGGCGACCAGCGAGACGCCGAGCAGCGGACGACGCCGTACCCCCATCTCGTCGGCGAGGTAGAGCATGGTCTCGCCGGTGATCTTCCGGTCCTCCGCCGACCCGGGACCGTCGTGCCGGTCCTGGATCGAGACCTCCTTGGGCAGCAGCTTCTTGCCCCAGGTGAGGATGCCGAAGCCGATGCCGAGCAGGGCGACGCCCAGGGTGAGGCCGAGCAGCGGGGTGTACCACTTGTCGCCACCGCGACCCGGCTCGTACTCCCAGGGCCACCAGATGTAGACCACCAGGAACGCGGTGGCGGCCAGGCCGGTGAGCAGGAACATCGCCGCGACCGTACGGGTCAGCCGGCGCTCGGCCTTGCTGCCCGGGACGACCTGCTCCTCGTAGTGGACGATCTCGATGTCGTCCCGGCGGGCACCCTCGGTGACGATGTCGAACCGGGACAGCCGGGGGTCGTGGACGTCGAGCGGCTCCCGGTCCTGCGGGGCGTGCTGCTCGGTCGTGGTGCTCATGCCGTCACCTCGCTACGGGCGGTGCCGACGCACGGCACCACGGCAATGGTGTTGACGATCCGCCCGGTCACGACTTGCCCGCAATCCACAGGCTCGCGAAGACCAGCGCGACGATGCCCACCAGGAAGATCGCCAGGCCCTCGGTGGAGGGGCCGTACCGGCCGAGGTTGAAGCCGCCCTGGTCCTGGTCGGCCTTCAGGGTCTCCTGGATGTAGGCGATGATGTCCGCCTTCTGCTCCGGGGTGATCTGGTTGTCGCCGAACACCGGCATGTTCTGCGGGCCGCTGAGCATCGCGGCGTAGATCTGCGCGTCGCTGGCCGGGTTCAGGCTCGGGGCGTACTTGCCGGAGGAGAGCGCGCCGCCGCCACCGCCGAACGCGTGGCACTGCGAGCAGTTGATCCGGAACAGCTCGCCACCGGTGGCCAGGTTGGCCCCCTCGCGGAGGTTGCCCTGCGGGACCTGCGGGCCCCCGCCGAGCTCCTGGATGTACTGACCGAGCTGACGCACCTGCTCGTCGGTGAAGACCGGCGGCTTGCGCATGGCCTGCGCCTCCTGCCGGGCCATCGGCATCCGACCGCTGCCGACCTGGAACTCGACCGACGCGGCACCGACCCCGATCAGGCTCGGGCCCCGACCCTCGACGCCCTGGGCGTTGCGGCCGTGGCAGGTCACGCAGCTCACGTCGAACAGCGCCCGACCCTCGGCTGCGGCACCGGTCAGCGGCGGGTTTTCCTGCGCCTGCACGCCCGGGGCGAAGACGGTGTAGGCGCCGCCGGCCAGCGTCAACGCGGCGATCAGCCGGAACGCCGCGCCCAGCCGGCGGCGGCCCCTGCTGCGCGCCGCGGGCCGCCCGCGCAGGCGCGCGAGCAGACCGCGTCGGCGGTCGTTGTCAGAAGTCATGACCTGTGTCCTTAACCGGTTGGACCTTGTCTCAGGGGACGGAGCAGCGGCGCGGAACGTGACACGCCAAGATCACTGAAGCCAGTAGATCATGCCGTACAGCCCGATCCACACGACGTCGACGAAGTGCCAGTAGTACGACACGACGATCGCCGACGTGGCCTGGGCCGGGGTGAACCGGCCCATGGTGGTGCGGATCATGAAGATGATGAAGGCGATGAGACCGCCGGTCACGTGCAGGCCGTGGAAGCCGGTGGTCAGGTAGAACATCGACCCGTAACCGTCTTCGTTGATCTTCACGCCCTCGTGCACCAGGGTCAGGTACTCGTTCGCCTGGCCGAGCACGAAGATCAGGCCCATCACGAAGGTGACAGTGAACCAGCGCCGCAGGGCGTGCACGTCACCCTTCTCGGCCGCGAACACACCGAGCTGGCAGGTCACCGAGGACAGCACCAGGATCACCGTGAAGGTGGTCGCATAGGGGATGTTGAGGACCTCGGTGTGCTTCTCCCACTGCTCCGGCGCCGCCGCGCGGATCGAGAAGTACATCGCGAACAGCGCCGCGAAGAACATGAGTTCGCTGGAGAGCCACACGATCGTCCCGACGCTGACCATGTTGGGCCGCGTCAGAGAGTGGATCCGGCTCTTGTCAATGGCTGGGGCCGCAGTCACGCGGTCATTATTGCCCTTGACCGGGGCGGGCGATCAGCGGGGGGCCAAACCCGGGTGAGGGATGGCCCGATCGTGGCGGTCCGGTTCGCCTGGCCTAGCCTGAAAAGCGTGCTGCACGTCGATTCGATCTTCGCCGCCACCTCGACGGCCCCGCCCATCAGCCTCGCGGCGGGCGGCGTCGAGGTACCGCCGCCGTTCGACATCACCCGGGTCTTCACCGAGACCCGGCTGGACAGCTGGCTCGCCCTGGGCCTGGTCCTCGCCGCCGGCCTCTACCTCTACGGGGTGCACCGGCTACGGCTGCGCGGCGACCGCTGGCCGGTCATCCGTACCGTCTGCTTCCTCGGGCCGGGGCTGGGCGGCATCGCCGCGGTCACGGTCAGCGGCCTGCACGCCTACGACACCGCCCTGCTCTCGGTGCACATGGTGCAGCACATGGTGCTGTCGATGATCTCCCCGATCTTCCTGGCCCTGGGTGCGCCGGTCACCCTGGCGCTGCGCACCCTGCCGGTCGGCCCGCGCAAGCGGCTGCTGGCGGTCGTGCACAGCCGGATCGCCCGGATCTACGGCTTCCCGCTGGTGGCGTTCGCCATCTTCGTGGTCAACCCGTTCGCGCTCTACTTCACCGACCTGTACCGCTACACCCTCGAACACGCCTGGGCGCACGAGCTGGTGCACGCGCACTTCATCATGACCGGCTGCGTGTTCTTCTGGCCGCTGCTCGGGCTCGACCCGCTGCCCGGCCGCTGGCCGTACCCGGCGCGGGCGCTGCTGATGCTGCTGTCGGTGCCGTTCCACACCGTGCTCGGGCTCACCATCATGCAGAGCACCACGCTGTTCGGCGGCGACTGGTACCCCTCGCTGGGCCTGGCCTGGTCGGACCCGTGGAACGACCAGGTGGTCGCCGGCGGCATCCTGTGGGCCGGTGGCGAGTTCGTCAGCGTGACGATGATCGCCGTGCTGGTGGTCCAGTGGATCAAGCAGTCCGAGCGGGAGGCCCGCCGGGTGGACCGCGAACTGGACCGGCAGGAGGCCCGCGACCGCGCCGCCGCGGCCACCGCTGTCCCCGCCTCCGACGCCGTGACCACCGCCCCCGCAGGTCCGCCCGCCACCCCCGCCACGGCCCCCGGAACCCCGTCCTGAGCTGCCGGGACACCCGGTCCGCCGGGGGCCGGCAGGCGGGATGTCGGGTACGCCACACCGCCCGGTACGATCAACGGGCAGCAACGAGGAGTACAGCCCATGAGTGAGCGCAGCGAGCGAGTCAGGCTCAGTGCGACGGTGCCTCATCACGGCACGGAGCGAAGCGGAGTGTCGGCATGAGCGAGCGTCTCTGCACCGTCCTGCTCTACAGCGACGACCAGCAGGTCCGCGACCGGATGCGGCTGGCCGTCGGCACCCGTCCCGCGCCGGGCATCCAGATCGAGTTCGTCGAGGCGTCCGACTACTTCGGCTGCGTCCGGCTGGTCGACGACTACGAGATCGACCTGATGCTGCTCGACGGCGAGGCCAGCCCCGGCGGCGGCATCGGCATCGCCCGCCAGATCAAGGACGACCGGGACGACGCACCGCCCACGTGCGTGGTCATCGCCCGGGCCGCCGACCGATGGCTCGCCTCGTACGCGCAGGTCGACGGCGTGCTGATGCACCCGCTCGACCCGGTGACCACCGGCACCACGGTCGCCGAGCTGCTGCGTACGCACGCCGCCGCCTGAGTCGCAGACACTCGGCGGCGCCCAGGCGCCCGGGGTGACGGGCGCACCCGTCCACCCGCACCCACGCCCGCTCGGGAGGCCCACCATGGGCGATCGGACCTGGCCGCACCTGCTCAACGCGCTGCTGCGTGGCGACGAGCTGTCCACCGCCGACACCGCCTGGGCGATGAACGAGATCATGGCCGGTGCCGCCGTACCGGCACAGATCGCCGGGTTCGCGGTCGCGCTGCGGGCGAAGGGCGAGACCCCGGCCGAGCTGGCCGGCCTGGTCGAGGCGATGCTCGGCAACGCGGTGCCGGTGAGGCTGCCGGAGGAGCTGCGGCGCACCGCGGTCGACGTGGTGGGCACCGGCGGTGACCTCGCCCACACGGTCAACATCTCGACGATGACCGCGTTGGTGGTGGCCGGGGCCGGGGTCCGGGTGGTCAAACACGGCAACCGGGCCGCCTCGTCCCTGTGCGGCACCGCCGACCTGCTGGAGTTCTTCGGCGTACCGCTGGATCTCGGCCCGGAGCAGGTGGCCCGGTGCGTGGCCGAGGCGGGGATCGCCTTCTGCTTCGCGGCCCGGTTCCACCCCGGGATGCGTCACGCCGGCCCGGTCCGGCGGGAGATCGGCGTGCCGACCGCGTTCAACTTCCTCGGCCCGCTGACCAACCCGGCCCGGCCGCACGCCGGGGCGGTCGGCTGCTTCGACGCCCGGATGGCCCCGGTGATGGCCGAGGTCTTCGCCGGCCGGGGCGACTCGGTGATCGTGATGCGCGGCGAGGACGGCCTGGACGAGTTCACCACCGCCGCGCCGACCCGGGTCTGGGTGGCCCAGCACGGCACCGTACGGGAGGCGCTGCTGGACGCGGCCGACCTCGGGGTACCCCGGTCCACCCTGGCCGACCTGCGGGGCGGCGACGCGGCGCACAACGCGGCCGTGGCCCGGCGACTGCTGGCCGGCGAGGCCGGTCCGGTCCGCGACGCGGTCCTGGTCAACGCCGCCGTCGCGCTGGCCACCCAGACCCCGCTGGACGGTGACCTCACCGAGGCGGTCCGCGCCGGCATGGCCCGCGCCGCCGAGTCCGTCGACTCGGGGGCGGCGGCGGCCGTCCTGGAACGCTGGGTCGACGTCGCCCGGTCCCTCTGACCCTCTCCCGTCCCGCTGACTCCCGACCGCCTCCGCAACGGCGGACCGGCCGGCCCCGGTCGGCGCGTCACGCGGGGTGGCACCCTGCCCGCGTAACGCGGGCGGGCGGCGTGACGCGCGGAACGTCGAGGTGACGGGCTGGTGGGGTGGCGGGGAACTGTCGGAGGGGCGTGGGAAACTACATCGGAGTAGTTTTCCGTTTCCGGTGATGGCGGCGATGGCCATCGGCGGCTTCCGGAGCGAGAGGAGACGCCCGTGTCGGACCGCGAGCTCTACTGCGACACCTGCGAGGGCGTTCAGCCGTTCGAGACACCGCCGTGCCCCGACGGTCACGGCGTCGACTGCCCCGAGCTGGCCTGCACCGGCTGCGGGGCGGCGGTGCTGATCGCGACCTTCGCCTTCCAGCCCACCCGCCTGGCCGACCGTCGCCGCCGCCCGTCGGCCGGTCGTCACGCGGCCTGACCCCTGCGGCTCCCGGTCCCGTCGCGGGCTCCGTCCCGCTGGGCGGCATGGCAGGATCACCTGATGCTCCGACTCACGGATTTCATCATCGACTGCCCGGACACGATAAAGCTGGCGGACTTCTATGCCGCGGTGACGGGTCGCCCGGTCAAGGCGGGCAGCGACGAGGAGTGGGCCGGCATCCGGTTCGGCGAGATCGAGCTGGCCTTCATCAGGGTGGCGGACTACCGCGCCCCGCAGTGGCCCGACGGCGCACACCCCAAACAGTTCCACCTCGACTTCGAAGTCGACGACATCGAGGCCGAGCAGCGTCGTGTCCTGACCCTCGGCGCGACGCTGGCGCAGGACTTCGTCGGCCCCGACGGCTACGGATGGCGGGTCTACACCGACCCCGTCGGTCACCCCTTCTGCCTCTGCCGCAACCGGGGCGTCACCTGGACCGACCAGGGACCCGTCTGGCCCGAGCCGGCCTGATCCACCCAACCGGGCCGAAACAGCGGCATCAGGCCCGCCGGGATACCGCGACTCCGGCCCGCCGGAGTCGATCACCTGACGACGACGGGCCCGCCTCCCGGGTAGGGAGCGGCGGGCCCGTCGTCGTCAGGTCAGTGCTCGGCCGTGCGCCGGGTGCCGGAGTAGTACTCGAAGAGCAGGCCGCAGGCGGCGAAGATGACCATCACCAGGCCCAGCCCGAGCAGCCAGAACTGCCAGAACACCAGGCCCAGACCGGCGACCGCGGCGGCCAGCGCCAGCCCGAACGGCCAGTAGCTGCCGGGGCTGAAGAAGCCGATCTCGCCCGCGCCGTCGGCGATCTCACCGTCCGGCCGGTCCTCCGGGCGCAGGTCGATACGGCGGGAGACGAACCAGAAGAAGCCGCCGCACATCGCGCAGAGCAGGAAGGACAGCAACAGGGCCACCGTGCCGACCCACTCGACCTGGCCGCCGTCGCCGTAGGTCCACGCGCCGTAGAGGGCCGTCGCGCCGAGCAGGAACACGGCGATGATCAGGAAGATACGCCACTCGGTCTTCATGCCGGATACCTCAGTTTCCCGCGCTCGCGGACGCGTCGTCCGGGTTGAAGTTGTCCTTCGTACGACGGGTGTCGAAGGGCTGCGTGGTCGTCGCGTACGGATCCTGGCCGATGGCGGTCAGCGCCTCCTGCGTCGACTTGCCGTCCCGCTTGGCCGCGAGGAACTGGTCGTACGCCTCCGGCGAGACCACCCGCAGCTCGAAGTTCATGAAGGCGTGGTAGCTGCCGCACAGCTCGGCGCAGCGGCCCACGTACGCGCCCTCGGACTCCAGCTTGGAGACCTCGAACACGTTACGGATCTTGCCGGGCATCACGTCCCGCTTGAACAGCAGCTCCGGCACCCAGAAGGAGTGGATGACGTCGCGGCTGGTCTCCTCGAACCGGATGGACCGGTCGGTCGGCAGCACCAGCACCGGGATGACCTCGCTGGTGCCCAGCACCGACGCCACGGTGTTGGCCTCGGTGCCCTGGCCGTCGCGGTAGTTGAACTGCCAGTTCCACTTGAAGGCGACGACCTCGACGGTGACGTCGGGGTTCTTCGTCGTGCGCACCACGTCGGTCTGCACCACGGCCGTGTAGTAGAACAGCACGGAGACGATCAGGATCGGCGCGATGGTGTAGAGGAACTCCATCGGCAGGTTGTAGCGGGTCTGCACCGGCAGCTCGTTGCCGCGCTTGCGGTAACGCACGACGCACCAGAAGATCAGGCCCCAGACGAAGACACCGACCGCCAGGGCGGCGATGCAGGAGGCGATCCACAGGTCGTACATCCGGTGCGACTCGGGGGTGATGCCGCCCTGCGGCCAGCCGAAGCCGTCGACCGAGCGGCCGACGTCACACCCGGTGAGCAGAACCAGCAGCGCAGCTCCGCCGAGACCGAGCCCGGCGAGCCGGCCAGCACCACGCCGCCGACGCACACCGGCTCCGGGGGAAGCACCGTGCCGTACGGCCGACGGCCGTACCTCCGAACTCCTTGCGACCACCTGGTCCTGCCTCCCTAGCGCGCCGCGGTGGGGCTTTCCATCAGCACCGACGGCAAAGGCGTCACCGACGGTCGCAGATTACTCGACCATGGCGGGCTCGACGGTCTTGGGGTCAGTGTCCGCCCCCATCGGGGGGTGCCTCCGTCCCCGACGCGATAGCGTCTGCGGTCGTGAGTGCCCACCCGGTCTACCTGGACGCGGCCACCGCCGCGCCGCTGCACCCGGTCGCCCGGCAGGCGCTGCTGGCCGCCCTCGACGACGGCTGGGCCGACCCCGCCCGCCTCTACAGCCGGGCCCGCCGCGCCGGCCAGCTCCTCGACGCCGCCCGCGAGGCCACCGCCGCCACCCTCGGCGTCCGCCCCGACGAGGTCTCCTTCACCCCCAGCGGTACGCACGCCGCGCACTCCGCCGTGCTCGGTGGCCTGGTCGGCCGGCAGCGGACCGGGGCGACGCTGGTGCACTCGGCGATCGAACACTCGGCGGTGCTGCACGCCGCGCAGCGGCACGTCGCGGCCGGTGGGACCGCCACCTCCGTACCGGTGGACCGGCTCGGCCGGCTCGACCTGGATGCCTGGTCGGCGACGGTGCACTCCCCCGGGGTGGCGCTGGCGGCGTTGATCGGGGCCAGCCACGAGGTGGGCACCGTGCAGCCGGTCGCCGTGGCCGCCGAGTCCTGCACCGCCGCCGGGGTGCCGCTGTACGTCGACGCGGCCCAGCTGGTGGGCCGGGTGCCGGTGCCCGCCGGCTGGTCGGTGCTGACCGCCAGCGCGCACAAGTGGGGCGGTCCGCCCGGGGTCGGGCTGCTGGTGGTCCGCAAGGGCACCCGCTGGGAGTCGCCGTGGCCGGCCGACGAACGGGAGTTCGGGCGTACCCCCGGGGTGGTGAACCTGCCGGCCGTGGTGGCGGCGGCGGCGAGCCTGCGCGCGGCGGCCGCCGACGCGGCGGCCGAGGCGGCGAGGCTGACGCCCCTGGTGGACCTGATCCGGTCCCGGGTCGCCGCCGAGGTGCCGGACGTGGAGGTGGTCGGCGACCCGGTCGACCGGCTCCCCCACCTGGTGACCTTCTCCTGCCTGTACGTCGACGGCGAGGTGCTGCTGCACGCGCTGGACCGGCGCGGCTTCGCCGTCTCCTCCGGTTCCTCCTGCACCTCCTCGACGCTGCGCCCGTCGCACGTGCTGGAGGCGATGGGGGTGCTGTCGCACGGCAACGTCCGGGTCTCGCTGCACCGGGAGAGCACCGGGGCCGACGTCGAGCGGTTCCTCGCCGAGCTGCCCGGGATCGTCGCCGACCTGCGCGCCGACGCCGGCGTGGTGGGCCTGTGACCACCCCGCCCGACCCGACCCGCCCGCCGAGCCGGCATGGTGGGCCGGTGACCACCCCGCCCGACCCGACCCGCCCGCCGACCAGGACGGGCGATGACGGGTCCACCCCCATCGATCGCCCGACCGGGGCCAGCAACGACGGGGCCGGGCCGGTGGGCCGCCCGACCGGGGCCAGCACCGACGGGGTCGGGCCGGTGGAGGTGCTGGACTGTCGGGGGCAGCGCTGCCCGCTGCCGGTGATCGCGCTGGCCCGCCGGCTGCCCGAGCTGCCCGTCGGCGCGGTGCTACGGGTCCTCGCCGACGACCCGGCCGCCGCCGTCGACATCCCCGCCTGGTGCCGCATGCGCGCCCACGAGTTCGTCACCGCCACCCCCGAGGGCCCAGGCTACGAAGTACGCCGCACCCACTAACCCCACCCCACCCCACCCCACCCACCCCGCCCCACCCACCCCACCCCCGCTCCGTCGATCATGGAGTTGTGGTGGCCGATCTGCGGCATTACTGCCGGTTCGAAGGCACCACAACTCCATGATCGACAGAAGCGGGGGTGGTGGGGGTGGGGGTGGGGGTGTCGATCCAGATCAGGTGGAGGCGGCGGCCGGTGCGGGCGAAGAGGCGCAACGCGCTCTCGGCGGTGGCGAAGTGCCCGGTCGACGTTCTCCCGTCGTGGCGCAGCAGGGCGCTGTCGGGGAAGGCCAGGCCCCAGGCGAAGACCGCGCCGTCGAGGCGGTCGCCGTACTCCTCGCAGAGCGCGAACCGGCGTGGGGCGAACTCGTTCGCGAGTTCGACGAGCATCAGGTGGAACTCCTCGGGCGTGCCGAGCGGCGCGGGGTCAGGCATGACCACCTCCAAGAGTCGTTGCTATACGTATAGCTTCTATCCTTGCTCTTCGGAAGACTCGACGGCATGATGTTCTCGTCGGTACACATGGTGGAGGCGATACATGGGCAGGCGAACAGATCCTTCGGCGCTGCGTTGGTTGATCGGTGCCGAGCTGGGTCGGTATCGCCGCGAAGCACCGATGACGCTGACCGAGCTGTCGGCCAGCACCGGGATCGGCAAGCCGAAGCTCGGCCACATGGAGACCGGCCGTTACCAGCAGTTTCCCGAGGACATCGCCGCCGTGCTCCGCGCCTGCGGGGCCGACCAGCCCGCGATCGACCGGCTGACCACGCTGGCCGGCCGCTCCGACGCCAAGACTTGGTGGGCACCCTGGGCCGCAGTGATGCCGGACTGGTTCAAGACGTACGTCGGGCTGGAAGGGCTGGCCGACGGGGCGTTCGTGTTCGAGTCGATGGTCATCCCCGGTCTGCTCCAGACCGAGGAGTACGCCCAGGCGCTGACCCTGGGCACCGGGTTCGTCCGCCCCGACCACGCCGAGCGCTTCGTGTCGTTCCGGCAGACCCGGGCCCGGCGGCTCACCGACGACGACCCGCTCACCCTGCACGCGGTGATCGGCGAGGCGGCGCTGCGACTACGGGTCAACGGCGACGAGACCCGACGGGCCCAGCTCGCCCACCTGGCCACCATGTCCGAGCTGCCGAACGTCACCGTGCAGGTGCTCCGCCCCGAGGACGGCCCGCACGCGGCGACACCACTGGGCAAGTTCGTCCTGCTGGAGTTCGCGCAGGTCCGGCCGATCGCCTACACCGAGGTGCTGGACGGGGCGATGTACGTGCAGGACCCGGACGGGGTCCGCACCTATAGCATGGTGGCAGACAACCTGCGCCAGGTCGCCCTCTCGCCCGCCGAGTCACGCGCGCTGATCAGGGAGTTGGCCGGCGCGGCCTGACCCCCCGGAGGCCACCGTGCACACCCCCGATCTCACCACCGCCCGCTGGTTCACCAGCAGCCGCAGCGCCAACAACGGCGACTGCGTCGAGTGTGCCGTCCTGCCCGACGGGGTGGCGGTGCGGGACAGCAAGGACCGGTCCGGCTCGGTGCTGATCTTCCCCGCCCGTCAGTGGGCGGCGTTCGTCGCCGCCACCCCGACCCGCTCCCCCGGTCAGGCCGGCTGACCCCGCCCGGCTCGGGCCGCCTTACCCGAAACCGGCCGCCAGCCGAACCGGCCGCACGCCAGGTGCCCGGACCGGGACCGCCAGGTGCCCGGACCGGGACCACCAGGCGGGCCGGGATCAGGTGAGGTAGCGGAGGATCGCCGGGAGCGGGTCGATCGGGATGGTGGTGTCGACCACCAGGCGGGGGCCGATCAGCGGTTCGTACCCCGTGCCGCGCTGCCGGGTCTGCTCCCAGGTCGGGGCGAGCGGGTCGGCGGTGTGCCGGGCCTCGACCCGGCGGCGCAGTTCCGCCTCGTCGCCGCAGTACACCTCGATCAGCCGCAGCGGCACCCCGGCCCGCTCGGCCAGCTCGAACCAGAGCTCCCGGGTGCCGGCTGCGGGGTTGGCCGCGTCGACCACCACGCTCGCGCCCAGCCCCAACTGCACCTCGGCCAGCCCGGCCAGCGCGTCGTAGCCGGCCTGGCCCGCCCCGGGGCCGGTCAGCCCGTGCCGGGCCAGCGCCCGCTCGATCGGGTCGACCGCCAGCACTGTCGCGCCCAGCGCCACGCCGACCTGCCCGGCGAGGGTGCTCTTACCCACCCCCGGCAGGCCGGCGAAGACGACCAGGAGCTGCGTCATGGCACCAGGTGCGGTCGGACATCCTCGGCGGCGTCGTCCCCGTACGACTCGGCGATCCGCTTGACGAACAGGTCGCGGCGCACCTCGTACTCCTGGGTGCCGACGGTCTCCAGCACCAGGGTGGCCAGCAGCGAACCGACCTGGGCGGCGCGTTCCAGGCCGAGCCCCCAGGACAGGGCGGCGAAGAAACCGGCCCGGAAACCGTCGCCGACACCGGTCGGGTCGACGGCCCGGATCTCCCGGGCGATCGGCACCCGGAACGGCTCAGCGTCCCGGGTGGCGATCTCGACGCCGTCCTTGCCGAGGGTGGTGACCCGCACCTTCACCCGCTCCAGGAGCTGGGCGTCGGTCAGGCCGGCCTTGCTCTGCAACAGCGACTTCTCGTAGTCGTTGGTCATCAGGTACTCGGCGTCGTCGATCAGCGAGACCACGTCGTCGCCGTCCATCCGGGCGAGCTGCTGGGACGGGTCGGCGACGAAGGGGTAGCCCCGGTCCCGGCACTCGGCCGAGTGCCGGATCATCGCCTCCGGGTCGTTGGCGCTGACCAGGACCAGGTCGAGGCCGCCGAGCCGGTCCGCGACGGGACCCAGCTCGATGTTGCGGGCCTCGCTCATCGCGCCGGCGTAGAACGAGGCGATCTGGCACATGTCGGTGTCGGTGGTGCAGACGAAGCGGGCGGTGTGCGCCACCTCACTGACGTGCACCGAGTCACAGTCCACGCCGTGCCGCTCCAGCCAGGAGCGGTAGTCGGCGAAGTCGGCACCGACCGCGCCGAGCAGGACCGGACGCAGCCCGAGCTGCCCCATGCCGAAGGCGATGTTGGCGGCCACCCCGCCCCGCCGCAGCACCAGGTCGTCCACCAGGAAGGAGAGCGACACCTTGTGCAGCTGGTCGGCGATGAGCTGGTCGGCGAAGCGACCCGGGAAGCTCATCAGGTGGTCGGTCGCGATCGAGCCGGTCACGGCGATCTTCATGTCAACCCTCGGGGTCGGGAGCACGGCGCGGGTCAGCCTACCGGTCCGGGCGGGACGACGAGGGGGCCGTCCCGGCGCGGGACGGCCCCCTCGGACGGACCTGGACTCAGCTGAACGAGTCGCCGCAGGCGCAGGAGCTGCCCGCGTTCGGGTTGTCGATGGTGAAGCCCTGGGCGTCGATCCGGTCGGCGAAGTCGATGGTCGCCCCGGCCAGGTAGGGGGCGCTCATCCGGTCGACGACGACCTCGACCCCGTCGAAGTCGGTGACGACGTCACCGTCGAGCGAACGCTCGTCGAAGAAGAGCTGGTACCGCAGGCCGGAGCAGCCACCCGGCTGCACCGCGACCCGCAGCCGCAGGTCGTCGCGGCCCTCCTGCTCGATCAGGGCCTTGACCTTCTGCGCCGCGACGTCGGTGAGGACGACGGAAGTGGGGGCCTGGGCCTCGGTCGGGTCGGTCTGCGCTGGCGTGGTCACGTGGAAATCTCCCTGCGCGGTATGGGTCCGGACACCCTGGCCAACAGCACGTGTCGCCCAGTGATTCCCGGTGTGGTCCAGCTCCGATCGTACGCCGCCCCGGCGGCGTCCACCCGGGCGGCGCGATCGCCGCCCGGCGGCCGCCCCCGGAACCGGCCGGATCCGCCCCGGCAGCTCAGCGGCTCCACTGCCGGGCTAGCCGCGCGCCGAGCGCCCGCAGCCCCTCGGCGGGCCGGCCCATCGCCGCCGCCAGCCCGCCGCGTTCCTCGCCGCCGAAGTGCTCCACCAGGCTGTACGCCTCGGTCACCCCGGCGGAGGCGGCCTCCCGTCGGCCGGTGCTCACCCGCCCCGCCAGCACCACGCAGGGCACCCCCCGGTCGCGGGCCGCGCCCGCCACCCCGGCGACGACCTTGCCGCGCAGCGACTGGTGGTCGAACGAGCCCTCTCCGGTGATCACCAGATCGCAGTCGTCCAGCGCGGCCTCCAGCCCGATCGCCCGGCCGACCAGGTCGATGCCGGATTCGCAGCGCCCACCGAGGGCGAGGATCGCCGCGCCGAGGCCGCCGGCCGCACCGCCCCCGGGCAGCGTGCCCAGGCCGGGCGGGCAGCCGGGCAGGTCCCGTTCCAGCACCGCCGCCCAGCGCTCCAACGCGGCGTCGAGCAGCAGTACGTCGGCCCGGTCGGCGCCCTTCTGCGGGCCGTAGACGCTGCTCGCGCCGTGCAGGCCGAGCAGCGGGTTGTCCACGTCGGTGGCGGCGACCAGGGTCGCGCCGCGCAGCCGGGGGACGCCGTCGAGGGCCGCGACGGCGGTCAGCGCCGCCCCGCCGTACGGCAGGGCCCGGCCGGCGTCGTCGAGCGGGGTCGCGCCGAGCGCGGCGAACAGGCCGGCTCCGCCGTCGTTGGTGCCGGAACCGCCCAGCCCGACCACCACCGTGCGGGCCCCGTGCTCGACGGCGGCGGCGACCAGCGCGCCGAGGCCGTACGAGGTGGTGGCCTTCGGGTCGCGTTCGGCGGCGGACAGCAGGTGCAGCCCGCACGCCTGGGCGCTCTCCAGGTAGCCGACGCCGTCGGCGGTGAGCAGGATCTCACCGGAGACGGGCCGGCCCAGCGGGTCGACGGTCGGCACCGGCACCCGGCGGCCGTCGAGCGCGCCCGCGAGCACCGTGACGAAGCCCGGCCCGCCGTCGGCGAGGGGACGGATCAGCAGCTCGTCCGCGTCGGCCACCTCGCGCCAACCGGCGGCGACGGCCGCCGCCACCTCGGGGGCCTCGATGGTGCCGGCGAACTTGTCCGGGCAGAGCAGCACGCGCATGCCCCCGAGTGTGGCAGGCCACATCGGCGCGCAGCAGTGTGGCAGCCCACACCGGCAGCGGTCGTGCGAACGGCCCGTTGTGGGACCATGAGGACGTGACTTCGACCTGGGTGGAACCCTCCAACACGGCGACCGCGCTGCTGCTCCTCGGCCGTGGCAGCGACCCCGCCACCGAGCGTGGCGTGGAGTGTCCGGGAGACCTGCCGGCGCCGAGCGACCCGGACCTGGTGGCCCGGGCGACGGCGGCGAAGGCCGCGCTGGGCACGAAGGTGTTCGTCCTCGGCCACCACTACCAGCGCGACGAGGTGATCCAGTTCGCCGACGTCACCGGCGACTCGTTCAAGCTAGCGCGGGAGGCCGCGGCCCGGCCCGACGCGGAGTACATCGTTTTCTGCGGCGTGCACTTCATGGCCGAGAGCGCGGACATCCTCACCACCGACGCGCAGCGGGTGATCCTGCCCGACCTGGCCGCCGGCTGCTCGATGGCCGACATGGCGGTGCTGTCGCAGGTCGAGCGGGCCTGGGAGGTGCTGACCGACCTGGGTGTCGCGGCGGACACCGTCCCGGTGACGTACATGAACTCCTCGGCGGACATCAAGGGTTTCGTCGGCCGTAACGGCGGGGTGGTCTGCACCTCGTCGAACGCCAAGCGGGCGCTGGACTGGGCCTACGCCCAGGGTTCGAAGGTGCTGTTCCTGCCCGACCAGCACCTGGGCCGCAACACCGCGGTGCTGGAGCTGGGCTACTCGCTCGACGACTGCGTGCTCTACGACCCGCACAAGCCGAACGGCGGGCTCACCGCCGAGCAGGTCCGCGACGCGAAGATGATCCTGTGGCGGGGGCACTGCTCGGTGCACGGCCGGTTCACCCTGGACAGCGTGCAGGACGTCCGGGCCCGGGTGCCCGGGGTCACCGTGCTGGTGCACCCGGAGTGCCGGCACGAGGTGGTCACCGCCGCCGACCAGGTCGGCTCCACGGAGTACATCATCAAGGCGATCGAGGCGGCCCCGGCCGGGTCGGCGTGGGCGGTCGGCACCGAGCTGAACCTGGTCCGCCGGCTGGCGCTGGCCCACCCGGACAAGCAGATCATGTTCCTGGACAAGGCGGTCTGCTACTGCTCCACGATGAACCGGATCGACCTGCCGCACCTGGTCTGGGCGCTGGAGGAGCTGGTCGCCGGCCGGGTCGTCAATCAGATCACCGTCGATCCGGACACCGCGCACCACGCCCGGGTGGCGCTGGACCAGATGCTCGCGTTGCCGGGTGCCGACACCCCGCCGCCGGCCACCACCTGATTACCCGAAGTCACCGTCGAGGTACGGAAACGTGCCGGAATCCCCGGTTCGTTCCCGTACCGGTGCGGTGACCAATTCCCAATTCGTCACGGAGGGCTATGCTGCCGGGGCGACGTACCACGGGGACCGTTTTGGGCCGGCCCCGTTCCGGGTAGCTGCACAGCTCGTACCGGACAGCTGGACAGCATGCCCCACCATCGACTCACCCCGCACCACCCGACGCGCTGGAGGTTTGCGTTGACGGACGACGTCCTGGTCGTACACGGAGGTACTCCGCTCGAAGGGCGGATCCGCGTGCGCGGCGCGAAGAACCTGGTCTCCAAGGCGATGGTCGCGGCCCTGCTGGGCGACTCGCCCAGCAGGCTCTTCGACGTTCCCAAGATCCGTGACGTCGAGGTGGTCCGCGGGCTGCTCGGCCTGCACGGGGTGAAGGTGACCGACGGCGTCGAGGACGGCGAGTTGGTCTTCGACCCGTCCAACGTCGAGAGCGCCAGCACCGACCAGATCAACGTGCACGCCGGATCCAGCCGGATCCCGATCCTGTTCTGCGGCCCGCTGCTGCACCGCCTCGGCCACGCCTTCATCCCCGACCTGGGCGGCTGCCACATCGGCCCCCGCCCGATCGACTTCCACCTGCAGGCGCTGCGCGAGTTCGGCGCGACTGTCGACAAGACCCCCGAGGGTCTGCACCTGTCCGCGCCGAACGGGCTGCACGGCACCAAGTTCGCCCTGCCGTACCCGAGCGTCGGCGCGACCGAGCAGGTGCTGCTGACCGCGGTGATGGCCGAGGGCGTCACCGAGCTGCGCAACGCCGCCGTCGAGCCCGAGATCATCGACCTGATCTGCATCCTGCAGAAGATGGGCGCGATCATCAAGGTGCACACCGACCGGGTGATCGAGATCCAGGGCGTCAAGAAGCTGCACGGCTACACCCACCGGCCGATCCCGGACCGGATCGAGGCGGCGAGCTGGGCGGCGGCGGCGCTGGCCACCCGGGGCCACGTCGAGGTGCTCGGCGCGCAGCAGGCCGACATGATGACCTTCCTCAACATCTTCCGCTCCGTCGGCGGCGAGTACGAGGTCACCGACGCCCGCCCGCCGAAGCTCGGCGACCCGGGCCAGGAGGGCGGCATCCGCTTCTGGCACCCGGGCGGCGAGCTGAACGCGGTGGCGCTGGAGACCGACGTGCACCCCGGGTTCATGACCGACTGGCAGCAGCCCCTCGTGGTGGCGCTGACCCAGGCCCGGGGCCTGTCGATCGTCCACGAGACGGTCTACGAGCAGCGGCTGGGCTACACCGAGGCGCTGAACTCCATGGGTGCCAACATCCAGGTCTACCGGGACTGCCTCGGCGGCACCCCGTGCCGGTTCGGCAGGCGCAACTTCAAGCACTCCGCGGTGATCGCCGGCCCGAGCAAGCTGCACGCCGCCGACCTGGTCATCCCGGACCTGCGGGCCGGGTTCAGCCACCTGATCGCGGCGCTCGCCGCCGAGGGCACCTCCCGGGTGTACGGCGTCGACCTGATCAACCGGGGCTACGAGGACTTCGAGGCCAAGCTGGCCAACCTCGGCGCGCACGTCGAGCGGCCGTAACCACACGCGTTCCGCGGCCGGTCCGACCGCTGCCCGTCGGCCCGGCCGACCCGCTCCACCGAGCGCCCGGTGCACCGTGATGTGCACCGGGCGCCGTCGTATGGCTACCCTTCACCTCGTGCCGTCGCTGTTTCGCCGCAAGTCCGCCGACTCCGACTCCTCCGCCACCGCCCCGGTGGTGACCGAGGAGCCACCCGCCGCGCGCCCCCGGGGCTACACCCCGAGCAAGAAGGAACTGGGCGTCGAAACCCCGAAACGGCCGGTCGCCGGTCGCCGGCCGGCCGGCCCGACCCGGCCGCTGACCAAGGAGGAGGCCCGGGAGCAGCGCCGCAAGGCGCGCACCGAGGCCGCCGCCGAGTTCCGCCGCGAGGGCGGCCCCCGGGACCGGGGGCCGGAACGGCTGCTGGCCCGCAACGTGGTCGACTCCCGGCGGACCATCGGCACCTGGTTCTTCGGCGGCGCGTTGATCGTGCTGATCGGGTCGAACGCGGCGATGCCGCAGGCGATCCGGCTCGCCTCCAACGTGGTGTGGGGCGCGCTCGCGCTCGGCGTGGTGATCGACTCGGTGCTGATCTCCCGGCGGATCAAGAAGCTGGTGCGGGAGCGCCACCCCAACAGCGGCGAGCGGATGGGGTCGCTCTACCTCTACGCGATCATGCGGTCGATCACCTTCCGCCGGATGCGCGCGCCGGCCCCCCGGGTGAACATCGGCGACCCGATCTGACCGACGTCTCCCGACGGCCCCGCCCGGTGGCGGGGCCGTCGTCGCGTCCGGCGGGCCTCGTCGCGTCCGGCCGGCCTCGTCGCGTCCGGCGGGACCGGACGGCGGAGCGGGAGAGGACCCGGTCAGGCCGGGCGACGCGGGTCGGGGGCCGGGCTGCGGTAGAGCCGGGCCACCACGTCCTCGATGTCCGGTTCGACGATCGAGAGGTCCCGCAGCGCGGCCACCCCGGCCAACGCGGAGATCACCTCCGCCACCCCCGCCGACTCCAGGGCGTAGACCAGCCGGTGTCCGTCCGCCTCGACCCGGTGCAGCGCCGCCCCCACCGGCTGCGGCGGGACCGCCAGCGGGGCGTCCAGGTCGGCGACGACGAGCCGACGGGAGCCGTACCGGGCGTGCAGGGCGGCGATGGACCCGTCGTGCACCACCCGGCCGTGGTCGACCACCACCAGCCGGGCGCAGAGCCGCTCGATGTCGGCGAGGTCGTGGGTGGTGAGGACCAGCGTGGTGTCGCCGGCCCGGCCCAGCTCGGCGAGGAACCCCCGCACCGCCTGCTTGCTCACCACGTCCAACCCGATCGTCGGTTCGTCGAGGAAGAGCACCTGCGGGTCGTGCAGCAGCGCGGCGGTCAACTCGCCGCGCATCCGCTGCCCCAGCGAGAGCTGGCGGACCGGGGTGGTCAGGAAGTCGTCCAGGTCGAGCAGGTCGCGGCAGCGGCGCAGCCGGGCGGCGTGCGCGGCGGCCGGCACCCGGTAGAGGTGCCGCAGCAGGTCGAACGAGTCGGCCAGCGGCAGGTCCCACCAGAGCTGGGAACGCTGGCCGAAGACCACCCCGATCCGCAGCGCCAGCCGGGTCCGGTCGGCGACCGGGCGCAGCCCGCACACCCGGGCCTGACCCGCCGACGGGCTCAGCACCCCGGTGAGCATCTTCAGGGTGGTCGACTTGCCCGCCCCGTTCGGGCCGATATAGCCGAGCAGCTCGCCCCGCTCCACCCGCAGGTCGATGCCGTCCACGGCGGTGACGGTCCGCCTCTGTCGACGCAGCCGGCCCGCCTTCACCCGTACCGTGAACTCCTTGCGCAGCCCGTCCAGCTCGATGACGCTCATGACCCCGTACTCCGGTAGTGGCGGATGCCGGTGCGCCAGGCCGCCGCCGCGACCGCGACGGCGACCAGCGCCACCCCCGGCGCCGCCCAGCCGGCCCACGACGGCAGGCCCAGCGGGTCGGCGCGGCCCAGCAGCGCCAGCGCCGGCTGGTAACTGACGAAGGCGAACCCCAGGCCGTACGCGAAGGCGGCCCGGAACCACCCGTCGAAGACGGTCACCGGGTACGTGGTGAAGTCCCGCCCGCCGTAGGTGACCGAGTTGGCCAGCTCGCCGGAGTCGACCCACCAGAACGACACGGTGGCGGTGGCCACGAAGAGCGACCCGAAGAACACCACCCCGGCCAGCGGGGCGAGCACCGCCAACGCCACCCGGGCCGGCGTCCAGTCGATCCCGGCCGAGGTCAACGCCACCACCAGCACACCCACCCCGAACAGGCCCCGGGACACCTTGCGCAGCGGCAGGTTCATCAGCAGCAGCTGGGGCAGCGCGCCGAGCGGGCGCAGCAGCACCGCGTCGAACAGGCCGGTCCGCACGTGGGTGGGCAGCCGCTCGATGTTGCCGACCAGCAGGTCCGCCACCGCGAAGGCGCTGGAGGACAGCCCCACCATCACCAGCGTCTCGCGCAGCGTGAACCCGCCCAGCTCCCGGGTCACCCCGTAGATCACCAGGACGGCCACCACGTCGAACACGGTGGCCCCGACGTTGCCCACCAGGTCGAGCAGGAACGACGCCCGGTAGGTGGTCTGCGCGCGGGCCTGCGCCCCCGCCAACGCCAGGTACGCCCCGAACGTCCCGCCGGCCCGTGACTCAACCACCCTGCACCACCAGGCGACGTTCGGCCCGCCGCTGCACCAGCCGGCAGGCCGCCAGCACCAGCACCGCCCAGCCGACCTGGAGCGCGACCAGGCCGACCTGGACGGCCGGCGGGTCCCGCTCCACCAGCACGTCGAGCGGGGTCTGCAGCAGGCTCGGGAACGGCGTGCCGCACCACAGCACCAGTTGCAGCCAGTCGGGCAGGAAACGCAGCGGGAAGTAGAGCCCGGCCAGCACCCCCGAACCGAGGGTCCACAGCAGCACCGGGCCCCGGGCGTCCTGCCACCAGTAGGCGGCGGCGTTGACCAGGAACCGGCAGCCGAAACAGAGCACCACGGCGGTCACCACCGAGACCACGAAGAGCCCGACCGTCGGCCACCGCGACGGCAGGTAGACGTCGAAGAACAGCGGCCCCACCAGGACCGGCGGAAGCAGCCGGGCCAGTGCGGCGTACCCGGCCCGGCCCAGGTCGGTGGCGAGATAGCTGGTCACCGGGTGCACCGGGCGGAGCAGGTCGGCGGCCACGTCGCCGGTACGGATCCGGTCGGCCAGGTCGGTCCAGCCCCAGAGCAGCACCACGGCGATCAGCCCCTGACCCGCCCACACGAACGTGGCGAGCTGGGCCTTGTCGTACCCGCCGACGCTCCCGGCACCGGCGGCGGCCAGCAGCACCGCGCAGTGCAGGAAGCCGAACACGGTGTTGGTCACGGCCCCGGCCAGGGCCGCCTGCCGGTAGGTGGAGTAGCGCCGGAAACCGGCCCGGGATATGGCCCCGAATGTCCGGAACCATCGGGTAACGTTTGCGCTCGTGGACGGTGCCGCAGTGGCGGTGACCGAGCCCACGCCGTTACCCTCCTTCCGCAGCCCCGCCATGCCGGACGGGGGACTTTACCGGCATCCCGGGGCGCCCTGCACGACAATTTGCAACGAGGTGACACCGCCGTGAGCGAGCGACGCGAGCCGGGCATCGGGCCGCGCCGCACGCGTGGAGCCGGAGCCACCAGGTGACGGGCGGCTGGTCCGACCGCTGGGACGCCCCGGAGGAACCGTCCTGGGTGATCGAGCCGACCGGCGAGTGGCATCCGCAGTTCCCCGGCCAGCGTTATCCCGGCGACCTCGGCTCCCAGTACGCCGACCCCCGGGGACGGGTCACCGCCTCCGGCCGCGCCGAGGTACCCCCGCTCGCCCCGACCCGCTCCGACGGCACGTACCTCGGCCGGTCCTGGTCCGACCTGGCTGACGAGCCGCCCCGTCGGGACGACCCCGAGCGGCGCGGCGACCACGACCCGTACCGCCGGCTGGCCGACCAGACCTACCGGGAGCCCGCCGACGACGCGTACCGGCGGCCCGCCGACGAGGCGTACCGGCGGCCGGCGGACGGGCCGATCTGGCAGCGGGAACGCCGGCAGCCCGCACCCGAGCGGTACGACGACCGGCAGGCCGACCGGATCAGCTGGTCGGACCGTCGGCGGGGCGACGCCGAACCGGCACCCACCGGTTGGCACCGCGACCGGGCCGACACCGACAGGTACGACAGCCCGCCCCGGCAGGAGCGGAGCGCGCCCGTGTCCCCCGGCCGCCCGCCCGTGTCCCCCGCGCCCCGGCACGAGCCGCCCCACGCCCGCCCCGACCGGTCCACCGAACCGGACTGGCCGCGCGAACCCGGCGAGGGCCTGCCGAGGCGGCGCACCACCAGCGAACGCCCCGCCGCCGACCGCCGCCGGGTCGACGACGAGCCGCACCGCCGCGCCGCCGACCGGTACGACCCGTACCCGGCCGGGCCCGCACCCGGCGGGGACCTGCCGACCCGGTTCCGGGAGGACGACCCGCCGCGGCGGGACCCCGACCGACGGCCCGCCGCCCCCGGACACCCGGACCGGTGGCAGCGCGCACCCCACGACGCCCCGCCGGCCCGCCCGCTCGACGACACCCCGCCCGGCCGCCCGCCACGCCACGACAGCCGGTCGACGACGTCGGCCATCCCCGAGGAGCGGTGGCAGCATCCGCGTGGCCACGACGAGCGCCGACCGGCGCAGCCGTACGAGCCGGCGGCCCGCCACCTGGCGTACCCCGACCTGCGTCCGCAGGACGAGCCGTCCCGCGAGCCGTGGGGTCGTACCGGCACCGACCCCCGCCCGACGCGGGAACCGGACCACGGCCGCGACGACCGGCCGGCGTACCCCCCACGGCATCCGGCCGAGCCGCCCACCCGACACGGGGACCGTCCGGCGGCCCGGACCACTGCGGGGTTCCCCGGCGACCGTCGCCCCGGTGCGGCGACCCCGGGACGTCCGGACGCCGGTTCGCCGCCCCTGGACCCACCGCCCGGCCACCCGGTGTCCGGAGCACCGGTCTCCGGGCTGCCGGTGTCACCGGCCCCGGTGTCGTCGCCGCCCGGCACGACCACTGCGGGCCCACCCGCGACCGGCCCGTGGGGCCCCCGACCCGGGCCTGCGCCACCGTCGGCCGGCACCCGGCCAGGTGGCCCCGACACGCCGGCCCCGACGGCCGCCCGGCAGACCACCCTGCCGCCGGATGCCCCCACCGAGCTGCCCATCCGCAAGCGCCACGCCGCCGGCCCGCCGCCCCTGCCCGCCCCGGACCAGGCCACCCCGGTCTCCGCGCCGCCGGCCGCCCGGTTGAACATCGAGTTCCGCCGGCCACCGGAGCACACGCCACCGGTCGACCGGCCCGCCGGCCGCCCTCCGGCACCGCCCGCCACCGGCACCGGACCCGACGGGCCCACCGACCCGGGCCCGGCCGCCCGCCCCCCGACGGCACCCGTCGCCGGCCTGGGAGCCGACGGGCCCACCGACCCGGGTGCCGCCGGTCGCCCCCCGGCGACACCCACCGCCGACCGGCCCGCCCTGGAGATCACCCCCGACCGGCCGCGCCGCTACGTTCCGCCGGCACCGGAGACCGGCGGCACCGACCGTCCGGTCGACGCCGCCCCGACCCCGTCGGGCGGCTCGGCGGCCTGGTTCCGGCCCGGCCGGTCGACCCCCACGCCGACCACCCCGACGGACAGTACGACGCCTGCCGCCCGCCCGACGGGCGGCAGCCCGCCGGGCCCGTCCACGGTCGGCCGTCCGGCCGCGTCCGACGGGGCCTCGACGGGTGGCCCCGACGTGCCCGTACCCCGGTCGCCGGCACCACCGTCGCAGCCCGCCGACCCGGGCCCGGTCCCACCGGCCGCCACCGGCGACCCGGGCCGGTCGACCATCCCCGCCGACGCCGGGACGCACACCGGGGACGGCCCGGCCGAGGGCGGAGCCGCTGCCGGGCCACCCGGTGCCGGGCGTCCCCGCCCGACGGTCCCCGACGCCTCCGATCCCCCAGGCGGCACCTTCCGGAGCGCCCTGAGTGGTCCTCCCGCGACCACGGACCCGGCCGCGTTGCTGGCCGTGCCCGGCGGGGACACCCCGCAGGACCGGTCCGGCACGATGGACGTCGACGCCGGCCCGACGCGGCACGCCGCTCCGGTCACCCCCGCCGGCCCCGACCCGGCCGGCGACCACGCCGTCCCGGTGGCAGTCCCCGACCACGCCGTCCCGGTGCCCCCCGCACCCGTCACCGGCAGCACCGGCACCGTCCTGCCCGGCACCGATCCGGTCGACATGACCCTCGCCCGCATCGCCCTGCCCGACACCACCCCGGCCGACATCACCCCGACCGACACCGATCCGGTCGACACCGATCCGGTCGACCTGGCACCGACCGACACCGCAGCGGGCGGCGTCATGACCGACGGCACGGTGGGGTCCGTCGACGGCGGGATCCACCACGACACCGACCCGACGGCCACGACGACGGTCGGCGACCCGCCCGGACCGCCCCCGTCGCCGGGCCGGGCCGTCCCCGCGAACCCGGTCACCACCGAGGACCGGCCGACACCACCGGACCGGGCCACCGGCACCGACCCGGCGACGACCGAGGACCGGGCCGACACCACCGAACGGGCCGCTGCGGCGGGCCCGACCGCGGGCACCCCGGCCGAATCCCGGGACGCCGCGACGCCCCGGCAGGCCGACCCGGAGCAGGTCCTCGCCGGCTACCGGTGGCGGCTGGACCCGGAGACCCTGCGCGAGGTGGTCGACGACCCGGCGGAGCTACGGATCATCCGCCGCCGGTTGACCGAGAAGCTCGCCTCGGCCCTGGACAACCGGGCCCGCGCCCGGCTGCTCAGCCTGCGGGCGGTGCTGTCCCGGCTGGTCGACGACCTGGACGACGCGGTGGCCGACGGCCGGCTCGCGTTGACCTACGCCGAGGCGACAGGGGAGCTGCGGCGTACCGCGTTGGCCCGGGCACGGCTGGCCGAGGCGCTGCGGTGGAAGGGTGAGTTCACCGAGGCCGACCGGCTGTTCACCGAGGCCAACTCGACCGAGCTGCCGGACCGGCTGCGTTCGGCGCTGCACGAGCACGCCGGCCGGTCCTGCTACGACCAGGGTCGGTTGATCGAGGCGTGTGGACACTTCGAACGGGCCCTGGACCTGCGCCGGGCCGACGACCCGGAGCTGACCGGGCGGATCGCGGTGTGCCTGGACGCGGTGCACGCCCGCGCAGCCGCCGGGGGCGGCTTCGGGCCGTACCCGCGTAGTCGGGACGAGGTGCGGCACGGCCGCCGGTCCCCGCGCCCCACCCACGACGGCCAGGGTCGCTGGGGGTACGCCGACACCGACGGCGAACTCGTCGTCGACTACCGGTACGTCGAGGCGCAGCCGTTCCACGAGCGGATGGCCTGGGTACGCCGCCCCGACCAGACCGGGTGGGAGCTGATCGACGAGACCGGCGGCACCCTGCTCGGTCCCGCGTACGCCCGGGTGCTGGCCTTCTCCGACGGCCTGGCCTGGGTGTCGCAGGGCGGCGACGCCGACTGGTCGGCCATCGAACCCGACGGGACGGTGGTGGTGCCGGCGGGCTTCGAGGAGGTCAGGCCGTTCCGGGCCGGGGTGGCGGCGGTACGCCGGGGCGGCTGGGGGGCGGTGGACCGGCACGGGCGGCTGGTCGTCCCGCCGCGCTACCACGGGATCGACACGACGCTGTCCGACGGCCGCCGGCTCGACGGGTTCACCGACGAGGGGCTGGCCGTGGTGGAGCTGGCCGGCCGGCGGGGGGTGCTCGACCGCACCGGCGCCGTGCTGGTCCGGCCGGTGCACCCGGCGCTGGTGGTGCACCCGGTGGCGTTCCTGGTCGGCGACGGGATGAACCACTGGGGGGCGTTGGACCGGCGAGGTGAGCCGCTGATCCCCCCGGTGCACCCCGACTGGGACACGGTGGTGGCGGAGATCGAACGGCTGCTCGCCGACACCCACCCGGTGCTCTGACACCGGCTGCGCCGACGGGTGCGGCGCACCGGACGGGGCTAGGGTCGGAGCATGGAATTCCGACACCTTGGCCGCTCGGGCCTCATGGTCAGTGAGATCTCGTACGGCAACTGGATCACCCACGGTTCGCAGGTCGAGGAGGAGGCGGCGCTGGCGTGTGTCCGGGCCGCCCTGGACACCGGCATCACCACCTTCGACACCGCCGACGTCTACGCCGGTACGCGGGCCGAGACGGTGCTCGGCAAGGCGCTGGCCGGGGAGCGCCGGGAGGGGCTGGAGATCTTCACGAAGGTCTACTGGCCGACCGGTCCCGGCCGCAACGACCGGGGGCTGTCCCGCAAGCACATCATGGAGTCGATCGACGGCTCGCTGCGTCGCCTCCAGACCGACCACGTGGACCTCTACCAGGCCCACCGGTACGACTACAGCACGCCGCTGGAGGAGACGATGGAGGCGTTCGCCGACGTCGTACGCGCCGGCAAGGCGCACTACATCGGCGTGTCGGAGTGGAAGGCGTCGCAGCTGCGCGAGGCGCACGCCCTCGCCCGGGAACTGCGCATCCCGCTGGTGTCCAACCAGCCGCAGTACTCGATGCTGTGGCGGGTCATCGAGGCCGAGGTGGTGCCCGCCAGCGAGGAGCTGGGCATCTCCCAGATCGTCTGGTCGCCGATGGCGCAGGGCGTGCTGTCCGGCAAGTACCTGCCGGGCCAGCCGCCGCCGGCCGGTTCCCGGGCCACCGACGAGAAGTCCGGGGCCAACTTCATCGCCCAGTGGCTGGGCGACGAGGTGCTGACCCGGGTGCAGCAGCTCAAGCCGCTCGCCGAGCAGGCCGGGCTGACCATGCCACAGCTCGCCGTCGCCTGGGTGCTCCAGAACCGCAACGTCGCCTCGGCGATCATCGGCGCGTCCCGCCCCGACCAGGTGCACGACAACGTCAAGGCGGCCGGGGTGACCCTGGAGGCCGACCTGCTCAAGGCCATCGACGAGATCGTCGCCCCGGTCACCGAGCGGGACCCGGCCAAGACGGAGAGCCCGGCCAAGCGGCCCTGACCGGCACCGGCCGCACCCCACCCCCGGTCGGTCCGGGGTGGGGTGCGGTCAGCTCTGCCAGAAGCGGATCAGGGACAGCGCGGTGCCGTAGAGCCACGGCGGCAGCCCCAGCAGGTCGCTGAGCCAGAACACGGCGCTGAAGAACCAGCCGCCGATGCGCGGGTTCCACAGCAGCGCGAACAGCAGGATGAACCCGAACGGCGCGAAGAGGTCGTACATCCGGCGGTACTGCGGGCCGAGCCACGGCTGGATCATGTTGCCGCCGTCCAGGCCGGGCACCGGCAGCAGGTTCAGCACGCTCGCGGTGAGCTGGAGGAACCCCAGCAGCGCCACCCCGGCCCAGAACTCGACCGGGCCGCCCGCGTCGATGCCCACCCGCAGCACCACCACCAGCAGCAGGGTGAACAGCACGTTGGTGGCCGGGCCGGCGAGGCTGACCAGGGTGTGCCGCAGCCGGCCCGGGATGGCGTGCCGGTCCACCCAGACCGCCCCGCCGGGCAGGCCGATGCCGCCGAGCAGCACCACCACCACCGGCAGCACGATCGACAGCAGCGGGTGGGTGTATTTCAGCGGGTTCAACGTCAGGTAGCCCCGGTGGGCGATGTCCCGGTCGCCGGCCCGGTAGGCGACCACGGCGTGCGCGTACTCGTGCAGGCAGAGCGAGACCAGCCAGCCGGAGACGACGAAGAGGAACACGTCGAACCGGACGTTGCCGACCCCGTTCCAGGTCAGCACGCCACTGGTGACGAAGAGCGCGACCAGGGCCAGGAAGACCGGACTGGGCCGGAACGCCGCCCGGGGCACGCCGAGCACCAGCGGCTCGCCCCCCGGGCGGTCGCCGGCCATCACTCCGCCGTCGGCAGCAGGCTCATCCGGTAGTCCACCCGGTCGTCCTCGACGAGCGTGACCGCGGTGACGCCTGACGACGCGAGCTCCCGCCAGGTCTGGCCGATCCAGGACTCGGCGTCCGCCTGGCTGCTGAACGTCTCGGCCGGCCCGTCGACCGCTGCGCCGTCCGTGCCCTCGTACCGCCAGCTCCACGCCATGCCGCGTCTCCCCTCGCCGCTCAACCGTCCCCGGGGGACGGATCCCCGCAAGCGTAGTCGGCCGGCACCGCGGCGCACCCGACGCACGCCCCCGGGCTGCCGGGTTCCGCGCAGCGTGACGGGTCCGGGCCGGCGGGCGGGGCCGGGTCGGGCGGCCTTAAGGTACGGGCATGTCCGTTGAGGGGTGGAACACGGTCCTGGTGCTCGGCGGTATCCGTTCGGGCAAGTCGGAGTTCGCCGAGTCCCTGGTGGCCGACGCGCCGACGGTGCGCTACGTGGCGACCGCGGCCGCCGCCGACCCGGAGGACACCGAGTGGGCCACCCGGCTGGCCGCCCACCGGGCCCGTCGACCGGGCAGCTGGACCACCGAGGAGACCGCCGACGACCCGCGCCGGTTGGCCGACGTGCTCGCCTCGGCCGGGCCGAACGAGACGATGCTCGTGGACGACCTGGGCGGTTGGGTGACCGTGCTGCTCGACCCGGCCCACCAGCCGGCCGACGACGTCGCCACCATCACCGAACTGGCCGACGCGGTGCGCGCCAGCGAGGCGCGGATCGTGCTGGTCAGCCCGGAGGTGGGGCTGTCGCTGGTGCCGACCACCCCGCTGGGGCGGGCGTTCGCCGACGCGCTGGGCGCCGCCAACCGGGCCGTCGCGGACGCCTGCGACGCGGTCGCCCTGGTGGTCGCCGGCCAGCCGGTCTGGTTGAAGCCGTCCGCACCGGTCCCGCCGGTCGACGTACCCGCCCGCGCCGTCCCGGTCGACGGGGTGGACGGCGTCGCCCCGGCCGCAGCGACGCTGCCGGCCGACGGGCCGCTGCCGGAGGTGCTCACCCCCACCGTGCCGCCGGCCCCGCCGACCGCGACCGGCACGACCTGGACCACGTCGACCATGGCGCTGCCGGTGATCGCCACCGGGCTGGTCATCCAGCCCGGCATGGAACTGCCGATGCCCGACGAGTACGCCGGCCCGCAGGCGGTGCAGCGGCTCGGCACCCTGGACCTGCCGGGCGCCGGCCTGGGCGTGCTGGAACGGGTGGTCGAGTTCGCCGCCGCCACCCAGGGCACCTCCACCCCGACGCCGTGGACGGACGTGCGGGTGCTGCTGCTGCACGGCGACCACACCGGGGGCGTGGCGGCCGGGGCCCCGGTCGGCGAGTCGACCCGGCTGGCCCGGCAGGCCCGCGCCGGTCGGGGGACGCTGGCCCGGCTGGCCGCCGAGAACGGGGCCGGCCTGCAGGTGGTGGACGCCCCGCCGGCCGCACCGATCGAACACGGGCCGGCGCTGGACGCCGACACCGTCGAGTCGGCGCTGCGCTACGGCTGGCGGCTGGCCGAGGAGGCCGCCGAGGCGGGCGTACGGCTGCTGGTGCTGGGGGCGTGCGGCGCGGGCGCGGAGGCCGCCGCCGCGGCGGTGCTGGTCGCGACGGCCGGCGCGGAGGCCCCGACGGTGCTCGGCCGGGTGCACACCGCCGACGGTGAGATCGACGACGCGGCCTGGATGGTGCGGTGCGCGACCATCCGGGACGCGCTGCACCGCACCCGCCGCTCCCCCCGCGACGCCAAGGACATCCTGGCCGAGCTGGGCGGTGGTGACGTGGCGGTGGCCTGCGGGGTGCTGCTCGGGGCGACCGCCCGCCGGGTGCCGGTGCTGCTCGACGGCCCGGTCGGGCTGGCCGCCGGCATGGTCGCCCGGGATCTGGCCGGCCAGGCCCGGCACTGGTGCCTGCTGGTCGACCACGGCGGTCACCCGGCGGTCCGGCTGGCCGCCGACGTGCTCGGCCTGACCCCGCTGCTGGATCTGCGGCTCGACCTGGGCGAGGGGGCGAACGCGCTGGCCGCCCTGCCGCTGCTGCGCTCGGTGCTGGCGCTGGCCGGGTCGCTGCCCGTGCACCCGTACCACGGCGGCCCCGACGACGAGCCCACCGACACCACGCCGACCGACACCACGCCGACCGGCGACGCCGCGACCGCCCCGGCCGATGGCGATGTCGCAGCCACCACCGCGCCAACCGCCCCCGCCCCCGGCCTCGCTCGCACCGACCTCCCGGCCGACTCCGATGCCGCGCCGGCCGCCGCCGGGGCCGGGGCGGACGACGTCACCCCGGAGTTCGCCGAGCCGACGCCGGCCGGTCCGGGGCCGACCACCACCGCCCCCGCCGACGCCGGGCCGGAGCCCGACCCGTCCGGCCGGCGTGCCGGCTGAGTCGGGGCGCGGCGACGGGTTCCGGCTGGCGCTGACCACCCTCACCACCGTCCCGGTCCGGGCCGGGCGGATCGACCGGGCGACGGCGGGCACCGCGATGGCGCTCGCGCCCCTGGTCGGGCTGCTGCTCGGGGCGGTGCTGGGCGCGCTGCTGCTCGGCCTGGCCGCGCTCGCCCCGCCCCTGGTCGCCGCCGGGGTGACCGTCGCGGCGGCGGCCCTGCTCACCCGGGGGCTGCATCTGGACGGGCTGGCCGACACCGTGGACGCGCTGGGCTCCTACCGGCGGGGCACGGCGGCACTGGAGATCATGAAGAAGCCGGACGTCGGCCCGTTCGGCGTGGTCGCGCTGGTGGTCGTGCTGCTGGTCCAGACGGCGACGCTGGCCGAGTTGGCCGGGCGGTCCTGGCCGGCGGCGCTCGCGGCGGCGCTGGCCGGCACCGCCGCCGGCCGGCTCGGGGTGACCCTGGCCTGCCGCCGGGGGGTGCCGGCCGCCCGCCCCGACGGGCTGGGCGCGCTGGTCGCCGGGACGGTCGGGCCGCTCGCGCCGGTCGTCGGCACGGTCGCTGTCGCGCTGGTGGCGGTGCCGGCCGTGCCGGGCCGGCCGTGGCAGGGGCCGCTGGTCGTGCTGGCCGCCCTCGCCGTCGCCACCGGTCTGCTGCGCCACCTGGTACGCCGGCTCGGCGGCATCACCGGCGACGTGCTGGGGGCCACCGTGGAGGTGGTGACCACGCTGGTCTACCTGGGCTTGGTGCTGTCCGGCTGAGGACGACGCGGCGCGCCGGGTAGCGTTTGCCCCGACAGCACCGGCACGGCCTTCCGGGGGACGACTTGCTCATCACGGACGACTTCCTGCCCGTACCGGTCCCGGAGTCGCTCAGCGCGACCTACCTGGTGCCGGTGGCGGGGTTGCCACCGGTGAGCCCGAAGACGGCGGTACGGGGTCTCGCCGGCCGCCTCGCCGACCCGGTGTACGGCCTGGCCACGCAGATGCTGGACAGCCCGCTGATGTCGGTGGACACCCGGTCGATCGACGAGTTCCCGCAGTTGCCGCCGGACCTGCTCACCGCGTTCGGCGCCACCGAGGCCCAGTTGGGCCGGCTCGCCGCCGCCAGTCACCTGGTGGTGGTGCAGGCCGAGTACCGGCCGGGCTGGCCACCGGCGCACGAGTGGGCGGCCCGTGCGGTGGCCGCCGCCGTCGCCGAGTCCGTCGGCGGTGACGTGGTGGACGTGTTCGGGTTGCAGTTCCTCGACCCGGCGACGGCGTTGCGGTCACTGCCCGACGCGCAGGGCCGCATCCGGCTGGTCGACTGGGTGCTCGTGCCGTACTCCTCGGACACCGAGGGGCTGTGGTTCACCACCAAGGGGCTGCGCCGTTTCGGGCTGCTGGAGTTGCAGACCCAGGGGGTGCCCGACCATCTCACCCGGGCCTGGGGTGCGGTGCTCACCGGTGCCGCCCGCCGGCTGCTGCGGGACTGGACCGACGGGCTGGCCGGCGAGGAGGTGCCGGCGTTCGTGCAGCTACCGGTGCTGGCCACGGTGACCGGGCACGACATCGCGGTGGCGTACGGCAATCCGGAGCAGCACGGCGCGACGGCCCCGGTGCTGCTGCGGCTGGAGCTGGACCCGGCGACCGACCCGGACGCCGACTCGTTCCTGAGCCTGCGCCCGCCGCCCGGCCACCCCGGCCCGGACGGCCGCTACTACGCGGCGGCCTGCGCGACCCTCTTCTCCGGTATCGAGCCCGACGTCCGGTACGCCCGCTCCGGCGACGCGATGAGCCGGGCCGTCGCCACCGCCCGCGCCGGGCTGGACGACATCCGGGCCCGGTTCCTCGCCGACGGGCTGCCCCCGGAGGCGCAACTGGTGGTCAAGTACGGCCTGCCCGGCGACGACGGCCCCGAGTACGTGTGGGCCGGGGTGAGCTCGTGGGACGCCCCGGAGCGGATCGTCGGGGCCAGCGCCAGCGACGCCAACACCGACCCTGCCGTGCGGATCGGCTCCCCGGTCGAGGTGGCGGTCACCGAGGTCGTCGACTGGGCGGTCCTGGACGGCACCGGCGTCATCGAGGGTGGCTGGACCCAGGCCGTCCTCGACGCCGGTGAACGCCCCCACCCCACCCACTGACCCGGCCCCTCACCCACCCCCAGCACTCCCCTGCGCTCGCTCCCGCACCCGGTTCGCCCTCCCCGCCCCGGTTCGCCCTCGCCCCGGTTCGCCCCGGTGATCAAGAGGTTCGCGTCAGAAATCCGCTCCGAGATGACGCAAACCTCTTGATCACCGACGCCGGCGGGGTGGCCGAGGCGGTGATCAAGAGGAAAAAGCCAACCGGTGGGGGCGGGGTGACGCAAACCTCTTGATCACCGGGGCGAACCGGAGCCGGGGCGAACCGGAGCCGGGGCGAACCGGAGCCGGGGCGAACCGGGCCCGGGGCGAAGCCGGGTGGGGTCAGCGGACGGACGGGGTGACGAAGGGGGGTCGGGTGATCCGCATCTGGGCGCGGCGGCCCCGGATGTCGACCTCGACGAGGTCACCGTCGGCGAGTTTCGGGTCGGTGTCCAGCAGGGCCAGGGCGATGCCCTGCTTGCGGGTGGGGCTGAAGGTGCCGCTGGTGACCGTGCCGACCGGGGCGTCATCGGCGTACACGGTCATGCCGGCGCGCGGGATGGCCCGGTCGACGGCCTCCAGGCCGCGCAGCGTACGGCGGGGGCCGGCGGTCTTCTCGGCGCGCAGTACGTCACGGCCCCAGAAGGCCGGCTTGTCCCAGCCCACGGCCCAGCCGGAGCGTGCCTGCACGGGGGTGATGTCCAGGGAGAGGTCCTGTCCGTGCAGCGGGTAGCCCATCTCGGTGCGCAGGGTGTCCCGGGCGCCCAGCCCACAGGCCCGCAGGTCGAAGGCCGCCCCGGCGGCGAACAGCGCGTCCCAGACCGCGACGGCGTCCCCGGCCGGCACCACCAGTTCGTAGCCCAGCTCACCGGTGTAACCGGTACGGCAGACGGTCAGTTCGGCACCGGCCAGCGTCGCCGGGGAGAAGCTCATGTAGTCGTGGCCGGTGGGTAGGTCGAGGGTGTCGAGCAGTTCGGCCGAGCGGGGGCCCTGCACGGCCAGCACGGCGTACCTGTCGTGCTCGTCGGTGACCTCGACGTCGGCCGGGGCGGCGGCGCGCAGCCGGCGGACCACCTCGGCGGTGTTCGCCGCGTTGGGGATGAGGAAGACGTGGTCGTCGGCGTACCGGTAGGCGATGATGTCGTCGACCACCCCGCCGGTGGCGTCGTCGCAGCACAGCGTGTACTGCGCCTTGCCCGCCCCGATCCGGTCCAGGTCGTTGGTCAGGCAGGAGTTGACGAACCGGGCCGCGCCGGGGCCGGTGACCCGCGCCTTGCCCAGGTGTGAGACGTCGAAGACCCCGACCGCCGTCCGGACCGCCGTGTGTTCCCTGAGCACGCCGCCGCCGGCGTACTCCAGGGGCATCTCCCAGCCCCCGAAGGGGGCGAACTTGGCACCGAGCGCGGTGTGCCGCGCGTGCAGCGGGGAACGGCGCAGCCGGGTCACGGCGGCGTCGGAGGTCACGTCCGTCATGGGTGGCAACTTACCGCCGGCTGTCCCGCTGGTTAGCATCGGCGGGACCCGTCGGCAGTTCGGCGGGACGCACCCGCGCTCCGGCGGGTAGGTTGCCGCCGGAGACCATCACCGCCGGTACGCGACGACGCGACCGGCCCGGCCCGCCCGGAGTAGCTTCAGTGACATCGTCCAGCACCACCCTCAGCCTGGTCGACACCGACCCCGCCGAGCTCGCGGTCGACGCGATCGTGATCGGCGTGCACAGCCAGACCACCGGCCCGGACGCCACGAGCGGTCCGACCGGCACCCTGCTGCTCGCCGACGGCGCGGAGAGCATCGCCGCCGCTTTCGACGGCAAGCTGACCGCGACGCTGGCCCTGCTCGGCGCGACCGGTGGCCCGGGTGAGGTGATCAAGCTGGCCACGCTGGGCACCGTCACCGCCCCGCTGGTCGTGGCGGTCGGGTTGGGTCCGGAGCCGACCGGTGCCGCCCCCGCCCCGGAGACCCTGCGCCGGGCTGCCGGCGCGGCGGTCCGGGTGCTGGCCGGTGCGCCCCGGGTGGCGCTGAGCCTGCCGCTGCCCGACGACGCCGACGCGCCGGCCGCGCTGCGCGCGGTGGCCGAGGGGGCGCTGCTCGGCGGCTACCGGTTCGCCGGCTACAAGACCAAGCCGCAGCCGTCCCGGCGGGAGCCGGTGGCCGAGGTGCTGATCGCCGTGCCGGATGCCGCCGACGCGACCGCGCGGGCCGAGGTCGACCGGGCCACCGCCGTGGCCGCTGCGGTGCGCACCAGCCGGGACTGGGTCAACACCGCGCCGAACGAGTTGCGCCCGCCGGCCTTCGCCGACGCGGTCGCCACCGCCGCCCGTGCCGCCGGGCTCGACGTCGAGGTGCTCGACGAGGAGCAGCTGCGGGCCGGCGGGTACGGCGGCATCACCGCCGTCGGGCAGGGCTCGGAGGCCCCGCCGCGGCTGGTCAAGCTGACCTGGACCCCGCAGGGCGAGACCAACGGCAAGCGGGTGGCGCTGGTCGGCAAGGGCATCACGTTCGACACCGGCGGTATCTCGATCAAGCCGGCGCAGGGCATGTGGGAGATGAAGTCCGACATGGCCGGCGCCGCGGCCGTCGGGGCGGCGATGCTGGCGATCGCGGCGCTCAAGCCGGCCGTGACGGTGACCGGTTACCTGCCGATGGCGGAGAACATGCCGTCGGGCACCAGCTACCGGCCGGGTGACGTGGTCACCATGTTCAACGGCAAGCGGGTCGAGGTGCTCAACACCGACGCCGAGGGCCGGATGGTCCTGGGCGACGCGATGGCCCGCGCCTGCGCCGACGGCACCGACTACCTGTTCGAGACGTCCACCCTCACCGGCGGTCAGGTGATCTCGCTGGGCAAGCGGATCGCCGGGGTGATGGGCACCCCCGAGCTGTGCGAGCGGGTCAAGGTGGCCGGTGACACGGTCGGCGAGCCGGCCTGGCCGATGCCGCTGCCGGACGACGTCCGCAAGGGCATGGATTCCGACGTGGCGGACATCTCGCAGGTCAACGCGGGCATGGACCGGGCCGGTCACATGCTCCAGGGCGGGGTGTTCCTGCGCGAGTTCGTCACCGACGAGGTGGCCTGGGCGCACATCGACATCGCCGGTCCGAGCTACCACTCGGGTGAGCCGACCGGCTACTGGACCAAGGGTGGCACCGGGGTGCCGGTGCGTACCCTGCTGCATCTGGTCGAGGACGTCGCCGCCAACGGCTGACGGATTCGCGACACCACGACGGGACGCCCTCGGGCGTCCCGTCCGCGTTTTCCGGATCGTCGGCTCCGGGGCCGCCGTCAGTACCGCTCGGGGCGGCGTTTGCGGCGTTCGTTGTAGTCGCGCATCCGCTGCGGGTAGCCCATCAGCCGGACGTCGTAGATCGGGATGCCCAGGGCGTGCGCGAAGCGGCGGGCGCCGTCCGGGCCGTCGATGCGTCGCCGGGTCCACTCGCCGTCGTCGGCGATCATGATGACGGTGGTCTCGGTCATCGTGGTGCGGGGTTCGAGGTACGCCTCGACCCCCCGGCGGGTGCGGGCGAAGTTGGCCAGGTGATCCAGGTCGGCCCGGTCGGCCGGCCGGTCACGGTTGGCCGGCGTCGGCGGTTTGCGTCGCCGGAACAGCGCCACCGGGCTACTCCTCTCCCCCGTCCGTCGTCGCGGACGGTGACAAGAGTACGTGTCGGGGACGTGTCGTTGGGCACCTCGGTACGCGCCCCGGACGGGCAAGTGACAAGATGACCGAGGTGGGGTCTGCCCGTACCGCCCCGCCGTGACCCCCCGATGCAGCGAAGCGACCAGGGAGTTGGACGTGAGCGAGCCGAACGACGCAACCTTCGACATCGTCATTCTCGGAGGTGGCAGCGGCGGCTACGCGGCGGCGCTGCGTGCCGCCCAGCTTGATCTCTCCGTCGCGCTGATCGAGAAGGGCAAGCTCGGCGGCACCTGCCTGCACAACGGCTGCATCCCGACCAAGGCGCTGCTGCACGCGGCGGAGATCGCCGACCAGACCCGCGAGTCGGCGCAGTTCGGGGTCAAGGCCGAGCTGGTCGGCATCGACATGGCCGGGGTCAACTCGTACAAGGACGGGGTGATCTCCCGCCTCTACAAGGGCCTGCAGGGGCTGGTCGGCGGCAACAAGAACATCACCTTCGTGGCGGGCGCCGGCAAGCTGGTCGGCCCGAACGTCGTCGAGGTGGACGGCAAGCGGTACACCGGCCGCAACGTGGTGCTGGCCTCCGGCTCGTACGCGAGGAGCCTGCCCGGCCTGGAGGTCGACGGCGAGCGGATCATCACCAGCGACCACGCGCTGACCCTGGACCGGGTGCCGGCGTCGGCGATCGTACTGGGTGGCGGCGTGATCGGCGTCGAGTTCGCCAGCGTGTGGAAGTCCTTCGGGGTGGACGTCACCATCGTCGAGGCGCTGCCCCGGCTGGTGGCCGCCGAGGACGAGGAGTCGTCCAAGGCGCTGGAGCGGGCGTTCCGCAAGCGGAAGATCAACTTCAAGGTCGGCAAGCCGTTCGAGAAGGTCGAGAAGACCGAGAACGGCGTCAAGCTGACCATCGCCGGCGGCGAGACCGTCGAGGCCGAGCTGCTGCTGGTCGCCGTCGGCCGGGGTCCGAACACCGCCGATCTCGGCTACGCCGAGCAGGGCGTCAAGCTCGACCGGGGGTACGTGCTGACCGACGAGCGGCTGCGCACCGGCGTGCCGAACGTCTACGCGGTCGGCGACATCGTGCCCGGCCTCCAGCTCGCCCACCGGGGTTTCGCCCAGGGCATCTTCGTCGCCGAGGAGATCGCCGGCCTGAACCCGGCCGTGATCGACGAGGTCGGCATCCCGCGCGTGACCTACTCCGACCCGGAGCTGGCGTCGGTGGGCCTGACCGAGGCGAAGGCCAAGGAGCAGTACGGCGACAAGGTCAAGGTCTACAACTACAACCTCGGTGGCAACGGCAAGAGCCAGATCCTCAAGACCGCCGGTTTCGTCAAGCTGGTCCGGGTCGAGGACGGCCCGGTGGTCGGCGTCCACATGGTCGGTGCCCGGGTCGGTGAGCTGATCGGCGAGGCGCAGCTCATCTACAACTGGGAGGCCTACCCGGCCGAGGTGGCGCAGCTCGTGCACGCCCACCCGACCCAGAACGAGGCGCTGGGCGAGGCGCACCTGGCCCTGGCCGGCAAGCCGCTGCACGCGCACGCCTGACCCACACTCATTCCGCGACGCCGGCGGCAAGCGGGCGAGGATCGCACCAGGCCACGAAGGAGTTTCAGAACATGCCGGTATCGGTCACCATGCCTCGGCTCGGCGAGAGCGTCACCGAGGGCACCGTCACCCGCTGGCTCAAGCAGGAGGGCGAGACCGTCGAGGTCGACGAGCCGCTGCTGGAGGTCTCCACCGACAAGGTCGACACCGAGATCCCCTCCCCCGCCGCGGGGGTGCTGAGCCGGATCGTGGTCGGCGAGGACGAGACCGCCGAGGTGGGCAGCGAGCTGGCCGTCATCTCCGGCGAGGGCGAGTCGGCCGGATCGCCGGACGACGGCGGGTCCGCCGAGCCGGAGCAGGCCGAGCCGGCCGCCGAGCCGACGGCCGCCGCCGAGGGCACCGGCCCGGAGCCGGAGCAGGAGCAGCCGGCCCAGGAGCAGCCGGCGGCGCAGGCCGCCCCGGCGTCGTCGGGCGAGGGCACCCCGGTGAAGATGCCGGCCCTGGGCGAGAGCGTCACCGAGGGTACGGTCACCCGCTGGCTCAAGCAGGTGGGCGAGACCGTCGAGGTCGACGAGCCGCTGCTGGAGGTCTCCACCGACAAGGTCGACACCGAGATCCCGTCGCCCGTCGCCGGCACCGTCCTGGAGATCAAGGTCCCCGAGGACGAGACCGCCGCCGTCGGCGCGGACCTGGCGATCATCGGTGCGGCGGGTGCCGCGCCGGCCGAGTCGAAGCCCGAGCCGGAGCCCGCCCCGAAGGCGGCGGCCCCGAAGGCGGAGCAGCCCAAGGCCGAGCCGAAGCCCGAGGCCGCCGAGCCGACCCAGGGGGCGGGATACAACGAGCCGGCCGCCGAGGCCGAGTCGGCGGCCCAGCCGGTGCAGGCCGAGCGGGCCGCCCAGCCGGCCGCGCCGGCGGCACCGGCCGCGCCCGCCCAGGGTGGCGGTGACACCCCCGGTTACGTGACCCCGCTGGTGCGCAAGCTGGCCGGCGAGCACGGCGTCGACCTGGCCTCGGTCAACGGCACCGGCGTGGGTGGCCGGATCCGCAAGCAGGACGTGCTGGAGGCGGCGGAGAAGGCCAAGGCCGCCAAGGCGACGCCGGCCCCCGCCGCGCAGCCGGCCGCCGCGGCGACCCCGGCCGCACCGGCGGCGAAGCCGCAGCCGAGCGGCAAGCGGGGCACCACCGAGAAGCTGACCCGCATCCGCAAGGCCATCGCCAACCGCCTGCAGGAGTCGCTGCACGAGATGGCGCAGCTCACCACGGTGATCGAGGTGGACGTCACCCGGATCGCCAGGCTGCGGGCGCAGGCGAAGGACTCGTTCCAGCAGCGGCACGGCGTGAAGCTGTCGTTCCTGCCGTTCTTCGCGCTGGCCGCCATCGAGGCCCTGCAGACGTACCCGATCGTGAACGCCCGGATGGACCTCGACGCGGGCACCATCACCTACCCGGACGCCGAGAACCTCGGCATCGCGGTGGACACCGAGCGGGGCCTGCTGACGCCGGTCATCCACAACGCCGGTGACCTCAACCTGGGCGGCATCGCCAAGCGCGTCGCCGACCTGGCCGAGCGCACCCGGACCAACAAGATCAGCCCGGACGAGATCGCCGGGGCGACCTTCACGCTGACCAACACCGGCAGCCGGGGGGCGCTCTTCGACACCCCGATCGTGCCGTCGCCGCAGTCGGCGATGCTCGGTACCGGTGCCGTGGTGAAGCGTCCGGTCGTGGTGAACGACCCGGACCTCGGCGAGGTCGTCGCGGTCCGGTCGATGGTCTACCTGGCCCTGTCCTACGACCACCGGCTGATCGACGGCGCCGACGCGGCCCGTTTCCTGGTCGCGGTCAAGGAGCGGCTGGAGGGCGGCAACTTCGAGGCCGAGCTGGGCCTGTAACACCCGTCCACGGCGGCGCCCCCGGTCGATCGACCGGGGGCGCCGCCGTCGTTCACCGGGCGGGTCAGCCGCGCAGGGTCTGCTCGGAGACCGTCCAGAGCCGCTCGGCGGCGGCCGGGTCGAGGGCGTACGCGGCGACGCCGGTGCGGGCGCCGGGCTGGTTCGGGGCGGCCTGCTGGCAGTCCTCGAAGTACCGGCCGCCGATCCCGTCGAGCAGCGGCGAGGTGGCGACCAGCACCGAGGTGGCGGCACCCTGCTCGACGGTCTTCCAGCTGGCCGCGCCGCCTCCGCTGGCGGCCCGCATCCGCTCCAGTTCCTCGGCGCTGACGTAGCGCTGGAGGTTGGTGCGGATCGCGCCGGGCATCAGCGCGTTGCTGACGATGCCGTCGTCGGCCCAGCGCCGGGTCGCCTCGACGGCGAAGAGCACGTTCGCGGTCTTCGACTGCCCGTAGGCCTCCCACGGGTCGTAGGGGCGCTGCCGGAAGTGGATGTCGTCGAAGACCACCGGGGAGCGCAGGTGCCCGGCGGAGCTGACCGAGACGATGCGGGCCCCCTCGGCGGCGGCGAGGGCGCGGTGCAGCCCGGTGGCGAGGGCGAAGTGGCCGAGATGGTTGGTGGCGAACTGCAACTCCCAACCCTCGGGGGTGCGCCGCTCGGGCGAGGCCATGATGCCGGCGTTGTTCACCAACATGTGCAGCGGCCCGTCCCAGCTGGCCACGAAGGCGGCCACCGACGCCTGGTCGGCGAGGTCGAGCGGGGCGACCAGCAGCCGGTCGTTGCCGGTGCTGGCGGTGATGTCCCGGGCCGCCCGCTGACCGGCGTCGAGGTCCCGTACGGCCAGGGTGACGTCGGCGCCGGCGGCGGCGAGGGCGCGGGCGGTCTCCACGCCGATGCCGGAGGCGCCGCCGGTCACCACGGCCCGGCGGCCGGTGAGGTCGACGTCGCGGACCACCTCCAGGGCGGTGGTCCGGGCGTCGAAGGGGGTGTGGACTGGCGTGTCGGTGGTCATGATCCGTCCTTGTCGGTGCGGCGTGGGCCGGGCGGCCCGACCGGTACGATGAGAAGTGGAGGGCCCTCCGCTACGGCTCCGAGCTTAACCGGAGGTTCCTCCGGTTGCCACCCGACCCGCGAACGGGACCGACCGCCGCCGACACCACCCGTCGGCACCACTGCACCAGACCAGGAGGCGACGTGTCGCAGAACCGCTCAGGAGGCGACGCGCCGGAGCGTGGTTCCCGGCCGTTGCGCGCCGACGCGCTGCGCAACCGGCAGCGGCTGCTCGACACCGCCGTGCGGGCGTTCTCCCGACAGGGGCCGGAGGTGACCCTGGAGTCGATCGCCCGGGACGCCGGGGTCGGCATCGGCACCCTCTACCGGCACTTCCCCACCCGGGAGGCACTGGTCGAGGCCGCCTACCGCAGCGAACTGGCCAAGCTCTGCGCCGCCGCCGACGACCTGCTGACCCGACTGCCACCCGCCGAGGCGACCCGGGCCTGGATGGACCGCTTCGTCGACTACCTGGCCACCAAACGGGGCATGGCCGACGCCCTGCGCCTGGTGATCGCCGCCGGCACCAACCCGTACGCGCAGAGCCGGGACCTGCTGGTCGCGGCACTGACCCGGCTGCTGGCGGCCGGCGTCACCGCCGGCACGATCCGCCCGGACGTCGACCCGGGCGACGTGCTGGCCGGGCTGAGCGGGATGTCACTGGCGGCGCAGGGGCCGGAGCAACGGGACCTCGCCGGTCGCCTGCTCGACCTGCTCATGGCGGGACTGCGCCGACACTGACGGCGAGGACGCCGACCGGACGGGCCACCAGGTGCGCCCGGCTGACCTCGCCCCGGCCGGGTCGGCACCCAGCCGAGCGTGACCGGCGTGGCCCGGCGTTCAGGGGGCGGGGGTCGCCCCGGTGAGGCCCTGGTAGAAGCGGATCTTCTCGCGCAGATGGGCGTACTGGCGCTGGAGCAGGGTCAACTGTTCCTCGACCCGGGCGGCGTGCTGTTCCAGCAGCTCCTGCCGGGCGGCGACGGTGTGCTCGCCTTCGCGGGACAGCTCGGCGTAGCGGCACATCTCGGCGATCGGCATGCCGGTGTCGCGCAGACAGCGGAAGATCACCAGCCAGCTCAGGTCGTCGTCGGTGAAGACCCGACGGCCACCCGAGGTGCGGCCGACGCCGCTGAGCAGGCCGATCTTCTCGTAGTAGCGGAGGGTGTCGAGGCTGAACCCGCTGCGCCGGGCGGCCTCCGAGGGCGGGTACATGGGCCGGATGTTACCGCTTGACCTGGAGCGCACTCCAGGTTGAAAACTGGTCGGCATGACGACGACACGGACTCTGGGCCGCAGTGGAATCGAGGTTGGCGCGATCGGCATGGGGTGCTGGGCGATCGGTGGCCCGCTGTGGGGCGACGACGGCCAGCCGTACGGCTGGGGTGAGGTGGACGACGACGAGTCGGTCGCCACCATCCACCAGGCCCTCGACCTGGGCGTCAACCTCTTCGACACGGCCAGCAACTACGGGGCCGGGCACAGCGAGCGGGTGCTCGGCCGGGCGCTCGCCGGCCGGCGGGACAAGGCGGTGATCGTCACCAAGTTCGGCAACCGATCCGACGAGGCGACCCGGCGGGCGCTGGGCGTGGACGCCAGCCCGGCGTACGCGGTGGCCAGCCTGGAGGGGTCGCTGCGCCGGCTCGGCACCGACCACGTCGACCTCTACCTGCTGCACCTCAACGACCTGCCGGCGTCCGCCGCGCTCGACCTGGTCGACACCCTGGAGGGCCTGGTCACCCAGGGCAAGATCCGGGGGTACGGCTGGAGCACCGACAACCCGGAGTCGGCACGGGTGTTCGCCGGGGCGGGGCCGCACTGCATCGCCGTCGAACACGACGAGTCGGTGCTGAGCGACAATCCGGAAATGCTCGCCGTCTGCGACGCCTTCGACCTGGCCAGCCTCAACCGGGGACCACTGGCGATGGGCCTGCTCACCGGGGCCACCCGCACGCCGGGCGCGGACGACGTCCGGGGCCGGGCGCCGGAGTGGCTGGTCTGGTTCCGCGACGGCCGGCCCACGCCCGAGTGGGCGTCCCGGGTGGCGGCGATCCGGGCGGCGTTGACCGCGGACGGCCGTACCCTCAGCCAGGGCGCGCTGGGCTGGCTGCTGGCCCGCAGCCCCCGTACGCTGCCGATCCCCGGCTGCCGGACGGTGGCACAGGCCCGGGAGAACTTCGCCACCCTCGCCCTCGGCCCGCTCCCGACCGATGCGTTCGCCGAGGTGGAGCGGCTCCTGGCCGACCTACGCCCGGCCCCGGCCCGCGACACGGCCCTGCGGTAACTCCCCCCACCACGGGTCCGCTGCCCCCGCCGCCTCCCCGGCCCCGGTCCTCCCGCCTACCCGCCCACCCCCGCCCCGACTCTCCACCCCGCCCGGTTCGACCGCCGCCCCGCCCACGGTGATCAAGAGCTTTAGGTCAGTTGATCAAGAGGTTTAGGGCAAGTTGAAGATCAACCTTGACGCAAACCTCTTGATCACCGAAGCGGGGGGGCGGTCGGAGGGCGGGGTGGGGGGTGGGTGGTCGGCGCATCTGGTCGGGGGTTCGTGCCCGAAGATAGGGGTATGCGGATCCTGATGGCCGGCGTGTCCGGCTTCCTCGGCACCCGGCTGGTCGACCGCCTCACCGACGACGGGCACCAGGTCACCCGGCTGGTCCGGCGGTCGCCGCGGACCGCCGACGAGCAGCGGTGGGACCCGACCGCCGGGCAGCTCGACCCGGCCGTGGTGGCCGGGGTCGACGCGGTGGTCAACCTGGCCGGCGCCGGGGTCGGCGACAAGCGGTGGACCGACGACTACCGCCGGGTGATCCGGTCCAGCCGGGTCGACACCACCACCACGCTCGCCGTCACGATCGCCGGGTTGCCGGCGGCCGACCGGCCCAGGGTGCTGCTCAACTCCTCGGCGGTCGGCTGGTACGGCAACACCGGCGACCGGGTGGTCGAGGAGGACGCCCCGGCGGGTGACGGGTTCCTCGCCGACGTGTGCCGGGTCTGGGAGGCGGCGACCCGGCCGGCCGAGGACGCCGGGGTCCGGGTGGTGCGGCTACGGACCGGTCTGCCGCTGCACCGCGACGGCGGGCTGCTCAAGCCGCAGTTGCTGCCGTTCAAGCTGGGCATCGCCGGCCGGCTCGGCAGCGGGCGGCAGTGGCTGCCGTGGATCTCGCTGCGGGACTGGCTGGACGCGACGGTGTTCCTGCTGACCGCCGGGGAGGTCGCCGGCGCGGTCAACGTGGTCGGCCCGAACCCGGTCACCAACGCCGAGTTCACCCGGGAGTTCGCCCGCCAACTGCACCGGCCGGCGATCGTGCCGATCCCGGCGGTCGCCCTGAAGGTCGCCCTGGGCGGCTTCGCCCAGGAGGCGCTGACCAGCACCCGGGTCCTGCCCGCCGTGCTCACCCGGGCCGGTTTCCCCTGGACCCACCCCGAGCTGCCCGCCGCGCTGCACGCCGCCCTGCACGACTGACCCGGACGGCCGCCGACCGACGACCGGCCGGGCCGGTGCTACGGGTAGGTCGGCCCGGTGGCCGGTCGCCCGGCGCAACCGGGGGCGGTCGGGGTCCCGGGTCCGACCGGTCGGTCCAGTTCGGGTTGGTAACGTCCGCTCCGTGCCGACTTCCCCGACCCTGGCCGCCGACCAGCCGCCCACCGCCGCACCGGACGCCGCCCGGGGTCGGCGGGCCGACCTGATCGTGCTGGTCGTCGCGGTGGCGTTGGCGGTCTGGGTGACCAGTGGGCTGTGGCGCGACCCGAACCAGCGGGCGATCACCGTGAACTCCAGCGACCAGGCGCTCTTCGAGTGGCTGCTCGCCTTCGGCGGGCACGCGGTCACGCACGGGGAGAATCCGCTCTTCACCCATCTGCTCAACGTGCCGGACGGGGTGAACCTCGCCGTCAACACCTCGATCACCGTGTACGCGGTGGTCTTCGCGCCGCTGACGTACCTGATCGGACCACCGGCGACGTTCTTGGTCGTCCTCACCCTCAACCTCGTCGCCACCGCGCTGGCCTGGTACTGGCTGTTCTCCCGGCACCTGATCGCCAGTCGGCTCGCGGCGGGCGTCGGGGCGTTGTTCATCGCCTTCTCCCCCGGCATGGTCGCGCACGCCAACGCCCACCTGAACTGGACCGCCGGCTGGTTGGTGCCGCTGCTGGTGTCGGCGGTGTTCGCGTTGCGTCGGCCGGGGCGCTGGTGGCGGGGCGGGCTGGTGCTCGGCGTGTTGGTCGCGGTGGCCTTCTCGATCGCCGCCGAGGGGTTGTTCTTCACCGCGCTGGCGGTCGCCGTCTTCCTCGCCGTCTGGGCGTTGCACCCGGCCCGACGAGCCGAGGCCCGCGCCGCGCTGCCGGACTTCCTGCGCGGGCTGGGCGTGACCGCGCTGGTCGCCGGGGTGCTGCTGGCGTACCCGCTGTGGTTGCACTTCGCCGGGCCGCAGCGGTTCCACGGCACCGGATTCGACCCGGTCATCCACGCCGAGGACATCGCCGCGTTCGGGGCGTACCCGAGCCGGTCGGTGGCCGGCGCGCTGGGCTGGGACACCTCGCTGGCGCCCAATCCGACCGAGGAGAACAGCTTCTTCGGGCTACCGCTGTTGCTGCTCACCGTGGCCTGCTTCGGGTGGCTGTGGCGACGGGCCAGCCCCGGCCGGCGGGCCACGCTGACCGCCCTCGGGGTGACCGCCGTGGTCTTCGCGGTGCTCTCCTGGGGACCGCTGGCGAAGTGGAACGGCCGACGCACCGGTCAACTGCTGCCCTTCGGGGTGCTGGACAACCTGCCGGTGGTCAACGCCGCCCTGCCGTCCCGGTTGGCCCTGGTGGTGGCCCCGGTGATCGGGGTGCTGCTGGCGTACACGATCGACCGGTTGCGGACGACGCCGCCGGGCCGCACGGCGGCCTGGGCGTGGCTGGTGGGTTTCGCGGCGGCGCTGCTGCCGCTGCTGCCGACCCCGCTGCTGACCAACGTCCGCCCGCCGGTGCCGGAGTTCGTCACCGCCGGCACCTGGCGGGAGTACGTCTCACCGGGCGGGGTGCTCACCCCGATCCCGTTGACCCTGGACGTGACCCCCGACGGGCAGCGCTGGCAGGCGTACGCCCTGTCGCACCGGCAGGGCGAGTTCCGGTTGCCGGCCGGCTTCTTCCTCGGCCCCGGCGGCCCGGACGGACGGGGTCGGATCGGGCCGCCGCCGCGCACCTTCGACACGCTGATGGACCAGGCCGGCCGGACCGGGCTGGTGCCGATCGTCACCGAGGGCAGCATCCGCCTGTCCCGGGCGGATCTGCGGTCCTGGGGGGTCGAGGCGGTCGTCCTCCCCGACGAGGTGCACGGGGCCAAGTACGACCTCGACGAGGACGCCCTGCGCCGCACCGCCACCGCCCTGCTCGGCGAGCCCCGCCGGGTGGACGACGTGTGGCTCTGGACGGTCCCCGCCGCCTGACCGGTGCACACCGTTCTGCGGGGTCACCCACGGTGGCGCGACGAGGCTCACGGGGCGCGGCGGCGGCGGGCGGGGCTAGGGTGGCAGGGTGAGCGTGACGACTTCCGGGGTGACCGCCGTCCGGGCGGGCGTGGTCGACTACCCGACCGCGTGGGACGAGCAGCGGCGGCTGCACGCGGCGGTGGTGGCCGGTGAGCGCGGCGACACCGTGCTGCTGCTGGAACACCCGAGCGTCTACACCGCCGGCAAGCGCACCGAGCCCTGGGACCGGCCGATGGACGGCACCCCCGTCGTCGACGTCGACCGGGGCGGCAAGATCACCTGGCACGGTCCGGGGCAGCTCGTCGGCTACCCGATCGTCCGGCTGCCCGACCCGGTCGACGTGGTCGCCTACGTCCGCCGCACCGAGCAGCTGCTGATCGACGTCTGCGCCGAGTTCGGGCTGACCGCCGGCCGGGTCGAGGGGCGCAGCGGCGTCTGGGTGCCCGCCGACGGCCGGGGGCCGGCCCGCAAGGTGGCCGCCATCGGCATCCGGGTCGCCCGCGGGGTCACCCAGCACGGCTTCGCGATCAACTGTGACTGCGACCTGTCGTACTACGACCGGATCGTGCCCTGCGGCATCGCCGACGCCGGCACCACCTCGCTCACCGCCGAGCTGGGCCGTCCGGTCCCGGTGACCGAGGTGCTGCCCGTGGTGGAGCGGCACCTGCCCACCCTGCTCGGCTGAGCCGGTGCGGATCGACCTCGTCACCCTCGTCGTCGCCGACTACGACCCGGCCATCGCGTTCTTCACCGGGATTCTCGGCTTCGAGCTGGTCGAGGACGCGCCCTCGCTGACCAACGACGGCCGCCCGAAACGGTGGGTGGTGGTCCGTCCGCCCGGCGCGCAGACCGGCATCCTGCTGGCCCGCGCCGACGGCGAGCGGCAGGACGCGGCAGTCGGTGACCAGGTCGCCGGCCGGGTCGGCTTCTTCCTCCGGGTCGACGACTTCGACGCCGTCCACCGGCGGATGGTCGACGCCGGCGTGGAGTTCGTGACGCCGCCGCGCACCGAACCGTACGGTCGGGTGGCCGTGTTCCGGGACATCGCCGGCAACCGCTGGGACCTGCTCGGCCCGGCCTGACCCCGCTGACCCCGCTGCACCCGTCGGGCCGCCGCAGATCCACCGGCACCGGATCCGCCACGCTGCCGCCCAGCGCCGTCCGCCGCAACCCCGCTTAGGCCGCTCAGGCCGCTCAGGCCGCTACGCAGCGTAAGAAAAGCTACCGGGTAGCACCTACCCCTCTCCCCCGCTTTGCTCTGCTGCCCTGGAGGCACCGCATCCGGAAAGTGACCGTCGCGTCGAGGGCAGCAGAGCAAAGCGCGGATAGGCAGGTAGGTGGGGTAGGGAGAGGTAGCGACGAAACCCCTGATCAGCGAGGTGCGGGGCTGAGACGTGACAAGAACGGGCTTCACTTACACCCCGCACCGATCACGGAGGGCAATCAACGGCGACACCGGTGAGGCCGCTACCCAGAGTGCAAGCCCGGTGGGCGACCACGGACGGCCGGGCAGACCAGGCGGCCGCCGCAGGCCAGCATCGTCGGCACGGCCGCCCGGCCCGGTCCGCCCCACCAGCCTCCAGGCCGGCCCAGCTCGTTCGCGCGGACACCCGGCGGTTCAGGGGGTCAGCCGGTGCAGGTCGCGCGGGAAGGCGGTCACCTCCCGGACGTTGGCCGCGCCGACCAGCCGGGCCACGAACCGCTCCAGGCCGATCGCGAAGCCGCCGTGCGGCGGCATCCCGTGCCGGAACGCGTCCACGTAGCCGGCGTACGGCTCGACCGGCTCGCCGCGCGCCGCGAGGGCCGCCAGGTAGTCGGCGTGGCGGTGCAGCCGCTGCCCGCCGGTGACCAGCTCCAGACCCCGGAAGAGCAGGTCGAACCCGTTCGAGTACGCGGGCCGGGCCGGGTCGGGGTGGGTGTAGAACGGCCGCTTCGCCATCGGGTACCCGGTGACGAAGAGGAAGTCCGACCCGTGGGTGGCGCGGGCCCACTCCCCCAGCGTCCGCTCGTGGGCGGGGGCCAGGTCGGGTTCGTCGGGGGGTGCGCCGGCGATCCGCAGCGCCTCGGTGAAGTGCACGGCCGGGATCTCGGCCGGCACCTCGGGCAGGGTCAGGCCCAGGGTCGCCACCGCGCCGCCGGCCCGCCGGGCCACCTCGGCGAGCATCCCGGCGAGGGTGTCCCGCAGCACCGCCATCACGTCCCGGTGGTCGTCGACGAAGCCCAGCTCGGCGTCGAGCGAGGTGTACTGGGCCAGGTGCCGGACGGTGTCGTGCGGTTCGGCCCGGAACACCGGCCCCACCTCGTAGACCCGCTCGAAGACGCCCACCATGAGCTGCTTGTAGAACTGCGGCGACTGGGCCAGGTAGGCCGGTCGACCAAACCAGTCCAGGGCGAAGACGTTCGCCCCGCTCTCGGTGGACGTGGCAACTACCTTCGGGGTGTGCACCTCCACGAAGTCACGGGTGTCCAGGGTGGCCCGGAAGCCGGCCACCGCCGCCGCCGCGATCCGCAGGGCCGCCGCGCGGGTCGGGTGCCGCAGCGCCACCGGCGCGTGGTCGAGCTGGGTGGGCAGGGTCGCGGTGAGCGCCGGCCGGTACAGGTCGAACGGCGGCGGTACGGCGGGCGGGCCGAGCGGTCGTACGGTCGGGTGGGTCAGCTCGACTCCGGCGGGCGCGGTGCCGTTCGCGGTGACCGTGCCGACCACCTCGACCACCGTCTCCTCGGGCAGTGCCGTCACGGCGGCCCGCACGGCCGGGTCGGTGACCACCACCTGGGTCAGGCCGGTGGCGTCCCGGACGATCAGGAAGGCCACCGACTTGAGCAGTCGGCGGCGGTGCACCCAGCCGGCGATCCGCACGGTCGTGCCGGTGCGGGTGGGCAGGTGGGCGGAAAGGATGCGTTGCACGGCGGTTACCTCCTCGATCAATCGCAACGCGATCCCCGGGAGGTGTGGGCGAGCGGGAACCTCGCGGTGCCACCACACCTTCGCTCCCGCCGTGGCGGGAGCCTCATTCGTCGCCTTTTCACCGGGGCCAGCCGGGCGGGCTCTACTGGGCGTGCGGGCACGCCGTTCTTCCCGCGGCTCGGGAGGGTCTTCGCGCCCCGGCGTCAGACCGCCTTCCAGCAACCGGCGGCTCTCTGCACTGGCGGATCGGGGCGTTACTCGGCTCCGTCACAGCTCTGCCGGCACGCTAGCACCCGTTCCGGCGGCCTGTAACGGGCTTTTCCGGTCGCCGGGTGGCCGGTGTCACAAGACCGGTGACGTGACGCCGGTCGCCCGACGTGCATCGATCGCCGCCGTCGGGCGTAGGCTCGGTTTTGTGACGATCGAGCACTCCGCGCCGACGACCCAGCAGGCAGCGCGCTCCGCGACGGTCGCCCCCGAGGGGCGACGGATGCTGCGGATCGAGGCGCGCAACGCCGAGACGCCGATCGAGCGCAAACCGCCGTGGATCAAGGTCAAGGCCAAGATGGGGCCGGAGTACACCGAGCTGCGGGGGCTGGTCTCGCGCGAGGGGTTGCACACCGTCTGCCAGGAGGCCGGCTGCCCCAACATCTACGAGTGCTGGGAGGACCGGGAGGCCACCTTCCTCATCGGTGGCGACCAGTGCACCAGGCGCTGCGACTTCTGCCAGATCGACACCGGCAAGCCGGCCGAGTTCGACGCCGACGAGCCGCGTCGGGTGGCCGAGTCGGTGGCCACCATGGGCCTGCGCTACGCCACCATCACCGGGGTGGCCCGCGACGACCTGCCCGACGGCGGTGCGTGGCTCTACGCCGAGACGGTCCGGCAGATCCACGCGCTGCGCTCCGGCTGCGGTGTCGAGCTGCTGATCCCCGACTTCAACGCCGTCCCCGAGCAGCTCGCCGAGGTGTTCGGGGCCCGGCCGGAGGTGCTGGCGCACAACGTCGAGACGGTGCCGCGGATCTTCAAGCGGATCCGTCCGGCGTTCCGCTACGAGCGTTCGCTCGACGTGATCCGGCAGGCCCGCGCCGCCGGTCTGGTCACCAAGAGCAACCTGATCCTGGGCATGGGCGAGGAGCGGGCCGAGGTCTCCCAGGCGCTGCGCGACCTGCACTCCGCCGGCTGCGAGCTGATCACCATCACCCAGTACCTGCGCCCCACCCCCCGGCACCACCCGGTGACCCGCTGGGTCAAGCCGGAGGAGTTCGTCGAGCTGCGCGAGGAGGCCGAGGAGATCGGCTTCGCCGGAGTGATGAGCGGGCCGCTGGTGCGGTCGTCGTACCGGGCGGGGCGGCTCTACCAGCAGGCGCTGGCGGCCCGTCAGGACACCCCGGTCACCGTCGGCTGACCCTGGGACGCCACCGGGCCACGCCCGCAGAAAACCACCGGGCACGACTGCGGAGGAACACCGGCACGGCGACGCCCGCCGGGCATTCGAGTGTGTCGATCTTCCCAGACCTCGGCGGCACCCGCAAGAGGTGTCGGGCCGCAGCTCGGCGTCGATTCGGCGACGCTGTCCGGGCACGGCGGGATCGTGTTAGATTCCGCCAGCCCTGACCCGCAACTCATCGATGGTGGTGTCTTTGATGGCGCAGCCGCACACGGTTGTCATCGGCGCCGGCCCTGCCGGCCTCACAGCCGCGTACGAGTTGACCCGGCGACACGCCCCGGTCGACGTGGTGGAGGCCGACGACGTGGTGGGCGGGATCAGCCGCACCGTGGAGCGGGAGGGCTGGCGGTTCGACATCGGCGGGCACCGGTTCTTCACCAAGGTGTCCCGGGTCGAGGCGTTCTGGCACGAGCTGCTCTCCGACGACGACTTCCTGCTGCGCCCCCGGATGAGCCGCATCCACTACCAGGGGCGGCTCTTCGACTACCCGCTGCGGGCCGGCAACGCGCTGCGCAACCTGGGCGTGTGGGAGGCGTGCCGGTGCGTCGGGTCGTACCTGTGGGCGCGGGTGCGTCCGCCGGCCGACCAGAGCCACTTCGAGGGCTGGGTGTCGGCCCGGTTCGGGGCCCGGCTGTACCGGATGTTCTTCAAGACGTACACCGAGAAGGTCTGGGGCATCCCCGCGACGGAGCTGCAGGCGGACTGGGCGGCCCAGCGCATCCGCAACCTCTCCCTCGGCGCGGCGATCCGGGGCGCGCTGCTGCCCCAACGCGGCGGCACCGAGGTGACCAGCCTGATCGAGGAGTTCCGCTACCCCCGGCTCGGCCCGGGGATGATGTGGGAACGCTGCGCCGAACTGGTGGTCAAGGGCGGCGGGACGGTCGAGCTGGAGACGGCCGTGCACACCGTGCACCGCGAGGAGGGCCGGGCGGTCGCGGTGACCGTTGACGGCCCGTCCGGCCAGCGGCGGATCGCCGCCGACCACGTGGTCTCCAGCATGCCGATCTCGGCCCTGGTCCGGGCGATGGACCCGCCCGCGCCGACCGAGGTCCGCGAGGCCGCCGACGCGCTGCGGCACCGGGACTTCCTGACCGTGGCGCTGGTGGTGCCGGCCGAGGCCGGGTTCCCCGACAACTGGATCTACGTGCACACCCCCGGGGTGCAGGTCGGGCGGATCCAGAACTACGGCGCCTGGTCGCCGGAGATGGTCCGGGCCGGCGGCACCTGCCTGGGCCTGGAGTACTTCGTCAACGAGGGCGACGAGCTGTGGTCGACCCCCGACCCGGAGCTGGTCGCCTTCGGCACCGCCGAGCTGGAGCGGCTCGGCCTGGTCCGCCCCGGCTCGGTCACCACCGGGTACGTGGTGCGGATGCCGAAGGCCTACCCGGTCTACGACGAGGGGTACGCCGAGGCCGTCGAGGTGATCCGCCGCTGGCTGGCCGAGGCGGTGCCGAACGTGCACCCGGTGGGTCGCAACGGCATGCACCGGTACAACAACCAGGACCACTCCATGCTCACCGCGATGCTGGCCGCCGAGAACATCCTGGACGGCACCGACCACGACGTCTGGGCGGTCAACGTCGAGGAGGACTACCACGAGGAGGGCGGCGGCAGCGCCGACGCCGCTCGTGGCGAGGGCGGCACCGGCCGCGCCGCGCCGGTGGTGCCCCGGCCCCGTACCGCGCCGGTCGGGGACCGTTCGCCCGCCGGCTGACCGCCGGCACGGTCGGGCCCCGGCCGAGCACCGGCCGGGGATCATCCGTCCTGGCGGCGACCACTAGACTCGGCGGCATGGCAAAGCCCCAGGAGAAGGTGTCGTTCGGCCAACGGCTGAAGCAGATCGGGATGGTGTTCCGGTTCACCGCCAAGCAGGACAGGTGGTTCGCGCCGCTGGCCGCCGGGGCGGTGCTGATCCCGCTCGCGCTGACCGTGGTCGCGGTGATCCTCTGGGGCTGGCTCTGGTTGCCGATCGGCATCCTGTTCGCCCTGCTCGCGCTGCTGGTCGTGCTCAACCTGCGGTCCAACAAGGCGATGATGAACGCGGCCGAGGGGCAGCCCGGCGCGGCGGCGCAGATCATGGAGAGCATGCGTGGTGACTGGCGGGTCACCCCGGCGGTCAGCTCCACCACCCAGATGGACATGGTGCACCTGGTGATCGGCCGGCCCGGGGTGATCCTGCTGGCCGAGGGGCACCCGCAGCGGGTCCGGGGCCTGCTGGGCCAGGAGAAGCGCCGGCTGGCCAAGGTCATCGGCTCGGCGCCGCTGCACGACTACGTGATCGGCCAGGGCGAGGGCGAACTGCCGATCCGCAAGCTGCGGATGACCCTGATGCGGCTGCCGCGCACCCTCAACGGCAAGGACGTCAACTCGCTCGACAAGCGGCTCAAGGCGCTCACCGCCCGGCCGCAGATGCCCAAGGGCGCGATTCCCAAGAACATGCGGCCGCCGGGCCGCGCGTTCCGCCAGACCCGGGGCCGCTGAACCCCCATCCGGTACGCCTCCGCGAGCCGGGCCCGTCCGTCGGGTCCGGCTCGCGTCGGGTCCGGGGCCAGCGGGGTGGTGCTGGTTCAGCGGGCGGGGCGGGGAGCGTCGGCGATGACCGCGCCGGTGAGCCGGTCGTGCAGGCCACGACGCTGAGCGTCCATGATCAGGGGCGGTACCACCAGGGCCAGGAACAGGCCGCGCAGGAGCGCCCGGGGGATCCCGAGCCGCCCGCCGTCGGACCAGTCGAGGCAGCGCAGCCTGGTGATCCACATGCCGGGGGTCTGGGCGAAGAGGCCGAGGAAGAAGCCGTACTCGACGATGAGCACCAGCACCGGGGACCAGCCGTCACGGACCGGGTCGGCGAAGAAGTTCGACACCAGCAGGCAGAGCACCCAGTCGATCACCAGGGCACCGAACCGTCGGCCGAGGCCGGGCGGGTCGAAGGTGGGGTCGGTGGCGGGCGGCACCGGTGCCGCAGCGGGCGGACTCGTCACGGTGGTCCAGGGTAGTCAGCGCCGGCCCGGGGCCGCCCCGCAGCCCGTCGTCGGGCGGCGGGCGCTCCGGAACCGCTCCAGGATGGCCCCGGGACGACCAGCAGGTGGACTCCGGGGGCGTTCCCGCAGTCTGTGCAAATTCGGTCTTTTCATCCTGAACAGCGATACAGCGCTTCAGCCGGTATCGTCCGAACGGACAACCCGGCGGGTACTGAGCGGCGCAGATGACGCTCCGCTAGCGGCGTAACACGGCAGAAACATTGGAGACACGGGCGAGCAACCCCATGGTCATAGCGTCGCCAGAGCCCAGCCACCGGAGTGGACGTGCCAGGAGGACGTGTGTTTGCCAATCCCGAGGAACTCCTGCGATACCTCAAGAACGAGGACGTAAAGTTCGTCGACGTACGTTTTTGTGACCTGCCCGGCGTGATGCAGCACTTCAACCTGCCGGTGGAGTCCTTCGACGACAGCGTCTTCACCGACGGTCTCGCGTTCGACGGTTCGTCGATCCGCGGTTTCCAGGCGATCCACGAGTCGGACATGCTCCTGCTCCCGGACGTCGCGACCGCCTTCATCGACCCGTTCCGCGCGCAGAAGACCCTCGCGCTCAACTTCTTCATCCACGACCCGTTCACCCGTGAGGCGTACTCCCGGGACCCGCGCAACGTGGCCAAGAAGGCCGAGGCCTACCTCGCCGCCAGCGGCATCGCCGACACCGCGTACTTCGGCGCCGAGGCGGAGTTCTACATCTTCGACTCGATCCGCCACGAGACCTCGGCGCACCAGTCGTTCTACTACATCGACTCGGTCGAGGGCGCGTGGAACACGGGGCGTGAGGAGGCCGGCGGCAACCGCGGCTACAAGACCGCGTACAAGGGCGGCTACTTCCCGGTGCCGCCGGTGGACCACTACGCCGACCTGCGCGACTCGATCGTGCGGCGGCTGGTCGACGGCGGTTTCACCGTGGAGCGTTCGCACCACGAGGTCGGCACCGCCGGCCAGTCGGAGATCAACTACAAGTTCTCCACCCTGCTGCACGCCGGTGACCAGCTCCAGCTCTTCAAGTACATCGTGAAGAACGAGGCCTGGGCCAACGGCAAGACGGCCACCTTCATGCCCAAGCCGCTCTTCGGCGACAACGGCTCCGGCATGCACACCCACCAGAGCCTCTGGCTCAACGGCGAGCCGCTGTTCTACGACGAGACCGGCTACGCCGGCCTGTCGGACACCGCCCGCTGGTACATCGGTGGCCTGCTGCACCACGCCCCGTCGCTGCTGGCGTTCACCAACCCGACGGTCAACTCGTACCGTCGGCTGGTGCCCGGCTACGAGGCCCCGGTCAACCTGGTCTACTCGCAGCGCAACCGCTCCGCCTGCACCCGCATCCCGGTCACCGGCAGCAACGCCAAGGCCAAGCGGGTCGAGTTCCGGGTGCCGGACCCGTCCAGCAACCCGTACCTCGCCTTCTCGGCGATGATGATGGCCGGCCTGGACGGCATCAAGAGCAAGATGGAGCCGCCGGCCCCGATCGACAAGGACCTCTACGACCTCCCGCCGGAGGAGTGGGGCGACGTCAAGCAGGTGCCGGGCTCGCTGCCGGAGGTGCTCGACGCCCTGGAGGCCGACCACGACTACCTGCTCGACGGCGGTGTCTTCACCCCCGACCTGATCTCCACCTGGATCGGGTGGAAGCGGGCCAACGAGGTCGACCCGGTGCGTCTGCGCCCGACCCCGCACGAGTTCGCGATGTACTTCGACTGCTGAGCGGTCACGCACACGGAGCAGGCCCCCGGATCTCCGGGGGCCTGCTCCGTGTGGTGGTGCGGACGTGTCGACCGGCCTGCGGGTGTGACGCGTTCACAGCGGTCCGAAGACCACGTGTGGGTCCGCGTCCAGGGCGAGCGTCTCCAGCACCGACAGGAGCTGCCGCTCCTCGTACCGGAAGTGGCTCTCCATGATCGCGGCCACCCCCTCCAGATGTCGGCCGATCTCGGCGGGGGTGGCGGCCCGCTCCACGGCGGCCCGCAGGCCGGAGAGCAGATGCCCGATCATCGAGTGGTCCTGTCTCAGGTGCCGCAGGGTGTCGCCCAGCTCGGGGTACGCCGCCGCGACAGCAGGGAACAGCAGCTCGTCCTCGCCCTCGTGGTGGCCGGTCAGCGCGGCACAGAACCCGTGGCAGAACACCAGCAGATCCCGGGTCGCCGGCTCGGCGTCCGCGCCGTCCCGCAGCGCGTCCCGGGTCACCCGTAGGGCCTCGCGCAGGCGATGGTGGACGGTGCGCATTTCCTGACTCCAGGCGATCAGCCTGGTCTGCTCGCCCTCAGACACGCGAGGGCGAAGGGAACGACGGCATCACGTCGGCTCCTTCGATGGTTCGACGCCTCCATGCCTGACACGGTCTGCCACCGGCACGCGACGTTGCCGTCACCCTACTCGAAACCGCCCATCCGGGCAGCCCGCGCCCACCCCGCACCCCGGCCCGTCAGGGCGGGTCAGGCAGGTCACGGCGGGTCGGGTACCGGCGCAGCGCCCCGAGCGCGCCCGCGAGTACCAGGACGGTCATCGCGATCGCCCCGGGTGCCTTCGTGTAGCGGGCGACCGAGGTGCCGTCGGGCAGGGTGAGGAAGGCCGCCACCGCCGCCGCCGTCACGAACCAGGTGGTCCGGGTCGCCGCCACCGCGAGCAGCAGCAGCGGCCCGGTCACGTACCACGGGTGCAGGACCGGGGCGAGCAGCACCGTCGCGGCCAGCGCCGCGCCCGCCGCACCCAGGGTGACCCGGGGCCGGGCCGCCGCAAGCCGGTGCACCCGCTGCCGGACGTCGTTGAGCCGGCGCAGCGCCGTCCACGCCCGCCACCACAACACCACCAGCAGCGCCACCAGCGCCACCAGGCCCACCGCCCGGGTCACCGGCACCGCGTCCGGCCGCCGACCGGCCAACTCGCCGACGTAGTCGACGACGAAGCCGACCGCCGTCGGTGGTGACGTCCACTGCTGCGAGTCCCCGCTGCGGGCCAGCCCGGCCACCCAGCCCAACCCCAGGCCGGACAGCGCCGACACCGCCGCCAGGGTGGCCAGGACCGCCCCGGCGAGCCGGCCGCCGTCGCGCAGCAGGGCCCGCAGGGTGTAGCGGCCGTGCACCGCCGTCAACGCCGCGAACGGCAGCACCACCAGCGCGGTCGCCTTCACCGCCACCGCCAGCCCGAACAGCACCCCGGCGACGAGCAGCCCCCGGGTCCGGCCCGGCGACCGCACCAGCACCAGCAGACCCAGCGCGAGCAGGCCGAGCAGCACCGCGTCGTTGTGCGCGCCGGCCACCAGGTGCACCCCGACCAGCGGCGAGGCCAGCCCCAGCCAGGCCGCCCGGCGGGTCGGCACCCCGGCGGCACGGGCCAGGCCGGGCAGGCACAGCGCCACCAGCAGCACCCCGGCCACCGCGTACAGCCGCAGCACCAGCAGGGTGCCGAGCAGGGAACCGCCGGCTCCGGCAGCCAGGGCGGCCAACAGGACGAAGACCGGGCCGTACGGGGCCGGGGTGTCCCGCCAGATCGGCGCGACCGCGTCCACCCACGGGCAGCCGGCCGCCGCCACCCCCACCCGGTACGGATCGTGCCCGGCCGCGTACGACCAGCCCTGGCAGGCGTACGAGTAGACGTCCCGGCTGGCCAGGGGCGGGGTGAGCAGCAGCGGCAGCGACCACAGCCCGGCGGTGACGTACGCCCACCGGGTCGACGGGGCACCGGCGCGCAACACCCACCAGGCCCCCACCATCAGCGCCGTGCCGGCCAGCCAGCAGCTCACGGCGGCCGGACCGTGCGGCGCACGCCACGGGCCGGTCGGCGGCACCTCGGGCAGCACCCCGCCCAGCCAGCCGGCCACGGCGAGCAGCACCGCTCCGGTCAGCCCGACGTAGCGGGCCACGCGGGCCCGCCCGGTCGGTGCGCCGGCCTCGGTCACCGGCCACCTCTCCTCAGTCGGCGGGCGCATCCACGGTGGCGGGTCGCCTTCCCGCCCGAGCCGACCGTACCAACCGGACAGCCACCACGATCACCAACAGCGTCATCAGCGGGGCGCCGGGCATCTTGGTGAACCGGGGCAGCCCGGTGCCGTCCGGCAGCACCAGGAACGACGAGACCAACGCCACCAGCGCGAACCACCGGGTCGACCGGTGGGTCGTCGCGGCGAGCACGGCCATCGGCCACAGCCAGTACCAGGGGTGGAACAGCGGCGCGAGGGCCACCGTCGCAGCCAGCGCCAGGCCGGCGTGCCACAGCGGGTCGCGGGTGCGGGCCCGCCACCACAGCCAGACCAGCAGCACCGCCAGCACCAGCATGCCGATCGTCCGGGTCACCGGCAGCGCGTCGACGTCCGCGCCGAACAGGGCCGCGACGTAGCCGGCGGTCTGCCCGACCGCGGTCGGCGGTGAGGTCCAGGCGATCACCAGACCGCCCTGTTCCAGGCCGGCGATCCATCCGAAGTCCAGTCCCGCCGCCAGGGTCGCGCCGGCCACCGCGACCAGCGCGCCGCCGGCGACCGGCAGGCCTTCGCGCAGCAGCGCCCTGATCCGGTACGGCCCGACCAGCGCGGCCAGCACCGCGAACGGCACCACCACCAGCGCGGTCACCTTCACCGCGCCGGCCAGCCCGAGCAGCACCCCGCCGGCCAGCAGCGGCCAGCGCCGGCCCGGGTTGGCCGCCACCACGGCCAGGCCGGCGACCAGCAGGCCGATCATCAGCGCGTCGTTGTGCGCCCCCGAGACCAGGTGTACGCCGACCAGCGGCGAGGCCAGCGCCAGCCACACCGCCCGCTGCGCCGGTACGCCGCAGCGCCGGGCCAGCGTCGGCAGGCAGGCGGCGGTCAGCGCCACCCCGGCCACGGCGAGCAGCCGGAACAGGGCGATGTTGACGGTCAGCGCGGTGTCCGGGTCGAGACCACCGGTGAGCCGTACCACCGCCCCGGCGATCATCACGAACAGCGGCCCGTACGGGGCGGGGGTGTCCCGCCAGATGTAGGAGATGGTGTCGATCCACGGGCAGGGCAGCGCCGACACCCCCTGCTCGTACGGGTTGATCCCGGCCGCGTAACTCGCGCCCTGGCAGGAGTACGCGTACACGTCGCGGCTGGCCAGCGGCGGCGCGACCAGCAGCGGCAGCACCCACAGCCCGGCGGTGACCAGCGCCCACCGGGTCGACGGCACCCGGTCGCGCAGCGTCCACCACGCCCAGGCCAGCAGCCCGGTGCCGACCAGCCAGAGCACGATGATCAGCGGCCCGTGCCGGCTCTGCCAGATGCTGACCGGGGTGGGTCGCAACTCCGACCCGGGCAGCGCACCCCCGAGGTACGCGGCGACGGCGAGCAGCACCGAACCGGACAGACCGAGCCAGCGGGACAGGTGGTGAGGCACGTCCGTCATGCTGCCAGTAGCGTGGGCGCGGACCGGAGGTGGGCATGCGGGGCAGCAGGGTGGTGGGGTCGGCCACCGTGGTCGCCGTCGTGCTCGCCGGGGTGTGGCTGGCGTCGCCCCCGCTCGGGTCGGACCTGTCGGCCCAGGTGGCCCGCGCCGACTTCTTCGCCGGGCACGGCTGGGCCCTGGTCGACCTGCGCTGGTACGCCGGCATCCGGCCGCTCGGCTACAGCCTGGTCTCACCGCCGCTGATGGCGACCCTCGGGGTACGTCCCACGGGGGCACTGGCGTTGGTCGTCTCGGCCGCCGCGTTCGCCGCCCTGCTGGTGCGTACCCGGGTGCCCCGGCCGCTGCTCGGCAGCCTGGTCGGGGTGCTGACGATCACCGGCAACCTGGTCTCCGGCCGGGTCACCTACGCCCTCGGGGTGGCTTTCGGGCTGGTCGCCCTGCTCGCCCTTACCCTGCCTGCCGACCGGCACGGCCCCGACGGACCGGGTTTCGCGCCAGGCACCCGGGGCCGGGCGGACGGCCGGGGCGGCGCGGGCGGGGCGGACGGGCGGGGCGGCGCGGCCGGGGCGGACCGCCGGGGCAGCGCGGGCGGGGCGGACCGCCGGGGCGGGCGCTGGACACGGGGCGGGGGCTGGGGCCGGCCGGTCCTGGCGGTGGCCGGTGCGGCGCTGGCGTCGGCGAGCAGCCCGGTGGCGGGTCTGTTCGTCGGCCTGGTCGGGGTGGCGCTGCTGGTCACCCGCCGATGGGCCGATGGCCTGCTGCTCGGGGTCGCGGCGGCGGTGCCGCTGGCGGTCACCGGGCTGTTGTTCGGTGAGGGCGGCTGGATGAACATCAGCGGCTCCGACACCCTCCGGTCGGTCACGGTCAGCCTGCTGGTGGCGGCGGTGGTGGCGTACCGGCCGGTGCGGGTGGGGGCGTTGCTGTCGGCGGGCGGGGTGCTGGCGGCGGCGCTGGTGCACACCCCGGTCGGGCTGAACGCGACCCGCCTGGTGACGATGTTCGCGCTGCCGGTGCTGGCCGCCGCCGCCCGGCCACCCGCCTGGCTCACCACCCGACTCCCGCGCCGGGCCGCCCCGGGGTCCGGCGGGGCCACCCGACCGGTCCCGCCGGTCAGCCCGCCCGTCGGGACCGGCGCGGTGGCGTTGGCCGTGCTGCTGGCGGCGGTGTGCTGGTGGCTGCCCCCGGTGGTCCCCGCCGACGTCCGCAGTGCCGACGATCCGACCGCCGATCGCAGCTACTTCGCCCCGCTCGCCGCCGAGCTGGGCCGGCGCGGGCTCACCGGGCGGGTGGAGGTGCCGCCGACCCGCAACTACTGGGAGGCGGCACAGCTCGGCGAGGTGCCGCTGGCTCGGGGTTGGCTGCGTCAGGTCGACATCGGCCGCAACCCGCTGTTCTTCACCACCGTCCCCGGGGCCCGCGGCACCGGTGTGCCGTTGACCGCCGACAGCTACCGGGCCTGGCTGGACGAGTACGCCGTGCAGTACGTCGCCGTCGCCGACGCGCCGCTGTCCTGGGTGGGCCGGGCCGAGGCGGACCTGGTCGGGGCGGGGTTGCCGTACCTGACCGAGGTCTGGTCGGACCGGCACTGGCGGTTGTACGCGGTGACCGACCCGATGCCCCTGGTCGCCGGGCCCGGGGTGCTGGTCCGGCAGGACGCCGCCACGCTGACGTTCCGGACCACCGCCGCCGGCCAGGTCCCGGTCCGGGTCCGCCACTCCCCCTGGCTGACCGTCTCACCCGGGGCCACCGTCACCCCCGATGGCCCCTGGACCCTGGTCACCGTCCCCCACGCCGGCACCTGGACCCTCCACACCTGACCCGCCGGCCCCCCACCCCGCCCGCCCTCGCGCCCGCTCGCGCCCGCTCGTGTCGATCAAGAGGTTGGCGTCAGCCTGGTCGCCGTTCCTGACGTAAACCTCTTGATCACCGCAGACCACCCCGTCCGGGCCGGGCGATCAAGAGGTTTGCGTCAGCCCCGCCCGGATCTTCGACGCCAACCTCTTGATCACCACGCCGTTGCCCCGTGATCAAGAAGTTGGCGTCACGGATTCGCGGTAGGGTGACGCGAACCTCTTGATCAACTCGACTGGGCGGGGGCGGTGGGGCGGGCGCGGACGTGCAGGCGTTCGCCCTGGGGGCCGAAAAGGCTGAGGATCTCGGCCGGCACGTCGAACGGGTTGCCGAACCAGTGCGGGGTGCGGGTGTCGAACTCGGCGACCTCACCGGCGTCGAGGGTGAGGTCGTGCCTGCCGAGCAGCAGCCGGATCCGGCCGGAGAGCACGTAGAGCCACTCGTACCCCTCGTGCACCTGCGGGGCCGGCTCCCCCACCGGCGTCTGCGGCGGATACATCATCTTGTACGCCTGGACGCCACCCGGGCGGCGGGTCAACGGCACGATGGTGACGCCGTGCCTGACGACCGGCCGGCGGTGGACCCGGGGATCCCTGGTCATCGGCGTGCCGACGAGGTCGTCGAGCGGCACCCGGTGGAAGCGGGCCAGGGCGAGCAGGAGTTCCAGGGTGGGCCGCCGGCCGCCGGACTCCAGCCGGGACAGGGTGCTGACCGAGATCCCGGTCGCCGCGCCGAGCTGACTCAGCGTCACGCCACGCTGCTGCCGTAACGCCCGCAGCCGCGGCCCGACGGTGGTGAGCACCTCCTCCTCGATGGTGACACCGGTATCGCCCGGCACCACCCACTGCCCCGGTCCGGGCCCCTGCCCCGCCGCTGCGGCCCGCCCGGAGCCGTCGCGCACCGGGCTTGGGCCGGCGCGTCGGGATGCCGCCGTCTGGTCGCTGTGATCGTCGGTCACCGCACCAGTTTGCCATTCCGGCAAAGAAATTTGGCAGTACGGTGAGCCGGGCGGACGATCCGGGGCATCGGCGGGACGGACCCGCCCGGAGGGAGGCAGTGGTCATGACGTACCCGGTGGTGCACGACGTGGTGGTGGTCGGTGGCGGCGCGGCCGGGCTCAGCGGTGCCCTCGCCCTGGGCCGGTTCCGCCGCGACGTGGTGGTGGTCGACGGCGGCGCCCCGCGCAACGCCCCGGCCGACCACGTGCACAACTTCCTGACCAACGAGGGCGTCCCACCCGCCAGCCTGTACGCGACGGGCCGGGCCGAGGTGGCCCGGTACGGCGTGACCCTGCTCGACGCCACCGTCACCGCCGCCCACCCGCTCGACGGCGCACCCGCGACCACCGGTGCGAACCCGACCGGTGGCGCAGGCGGGAGCAGCGCAGGAGAGAGCAGCGCAGGAGAGAGCAGCCCGGCCGACAGTGCCGGGCCGGCGCGGTTCGCCGTGACGCTGGCCGACGGCCGGGTGCTGCACGCCCGGCGGTTGCTGGTCACCACCGGCCTGGTCGACGAGCTGCCCGACGTGCCGGGGCTGGCCGGGCGGTGGGGCCGTGACGTGCTGCACTGCCCGTACTGCCACGGGTGGGAGGTGCGCGACCAGGCCGTCGGGGTGCTCGCCACCGGCCCGATGGCCGCCCACCAGGCGCTGCTGTTCCGGCAGCTCACCGACGACGTGGTGGTCTTCACCCACACCGCCGGGCCGTTGCCCGCCGACGAGACCGAGCGGCTGGCCGCCCGGGGCGTCACCGTGGTCGACGGCGAGGTGGCGGAGCTGGAGGTCACCGCCGACCGGCTCACCGGCGTACGGCTGCGGTCCGGGCGGGTGGTCCCCCGGGAGGCGCTGGTGGTGGCGCCCCGGTTCGGCGTCCGGGCCGCCTTCCTCGCCGGGCTGGGGTTGGCCCCGGAGGACTTCGTCGTCGGCGGGCACGCCGCCGGCGACCGGATCGCCGCCGACGCCAGCGGCGCGGCCGGGGTGCCCGGGGTCTGGGTGGCCGGCAACGTCACCGATCCGCAGGCCACCGTCATCGCCGCGGCGGCGGCGGGGCTGAAGGCCGCCGCCGCGCTCAACGCCGACCTGATCGCGGAGGACACCGACCTGGCCGTCGCCGCACGACGTACCGCCGCCGGGCAGGCCGGGGCGGCGCACACGCAGACCGGGGTCGTGGCCGGGCAGGCCGGGCCGGACGGGGGGCAGGCCGGCCCGGTGGACGAGGCGACCGCCAGGCACTGGGATGAGCTGTACCGGGGCCGGGAGCGGTACTGGAGCGGGCGGCCCAATCCGCACCTGGTCGACGTGGCCGGGGCGCTGCCGCCGGGCACCGCGTTGGACCTGGGCTGCGGCGAGGGCGGCGACACGGTGTGGTTGGCCCGGCAGGGCTGGCGGGTGACCGCCGTCGACGTCTCCACCGCCGCCCTGGAGCGGTCGGCCGCCGCGGTGGCTGCCGCCGGGATGGCGGCACTGGTCGACTTCCAGCGGCACGACCTGGCCCGGACCTTCCCGACCGGCGTGTTCGACCTGGTCTCCGCGCAGTTCCTCCAGTCGCCGCTGGAGTTTCCCCGGGCCGAGGTGCTGCGGGCGGCGGCGCGGGCGGTCGCCCCGGGCGGGCGGCTGCTGGTGGTCGAGCACGGGGCGGTGCCGCCGTGGGGCAACGCCGCGCACCACCACACCCGGTTCCCCACCCCGCAGGAGACCCTGGCCGTCCTCGACCTCGACCCGGACGGCTGGCACGTCGAGCGGCTCGACGTGCCGCAGCGGCAGGCGACCGGCCCCGACGGCCAGACCGGCACCCTGGTCGACCACCTGGTGCTGGTGCGCCGCCGGTAGGCCCGGCGTACCCGTCCCCGACGCCGGGGCTCAGACCCCGGCGTCGAGGACGCGTTGCATCGCGGCCCGGGAACGCCTGGCGGTGCGCAGGTAGTCGTCGAGGAACTCACCCGGGTCGTCCGCGCCGAGCAGCCGCACCACCCCGGCCAGCTCCACCCCGTGCCGGGGAAGCTGGTCACCGGCGCGCCCCCGGACCAGCATCAACGCGTTGCGGACCTGCGCGGCGAGGGTCCACCCGGCGGTCATCGCGACGGCGTCCGCCGGGTCGACCAGCTTGGCGTCCCGGGCCGCCGCGAGCGCGTCGAGGGTACGCGTGCCGCGCAGCTGCGGGTACGCCCCGGCGTGCCGGAGCTGGAGCAGTTGCACCGCCCACTCGACGTCGGCGAGGCCACCCCGGCCGAGCTTCGTGTGGGTGGCCGGATCGGCGCCCCGGGGCAGCCGTTCGTTCTCCACCCGGGCCTTGATCCGGCGGATCTCGACCACCTGTTCCCGGGTCAACCCGTCGGCCGGGTAACGGACCGGGTCGACCATCTGCTCGAACTCGGTGCCCAGGTCGGCGTCGCCGCAGACGAACCGGGCCCGCAGCAGCGCCTGCGCCTCCCAGACCCGCGACCAGCGGGCGTAGTACTGGGCGTACGCGGCGAGGCTGCGCACCAGCGGGCCCTGCCGTCCCTCGGGACGCAGGTCGGCGTCGACGCCGAGCGCCGGGTCGGGGGCGGGGGCACCGAGCAGCCGGCGCAGTTCCTCGGCGATCGCGTGCGCGGCGGCGCTGGCCGTGCTCTCCGCCGTCCCGGCCGGTGGGTCGTAGACGAAGAGCACGTCGGCGTCGGAGAGGTAGTTCGACTCGTACCCGCCGAGACGACCGAGGCCGATCACCGCGAACCGCAGGCCGGGCAGCTCAGGCTGGGCGGCCCGGACGGCGCGCAGCGCGGCGGACAGGGTGGCGTCGGTGACGTACGACAGGCCGGTGCCGACCCGGGTGACGTCGGCCAGCGGGCCGGCAGGTGCGCCGCGCTCGGGTCGCGGGGCCAACCCGCCGGCCCGGCTGAGCACGTCGGCGCAGGCGATCCGGACGAGTTCCCGGCGGCGCAGCGCGCGTACCGCCCGGGTCGCCTCGACCGGGTCGGCGTGCCGGGCCGCGGCGGCGGCGAACCCGTCGCAGAGCACCTCCCGGGGCCGGGGGGTCAGTTCGTGCTCCTCGGCCAGCAGCCGCAGCGCCTCCGGTTCCCGGGCCAGCAGGTCGGCCGCGTACCGGGACGAAGACAGCACCCGGGCCAGCCGGCGGGCCACCGGGCCGGAGTCGCGCAGCAGCCGCAGATACCACGGGGTGCTGCCGAGCTTGTCGGAGACCTGGCGGTAGTTGAGCAGCCCCCGGTCCGGTTCGGGCGCGTCGGCGAACTCGCTGAGCAGCACCGGCAGCAGGGTGCGCTGGATGGCCGCCGTCCGGCTCACCCCGCCGGTGAGGGCCTGCAGGTGCCGCAGCGCCCCGGCCGGGTCGGCGAAGCCGAGGACCTCCAGCCGGTGCCGGGCCGCCTCCGGGGTGAGCCGCAGACCGTCGGCGGGCACCCGGGCCACCGACTCCAGCAGCGGCCGGTAGAGCAGCTTGGCGTGCAGCCGGCGTACCTCGGTGGCGTGGGCGACCCAGTCGGCCCGGAAGCTCTCCACGGCGCTGCGGCCGGGGATGGCGGCGTAGCCGAGCGCGGCGGCCAGCCAGCGCAGCGCGGCCGGCTCGGTCGGCACGGTGTGGGTGCGCCGCAGCGCCTGGAGCTGGAGCCGATGTTCGACACCGCGCAGGAAGCGGTACCCGCGCAGCAGCGCCTCGCCGTCGGCCCGCCCGACGTAGCCACCGGCCACCAGCGCGCGCAGCGCCGGCACGGTGCCCGGCACCCGCAGCGACTCGTCACCCCGACCGTGCACCAGTTGCAGCAGTTGGACGGCGAACTCGATGTCCCGCAGCCCGCCCGGACCCCGCTTGATCTCGCGGTCCAGCTCCTTCGGCGGGATGTTGTCGATGATCCGGCGGCGCATGGCGCGTACGTCGGAGACCGCCTCGGGACGTTCGGACGCCCGCCAGACCAGCGGGGCGAGGGCGTCGATCCACTCGCCGGCCAGCGCCAGGTCACCGGCGGCCGGCCGGGCCTTGAGCAGCGCCTGGAACTCCCAGGTGCGGGCCCACCGCTGGTAGTAGGCGAGGTGGCTGGCCAGGGTGCGCACCAGCGGCCCCCGGTTGCCCTCGGGGCGCAGCGCGGCGTCCACCGGCCAGGCGACCAGCCCGCAGACGTGGATCAGCCGGGCGGCGACGGTGGTCGCGGCGGGCAGGTCCTCGTCGGTCGCGGCCACGAAGATCACGTCGACGTCGGAGACGTAGTTCAGCTCGTCGCCCCCGCACTTGCCCATCGCCACCACGGCCAGCCGGGGCCGGGGCGTGCCCGCCGGCAGCTCGCCCACCGCGATCTCGTACGCCGCCGCGAGGGTGGCGTCGGCCAGTGCGGACAGCGCCGACATCACCTGCTCCAGGCCGCGTCCGCCGGTCAGGTCGGCCGCCGCGATCCGCAGCAGCGCCAGCCGGTACGCCTGCCGCAGCACCGCCACCGGCGCGGTGGCGGTGGTCAGCCGGCCGGCGAGCGCCAGGTCCAGCCGCCCGTCGGCGGTGGGGGCCAGCCCGTCCGGGGCGGTGCCGAGTACCGTCCACTGTCCGGGGTTGGCGACCAGGTGGTCACCCAGGGCGGAGGAGGCCCCGAGGACGGCGACCAGCCGGCGGCGCAGCCCCGGGTCGGCGGCGAGCGCGGCCAGTAGCTCCGACCCGGTCGCCCCGTCGTCGGCGGTACGGCGTTCGGTCTCCACCATCCGGTGCAGCTGGCGCAGCGCCAGATCCGGGTCGGCGGCCCGGGAGAGCGCGGCCAGCAGGTCGGCCGCCGACCGGTCGGCGGGTTCCTGCTCGTCGGCCTGCCACAGCCCGAGGCCGTCCGCCCCGAGCAGGTCGGCGGCGCGGACCCCACCGTCACCCTCGGCGAACCCGTAGCGGGCCAACCGTCCCCTGGTCGGTCTGCTCATCTCAGTGCCCGAGCAGGGGCAGGCTGCGGCGGGTGTCGTCGTCCAGTTCACCGAGGGCGAGGGCGGCGAACCGGACGGCGAACGGCTGCCACACCTCCTCGACGTCGGCCATCACCCGGCCGCAGGCGGCCACCACCAGGTCCTCGTCGTAGCCCAGCTCGGCGAGCAGCGCGGAGCCGTGCGCCCATTCGGCGATCATGGCGGTGTCGCACTCGATGTGGAACTGGAGACCCCAGGCCCGGTCGCCGAGCCGGAACGCCTGGTGCGGGTAGCGGGTCGAGGCGGCCAGCAGGGTGGCGGCCCGGGGCAGCTCGGTGATCTCGTCGGCGTGCCACTGGAGCACGTCCGGGATCAGCGGCACGTACCGGAACAGCAGGTCGCTCTCGGCGGCGTCGCGCCGGCCGACCACTCCCGGGCCCACCTCGGGGCCGGACGGGCTGCGCTCGACCAGGCCGGCGTGCGCGGTGGCGAGCAGCTGTGCGCCGAGGCAGACGCCGAGGGTCGGCACCCGGTGCCGGACCGCCTTGCGCAGCAGCCCTTCGAGCTTCGGGAACCAGGGTGCGCCGGGGGTGCCGTCGGGGGCCGGGTAGGCGTGCTGGTCACCGCCGAGCACCACCAGCGCCACGTACCCGGTGAGGTCGTCGGGGATCTCGTCGCCGGCGTGCGGGCGCAGCACCCGCAGCTCAAGTCCCCCCTCCGCCAGCCACTCCCCCAGCCGTCGGGGGTCGTCGGTCGGGTCGTTCTCGATCACCAGTGCGGTTCCCACGCCGTCGAGGCTATCGGGTGCGTCGACCGCCGCCGGGAACGCCTCGGTCCGCCCGGCGGGGCGGCTATGCTCGGCCGCTGTGATCGCCGACGACCCGTCCGTCCTGCGCCCGCCCGTGCTGCGCGAGGGCGACACGGTGCTGCTGGTCTCGCCGTCCGGGCCGACCCGGCCGGAGCGGGTGGCCCGGGGCATCGAGCTGCTGACCGGCTGGGGGCTGTGCCCGCAGGTGGCGCCGAACGCGTACGCCAGGCGGGGTTACCTCGCCGGTGACGACGCGCTGCGCGCCGCGGACCTGAACGCCGCCTTCGCCGACCCGCAGGTGCGCGGGGTGATCTGCACCCGGGGCGGGTACGGCGCACAGCGGGTGGTCGACCTGATCGACATGGCCGCCGTCCGGCGGGACCCGAAGGTGGTGGCCGGGTTCTCCGACATCACCGCCCTACAGTTCGCGCTCTGGCGGGGTGCCCGGTTGGCCGGCGTGCACGGCCCCGGGGCGGCCTGGGTGGACGAGCGGACCCCGCTGCGCTCGGCGGAGTCGCTGCACGCCGCGCTGATGACCACCGCGCCGGTGACCGTCGCGGCGGTGCCTACCGAGGAGACCTACCCGGTGCGGGTTCCCGGCCGGGCGGTGGGCCGGCTGCTCGGCGGGAACCTCTGCCTGATCACCGCCACCCTCGGCACCCCGGACATGCCGGACCTGACCGGGGCGGTACTGCTCGTCGAGGAGGTGCAGGAGCCGCCGTACAAGGTCGACCGGATGCTCACCCACCTGCGCCGCGCCGGGGTGCTCGACGGCCTGGCCGGGGTGGCGGTGGGCCAGTTCACCGACTGCGCCGACGGCTGGGACACGACCGTCGTGGACGTGCTCACCGACCGGCTGGGCGACCTCGGCGTGCCGGTCCTCGGCGGCCTGCCGATCGGCCACGGCCCCGGCCAGCTCACCGTCCCGGTCGGCACCACCGCCACCCTCGACGCCACCGCCGGCACCCTCACCACCACCCCCGCCGTCCGCTGACCCCACCCCTACTCCCGCCCACCGCTCCGTCCCGCCCTGCCCTCCTCCCGCCTCGCCTCGCCTCGCCTTGCCTCGGTGATCAAGAGGTTTGCGTCACGGGAAAGCGCGTTCCTGACCGAAACCTCTTGATCACCGGGGCGAGGCGGTGGAACTTTCAGCTGGCGGACAGGGTCGGGACGGGAGTTTTCCAGGTTCAGTGGTCACTGTCGGTGACGTCAACATCACCACCGACCCATGGAGGACTGATGTCCCGCACGATGTCGAAGAAGCAGCTGCTGGTCGGCCTCGCTGCCGCCGGCGTGCTCGGGGTGGGGATCGCCGCTCCGACGGTGGCCTTCGCCGAGGAGTCGACGACCCCGACCGCCGGCGTCAGCAGCGAGGCCGAGCCGGGTGCCGACCAGCAGCAGCGCGCCGACCGCAAGAACGAGCTCGCCGAGGCGCTCGCCAAGGAACTGGGGGTGGACACCGACAAGGTGACCGCCGCCCTGGAGAAGGTGCGCGAGCAGCACCGGCCCAAGGGTGACCGGCCGGAGCGCCCGTCGCCGCAGGACCGGCAGGAGAAGCTGGCCGAGCGGCTGGCCCAGGCGGTCAAGGACGGCAAGCTCACCCAGGAGCAGGCCGACGCGATCACCAAGGCCGTCGAGGCCGGGGTCTTCCCGGGTCCGGCCGGTCGCGGCCACCACGGCGGCCCGGAGGGTACGCCCGACAAGTGACCCGCTGCGGGCCGACCGACCCGGGCGGGCCGAAGATCGACGCGACAGGGCCGACGTTGTGGTGTCCGACGCACTGGGACACCGCAACGTCGGCCCCCTGGCGTCAGGCGCGGTCGCCCGAGGAGAAGAGACCGAGGTGGGTGCCCACCGGGTCACGCACCACGGCGCGGGTCAGGCCGCTCGGCGTGGTCCGGGGCGGGGTCAGCACCGTGCCGCCCGCCGCCTCGATCCGCTTGCAGGTCTGCGCCACGTCGGCCACCTCGGCGTAGAGGATCGCGTAGCCGGGTGTGCCCTCGGCGAGAGCCCGGATGCCGCCGCCGATGCCGGTCGACTCCCCCGCTGGGGTCGTCCGGTAGGAACCGCCCTCGGCCGTGCCCTCCTCGGTGAAGGTCCAGCCGAACAGCTCCGCGTAGAAGCTCTGCGTCTCGTCCGGCCGGTCGGTGCCGATCTCGAACCAGGTGACGGGTGTGCTGGTCACGCGTTGCCTCCTGTTCCCCCGCCGACCGGGCGGCCGGCGGGCTCGCAGCCAGCTTCCCGGGTGTCCGCGACACCGTCCTGTCGGTGTTTACCGCCCGGTCCACCCGGCCACGCACACCGATCCCTCCGGACAGCCCCCGCACCGATCCGTCCGGACAGCCCCGCACCGACCGGCCTGGGCGGCCAACGCGGCCGGCCTGGGCGGCTCACGCGCCGGCCGACCCGGGCAGCCGGCATGCCGGGTCAGACCAGGGTCAGCCGGCGCACCCGCGCGGCGGGGACGTCCAGATCGGCCGGGGAGAACTCCCGGGTCACCCGCTCCGACAACGCCTCGACCCCGACGATCCGGTCGGTACGGAAGCAGCGCAGCCCGGCGCGCAGCCGGCACCAGGCGAGCAGATACCAGTGCCGGTCGTTGCCGAGGTAGCCCAGCGGCTCGACCTCGCGCGACGAGGGCACGTCGTAGCGGTCGGCGTACCGCAGGCGTAGCACCCGGCGGGCGGCGACCGCGTCGGCGACGACGGCCGGGACGGACGTGGTCGGCCCGGTGCCGGCCAGCAGCACCCGGCCGGCGAGCAGGCGCGCGTCGGCGGCGTCGGCGGCCGGCAGCACCGCGAGCAGTTTGCGCAGCGCCGTGCCACCGGCCACGGCGAACGGGGTGCCGGCGAGCCGGTGCAGGGCCACCGCCATCGCCACCGCCTCGGTGGCGGTCAGGTTGACCGGCGGCAGGGTGTGCGACCGGTCGACCACGTAACCGCCGGTGCGACCGGGCTCGGCCCAGATCGGCACGCCGGACTCCTGGAGGGCGACGATGTCACGTTCGACGGTGCGGGTGCTCACCTCGAACCGGTGGGCCAGCCAGCGGGCGCTGCGCGGCCGGGGCGAGACCGCCCGCAGCTCCTCCACCAGGGCATAGAGACGATCCGTCCGGTTCACCCCCGCACGCTACGACGGGGGTACGACACCCGACCCCGGCCACCCCGGCAGGGACGGACGACACCCGGCCCCCGGCTCAGGCGATGCAGGCGCAGACGATCAGGGCCGCGCCGAAGTGGGTGGCGGCGCTGACCCGGGCCGCCGGGTGCGGCTGGTCCGAGCAGATGACCTCACCGAGCTTGCCCGGGGTGAGCAGGTCCAGCACGCCGAAGGCGAGCGCCATCACGGCCAGCCCGATCAGCCCGAAGAGCACCGTCGAGGCGAGCCCCTTGGCGAAGTCGTCGTAGCTGGTCACGATCGCGGTGAAGACGATGCCGGCGACACCCAGCTGGTTGGCGGCCAGCAGCAGCCCGGCGTTGCCGTTGCGCTGCACCCAGATCAGCTCGCGCAGCTTGCCCGGGGTGAGCACGTCGACCAGCACGAAGCCGGCCGCCATCAGCGCCACCCCGACGACACCGAACACGACGCTCTGCCATGCTCCGGTGAGCAGATCTTCCAGCACCGACAGCCTCCCGACCTCCTGCGTCCGGCGGAGGTGCCGGCACGGTGATCGAGACGATAGCGGCCCCGGGCAACCCCCGACACCCCCCGGACCGGCGCAGCAGCCGGCCGTCCCGCCGCCGGCCCGGTACGGACGACCAGGCCGGCGGCGCTCCGCGCTACAGCGACAGGTAGCGCTGCCGCTCGTACGGGGTGACCTCGCGGCGGTACTGCTCCCACTCGGCCCGCTTGTTGCGCAGGAAGAAGTCGAACACGTGCTCGCCGAGGACCTCGGCGACCAGCTCGGAACCGGCCATCACGTCGATCGCCTCGGACAGGTTCTCCGGCAGCGCCTCGTAGCCCATCGCGCGGCGTTCGGCGCTGCTCAGCGACCAGACGTCGTCCTCCGCGCCGGGCGGCAGTTCGTAGCCCTCCTCGATGCCCTTGAGGCCGGCACCGAGCATCACGGCGAACGCCAGGTACGGGTTGGTCGCCGAGTCCAGCGACCGGACCTCCACCCGGGCCGAGTTCGGCTTGCCGTACGCCGGCACGCGGACCAGCGCGGACCGGTTCAGGTGCCCCCAGCAGACGTACGCCGGGCTCTCGGTGATCCGGTCCGGCAGCGCCTGCGGGAACAGCCGCTTGTACGAGTTGACCCACTGGTTGGTGACGGCGGTGTACTCGCGGGCGTGCATCAGCAGGCCGGCGATGAACGACTTCGCCACCTTCGACAGTTTCATCGGGTCGCCGGAGTCGTGGAACGCGTTGCGCTCCCCCTCGAACAGCGACAGGTGGGTGTGCATGCCGCTGCCCGGCTGGTCGGTGAACGGCTTCGGCATGAAGCTGGCCTGCACGCCGGTGGAGAGCGCCACCTCCTTGACCACGTGCCGGAAGGTCATGATGTTGTCGGCGGTGGTCAGCGCGTCGGCGTACCGCAGGTCGATCTCCTGCTGGCCGGGGGCGACCTCGTGGTGGCTGAACTCCACCGAGATGCCGATCCGCTCCAGCGCCAGCACGGCCTGGCGGCGGAAGTCCCGCGCGACGGCGTGCGTGGTGTGCTCGAAGTAGCCGCCGGTGTCCACGGCGGTGGGCACCGAGCCGTCCTGCGGGCCGTTCTCCAGCAGGAAGAACTCGATCTCCGGGTGGGTGTAGAAGGTGAAGCCCTTCTCGGCCGCCTTGGACAGCATCCGGCGCAGCACGTGCCGCGGGTCGGCCCAGGACGGGCCGCCGTCGGGCAGCAGGATGTCGCAGAACATCCGGGCGCTCTCGCCGCTGACCCCGCCCTCGAACGGGAACACCTGGAAGGTCGTCGGGTCCGGCATGGCGACCATGTCGGACTCGAAGACCCGGGCGAAGCCCTCGATCGCCGAACCGTCGAACCCGATGCCCTCCTCGAAGGCCGCCTCCAGCTCCGCCGGGGCCACTGAGACGCTCTTGAGCGTGCCCAGCACGTCGGTGAACCACAGCCGGACGAACCGGATGTCCCGCTCTTCCAGCGTACGGAGGACGAACTCCTGCTGACGGTCCACTTCCCCAACCCCTCGCCACGTACGTCCGGCACCGGTCGGCCGGTCCGTCCTGACCGCCCAGTCTTCACCGGCCTGGTTAAGCAGACGTTACGCGACCTGCCCTCGCTCGTCCTGCGGTGTCCCGACGGCCGGATCAACGGGCGGCCCCGTCACCAGCACCGGGCCCGCCGGGGACCGGGAAAGGGTGGCCGTCGTCTCGTCGCAGCCGCCGGGTCGACCGGCTGCCGCTGGGGCAAGATGAGGGCATGCCCACCCTGCGTCTGGCCCTGTGCCAGGTCAACCCGACAGTCGGCGACACGGCCGGCAACGCCGAGCTGATCCGCGCCTGGACCCGTCGGGCCGCCGACGCCGGCGCCCAACTCGTCGCCTTCCCGGAGATGGTGCTCACCGGCTACCCGGTGGAGGACCTGGTCTTCCGTCGTTCCTTCGTCGCCGCCTCGCAGGCCGCGCTGCGGCAGCTCGCCGCCGACCTGGCCGCCGACGGCCTCGGCGACCTGCCGGTCGTGGTCGGCTACCTGGACGCCGACGGGCCGCCGCAGGTCAGCGGGGACGCCCAACCGGGCCGGGGGGCCCGCAACGCCGCCGCGCTGCTGCACCGGGGCGGGGTGGTGGCCCACTACTTCAAGCACCACCTGCCCAACTACGGCGTCTTCGACGAGGACCGCTACTTCGTGCCCGGTGACACCCTGACCGTGGTCCGGGTGGGCGGGGTGGACGTGGCGTTGACCATCTGCGAGGACCTGTGGCAGGCCGGTGGCCCGTTCGCGGTGGCCCGGCAGGCCGGCGTCGGGCTGGTGGTCAACATCAACGGCTCGCCGTACGAGCTGAACAAGGACGACGTCCGGCTGCCGCTGGTGCGCCGCCGGGCCGCCGAGGCCGGCGCACCTATCGCGTACGTCAACATGGTCGGCGGCCAGGACGAGCTGGTCTTCGAGGGCGACTCGATGATCGTCACCCCCGACGGCGACCTGCTCACCCGCGCGCCGCAGTTCGTCGAGCACCTGCTCGTGCACGACGTGGAGCTGGCCGGGGCGGGCCGGCACTCGGCCGACACCGAGGATCTCGCCGACGGGATGCGGGTGGTCCGCCGTACCGTCGAGGTGGTGCCGGCGGCCCCGAGCGGGCCGGCGGCCGACGGCGGCCTGCTGGCCCCGGTGGCCGACGAGGCCGAGGTGTGGCAGGCGCTGGTGCTGGGCCTGCGCGACTACGTCAACAAGAACCGGTTCCCCTCGGTGGTGCTGGGCCTGTCCGGCGGCATCGACTCGGCGGTGGTGGCCGCGCTGGCCGTCGACGCGCTCGGGCCGCAGCGGGTGGTCGGCGTGTCACTGCCCAGCCAGCACTCCTCGGAGCACTCCCGGGCCGACGCGGAGGACCTGGCCAAGCGCACCGGCCTGGACTACCGGGTCGAGCCGATCCAGCCGATGGTGGACACCTTCCTGGCGAACATCTCGCTGTCCGGGGTGGCGGTGGAGAACCTCCAGGCCCGGGTACGCGGGGTGATCCTGATGGCACTGTCGAACCAGGAGGGCCACCTGGTCCTCACCACCGGCAACAAGAGTGAGCTGGCGGTCGGCTACTCGACCCTCTACGGCGACTCGGTCGGCGGGTTCAACCCGGTCAAGGACGTCTGGAAGACGCTGATCTGGCGGCTGGCGAAGTGGCGCAACGCTGACGCGGCCCGCCGGGGCGAGACCCCGCCGATCCCGGAGAACTCCATCGGCAAGCCCCCGTCGGCCGAGCTGAGCCCCGGCCAGCTCGACAGCGACAGCCTGCCCGACTACGACGTGCTGGACCCGATCCTGATCGGCTACGTCGACGGCGACCTGGGCCGGGCCGGCCTGGTGGAGTCCGGCCACGACCCGGCGGTCGTCGACCGGGTGCTGCGGCTGGTGGACACCGCCGAGTACAAGCGCCGGCAGTCCGCGCCGGGCACGAAGATCTCGATGAAGGCGTTCGGCCGGGACCGTCGGCTGCCGATCACCAACCGCTGGCGCGAGGACGGCTGAGCAGCCGGGCCCGACCGACACCGACCGGCTCCGGTCGGCCGGTGTCGCCCCGGCGGAGTGAAATCCTGCACTGTTCCCTGCCGTCGACCCGTCGCGCGGTGCGACGATCGCGGCAGAACCCGGGGACCGCGACAGCGGCCTCGAGGAAAGGAGACAGTCATGGTGGAGCCCACCCCGACCGAGGTGACCGCCCTGTACGGCGGGCCGGCCACCCGCCGGGTCCGCACCCGCGACCTGATCGCCGCCAAGGAGCGCGGCGACCGGTGGGCCATGCTCACCTCGTACGACCAGTACACCGCCGGGATCTTCGACCAGGCGGGGATTCCGGCGCTGCTGGTCGGCGACTCGGCGGCGAACAACGTGTTCGGCTACGAGACCACCCTGCCGGTGACGGTCGACGAGCTGTTGCCGCTGGTGCGCGCCGTGGTCCGGGCCACCCGGCACACCCTGGTCGTCGGCGACCTGCCCTTCGGCTCGTACGAGGAGGGGCCGACGCAGGCGTTGCGCACGGCGGTGCGGTTCATGAAGGAGGGCGGCTGCCACGCGGTGAAGCTGGAGGGCGGCCGGCGCTGCGCCGACCAGATCGCGGCGATCACCGGGGCGGGCATCCCGGTGATGGCGCACATCGGTTTCACCCCGCAGAGCGAACACACCCTGGGCGGCTACCGGGTGCAGGGGCGCGGCGACACCGCCGAGAAGGTGCTCGCCGACGCGCGGGCGGTGGCCGGGGCGGGCGCGTTCGCGGTGGTGCTGGAGATGGTGCCGGGCGAGGTCGCCAAGCGGGTCACCGCCGAACTGGCGATCCCCACCGTCGGCATCGGCGCGGGCCCCGACACCGACGCCCAGGTGCTGGTCTGGCAGGACATGGCCGGGCTGCGCACCGGGAAGGCCCCCCGGTTCGTCAAGCGCTACGCCGACCTGGCCGGGGCACTGACCGAGGCGACCCGCCGGTTCGCCGACGAGGTGCGCGGCGGCGACTTCCCCGCCACCGAGCACACCTTCTGAGTACGGGCGGTGGGGCGGCACCCCCGCCCCACCGCCCTGGAACGACCCACCGACCGGGGGTGACCGTGGTGCGGCAAAAGCGGTTAGGGTTCCGCCCGTGGATCATGTTCGCTTGTCAACAGTCGTCCTGACCTGTGTCTCCGTACTGGCCCTCGCGGCGTGCAGCGAGGCGGAACCGTCGACCACGGCCGCACCGTCGACATCCGCCGGTGCGTCGGCCACCGCCGCCACCCCGTCGGCCGCCACCGACCCGACCACCACCGACCCCGGCACCGGCGGCCCGACCGCCGCCGCCGACCCGGCGGCCGACAAGAAGCTCTGCACGGCGGCCAAGAAGATCGCCGACACGACGAAGGCCGACGTGGTGAAGGCCGCGACGTCGGGTGGCGACCCCACGCCGACCATCCGGAAGGCCTACACGGAGATGGCGCAGGAGTTGGCGAAGGCCACCGCCGGCATCCCCACCAGCGAGGCGGTCACCGCGCTGGCCGCGTTCGGGGCCGCGTCCGGCCGGGCGGCGACCGCGCCGAACCTGGACACCGCCGCCGACGCCCCCGAGTTCCAGAAGACCAGCGCGATGGCGAACGCCGCCTGCAAGAAGGCCGGCGTCGACACCAACTTCTGACCGCCGCCCCACCCGCCGCCATCTCGGAGGGCACCGGCCCCCTGGGGGCACTTTCCCTCCAGGACGGCGGCGGGAAGCGGGGGTCGGGTCTCAGAGGTCGGTGACCCGGATGCCGGCGTGGGCCTTGTAGCGCTTGTTGATGGCGATCAGGTTGGCGGTGAACGCCTCGATCTGGTGGGCGTTGCGCAGCCGGCCGGCGTAGATGCCGCGCATGCCGGGGATCCGGGCGGCCAACGCACCGACGATGTCGACCAGTTCCCGTTCCTCGGTGCAGATCAGCACGTCGAGGTCGATCCGGTCGATCTCCGGGTCGGCCAGCAGCGGTGCGCTGACGTGGTTGAACGCCGCACAGACCCGGGAGTCGGGCAGCAGGGCCGCCGCCTGCTGCACCGCGCTGCCCTCGGCGACCGGCAGCGCGTACGGGCCCTGCTTGTCGAAGCCGAGCGGGTTGACGCAGTCCACGACGATCTTGCCGGCCAGTGGTCCGGCCAGCGCGCCGACGGTGGCCGCGTGCCCGTCCCACGGCACCGCGATCACCACCACGTCGCTACGGCGGGCCACCTCGTCGTTGTCCGCGCCGGTCACGTCGACCCCGGCGGGCAGCCGGGGCAGCGCGGCGATCTCGGCCGCCGCCTCGGCCGCCCGCTCCGCGGAACGGGACCCGATCAGCACCTGCTGACCGGCACGGGCGAACCGGTAGGCCAGCCCCCGTCCCTGGTCGCCGGTGCCGCCGATGATGCCGACGGTCAGCCCGGACACGTCGGGGAGGGTGCTCGCGTCGTATGCCATGGCGTCATCCTCGCAAACCGCCACGCCACCAGCGGCGCAAGGCGCTGTGACGCCGACCGCCCCGCCGGGCCGGGCCGGGTTCAGGCCCGTTCGAAGAGCACCTTCCGGCCGGCCGGGTCGGCGGTGACCAGGCGTACGGTGACCCGCTCCCCCAACGGCAGCTCCCCCGTGCAGCGGGCCCGTACCGGCGGCTCGTCCAACGCCACCGTCCCGCCGGGCACCCGGCCGGGCTTCGCCGGGCCGTTCGGGGGCGTGTCGGTGTCCAGCACCGCCGCCGAGAACGTCTGCCCCACCCGGTGTTCCAGCAGCACCGCCTCGGCCAGTTCGATCGCGCCCCGGGTGGCCGCGCCCGCCGTCCGGTCGGTCGAGGCCATCACCTCGGGCAGCCGGGGCAGCGCCGACCGGGCCCACTCCGGCACGTCGCGGCCCTCGTGCAGGGCCAGGCACACCTCCGTGGCGTACCGGTCGGCCAGCCGGCGCAACGGGGCGGTGACGTGGGCGTACGCGGCGGCCACCCCGCCGTGCTCCGGCTGCTCGGGCAGCTCGTCGTCGAACGCCGTGTACGCCGCACCGCGCATCAGCTCGGCCGCCTGGTCGACGAAGGCGGCAGCCCGGGGCTGGGAGGCGTCCAACCCGGCCAGCACCTCGCCGACCCGTACCCCGTCCGGCCAGTGCACGCCCAGCGGGGCCGCCGCCGCGCGCAGCCGGGCCACCGCCTCCGGTTTCGGGGCGGGCATGGTGCGCAGCAACCCGATCCGGCCGGCCAGCATGATGTCCGCCGCCGCCATCCCGGTGAGCAGCGAGATCTGGGCGTTGTGGTCCTCCATCGGGCCGGGACCGCGCAGCACCAGCCGCCACCCGTCCCCGTCGGGTTCGACGTCCTGCTCGGGCAGCGGCAGGTTGACCGCGCCCCGGCGCAGGCCACGGGCGGTGAGCAGGGCGCCGATCTCGGGCAGCAGCGCGATCGGGTCGGGCAGCCGGCCGGCGTCGGCGGCCACCTGCACACCCGGGTAGTCCAGCTTGGCGCGGCTGCGGACCAGGGCGCGTTCCAGCCCGACGGCGACGGTGGCCCCGTCGGCGTCCAGGTCGATGGTCCACAGCACGGCCGCCCGGTCGACGTCGGGCAGCAGGCTGGCGGCCCCCTCGCTGAGGGTGTGCGGGTGCAGCGGCACGTTGCCGTCGGGCAGGTAGACAGTCTGCCCGCGCCGCCAGGTCTCCTCCTCCAGCGGCCCGCCGGGGCGGACGTGGGTGGCGACGTCGGCGATGGCGTACCGCACCCGGTAGCCGCCGGGGCGACGGCTGAGGTGCATCGCCTGGTCAAGGTCGCGGGAGGTGGCGGGGTCGACCGTGACGAACGGGACGTCGGTACGGTCGGCCACGGCGGGCGGTGGGGCGTCGGCCGCCTCGTCGGCCTCGCGCTGCGCCGCGGCCGGGAAGCCGTCAGGCAGTCCCAGCTCACGGCGCAGCGCGCCGAAGTCGATGCGGGGCGCGAGCACACGTCGGATGACCACGGGTCAATCCTGGCAGCGTGCCGCGTGATCCGCTCTCCGGCGGGCGGACCGCAGCCTCCGTACGGTCAGCCGGTGGCCTTGCGGGCGCGCGCCGGTGTGGTGGCCCGCGCCGTCCGCGCGGGCGCGGTGCGGGCGGTGGCCTTACGGGCGGTGGCCTTGCGGGCGGTGGTGGCCGTGGTCTTCTTCACCGCCGCCTTACGGGTGGCCGGCGCGCTGGTCCTGCGGGCCGGTGCCGCCTTCGCAGTCGACTTCGACGCGGGAGCGGTCTTCGCGGTCGACTTGCCGGCCGGCGCCTTCGTGGCCGTGGCGGTCTTCTTCGCGGGCGTGGCCCTCTTCGTGGGCGTGGCCCTCTTCGCCGCAGTGGCCTTCTTCGCCGCAGTGGTCTTCGTCGGCGTCGTCTTCCTGGCGGCCGTGCTCTTCGTGGCGGCCGTGCTCCTCGTGCCGGGCATCGCCTTGTTCGCGGGCATCGCCTTCTTCGCGGCCGTGGTCTTCGACGCGGCCGTCGCCTTACCGGCGGGCATCGCCTTCCGGGCGGCCGTGGTCTTCGTCGCGGCGGTGGTCTTCCTGGCGGCGGTCCGGGCGGTCGCGGTGGTCTTCTTCGCCGCCGCCGCTGTCGTCCGCTTCGCCGCGGTGGCCTTCTTCGCCGCCGTGCTCCGGGCGGCGGTGGTGGTCTTCCTGGCCACCCCGGCGGTGGTGCGGGCGGCGGTCTTCTTGGCCGGGGCCTTGCGCGCGGTCGACTTCGACGCGGTGCTCCTGGCCGCCGGGGCCTTCTTCGCCGTCGACTTCGAGGCGGGCGCCTTCGAGGCAGCGGACTTCGAGGCGGTGCTCCGGGTGGCCGGGGCCTTCTTCGCCGTGCCGGTCGCCGCCGTCCGGGCGGTGCCGGTAGACGGGGTCCGGCCCGAGCCGGCACCCGCCGCGCTCGCCGTGGCCCGGCCGGCCGACGCCCTGCGGGCCGCGGTCGTGGTCGTAGTCGAGCGGCGGGCCGCGGTGCTCCGGGTCGCGCCTGCGGTCCGTTGCGCGGCTGCGGTCTTCGTCGCGGCCGGGCGGGTGGTGGCCTTTGCTGCTTCGGCCATCTCGGTTCCCTCCTTGGGGACATGCTCCCGCGTGCCCCCTCACGGAGGCACGGAGTCCTCGGCGCGGGCCGTCCCGCGCCGTTCAGTTGCCCTCCCCGGCCCAGCGGGCGTCTTCGGCCTCCCACGCCTCGTTGCGCTCCTGCACCTTCTGCAGGGCGTTCTCCGCGTCGGCAGCCGAGGGATACGGTCCGAGAACGTGCTTGGCAGGGCACACGTCGGCATCGGTCTCGACCCGGTGGTGTCGGGTGCACCAGTAGTAGTGCCCACCACGTCCGCTGTCGTTCATGAGATCACTGTGCACCGGGCGCAGCCCGACCGCCACCGGATCGCCACAATTGGTCGCGACCACATCCACAGTAGACGTGTCCGGCGGCGTCCGGGGCAGAATCGCGAAATCGGCCCTGACCTGCCCGGACACCGCCGGAGACAGCCCCGCCGGCACCGCGTCGGCCCGGGTTGCGGGGCCGCCGCGACGCCGCGCGGGGTGAGCCGGAAAGCCGGTGGTACGACGCCGGACGCCCCGGCAGGATCGAACATCGCGACAGCACAGGGACGTGTCCGCGCTGCACGACGGCGACGGTGTCCGTATCTCGCGGTCCTGCTCGGGCTGGTCACCCAGCCTGCGCTGACCATGCCCGGTGACGCCGCCGGCCTGTTCCGGGAGCCGGATGGAACGCCTCGACGCGGAGTCGATCCGGCACTTCGACCGGATGGCGCGGACCGTCGCCCGGTCCGGCTGAACCGTCGTGCGTGGTGTCCACGGTCGGGACGGTCGCCCGGCCGTGGCGCGCGCTGGCGGACCGGGCCGGGACTTCCGGCCCTACCGCATCAACCAGGTACTTGGTATCAGGTCACCCCGAGCCGGACCATCCCTCGGCCCGGTCCTCTTGACGGGACCGCCGGCCGCTGCGGGTCGGCCGGACAGCCCCGATGCGGCGGCCCCGAGTGCGACCACCCGGGGGTGTGTGCGAGCCTCGTCAGACCTCTTGCGGCGCTGCCACCGCCCGTCACCTGGGCGGGACGACGACGATGTCGACGGCGCCGCCCTGTCGAAGCGGGAGAACACCACCGTGGCTAGCCTGGACGTCGCCCTGAAGAACGCGATGAATATCGACGGAGCGATCGGGGTGGCGCTCGTCGACTACAGCAGCGGCATGACCCTCGGCGTGGCCGGCGGCACCGGCGAGATCGACCTGACCGTCGCCGCCGCCGGCAACACCGACGTCGTCCGCGCCAAGATGCGCACCCTGGAGATGCTCAAGATCGAGGACGAGATCGAGGACATCCTGATCACCCTCGGCAGCCAGTACCACCTGATCCGCCCGCTGACCGGCCGCACCGGCAAGGGCCTCTTCCTCTACCTGATGGTGAGCAAGAGCCGGGCCAACCTGGCGATGGCCCGGCACCAGCTGCGCAGCATCGAGGAGAGCCTGGAACTGTGACCACGGACAAGACCGAAACCGTCCTGCCCCGCCGCTCGGCCCGTACCGCCCGCACCGCCGCCCCGCCCGCCGCCCGGCAGCTCCCGCCGTCGCTGGCCGGGGACCGTTCGCTGCCGTACCCGGCGATCAGTCGCGAACTGGCGGAGTTGCGGCACGAGATCCCCGGGGTGCACGGCTGCGTGCTGGGGGGCGTCGACGGCCTGCTCATCACGCACAACCTGCAGAACGAGGTCGACCCGAACGATCTGGCCGCGCTCGCCGCGACCACCTTCGGCCTCGGCCGGCAGGTCGGCATGCGCCTCGGGCAGGGCGACTTCCAACAGTCCACGGTCCGCAACCAGGGCGGCTACCTGAGCGTCTACGCGGTCAGCGAGCAGGCCCTGCTCGCCGTGATCGGCACGGACGCCGTCAACGTCGCCCGGCTGCACCTGCACGCCCCGGGGGTGGCCGGCCGGATCGCGGCCCTGCTGACCCGGGTACCGACGGAGGCCTGAGCCACCCGGTGGGGGCACGGCCGAGCGCGCCGTGCCCCCTCCCGGCCGGGACGAAGACCTACGGTAACGGGCGAATCCCGACCTCTGTCCACACTCCACCGCAGCAGCCGACCAGATCCCCTGGAAGTAGCTTTTCCGAAATAAACTCCACTGCCGGGAAATAGTAATCCCAGACACGCTGAAACGTGCGACACAGCAACGATAATTGACCGTGAAAGTAACCATGTCGACACATATTTCTGATCAAGTCGACGCATGCCACTCTCTGTATCCACACCGGCTACGCGGGCCACGCGTCGACCGTTTCTGTTGCTGTCCGGGCTGATCGCCCTGGCCGCCCCCCTGGTAGCCACCCCCGCCGAGGCGGAGCGCGTCGCCGGCACCGCCGTCACCATGCCCACCTGCGCCTGGTCGTCGAAGTACGGGGCGACAAGCCTGAACGCCTACTGGCCGGACACCGCCGCCACGTACTGGTCGACCATCTATCCGGTCACGCCGGGCCTGGAAATCACCCTCTCCGGGGCCTTTCCCGACGCCAGATACGCGTCTTTCAACGTGTACGACGACAAGCCCACGTACTTCACCCGCAATGGCGTCAGCTCCAGCATGCCGGACTACCTCATCACGCCGGACGCGGGCAGCCAGAATCCGTGGCAGACCGGTGCCGCGCCGGGTGGGCGGTTCACCCTCACCATCACCCCCGACGTGGCCTTCGGACAGACCAACCGGCTGCCCCTGGCCCGGGAGGACGCCCTGCCCGGCGCGAAGGCATCGGTCATCTTCCGGGTCTATCTGCCGGCCGGCGGTGACGCGGCCGTCACCCTGCCCAGCATGACCCTCACCCTCGACGGGGTGTCGCAGACCCTGCCGCCCTGCCCGCCGGGAGGCGGTGGCACCCCCACCACCACCCCGGCACCCGCGAACGCCCGGGAGGCGGGGCTGTCCGGCGCGGGCGGTCCCGGCGACGGGCCGGGTGGGCCTGGTCACCCCGGCGGACCCGGCGGCCCCGGGCATCCCGGAGGGCCTGGGCATCCCGGAGGGCCTGGGCATCCCGGTGGACCTGGCGGACCCAGTGGGCCGGGTGGGCCTGGCGGGCCGCACGGGCCCGGCGGGCCGGGTGGACCCGGCGGACCCGGCGGACCCAGTGGGCCGGGTGGGCCTGGCGGACCCCACGGACCCCACGGACCCGGCGGGCCGGGTGGGCCTGGCGGACCCCACGGACCCGGCGGGCCGGGTGGGCCTGGCGGACCCCACGGACCCGGCGGGCCGGGTGGGCCTGGCGGACCCCACGGACCCGGGGGGCCTGGCGGGCCTGGCGGACCCGGCGGGCCGGGGGTGCCGGAGGAGACCGGGCAGAAGCTCTTCACCCGGACCTCGGAGGTGGAGAACCTCGCCCCCAACCCGGACAATGCCTACCTGGGCACCTGGATCACCCCGCCTGCGGCGGACCAGGTGCTGGTGATCCGGGGTAGGGCGCCCCGGGCGGTCACCGGCAACCATCCGGACGTCTGGCCACGCCGACACGCCGACCTACGCTACTTCTCGATGTGCACCAACCTCGGCGGCCAGGTCAAGCCCGTCGTGATCAACCGGTTCACCGACGCGCCGCCGAGCCTCGGTTGCCGCTACGACGACGACACCCGCCTCGACCGACACGGCTACTACACGTACGTGATCGGCCGGGAGCAGCAGCGGACGGCCATCGAGGCGGTCGACGACGCGACCTTCCTGCCGTTCTCCGTCTCGTATCCGGTGGCCCCGCACATGGTGCTGCTGCGGAACCTGCTACCGGTGGCCAATTTCCCGCACGCCACCCAGAACGTGCCGGTGGACAGTTCGGCGGAGACCGCCGCCACCGTGATGGGGCCGCACTATCCGCTGCTGAAGGTGTGCTCCCTGGCCAGCCTGACCGCTGACGGGGGCCGCGTGTGCACCGCCTGAACTGAACGGACAACAGGTCGTCCGGGCGTCGCCGACGCCCGGACACTCCCGTCGTTGCACCGCGAAGCACCCGCCCGATCGGATGCCCGACAGCGGCAACCTCGCCCGCCGTCCAGGGGTGTACTCCACAGAGTCCCGGCGACGTCCGATCCGGAGGAACGATGTCCCTGAACGCCCTGCGCGCCCTCGTACCCCTCGCCCTGCTGGCGGCGGTCGCCGCCTGCGACCCCGCGCCGTCCGGCCCGGTGACCGGTTCGGACGCCGCGTCGTCCCCGCCCGGCGGCACGGCCTCCCCCTCCTCCCCCGGCAGCCCGTCGCCGACGCGCGGCACGGCGTCCGCCACCCCGGTGGCCACCCAAGCGGCCTGCCCGGTCGATGCCGCGACCCTTCAGCAGGTGTCCGGGCTGGACAGGAAGACGCACAAGATCGACCCCGACCACATCAAGTGCGCCCGGCAGTGGGCGACCGCCGGGGTGATCGCCGTCGACCCGTCGCAGCAGGGGGACGGGGTGCTGGTGTTCGCGCACTCGACGAAGGGGTGGAAGAAGATCGGTGAAGGCAGCGCGCTGGAGTGCAGCCCGTACGGCATCCCGAAGGAGATCGGCGACCAGGTCGGCTGCCGCGACCATGACTGATACGGGCGCTACGGCCGGCCTATCGGCAGCGGGTGGAGTCAACCCGGCACGCGACGGCGACCCTTCGGAGGCCGGCTCACAGTCAGTCCAGGTCCCCCCGCCGGGTGGCGATCCACGCCTCGACGTCTTCGGCCAGCCAGACGTTGCCCATCTGGAGGCTGGCCACCGGCTCGGGGAAGTCCCTGCGGTTGGTGATCTGGTAGACGCGCTGCCGGGAGACGCCGCCGAGCATGGTCCGGATCTCCCCGGAACCCACCAACCGCAGCTTCTTACCCATGACGCTGACGCTAGGCATCCGTCGACTAGGCATGTATCAACTTGACGGAGGGCTAGTTCATACTCGCTCTAGTCGTTTAATCTTTACGTATGACTAGAGTCAAGTGGTTCCAGCGCCCCCACCAACCGGTGGACGTCGTCACGGTCGAACCCGCCGCCACCCCGAGCGGTCCGGATGCGGGGCGGCGGACCGACCTGTCCACCGCCCCGGACGCAGAACTGCGGACGATGGCCAACGCCGGAGTCTGGCGCTGGGCCAGGATCATCATGCGCTCCAGCCGGAGGTGAACCGTGCCCATGCCACAGAGGCCGGCCGAGCCTCCGTTCTCCGTACTGATGGCCGGTTACGTCGTCGACTTCCACCACCGTTCCACCTGCACCAAGTTCTCCGACGAAGGCTGCCCGCGACTGGCCACGGCAGGCAGGACGCTACGCGCCTGGCGGGACAGGGAGCACCGACGTGAAGCCCGGTGACGTGCTGCATCTGACCCGCGCAGCTGGCCCCCAGTTCGTCCGGCCGGTATTCGTCCGCCTTATCAAGATCCGCGCAGAACCTTGCGCCTACCACGGCTGGACGTGGCTTGACGGCTATCGACTGGACGAGAAGGGCAATGCGGTGGCGCGCCGGGAGTTGTACGTCCTGAAGGAAGGAGTGCGGGTCGTGTCGTCGCACCCCATCACGACAACTCGCGAAGCAGGTGGCTCAGCGCCGCGATCGAAGCTCTGAGCTGGTGGGCGACGGACGAGTCGACCTGTACGCCGGATTCCGAAGCTGATTCATGCTCTGACCAGGCGTTTTGTTCGGCTGAAGCCCGCTCAGGGCGTCGCCAGGGCGTCAGGGCTTCTCGGGCGGGTTGAACAGATCGTCGATCGCGTTGCGGGTGCGTTCCTCGCTGGCCGGCATCAGGTGCGTGTAGACGCGGAGGGTGAAACCGGGGTCGGCGTGGCCGAGGTACGACGCGAGCGCCTTGATGCTCTCCCCCGCGTCGAGCAGCGACGAGGCGTAGAAGTGGCGTAGCGCGTGCATCCCGGTGGACCGGGTCGGCGTGATGCCGGCCGCCACGACAGCCGGTCGCCAACTCTTGTCGTCGAAGGTGCGCCGGTTGATCGCACCCCGCCGGGTCGTGGTGAACAGCAGCGGCACCGTCACCCGCTCGTCATCGGCCGGGTTCTCCCACGGCAGGGTGAGCGGCACCGGAGCGAAGTCGTCGAGGTGCCGGCGCAGCACCTGGGCGACAGAGTCGGGCAACGGCACCCGCCGGTCCCGGTCATTCTTGGGCAGCCCGAAGACGAGCCGGGAGCGGACGAGCTTGACCTGACGCGAGACGTGCACCCACCCCGCGTCAAGGTCGATGTCGTCGACACCGAGCCCCAGGATCTCCCCCTGCCGGAGCCCGCAGCCCGCGCCGAGGTCGACCATCGGGCGGTACCGCCGGGCGAGGCCACCGCGGATTGCCGAAACCTGTTCGTACCGCCACGGCACCACCCGACGCTGCACCGGTCGCGGCGGCGTGACCGACTTTGCCGAACACGGATTCTTGGCGATCCGCTCGTCGTCGACGGCCGCCCCGAGGATGGTGCGCAGGTGCGCGAAGACGACGGCCCGGGTTGCCGGGGCCAGCTTGCCGACCATCGCGGCGTCCCACTCCCGGACGTGCCCCGGCTTGATCTCGGCCAGTTTCCGCGCGCCGAAGAACGGGAGCAGGTGTTTCCGTACCCGGAACTCCGTGCTCTCCCGGGTCGACTCGTCGAACGAGCGGGTACGGAGCCAGGTTTCGGCGTACTCGGCGAAGGTCATCCGGCCAGCGACCGGGTCGACGTAGGAGCCCCGGAGCTTGTCCGTCTCGGTCGACACGAGGAACGCGTCAGCCTCGCGCTTGGCCCGGTCGGGGTAGGACTTCTTCCGTTCCTTGCCGTCCGGCCCGATGTACCGCACCCGGTAGCGCAGCCCTTTGCCGAACAGGTTCGTCTTGACCCGCTCCCGTCGCCCGCCCGGGTGGTGAACCGTCTTGTACCAGCGATCCTCCACGTGCCCCATCAGGCCGCCGCCTGCGCGCGTACCCACGCCCGGACCGTCTCCGGTTCGTACCGCAGGTGTCGACCGACCCGGGCCGCCGGCGGCCCGTACTTGACCTTGCGCCAGCGGTACAGCGTTTCCTGCGGCACCCGCAGGTAGGCCGCCACCTCCCGCACCGTCCAGAGCCCATCGTTCACCACCGTCACAGCCCCTCCCCCGTCGTGTCGCCCGTTCCCGTTGCTGATCCGTCGTCGGGGAGTTGCGCGGCTCGGTCCTTGGCGGCGAGCAGTTCGGAGCGCCAGCGGGCACGCTCGCTGATCGACCGCAGCAGCCGATGAGCCATGGCCGGTACGTCGGGGTCATCGGGTCGGGCGAGTTCCCAGGCGTGCCGGACCGGTTCGACGGTGGCGCCCTGGTCGTCGGCCCCATCCAGGCCGACCGTGACACCGAGCAGCGACCGCACCCAGGCCCGGACGTCGTGCTTGTGGTCGCTGAGCGTCTTGCCGGACCAGTCGCGGGAGATGAGGATGCGTCGGCCGCCGATGCCGAGGGTGTCCCGCTGGTGGACCTTGCCCTTGCAGCGGCCCGGCTTGAGCTTGGCGTGTGCCTTCTTGGGTTGAACACCGTAGAGCAGCCAGTTCGCGCACCGGTCGGTGCAGGGGGTGACGCGCAGTTCCCGCCAGAGCCGGTCGAGGTGTTTGCGTTGCCGGTCGGTGGTTGCCTTGTGCACGTCGCCGGTGTGCTTGGTGATGTACTTCGTGACGTACCGGATGGTCCGTTCGGCGTCGGTGGTGCCGGGCATGACGCCCCGCGCGTCGACCTGGGTACCGAAGCGGACGACGTGCACCGGTTCGGCGTGCGGGTTGTCGTCGATGGTGTCGAGTGCTTCGCCCCAGGTAGTCAATGGGCACCGGGTGTCCGGGTCGACCCACGCCGCCGCCTGCTCGTCCCACACGGGGGGTCGGTCGGCGGTGTAGCGCTGGACGTCGACCGCCGGCCACCACACCTGGTGATAGGTCGCCGCCGCCACGGTGCGCAGGGTGTCCCGGGGGATCGTGCCCCGGATGGCGAAGTGCGCGTGAGGCGCAAGACGACGTTGCGGCTCGACGCAGCCGGCGTACTGGACGTTCCAGCCCTCACACCGGCGCAGGTTCTGCCAGAACCGATCCAGCAGCCGGGGGAAGTGCACGGCGTCCCAGGCGGCACGGCGGTAGTCGTACCGGTCGGGGTTGACCGGAGTGCCGTCGGGGCGCACCGGGCCGTAGGAGTCGAGGGTGAGGGTCAGCCACATCGACGGCCGGTAGGTGGTGCCGTCCGCAGCGGTGTACGTCCTGCCGACCGTGCGCCGCTCGACCTTCCGGCGGGGCAGCTCCGGGGCATCCTGCCGACGCCGGGTCGAGCGCTTGCGGCGCGGGCCGGTGTCGTCGTCGCCCTGGTCGTCGTCGCCGGTCGCGTGCGGCGGGGCGACCCGACCCCGGAGCCCTTCGGCCGCAATCGCCTCTTCCACCTCGCGGATAGCCTCGTCGAGGTCTTCGACCTGGTCCCACTGGCACGCCCGGGACGCCTCGTCACGGGAGAACTCCAGATGCCCGCGCAGCAGGATGAGCGCCTTCTGTTCCTCGGTCGCCGGTTCCGGCGGCGGTAGAGGTTCGTCGTCGCGGTGCCAGCCCTCCCGGATCTGGGCCTGCCGCAGTCGGCGGTTCTTCTTCGCGCACGGGGCGCACTTGTCTTCCCGGGTGGCCCCACACGGCAGGTCGATGACCTCGGTCAAGCCCGTGTCGAGGTCGGTACGGCGCATGGCGAGGGGACGCACGCAGACGCCGTACTCGGCGGCGATCTCCTTGAGGACGTCGACCGAGCGGGGTAACGCCATGCGGGCCGCCCGCGACCCCGGCCGAGGAACAGCAACCGGGGTCGGGGCGACGGGTTCGAGGCCCGGCAGGGTCGGGGCGGTCATCGGATGATCCCGACGACGTGCGGCCGGTTCGAAGGGACGACACGCGGAGGCAGCACGGCTGCCGGGGCAGAGATGGCAGCCGGAGCCGGGACAGCCGGCGGCACGGGGTCAGCCGGGCGTTCGGGTTCGGTGGTGGCCTGCTCGGGCACCTTGTACCAGTCGCCCGGGGGTTGGTCCGGTGCAGGAGCAGGCGGGGTGGCCGGGGCGTTGGACAGGACGACCTTGAACAGGGCGAGGAACGCCAGCGACGGCACGGCCGCCACGGTCCAGCCCCACACCGACGGTTCCGCTTCGGCGACCTGGGCGGCGAGGGAGAGCAGCGCGAACGCGACCAGGAGCGAGCCGACCAGGCCGACGGGCCGACCCGTGCGACGGCGGGCGCGGAGTTCCAGGCCGAGGTAGATCGCCATCAGCTCGACGGCTACGGCGTTGGCCCAGCCGATCCAGTCGGGTTGGCCGTGGGCTACGGACAGGTCGTGGACGTGGGTGAAGGCGGCAGCGCCGGCCATGGTGCCGATGGCGAGCAGGATCACCAGGCGTACGGCGGATTCGGTGCGCTCGGTCATCGCCACTCCTGCATCGGCTTTTCGCGGATGGTCAGGTCGATGCGGATGCGCCGGTCGGCCATGTCGGGGCGGCGGTTGACCATGTGCGCGAGGCCGTGCAGGGCGGCGGCGGTCTGGTCGGCGGGGCCGACGAGCCGGATGCGCAGCGGACGCCGGAGCCGGTTGATGACGCGGGCGAGGGTGGTCATGGCGGTTACCTCCGGGCCGGACGGATGTCAGTGCGGATGTAGTCGGGAGGGGTGCCGAGCGTGGCGACGGCTTCGGAGAGGCAGCGCCACAGCGCCCACGCCTCATTGGGGGTCAGGGACATCCGCCGCCGGCCCGCCCCGACCGCGAGATAGACGGGGTACGGGTCGGGTCGGTCGGGGTCGACGCGGACGGACACGGCGGTGACCGGTTCGGGGGTACGCAGCCGGTAGAAGCGCCGGCCGTCGGTCGGGCCGGTCATCGGGGTTCGCCCTGGTCGGCGTCGAGGATGGTGCGCAGCGCGTCGGGCAGCAGTGGCCCGCGTCGGGGCCGGGGCAGCGCCGGCCGGGCCGGTTCCGGGGTGGACTCGCGGCCGACCTGGGCGAGGATGTCCGCCGCGTCGGCCGGGGCCGGGTACCGGTGGGCCAGGTCGCGGATGTCGTCGTCGGTGATGTAGGAGAACCGGACCCGCATGGGTTCCGGGGTGCCGTCGAGGATCACGTAGCCGACGCCTTTGGCCCATCGGGGCATCTGGTCGGCGAGGGCGCCCCGGTTGCGGGCACCGTCACCCAACACGAGGTCAACCTGAGCGGCTTCGGTGAGGCCGAGGGCGATGCGGGTCGGGAACAGGTCCCGGAACGGCAACACCTCCTTGCGCGGGTCCTGCAACGCCGTCACCACCAGCACCCCAACCCCCGCGCCCTGCGACAGCAGCAACCCCAGGGAGCCCGCGATGCGCTTGCGGAGGTCGACGTCTTGCAGGTACGCGGTCAGTGCGGCCATCTCGTCGATGACGACCACGACCAGGGGGTCAGCCTCGGTCGGGGTGTGCGCCCGCACGGTGCCGGCGAGTCGGGTCTGACGCTCCCGCATCACGGACACGGCCTCGTCGAGGAGATCGGCCATGGCCTCGAACGACTTGCAGGCGAACCGGGCGAACAACGGCCGACCCATGGCGAACTCCATCCCGCCCTTGGGATCGATCACCCACAGCCGCACCAGGCCCGACGTGATGCCACCGGCCAGCGACCGGACCAGCGACCACAGCACCGAGCCTTTCCCGGAGCGGGTGGCCCCACCGATCAGCACATGGGTGGCGAGCAGGTGCAGCGACCAGGTCCCCAGGTCCTCCCGCCGCGCCAACGGCAACGCCGTGAAGTCGGGGACGGTCGGGGTGTCGAACGGCGGCACGACCGGCCGCAGCGCATCGGTACGGACGAGCACCAGGTAGACCAGCGTGGGCCGGTCCCGGAACCGCAGCCGGTCGACCCAGCCGAGGAGCAGCGACCAGTAGCCGGTACGGGTCGGCGGGGTGTCGGGCCGCTCGGACTAGACCCGGGCGTGCCGCCGGCCGAAGGCGTACGCGAGGTTCGCGGTGACCTGTTGGAAGTCGGCCGGGGTCTGCCCCCGGACCATCCGCACGGTCAGCACGTCCAGGGCCTGATCCGAGCGCACCCGCAGCAACTGCGGCAGGACCGGCAGGTGGTCATACGTTGCGGCCAGGCCGCACAGGGTCATCGCCTCCTGCCACGCCCACCGGTAGACGAAAACCTGACGGAACCGGCCGAGCAGCGGCCCGGCGCACCATCGCCACCAGGACGTCTCATCGCGCCATCGCCACACCGCCGAAACCGCCGACGCCAGCACCAGCGGCACCACCAGGCCCGGCCAGCCGTAATCGGCGTAGAGGACGACGGCGGTCACGACCATGCCCACGGTGACCGGGTGACGCAGGCACCACCAGCAGAACCGGGCGGCCCAGCGCAGCACCAGGCCGAGCACGACCAGCCACATCGGCAGGACGAACCGCTTCGGCCGGACCACCATCAGATCCCCGGCGGTCACCATCACCACCCCGCCCCGAGGCCGGCGCATCATCGCCCACCCCGCAGGGACACGAACCGGCCCGACGCGTCCCGGACCGGAGGAAACGGAAGAACGAGCTGCCCGACACACCCGGCACACCGGCCGTCGGCACCGGTGGCCGGGTCGAACCGGGACTGACACACCTCGCACCGAGGCGAAGCCGGGGCAGCCGAACGCCTACGCTTGGACACGTCACTACCTCTCTCGACAGAGCAGGGGAAAGAGACACCAAGGGGGCGGGGCTGCCGTCCGCCAAGACCAGACAGCCCCGCCCCCAACCTTCAGCGGCTACGCCGCCGCCTTCTTCGCCACACCCGCCGGGGCACGCATCCCGGTCGCCCGCAGCGAGTACGCCATCCGGTTGTTGTTGGTCACGTACGGCGTCACCGTCATGCCCTCGAACTCCACCGCCTCGAACGGCGCACCCGTCGGCGGCACCGGCTGGTAGTCGGCGGAGATCTTGACCGTCGTCTCCCGGGAACGCTTGCCAAGCTCCGGGTCCAGGTCCATCACCCGCACCTGCCACACCCGCTGACCGGTCAACTTGTCCTTCGCCGGGCTACGCCGCCCGGTCTTCTCGTCGTAGTCCTCGACCTCACCCAGCGACTCAGGGACCAGGGCGCACCCCGCCGGGAAGACGTCCTCACAACGCACGGCGAACCTCGTACCGCCACGCAGAGCCATCGCTCAACCTCCATGTTGTTGGCATGTCTGCCAAGTGGAGACTCCAAGGTAGAGCCCACTTGGCAGACAAGTCAACAAGTAAACCGTGAAAGTCGGCGAGGCTCTAGACGGCCTGGCTCTGCTGATGAGCAGGACTAGCCTGACCGAGCTTGATGGAGGTGACCTTGACTGACCTCTGTCTACTGTTGCCCCTCAGGCCGCCCGCGCCTCGACTGCCTGCCACCCGGCTGGGCGAGTCACACATGACGGCGAGCTACACACCTACACCTCATACGTGAGCGATTAATAACTGCCATAACGGCGCGTATGGCAGTCCATCCACTATGGCGGTGTGTAACTTGGAGCAAGAGCCGAAGGTAAGGTTAGGAACGTTAGGTGCGCTCAACGTTTAGCGAGCAGCCATCGCCAAGCCCTGCAAGGCATCAACCGGACTGCCGTCCGAACTCGGTCGGCATGGAGGAAGCCCCCGCCCGCCCGTGGTCGCGAGAGGCGAGGGCTACCCCGCTGGGTGAGCCCGTCTTATTAGGCGGGCTCATCTTGCTTAAGGACTGCACCTAGCCCGACCGCGAGCGGCACCAGCAGCCTGAAGAGGAGAGCCATGAGCTCTAGTAGGCTGCCAAGACACACCCTGTCGGACTTCCGGTGCCTGCCAACACTGCGACAACCGCAGACCTGGCAATCCCTCTTTGGCATTCCACCGACCTTTCTTTCTCCGGGGGACGACTTTCGCCTCCTGAGGGGCGTGAAGACGACTTCCGCCCAGGGTCGGTCGATGAAATGCCAGGATGATCGTACCGAGGAGTTGGCGATGGCCCGCAAGACGCGCGGACGACGAGAAGGATTGTGGCTGCGACGGACTACGCCGCGAGAGGCAAGGACGGGTGTTAGGCGAATTCAATTCGCATTGAAAGCGTGAATCGCCGAGACATCTATGCGACGGAGTTGGAGGAGGCTGATGCCCAGGGACGCCCGGGGCACGAGGGCTATGCCTCAGCTTCGCCGTCGAAGCCGTTGGGGATCATCGAGGTCAGGGCGTTGGCTCTGGCCTCGATGATCTTCATGCGGGCTTGGTACTCGGCGGGTTCGCGGTGTGCGGCTTGGCTGGTGACCTGGCCGGGCCACTTGCGGTACAGCAGGCCGTATTCGCGGGTGAAGTAGCCCGCGCTGACGGCGTTCGCGGCCAGGAGCAGGCCGGTGTCTTCGGAGGCGGGTAGGGCCATCCAGCCGCCGAGAGCGAAGACGAGATCCCGGCGTAGGCACAGTGTGGCCGGGTGGACGGATGCCCGATAGTCGTTGGCCTGCCAGAACGCCAGGACCGCGCCCCGTTCGATGACCCCGCCGGCCGGGTCTTTGTCCCATCCGGCGGTCGATCCGTCGGGAAGCAGGTCGAGTACCCGCGAGGTGGTCCACCCGATCTGCGGGTGCGCGTCGAACGCGGCGATGTCCCGAGCAAGCGCGCCGGGGGTCAACTGGTCGTCAGCGTCAAGAACCTTGATGAGGTCACCGTCAACACGGGACAACGCAAGGGTCCGGGCAACACCAGGCCCACCGGGACGCCCGGTGCCGAGGCTGATCCGTGGGTCGTCGGGCAGGATGTCGGTCAGGGCTCCGGTCTGTCCGTCTTCCTGGACGAGCCATTGCCAGTCCCACCCCGGCGGCATCTCCTGTTTGGCCAGCGATGCGTACGCGCCAGCCAGGTACTCGATGCTGGGCGCGTGGACCGGGGTGATGACCGAGACGAGCTGCGTCAAGTTTTCCACCGCTGGAGTTTGTGGGAGTAGACAAGCTCGGTCCGGTCCCCCGGCATCACCACGTCAGCGACCTCGACCACCCGGCCGGTGGTGTCGACGGAGGTCTTGCGCACGGTGAGCACGGAGACGCCCGGGTCGATGTCCAACAGTTCGGCCTCATCCGGCGACGGGGGCCGGGCGCGGATCTCGTCGTCGATGCGGTCCAGCTCGATGCCGAGGGTGTACAGCTGGTGTTGCGTGCCGCCGGGCCAGGGTTCCTTGCCGGCGTCGAGCAGGTCCGGGTTCGCGGCGACCAGGTCGTAGGGCAGGTAGGAGTACGACACGGTCAGCGGTGCGTTCTCGTGCCGCGAGGACGTCCAGTAGACCCGGCGCAGCAGCGGCGTACCCGGCTCGACCTGGAGGGCCGCCGCCATCTCCTCATCGGCATTCACGCGGGTGTACTCGGCGTGGAACTTCAGGTCATCGACGGTCAGGCCGGTGTCGTGCTCGGTCGCGCCGGTCTTCAACCGTTCGTCCTCGTCGAGCAGGACCCGGTCCTTCTCCCACTGGTACCGCTCGGTGTTGCGACGGCGTACCCGCTGGCGGGGTGCCCGCACGTAGGTGCCGCGCCCCTGCTCCGCCCGGACCAGGCCCCATTCGCGCAACTGGCGGATGGCGTTGCGGACGCTCGTGCGGGACAGCCCAGACGACTCGGCCAGCTCGGTTTCGCTGGGCATCAGCGTGCCGGGGGCAAGCTCCCCGCTCATGATCTTCGCCCGCAACTCTTCCGCGAGTTGCAGGTAGCGAGGGCGCCAGTCCCGGCCATGCACACCGGTCACCGTACCCCCTAGACGTTCCAACGTCTGCCAGGTGGTCCCCCCAGCCGGCCGCTCCGGCACCGCCGGCACCACCACCGCCCCTGCTCGCGGAGCCTGCCCACGACGCCCACCAGGACCACGCGCCCCAGCGCCCCGCCGGCCGTTGGCGTTCACCGCGTCTCTCCCGTCCGCCCGTGTCGCCCGGTCTGTGCCTGCATCGCCTGGCGGGCGTGGGTCAGTTCCTCGATGAGCCGGTCGACGTGGGACAGCGTCAGGAGCACGGTTTGCGTGGTGCCGAAGTGGGTCGCGTCGAGCTTGATCGCCGGGTCGCGGCGGGTGAACCGGTCGATGAGCAGTTGCAGACTCACCCACCCGGTCCCCTCCCTCCCGATCGTGGCCAGGTACCCCCGGTGCATCGGATCGTTCGGCCCACAACCCCGACACCACGGCGGACACACCACCGGCCGAGGCCACGCCGGCAGCCGCCGGTTCATCATCGGAAAGCCTTCATTCATCGCCGGCCCCCTGCCCGCCGACCTGCGCCAGCAACCCGCGCAACTGCTCCACCAGCTCCGCCGCCTCCGACAGCGACAACTCCGCCCAGGCGTTCCCCGCCCGACACGACGCGTGCACGCACACCAGCGGAGCGCCCGCAGTCTCCGCACTGATCAGGTACGTGACGACGAGCCCACTCGCCCGCTTCTCACCAACTCGGAGCATGTGGCCACGATGACGACGGGCCATGTGCGCCATCACCGGCGGCACCAGGTAACCGCACCGCTCCGGCGTACACCAGTCCGGGTGACTCGCCACCGGGGCCGGCTTGCTCGGGCGGGTCATCGTGTCCACCGCCCGCCGTGCCCCCGGTGCGCCTGAGCCACCGTCATCAACGGCGCATACCGCAGCACGGGAAGTTCCCGCGTAACACCGACCGACCACCACGGCGCAGGGCCCATCGATCCGCCGGACCACGCCGACGGCGTGGCGCTGCTGGTGGTCGGGATCGGCGTACGTCTGCGGGGCCACCAGGACGACAACCAACCGCGTCGACGATGAGAGCCGGACATCGCACCTCCACAGGTAGACGAGGAACCGGCGGCCGACCACGAGATTGGTTGTGGCCGACCGCCGGCCCGGATGAAGGCACGGCGCACCGTCCGACGCCGGACGGGTCGGGTATCACCGAGCCAACTTGTCTACGCGGCTACCGCAACCGGTCCCACAGGACGCCGCGCATAGGTGCGGCCAGGGCCGACACCGCAACCACCCCTGACACGAGCCGTCACCCCGGCCGCACACCAGGAAACGTATCTACAAGTGGACGAGTTGTCTAGACGTCGAAACACGTCGCTTGCTTGGCACTTGGTACAACAAGTGCCAGGTACGGTGAACAGGTGCCCACCCCGCACTACGGACAGCCCCGCTACCGCACCATCGCCGACGAACTTAAACGCCGCATCGAGGGCGGCACTATCGCGCCCGGAGCTCTCTTACCAGCCGAGAGCGCGCTTACTGCCGAGTTCCGGGCAAGCCGCGGCACCATTCGGCAGGCCATAGCCGTATTACGAGATGCAGGCGCAGTGACTACCGAACACGGTAGGGGAACCTACGCAAACCCGCACCGCATCATCCACCAGTCAGATCACTCAAACGACCTTGAAGCAACGCAGCGCGAAATTTCCGCAGATTCAAAGCTTGCAGCCATCTTCGGGGTAGACGAAGGATCACCTTTGACCGAACACGAATTCGTGACGCGAAAAAATGGCAGAGCGCACAAAGTCATCCGCGTATATCAGATTGACAGATCGATGACTTAGCTATATTTCGATCCGTCCAGCATACAACAACTCGCAGCAATTGACAGGCAATTCGTCACTTCAGAGAGACTTCTTCAGAAGCTCTTTAACCGCTTCGCCAAGCACTTGCGCCATTCGCACTGGCACGGCATTTCCAATTTGTCGCTCAATAGATCCAAAATCGCCAGAGAAATGGTAGCTTGGGGGGAAAGTCTGAAATGCTGCAGCTTCGCGTAATGTAAGTCCCCGATGTTCGGTCGGGTGTATGAACGAACCACAGGCAGGGGTAACGCAGCGCGTCGTCATCGTTGGAGCAGGCGCATCAAGCCGAACCCGACCATAGGAAGCAGTCGCGCTTCTTTTCTTAAGGTTTACGTGGCAACTAAGCTGATGCTCTGCCGGCAGGTCAAATCGCGTGCCTCCGACGGGGACCGCCGAAATGCGGGCGACCACCTTTGACGAGTGAGTGCGGTGTCTGTTGAGCGCGTCGTCAGCAGGAACACTCTTGCCAAGTTCTTCCAGTGCGTCTCTTGCAGTTTTAGGCTCTTCAACAAGCCAGTTCCCAAGCAGTGAAGGGAGGGAGTTCGGAAGTTGGGCTCGACGCCCACGTATCGCAATCATAATTAAGCGACGCCGCCGTTGCGGCACGCCCACATCTGCGGCATCCAGCTTGAAGGAGGTAAGAGAATAGCCGATTCTCTCTATTGCCAGCTTTATCCGACTGAACCGCGAGTCTCGCTCCAATCCGGGCACGTTCTCCAATAGAACGGCGGCAGGGCGCAAAGCTCGAACGAATCGAACGACATCTAGCACCAAGTCATTTCGCGCGCTGTCGCTCGGCGACTCGTCACGTCGCGCCAAGGTGGAGAACCCCTGGCAGGGAGGGCACGCCTTGAGAAGGGTTAGACCGCCTGACTCAAGCCCTAGCTCACGCCTGACCTGGCTAGCGGTCAGCTCGCGTATATCTCGCTGCCATAACCTAGTAGCAGGGTGGTTCATCCGATAGGAGGCTGCGGCGGTGGGGTCGACCTCCACTGCGCCGATCACGTCGTAGCCGGCAGCACGAAGACCTTCGGTAGCACCGCCCGCCCCAGCAAACAAGTCGATGCATGTCAGGCGGTCCACGGGGGGGATGATACATGATCAATGGTCAGACTTAAAGCGTGACGTACTGTAAGTTTTACGTCTACAACCGGGTAGCGCTCCCGTCACTCCATGAGTAACGATACTTCCTTACACCATGGAGGGTCAGGTGCAACGAATGCAGGAGCCGGCTGAATTTGCAGGTGGGGAAGCTTTGGGTCAGCCCATCGAGACTACATCCCACCGCGTGCCGGCGATGCGTCGGCCTGGTGACGCCGAGCCATCGAAGCCCAAGTACACGATGAAGATTAGCCGTCTCACGATCGACAAACTGGGCATCAAGCTTTACGACCGCGTGACGGCGGTTCTGGCAGAGTTGATCGCTAACTCATATGACGCGGACGCCGAAAAGGTTGAAATCACCCTACCTTGGGGAGTATTTCTAAGTTCCAGCGGATCAAAAACAGGCCCGGCAGACACCCTGATCGACGTATCAAGCGCTGACGACTTGCCTGGTTCAGGCACTTTTGCCGCGCCACCTCAATCACCACTCGTAGCCTATGAAGATGCGCAACCCGTTGTAGCCACTTATGAGATCACCATTGTGGATGACGGCCACGGGATGACTGCAGACGAGCTCAATCGTCACTACCTATCAGTAGGGGCGGACCGTCGCAAGCGCACCGGCAGCGATAAATCTAGAGATAAACTACGGCCCGTAATGGGGCGAAAAGGCATCGGGAAGCTCGCGCCCTTTGGCATATGCCAGACCGTCGAAGTAATAACCGCAGGCGGAGAAGAGAGCCCAAGAGGCTACCGCGTTTCTCACATCGTGATGAAGCTTGCGGAAATGCTCGCAGACACCGATGCAGAGTACAACCCAGAGCCGGGCGAGCTTGACGGCACTTATAAGGAAGAATCCGGCACTACAATTAAGCTTCGGGATTTCTTCCGCAAGCGGGTACCCAGTCGAGAAGAACTAGATCGTCAACTGTGTGCACGATTCGGTCTAACCCGCGATGACTGGAAAGTGACCATCTATGATTCGCTCAGCAGCGGTGCCCCCTTTGAGCTAGGCACGCTTAAGATCGATTACCTTGAGGATACGCAAATCGATCTAAGCGGGCGGCCAGTCCCGTATGAAGATACCTTCCTGCCCGTTACTGGCTTCGTGGCATACGCACGCAAGCCATACAAAGACCCCGCAATGGCCGGGGTCCGCATTTATGCCCGAGGGAAGATCGTTGCCCAGACTAGAGACTTCGATATCGGAGCGGGCTTCACTGGCGAATTTAAGATGCGCTCGTATCTAGTGGGGGAAATCCATGCTGAATGGCTAGACCAAGAGGACGATCTCGTGCGCTCAGACCGCCAAGACATCATATGGGCGTCTGACCAAGGTGAAGCCTTAAGGAGCTGGGGCCAGCGCCTGATAAAAGAACTTGGCAAGCAGGCAGAGAAGGCTCTCAGCAAGGAAAAGTGGACCGATTTCAAACAGAAGGCCCAGCTTGACAAAAAGCTGGGAAAGATATCAGCAAAAGAGCCCGAGCTCCGCGACTCTGTAAATGAGGCGGCTAAACTTCTGGTAAAGGATGTTGATCCGGAAGCCCTTGAGGATCAGGACCATGTGGACCGAATTGCCGACCTCGCTATAGCCATTGCTCCGCACCGCACGCTTCTCGGCACTCTCCGGGAAGTCGCAGAAACGACAGCTACGACAATCGATGCAGTGATGGTGCTGTTCCAACGCGCCCGCCTATTGGAAATGTACTCACTCGGCCAGGTTGCAGAAGAGCGACTGGATGTTATCGCCAAGCTGGAAGAACTCGTTGCGGACCGGTCCACCCTGGAACGACCCCTGCAAGAACTGATCGAACAAGCCCCGTGGATTCTTGCACCAGAGTGGACGCCGCTCGGCATGAACGAATCGCTTAAACGCGTTCGCGCAAGCTTCGAGTCCTGGTATTTCAAGAAGTTCGGTCAAACTGTCGTAACCTCGGCCATCGACAACGAGAGGAAAGAGCCAGACTTTGTAATGCTAAACGACTCTGGCGTTCTTTGGATTGTGGAAATCAAGCGGCTCGATTACCATCTCACAAATGGCGAGTACGCGCGAGGAGTCGACTACCTGCAAGCTCTAGAAGATTTCCTCGACCACAACCCCGAACTTGGCAACCAGTTCCCAATTCGTCGCCTGACGTTTGTCGCAGACCACATCGACAGCCTCGGAGCGGTGGCAAAGTCTTCACTAGCATCGGATCCGCGGGTGTCACATCAGACCTGGCACGGGCTCTTAGATCTAACAAAGCGCGCCCATAAAGACTTTCTGGCCAGAGTAGACGCGATCAAGGCAGGCCAGCTTTCGGAGCCTTCAGACGAAACTGGCGACGTACTGTTCGAGGTGGATGGAGATGGTGCAGTAAATATCGTCACCTAGCGACAGGTTAGGCACAACTGCCGAATAGCTCTGTTATGGATCAAGGCACCGCGCTCCGCGCGGTGCGGGGCGGCAAGCCCGGCCGGCGGCAAGCCGCCCCGGACGCCTACGGCACCGGGGCGGTGAGCCGCCGACAGCCGCCGGGACACCGCCCGCCAAACAGAGGGACCAGGCCCAGCGAGGCCGTGACGGAAGCCGGCGGGTCGGCCTGGTCCCATGGTCGGGGCTTCCGGCTGCCGCGCCAGTCCAACCCCGGGACTGGCTTGCCACTGGCTCATCCCATCGCGGTACCCAGCTCCACGGCCAGGACGTGCCCGACCCTCCCCCGCAGCCGCCAGCCGCACCCGGAAACGCACGCGCCGACCCCACGAAGGCCCCCACGACAATGCAGCACGACCCGGCCCAAGGACACAGCACTCAGGGCGTCTCCAGGGCGTCAGGGCGTCCACAGGGCGTCAAACGCCGGCCAAAGTTGACCAACGACGACCATCGACGCCCGAACATAGAACCAGCTCAGGGCCATGATCACGGCTCTGAGCTGGTGGGCGACGGACGAGTCGACCTGTACGCCGGATTCTGTGCGCGGCGCGTACCCCTCGCGGGGTCCGCACCGGCGGCGGCCATCCATCTCGGCCTGCCGTCGCCGGCAGGCTCCTGCGGCCTACCCGCAGACATCGGGCGGGCAGCCCTCAAGCGTCTGCGCCGGGTCGTCAACGTGCGGTGACGCCCTTGCTTGGCCTTGCTCCGGGTGGGGTTTACCGAGCCACCCCGGTCACCCGGGGTGCTGGTGGGCTCTTACCCCACCGTTTCACCCTTACCGTCCCCGAGTGGGGTCGGCGGTCTGTTTTCTGTGGCACTGTCCCGCGGGTCGCCCCGGGTTGCCGTTAACAACCACCCTGCCCTGTGGAGTCCGGACGTTCCTCGGCGGCGGGCCGCAGCCCGCCGACGCGACCGCCCGGTCGACTCGTCCGTCGCGTTCCCATCCTAACGGCGCGGCGTCCCGCACCCATCCCACCCCGGGCCGGGCCGCAACGAAGCCGAAAATGGTACGCGGTCGACTCGGTGGAGGGGCTCTGATCAGGGCCTACTAGCCTCTGGGCACCATGGAGCTCTCCGATGCCGTACTGCTGGTCGTCGCCGGTCTCGCTGCGGGCACGGTGAACGCGGCGGCCGGCGGTGGTTCCCTGATCACCTTCCCGGCGATGATCGCGGTCGGTATCCCGCCGGTGGCGGCCAACGTCAGCAACTCGGTGTCGGTCTTCCCCGGCTACGCGGCGAGTGTGGCGGGCAGCCGGATGGACCTGCCGCCCCGGCGGACGCTGTGGCCGTTGTTGCCGACGGCGGTGCTCGGCACAGGGGTCGGCTGCCTGCTCCTGCTGGCCACCCCGGCGCGGGCGTTCGACCTGGTGGTGCCGTTCCTGGTGCTCGGAGCCACTGCGGTGCTGGCCTTCCAGGGGCCGCTACGCCGGCTGGTCGGCCACCCGGCCGAGTTGGGCCCGCGCCGCCGTACCCTCACGGTGCAGGCGATGGTCGCGGTCGGCACGGTGTACGGCGGCTATTTCGGCGCGGCGCTCGGGGTGATGCTGGTGGCCGGCCTGGCCCTGGTGCTGGATGCGACGCTGGCCCGGGTGTCGGCGGTGAAGAACCTGCTCTCGGCCGTGGTGGGGTTGACCACGCTGGTGGTGTTCGCCCTGTTCGGGCCGGTCAACTGGGCGGCGGTCGCGGTGGTCGCGCCGGCCACCATGCTCGGCGGGTACGTGGGGGCCCGGGTGACCCGCCGGCTGCCGCCGGTGGTGCTCCGGACCCTGATCGTCTGCTTCGGCACGGCGATCGGCCTCTACCTGCTCTGGCGGGCGCTGGGCTGAGCGGCCACCGGCCCGCTCAGTACGCCTCGCCGACCGGTTCCTCGGGGGCGTGCTCGGCCTGCCGGGCGGCCCGGTTCCAGCGGGACCAGCGCAGCCGTTCGCCGTAGCCGGCAGCCATCAGGTGAGCGAAGGCCAGGTAGACGAGCAGCCCGACGGCGAGCACCCCGAAGCCGACCCAGAACGGCAACGCCAGGCTGTGCTCGGCGAGCTTGCCGGACAGGATCGGGGCGGGTGCGGCGGCCCCCCAGCGGACCAGGTTGAACGCGCCGGTGGCGACCCGCCGGTCGGCGGAGCCGAGGCCGAGGGCCAGGTCGGTGAGGTTGGCGTTGGCCAGGCCCATGCACAGGCCGGCGACGACGAGCACCACCAGCGACTCGACGGTGCCGGTCGAGGTGGCGAAGAGGACCATGCAGGCCAGCAGGCCGAGCAGCGCCACCCCGACGGTCTGCACCGCGCCGATCCGGTGGGCGAGCCGGTGGCCGATGAGCAGGATGCCGGCGGCCAGGCCGAGACCCCAGCCGGTGAACGCGAGGCCGAGCGGGATGACGTCGAGGCCGAGGAAGAGCGGCGTGTAGCCGAGCACCACGAAGAAGACGAAGTTGTACGCGGCGGTGACCACGCAGAGGATGAGGAACGCCGGCCGGCGGTAGGTGGCGAAGATCTGGCCCAGCCGTACGGGCGACTGCCGGTGGGTCGGCTCGCGGAGCCGGCGGGCGGCCACCAGCAGGGCGAGCACCATGAACATGCCGCAGACGAAGAACGGCAGCCGCCAGCTGATCTCGCCGAGCAGGCCACCGATCAGCGGTCCGATGGCGAAGCCGAGGCCGAGCGCGGTCTCGAAGAGGCCGACCACCCATTCCCGGTCGTTGGCGAGGTTGACCAGGACCACCATGGCGGTGGCGAAGAACATCGCGTTGCCCAGTCCCCACACGCCGCGCAGCACGGACAGTTGCACGATGTCGTTGCTGAACGAGGCGGCGATGGCGGCCAGCCCGACCACGGAGACGCCGGTGACGAGCACCGGCTTGAAGCCGAAGCGTCCGCTGGCCAGGGTCGCCGGGATCATCCCGACCGCCATCACCGCGATGTACGCGGTGAAGAGCAGTTCGACCTGCCAGGCGGTGACGCCGATGGCGGTGCCGATGGCGGGCAGGATGGGGTCCACCACGGCGATGCCGGCGATGGCGAGGAAGGCCACCAGCGTGGTGGCGTAGATGGCACTGCGGTGGGGCTCGGTACGCCGGTCCACTCCGCGCTCTCCCGTCCGGCCGAAGCCGCATATAACTGCATCGTACAGGTAATTCCGTTGTATCGTACAGCTATGAGTGACGACCACGCGACGCGAACGGAGTCGGACGAGGCCGCCCTCGGTCGGATCGAGACCGAGGTGGCCCTGCTCATGCGTCTGGGCGAGGCCACCCGCCGGGCCACCGGCAGCGCCGAGCACCGGGTCCTCGACCGGGCGGCGTACGTGATCCTGCGCCACCTCGACGCCTCCGGCCCGCAGAACGTCTCGGCGCTGGCCGCCCGGCTCAACCTGGACGGCTCCACGGTCACCCGGCAGGTCTCGGCGCTGCAGCGCGACGGCCTGATCGCCCGCGCCCCCGACCCCGCTGACGGGCGGGGCACGGTGATCTCCCCCACCCCCGCCGGCCTGCACCGGATGGCAGCCGTCCGGGCCGCCCGGACCCGGCTCTACGGCGACATCCTGGCCGACTGGACCCCCACCGACCGGGACACCCTGGCCACCCTCCTGACCCGCCTCAACCACGCCCTCGACTCCCGCACCCGCCGCCGCTGACCTTCTCCCCTTCCCCGCTCCCCTCCCCCGCTCCCCCGCCCGACCCCGGTGATCAAGAGGTTTACGTCACCTCCACACCGGAAGTTGACGCAAACCTCTTGATCACCGCCCCCCACCCGCCCCCACCCGCCCGGATGGTGGCCGACGGCCACGTCGGTCGCGTGATCAAGAGGTTCGGGTCAATTCTCGGCGGGATGTTGACGTAAAGCTCTTGATCAACGGGGGCGGGCGGGCACCCCGCTCCCGGAGCGAGCCCGGGGCAGCCCGACCGGGGCAGCCCGACCGGGGCAGCCCGACCGGGGCAGCCCGACCGGGGCAGCCCGACCGGGGCAGCCCGACCGGGGCAGCCCGACCGGGGCAGCCCGACCGGGGCAGCCCGCTTTGGGAGCGGGGCGTCGGGGGTGGGGGTCAGGCGACCGGTTCGCGGGCGGAGTCGGCGTCGCGGTCGGGGCCGGGGGTGACGCGGGGGTCGCCCTCGTCGGCGAAGTAGTCGTCGGGGGTGGTGCCGTCCACGCCCTCGGCCACCTTCGCCGCCCGCAGCACCAGCGTGACCAGCGCCGCCACCACCAGGTTCACCAGCACGGCGACGATGCCCACGTAGATCGTCTTCTTGGTGTCGAAGCCGAAGTCGGACAGCGGGAACGCCGACCCACCGAAATGTGCGCGCTTCGACGCCGGGTTGGGGATCTGGTAGAGCATCCACATGCCCAGCCCCATGCCGGCCACCCAGCCGGCGATCAACGCGCCCCGGTGGAACCAGCGGGTGTAGAGGCCCAACGCCACCGCCGGCAGCGTCTGGAGGATGATCACGCCACCGATGAGCTGGAGGTCGATGGAGAACTGCGGGTCGAGGAAGACGATGCAGGCCACCGCGCCGACCTTGACCACCAGCGAGGTGATCTTCGAGACGTTCGCCTCCTGCGCCGGGCTGGCGTCCCGCTTCAGGTACTCCTTGTAGATGTTGCGGGTGAACAGGTTCGCCGCCGCGATCGACATGATGGCCGCCGGCACCAGCGCGCCGATGCCGATCGCCGCGTACGCCACCCCGGCGAACCAGTCCGGGAACTGCTGGTCGAACAGCACCGGCACCACCGTGTTGCTGTCGACGGTGCCCTCCTTCGCCCCGGGCAGCGGCTTCACCCCGGCCGCGATCGCCATGAAACCGAGCAGCGCGATCAGGCCGAGCAGCAGACTGTACGCCGGCAGCGCCGACATGTTCCGCTTGATCACGTCCCGGTTCCGGCTGGCCAGCACGCCGGTGATGCTGTGCGGGTAGAGGAACAGCGCCAGCGCCGAACCGAACGCCAGGGTGACGTACTGGAGCTGGTTGTTGGCGTTGAGCAGGATGCCGTCGTTCGGGTTCGGCGAGGCGGCGAACTTCGCGTCCGCCGCGTCGAAGATCGAACCCCAACCCCCCAGCTTGTACGGCAGGTAGATCACCGCCACCAGGATCACGACGTAGATCAGGCTGTCCTTGACGAACGCGATGAGCGCCGGGGCGCGCAACCCGGACTGGTAGGTGTAGGCGGCCAGGATCGCGAAGGCGATGATGATCGGCAGGTGCCGCGCCACCGCGCTGTCCCCGGTGACCCCCATCGTCTTGAGCACCGCCTCGATGCCCACCAGCTGCAACGCGATGTACGGCATGGTCGCCACGATGCCGGTGATCGCGATCAGCAGGGCCAGCACCGGCGAGTCGAACCGGCGGCGGACGAAGTCGGCCGGGGTGACGAACCCGTGCCGGTGCGACACCGACCAGAGCCGGCAGAGCACCAGGAACACCAGCGGATAGATGACGATCGTGTAGGGCACGGCGAAGAACCCGGCCGCGCCCGCGCCGAACATCAGCGCCGGCACCGCCACGAAGGTGTACGCCGTGTAGAGGTCACCGCCGACCAGGAACCAGGTGATCCAGCCGCCGAAGCTGCGCCCGCCCAGCCCCCACTCGTCGAGGTGTGCCATGTCCTTCGGCGCCCGCCACCGGGCCGCCACGAAACCCATCCCGCTGACCAGCAAAAAGAGTGCCGAGAAAACGATGATCTCGGTCAGATGATCACGCCACATCAGCAGACCACCTTCGTTCGCGACTGCGGGGCTCGCAAAACCGGCTCACTCCTCACGCTCACTGGGGCCCCTTTCGTTCGCGACTGCGGGGCTCGCAAAACCGGCTCACTCCTCGCGCTCACTGGTTTCCCCGCTTCTTGGTCATCTGGTAGACCAGCGTGGTGGTGGCCACCCCGAGCAGGATCCAGACCAGTTGCAGCCAGTAGAAGCGCGGGAAACCGAACAACCGGGGCGCGTCCGCGTTGAACAGCGCCGGGATCAGCGGCACCACGATCGGGATGAAGAGCAACCAGTTCCAGGGGCTGTGGTCCTTCGCCCTGGACGACGCCGTGCGCGGCGTCTCCGGTTCGGCAGCGGTCATCTGACCTACCTCCGGTAGTCGTTCCGGCCAGTAACGGCCGGACGCTACGACCCGGTGCGGCCAAGCACGATCAATTGGCGCTTGACGATGCGCCCAACGGTGTTCCGGCTGCGCCGAACGGCACGACGAACGGCGCGGCGCATCGACCGCCGACGAACCGGCCCGGGAATCCCGGGCCGGTTCGGGACGGTCCGGAATCAGCGGACCGGAAGGTGGGCGGTGTCGTTGACGGAACGGACCGCGACGCCCCCGTCGGGCCACATGTCGAGCACCGAGATACCCGCCGCGTCCAGGTAGAGCCGGTGCAGGAGGGCGTCGCCGGCCGCGAGGGCGTCGCGCAGGGCCAGCTTGATCGGCGAGACGTGCGAGACGACCACCACGGTCTCCCCCGGGTACGCCTCCCGCAGCTCCACCATCGCCCGGTCGACCCGCTGCCCGACCTCGGTGAACGACTCACCACCCGGCGGGGCGACCCGGGTCGAGGCGAGCCAGGCGTCCAGTTCGCCGGGCCACCGGTCCCGCACCTCGGCGAAGGTGTGCCCGTCCCAGTCGCCGAAGTCGCACTCGATCCAGTCGTCCTGTGGTCGTACCGGCAGACCGCCGAGCGCGGCGGCGATCGCCTCGGCGGTGGCCGTACACCGGGACAGCGGTGAGCTGAGCACGGCCGCGACGGACGGGGCCAGCGCGGCCACCCGGGTGGCGGTGGCCCGCGCCTGGGCCTGACCGGACTCGGACAGCGGCACGTCGGCGCGGCCGGCGTAGCGGTGCTGCACGGTCCACTCGGTCTCCCCGTGCCGGACCAGGATCAGCCGGGTGGCGGTGAAGCTCGGCCTCGGCTCCCAGGACGCCTTGGTGGTCGCCGGGTCGGTGCCGGTGGACCGGGTGGCGGCACGGGCGGCCACCTCGCGGGCCTGCGCCCGGCCCGGCGAGTCGACGCCCGCCACCACCCGGGACGCCTCGCCGCCGGCCGGCACGGGCGTCGCGCGGGACGGTTTGCCGGCGGCGGTGTCCATCGCCGCGTTCGCCAGGGCGTCGGCGTGCCGGTTGCGGTCGCGGGGGATCCAACTGAACCGGACCGACTCGAAGCGGTCGACCAGCGCGGCGGCCCGCGCGGCGAGCGGACGCAGCCCGGGGTGTTTGATCTGCCACCGGCCGCACATCTGCTCGACCACCAGCTTCGAGTCCATCCGGGCGTCGACCTCGGCCGCACCCAGCTCGGCGGCGGCCTCCAGCCCGGCGATCAGACCGCGGTACTCGGCGACGTTGTTGGTGGCCGTCCCGATCGACTCGGCCCGTTCGAGCAGCACCTCGCCGGTGGCCGGGTCCCGGACCACGGCACCGTAACCGGCCGGCCCGGGGTTGCCCCGGGACCCGCCGTCGGCCTCGACGACGACCGCGCGCACCGCCACCGGGCTACAGCCCCGACTCGTTGGTACGCACCATGATCCGGCGGCAGTCCTCGCAGCGGACCACCTCGTCCGGGGCCGACCGGCGGATCCGGGCCAGGTCGGCGCCGGACAGCTCCAGCCGGCAGCCGCCGCAGCGGCCGGCGGTGAGCAGCGCCGCGCCGAGGCCGGTGTCCTCACGGATCTTGTCGTAGAGGGTGACCAGGTCGGCGGGGAGGTCGGCGGCGAGCGGCTTGCGCGCGCCCTGCTTGAACTCCTCCTCCTTGGCGATCTCGGCCAGGTTCTCGTCGCGGCGCTGCTCGACGGCGGCCCGCCGGTCCCTGGCCTCGGCGATGCGGGTCTCGATCCCGTCGAGGGTCGCCTGCGCCGTCTCCCGCTGCTCCATCAGCTCCAGCTCGGCGTCCTCCAGGTCACCCTGGCGACGGTTGAGCGAGACCAGCTCGTGCTGGAGCGCCTCCAACTCCCGGGCCGGCCCGCTGCCGCTGGCCAGCCGGGCCTCGTCCTTGCTCTTGCGGGCCCGCACCTGGTCGATGTCCTTCTCCAGGCGGGCGATGTCCCGGTCCAGGTCGTCCACGGCGACCTGGGCGCGGACCCGCTCGTCCTCCAGGGCGGACAGCTCCCGGGCCAGCCCCTCCAGCTCCGCCCGCTCGGGCAGCGACCGGCGGCGGTGAGCGAGCTGGGCGAGTGTGGTGTCGATCGCCTGGAGGTCGAGCAGGCGGCGCTGGACCTGGGGTTCAGCCTTCACGGTCGGGGCTCCTTGTCGTCCATCGCGGGTGCGGCGGCGTGCACGGTCCACGGGTCGGTGTCCAGGTCGGACACCACGGTCTCGACGCCGAAGCCGGCCCGCAGGTGGGCGGCCACGTCGTCCAGCCAGGGTCGTTCGGTCGCCCAGTGTGCGGCGTCCAGCAGGGCGGGCCCACCGGCGGCGAGGTGCTCACCGGCGGGATGGTGCCGCAGGTCGGAGGTGAGGAACGCGTCCGCACCGGCGGCGGTCGCCGCGGCCAGGAAGCCGTCGCCGGAGCCGCCGCTGACCGCGAGGGTACGCACGATACGCGCGGGATCGCCTCCGGCGCGAACCCCCCAGACGGTGGCCGGCAGGACGGCGGCGGCGTGCCCGGTCAGCTCGGCGAGCGTCAGCGGGGCGGGCAGCTCGCCGATGCGGCCGATGCCCCGGCCGCCACCGGCGGACGGGGAACCGGGGGCGGACGGCGCGAGGGGACGCAGACCGGTCAGCCCGAACCGGGCGGCCAGCGCGTCGGAGACGCCCGGCGCGGCGATGTCGGCGTTGGTGTGCGCCACGTACAGGGCCACCCCGGCGCGGATCAGGTCGTGCACGATCCGCCCCTTCCAGGTGGTCGGGGCGACCGAGGAGACGCCGCGCAGCAGCAGCGGGTGGTGCGCGACGATCAGGTCGGCACCGGCGGCGAGCGCCTCGGCGACGGTCTCGGGGACGACGTCCACCGTGCCGAAGACGCGGCGGACCGGGTCGGTGGGCTCACCGAGCACCAGACCGACCCGGTCCCACTCCTCGGCCCAGGCGGGCGGGTAACGCCGATCCAGCTCGGCAACCACATCGGCGACGGACGGCGGGGACGCGGTTGTGCTCACGGCCGGTCAGCTTACCGGCGCACGGTGCCGGCCACGCCCACGCCCGTCGCCGGGTCAGGCCGCCGAGGTGGCCCGGGAGCGGCCCGGTAGGGCCGCCACCGCCGCCTCCCAGGGGAAGGCGTGCAGGTGCCGTTCCCCCGTACCGGGTGGGTGCAGTGGGTAGACGTCGTCGCCGAAGAGCACCGTGGCGCCCCACTCGGCCAGCCGGCGCAGGCCGCTGATGAAGGCCGGGTGCGCGGCCATCGCCACGTTGGTGAACGGCACCACCACCACCGGTACGCCCCGGCCCTGCCCCTCGACGAGCAGACCCAGCGCCAGCGTGTCGGTGATCCCGGCCGCCCACTTGTTGACCGTGTTGACGGTGGCCGGGCAGACCAGCATCGCGTCGGCCGGGGGCAGCAGGTCCGGGTCGCCCGGGTTCTTGTAGTGGGTGCGCACCGGATGCCCGGTCTGCCGGGCCAGCGCGGCCCGGTCGACGAACTTCGCCCCGTCGGGCGTGGTGACGACGCAGACCTCCCAGCCGTCGTCCTGGGCCAGGCCGACGAGTCGGTCGAGGTGACGGGCCAGCGGCGAACCGCAGGCGATGACGTAGAGCACTCCGCGGTGCTCACTGCTCTGGTGGGGGCTGCCGCTCATCCGGCCGCCGCCGTGTTCATACTCCGACTCCCATCTGCTCAGCCAACTCCGCAATCGGCGCGGGCAACGCACCACGTGTGCGACGCAGCACGTCGGTCATCACTTCGTGGGCGATGGGTCGGCAGCGGATCTCGGACGGGGCGAGCCGGTCGCCGCGCAGCAGCATCTCCCCCGCCATCGCGACGTCACCGAGCTGGGCGTAGCCCCGGGCCAGGTCGAGCAGGTGGTGGGCCCGCCGCTCGGGCAGCAGCCCGTTGAAGCTCGGCTCGGGGATGCGCTGGTGGATCTCCACCGCCCGCCCGCCGTCGCCCAGCTCCACGGCGGCGGCGGCCCGGTGTAGTTCCAGGTTGGTCGGGCCGAACGAGGTCCAGTAGTGGTTCTGGTCGCTGCCGAGCATCAGCGCCGCCTCGCCTGCCCCGTACAGCAGATCCTCGACGGCGTCGGAGTCGCCGAACCGGGCGGCGGCCATCGCCCCCTGCAACAGCAGCATGCCGTAGACGGAGAGCCGGTCCGGCGTGCTGTCGTTCATGCCGCCGGGGGCGAGCTGGTTGGCGATGCTGAGGTTCAGCTCCAGCGCTGGCCGGGCCCGGCCCATCGCCACCAGCGCGTTGCACACCCGGGCCGTGGCGACACCGGCCAGCAGCTGGTCGTCGGCGCGCTGGGCGACCGCCATCGACCGGTCGGCGGCCAGCCAGGCCAGCTCGCACTCGCCCAGTTTGCGCAGCACCGAGGAGGCGATCTGGTAGACCTGCCCGAGCAGGTGGGCGGCGTCGCGGCCCGGCTCGCCACCGTAGCCGGCGTCGGCGGCCTGGGCGTCGCGCAGCAGTTTCGGCAGCGCCCGGGTGAGCATCGCGTAGCGGCCGTACTGGTAGGTGAGCCAGGCGTGGGTGACGGCCTTGCGCAGGTCGGTCAGGGGCGGCGGGTACGACACCCCGTCGAAGTACGCGGTCATCGAGGAGTACTGCTCCAGGGCGGCCCGGATCTCCTGCACCTCGAACTGGTCGATGCAGCTCATCGCGTCGGTACGCCGTTCCGGGTCCTTGCCGAGCAGCAGTTGCACGTCGATCCGCAGGATCACGGCGATCTCGTACAGCACGGAGAACTTGTCCAGCCGGCGGACCCCGCGTTCGACCTTGTCGACCCAGCTCTTGGACTTGCCGAGTCGGTCGGCGAAGACCTGCTGGGACATCTTGCGTCGCCCGCGCCAGTAGGCCACCCGTCGCCCGATCGGAAGCTCGTCCATCTTCTGCCGTTCCTCCCCCTCGTGGGTCGTCCGGTCGGGCTCCGGACGCCCCACGCCGGGCGTCTCCGATCCGTCCGCCCAGGTTGCCGCTGGTCGCACAGCGTGTACGTCACACGTACAGCCAGTTCTCATACCTTCGTGCAAGTTGCACGAGCCGTTCGTCAGGTCAAACGATCCCGGATCACGACAGTGACGGCGCTCGACGTGAGGGGTGGCGGTGACCGGTCGAAGCCAGAGGAGAGCACGGGACATGTGGGGGAACGTCGGGCCACGGGTCGCCCAGCTGGCACCGATCGAACGGGTGCGCCTGCGCCGGATCGCCGTCCGGTACGCGGTGCACGGCTGGGAGGTGACCCCCGGTGCCTGCCTGGCACGCAGCCGTTTCGTGTGCGGCCGGGCCGGTTGTCCCACCGTCGGCTGCCACCCCGCGCTGGAGAACTGGGAGCGGGGGGCGAGCACCGACCCGGCCCGGGTGGCCACCTGGTGGCGCAGCCGCCCGCACGGGGTGCTGCTGCCCACCGGCCGGGCGTTCGACGTGCTGGAGGTGTCGGCGCACCTGGGCCGGCGACTGCTCGACGCCGTACCCGGGCACCCCGCCGGGCCGGGCGTCCGGGGTCCGGTGGTGGTGACCCCGACCGGGCGGTGGATGTTCCTGGTCCGCCCCGGCGACCCGCTGCGCCCCGAGCTGGAACACTGCTTCCACGTCGTCCGGCACGGCACCGGCTCGTGGATCCCGGCGCCCCCCACCCGGCTGCCCGAGGGCCCGGTGCGCTGGGCGGTCGCCCCGGAACAGGCCCGCTGGCGGCTGCCCGACTCGTACCTGTTGCAGAACAGCCTGATCGACGCCCTGCGGGCCGACGGGGTGACGCTGACCCCGGAGCTGCTGCCCGGCCAGCTCCCCCTGCCCCGGCGCGGCCACTGACCAGCCAGCCCCACACCGGCCGGCCACCGGACGGACGGCCGCTGACCGGCCGGCCGCAGGCGGCGGGACGTGGCCGGGTCGGGTTCCCGCCAGCGTCCCCGCCCACGCCGGACTCGTTGCACACCACGACGGCGCGCACGCGCCACCGGAGCGGGGGTACGACATGGCCAGGGACGAGATGCGGCACACCGGCGGCACCGAACCGCCGTACCGGCGACGGCCCCGCCACTGGTCGGACACCCGGCCGGCCGGCTCCCGCCCGGGTCGCCCCCGGCCGACCGGCTCCCGACCGGCCGGCACCCACCGCACGGCCCGGTGAACGCACCCACCGGCAGGTGACCCCGCCACCACGTCGACGCCTCAGTCGGCCAGCGGCAGGGCGGTCGACCGCAGCAGCCGCCCGTCGTCGGTGACCACCGCGTGCAGGTGGCCGGGGAGCCGGTCGAGCCAGCCGATGCCGGCCACGCCCATCGCCACCGCCGCCGTGGCGTACGCGTCGGCGACACCCAGGTCCGGGCCGACCACGGTGACCGAACGCAACCCCCGGGCCGGTACGCCCCGGCGCGGATCGAGCACGTGGTGCCCCCGTTCGTAGACGCCCGAGGTGGCGACGGCCAGGTCGGTGCCGGTGAGCACCAGGCAGGTGGCGTCCGCGTCCCACGGGTGCCGCACACCGATCCGCCACGGCAGCCCGGACGACGAGTGCCCGCGTACCCGGACGTCGCCGCCGGCGTTGAGGCAGTGGTCGACCGCCCCGGCGGCCACCAGCCGGTCCGAGGCGACCTGGGCGGCCCAGCCCTTCACGTAGCCGGAGGGGTCCAGCCGGCCGGTGGCGTACGCGTCGAAGAAGCCGTCGGTGCCGGCCCACAGGTCGGCGCAGCGGGCCAGCACCGCGCGCAGGTCCGCCGACGCCCCGGCCGGCGGCAGGTCCCCCCGGTCGACGCGGCGCACCTCGCTGTCCTCGCGGTAGGTGGTGAACCGGGCGTCGACCTCCCGCAGCCAGCGGAACGTCTCGTCGGCCAACTCCCGCAGGGTGGCGGCGGGCAGGTCGGTGGCGAGGTCCAGGCTGATCGCCGTACCCATCACCTGTTCGACCCGGCGCAGGCCGGGCCGGGTCGACGCCGCGCCCACCTAGCGGGCCTGGTCGAGGGCGGCCTGCAACGACCGCCGGTAGCCGTCGCTGGTGGCGGTCGCCTGGGAGACGGTGTCCAGGTTGGCGTCCTGCTGGCGCACCACGTCGCCGGTGGTGCCGCTGTAGGCGGCGTCGACCCGGTCGCTGCGCAGGTCGGACTGGCCGCCCTGGGGCAGTTCCAGGGCCACCGCGTCGACGATCCGGGTGCCGGCGACGGTGATCCGCACCTGCACGTTGCCGAACTCGGTGGAGACCACCGGGCCGGTGACCGTACGGGTGGTGGGCTTCGGCGCGGTGGTCCGGCCGGCGGCCGGGGTGCGGCGGGCGCCGGCGTCCCCGCCGGGGGTGGTCCGTCGGGTGGCCGGGGTAGGGCTGACAGTGGCGTCGGGCCGGCCGGTCGGCCGGGGTGTCGCGGCGGTCCGCTGCGGCGTCGCACCGGGGGTGACCGGGTCGGTGCGGTCCGCCGTGCCGACCGGCGCACCGGCTGGCAGGTCCACGGCGACCTGGCGGTCCTGCGGTGCGCCCTTGAGCACCACCAGGGCGGTGGTGCCGGCGGCCAGCCCGGTGATCGCGAGCAGCGCGCGACGCATGTCAGGTGTCCTCCTACAGCTCGAACGGGGCGAGGTGGATCTGCCGGCGGGGCACGCCGGCCTGCCGGAGCATCCGCACCGAGGAGTCGACCAGCCCCTGCGGCCCGCACAGGTAGACGTCGCGGCGGGTCAGGTCGGGCACCAGCCGGCGCAGCCCGTCCGGGTTCATCACCTGGCGGGGACCGGCGTCGTCGCGGGAGCCGACGACGTACCAGACGTCAGTCCGCCGGGCCTGGGCCAACCAGTCCAGCTCGTGCTGCAACAGCACGTCGGCCGGGGTGCGGGCCCGGTAGATCAGGGCCGCGCCGGCGGGCAGTTCCTCAAGCATCGCCCGCAACGGGCCGATGCCGCTGCCGCCGGCGATCAGCAGGGCCCGGTCCCGGGTCCGGTGCGCGGCGGTGAACGTGCCGGAGGGCCCCTCCGCCCAGACCCGGGTGCCCGGGTCGAGGTCACGCAGGTCCCTGGTGTGCCCGCCGACCACCTTCACGGTCAGCCGCAGCCAGCGGCCGTTCGCGGCGGCGGAGAGCGAGAACGGGTGCGACTGCCACCAGCAGCCCCGGGCCAGGAACCGCCAGCGCAGGTACTGCCCGCCGAGCGGGTCGAGCTGGTGCAGCCGGCGGCCGGTCAGGTAGATCGAGACGGTGTCCGGGCTCTCCGCCACCACGTCGGCCACCCGCAGCCGGTGCCGCAGGTTGAGCAGCACCGGCGCGACCAGCCGACCCCACACCAGGGCGGCGGCGACCAGCAGATATGCGGCAATCCAGCCGGTGCGGACCGGGCCGGGCGGGAAGAGCTGCGCGCCGTTGCTGAACTGGTGGCCGAAGCCGAGCAGCAGCGCCAGGTAGCTGGTCAGGTGCAGGTGGTACCAGAGTTCGTAGGGCAGCGCCCGGCGGACCGCCCGGATGCCGGTGCCGCCGACCAGCACCAGGATGCCGGCCGCGGCGAACGCGGACACCATGTCGTCGAAGTCGCGCAGCAGCACCCCCGGCTGGGCGGTAACCGGGTTGCCCTGGGTCCGCGCGTAGCCGACCACCAGCAGCGACAGGTGCGCCAGCACCGCCACCAGCAGGGTCGCGCCGAGATCCCGGTGCACCCGGGACAGCCGCTCGCCGCCGACCCCGCGTTCCAGCACGCCGAGGCGGCTCATCATCAGCACCTGCACCAGCAGCAGGTAGCCGGCGACCAGACCGGTGACCCGACCGGCGGCGGTGAGCACGTCGGCGGTGCCGGCCAGCGAGCCGGCCGGGGTGTCCAGCCACCACGGCAGCACCGCGGCCACCAGGCCGGCCCAGAACAGCCCGGACAGCACCCGCCGGCCGGCGGACCCACGCCGGGGCCGGGCCGGCGGCGGGGATACGGACGCAGCCGGCCGGCCGGCGTACCGGGACGGCTCCCGGGTACGCCGACCGGCGGCGTGCGTGTCCCGGTAGGTCACGCGTAGAGCTTCATCGGGGTGTACTTGCGCCGCGGGAAGATCCGGTCGACCTGGGCGGTGGTCAGCCCGAACCGGCCCTGCGCCACCGCGCCGTAGACGTCGAACATGTTGTTGTACTCGGGGACGTCCCCCGAGTCCAGATCGCCCAGCCCGTCCCAGCGGCCCAGCAGTGAGCCGGCGAGCTTACGCCCGGACAGGATGGTGACCACCCCGCCGTGGCCGTGGTCGGTGCCGCCGCCGTTGGAGGCGACCCGACGGCCGAACTCGCTCGACACCATGATGGTGACGTCGGCGGCCCGGTCGCCCAGGTCGGTGAAGAAGGCGGCCATCGCGGTGGCCAGCTCGCCGAGGCGTCGGTGCAACTGGCCACCGGAGCGGGTGCCCTGGTTCTCGTGGGTGTCGTAGCCGCCCATCCCGACCGTGGCGACCCGGACGTTCGCCCCGCCCTTGATCAGCTGGGCGAGCTGCCCGAAGGCGTAGCCGACGCCCTCGTACTTCACGCCCTCCGCCGGCTGGTACGGCTTCGCGGCGAGCTGCTGGGCGGTCGACAACGCGCCCATCCCCTCGATCACCGCCTCCTCCACCGGGTGGTTGATCCCGGTGAACAGGCCCCGGATCGCCTTCTCGGTGGCCGCCCGGTAGCGGTCGTCGCCGTTGAGCCGCAGCGAGCCGACGCTGTTGAGCGACAGCGCGCCGTTGGTGCCGACCAGCGAGCGGGGCAGGGTGCTGCCGATGCCGACGCTGCGGAACGCGGTGCCCTTGCCGAGGGAGTCGACCAGGCTGTCCAGCCAGCCCCGGCCACCGGTCTCGTTGGGCAGGCCGCCCAGGTTGCAGGCGTCGGCGGCCTGGAAGTGGCTGCGGGACAGCCGTTCGTCGGAGGCCGCCGGGACGAACCCGAGCTGGCCGGCCTTGAGCCACTTCTCCAGCGGGGCGAACGCGCTGGTCAGCTTGAAGCCCCGGCCCAGGGCCAGTGAGTCGTCGCCGAGCAGCAGGTCGGGGCGGGCCTTGGCCAGCACCGGGTCGTCGGCCGGGGCGACCAGGCTCAGCCCGTCCAGCCCGCCGTAGAGGAACACGTGGATCAGGGTGCCGGTCCTCGTCGCCGCGAACGACGCGGAGGTGGTGACGAACTGGGCGGTGGCCAGCGCGGTGGCGGTGGCGGCGGCCCCGGCGACGAAGGTCCGTCGGGTCACCCCGCGCCCGTCCTGCTGGGCCTCCTCCAGGTCCTCCAGTCGGCGGTAGCGGTCGGCCTCGGCGGCGTTCTCGGCGGCGACGATGTCGGCCTCGGCGCGCAGCAGCGCCTGCGCCGGGTCGTCGGCGAGCCGACGCAGGTCGGGGCACTCGGGGTGCAGGGGGAACGCGGGCACGGTCTTCTCCATCGGGTGCGTCACCGGCTTCTCCATCGTCTGCCTCACCGCAGGTGGTGCTGGGGGGACGCGAGGATCGCCCGCGCGACGGCGGCGATCGCCCCGTCGAACGTGGCGTCGACCTTGGCGGTGGCGGACACGCCGGCCACCCCGAGGATCAGGTTCCGCTCCCGGGTCGACAGCTTCTGGTGCACCAGCCGCTGCGCCAACGCGTCCACGTACGCCCCGGCGGTCGACGGTGGCCTGGCCACCAGCTTCTCCGGCCTGGTGTAGGTGAACTGGGTGCGGCGGCCGGCGATCAGGTCGGCGGCCTCGTTCCACCCGTTGACCATCGTGCCGGCCGACGTCCAGGCGACGTAGACGTCCGGGTAGCCGTCGGGGGTGGGCTGGCCCATCGGGTACTGGCCCAGCTCGCGCAGCTTGTCGTGGATCTGGCGCAGCCCCTGGGCGAACGCGGTGCGCTTGCTGTCGCCCTGCCGGAAACCCGGCCCGGCCTGCGGTCCGACGCCCAACGTCCGGTAGGTGGCGACCAGGTACTCCATCGGCCGGCGGACCTTCTGGCCGACCGCCGCCCAGAACTCCGAGGAGCTGAACAGCGACATCAGCAGCGGCTTCACCGAGCCCTTGTTGACGATGTAGATCTGGGTGAGCCGGTCCACCAGGGACTTCGGCGGGGTGTCCGAGACGAACCGGGTGGCCAGGCTGCGGGCCACGTACCTGGCGGTCGACGGGTGCAGCGCGAGGTAGGTGAGGTACGCGTCGATGACCTGGTCGGCCTTCTTCGGGTCGGTCGAGTCGTTGGGGTGGCTGAAGCCGAGGATCTTCACCTTGCCCCGGTAGTGCCGGTCGTGGCGGAAGACGTACCTTCCGTCGTCGACGCCCCGGCCGGTCTGGAGCAGGGCGGCCTGCCGGACGTCCTTCTCGGTGTAGCCGCCGTCGACCCCGACCGAGTACAGCTCCAGGTTCTCCCGGGCCAGGTTCTCGTTGACCGCGTCGGCGCGGGAGTCGTTCTGGTTGAGGTAGAGCAGCAGCGCCGGGTGCTTGTTCGCCGCCACCAGCATGTCCGGGTAGCTGCCCATGGCGTGCTTGCGGATCACGTCCCGGTCGAACGAGTTCCGGTACGCCTCACCCCCGTCGAAGTCCGCCGCGACGTGCAGGAAGTCGTTCCAGAAGTCGACCATCACCTCGTAGAGCTGCCGTTCCGACCAGATCTGCCGGGCCAGCGTGCCGTCGACCATCTCCTTCTCCGGCTGCGCGCCCCGCTCGTTGAGCTGCTCCCGCTGGTCGCGTACCTGCTGGCTGGTCAGGGCGAGGGTGGGCAGCTCGGCGAGCTTCAGCTCGGCGGCGCTCGGCGCGATCTTCTCCGGGTCGAGCTGCTGACGCACCCAGGCGTCGATGCCCATCCGACGGATGTCGGCGAGCACCTTCGGGGTGGCGCCGAAGGTGGCCCGGCTGGCCAGGTGCCGGACCGGGTCCTTGGCCAGCACCGTCTTCACCGTCACCGGGGTATGCGCCGCCGCGTCGGCCGGGCCGGAGAAGGTCCGGCCACCGCTGGGCGAGTTCCGCTTCAGCGCCGCACCGGCCCGGGAGCCCATGTAGCTCTCGTTCTGCTCGGTGTAGGTGCGTACCGTGCTGGGCTGCTGGCCGCTCGGGCGGGCCGGCGTGCCGTCGGTGGTGGTCGCGCCGGTGGCGTCCCCGGCGGCGTCGTCGCCGAACAGGCCCCGCACCTGGGGACTCAGCGCCAGTGCCGCGCCGCCGGCCACCACGGCGGCGGTGCCGCCCAACGCGACCAGGGCGCGCCGCCGGCCGACCCGGTCGCGGTCGTCGCCGTCGTCGTCCAGGTGGGGCAGTCCGGTACCGGCCGGCTGGTGGAACGCCTGCCGGCCCAACCCCTCGGGCCCCACCCACTGCGGGCCCCGGGACACCGGCGGCGGCCCGTACGGCGCGGCCGGGACCTCGTACGCCGGGGTGTGTCCGCCGGGGGTGTGCGGTCGATGCGGTGGCACGTTCTGGTCGGCCATGTACCGGTCCCGTTTTCTTTCGATGCGCCGTACCGCTGCGACCGGGGGCGGGTGCGGCGGCGGCTGCCGGAGGAGTTGCCACGGGAAGGTAGTCAAGGGCTGAGCTGCCGACAAGGCTGGTCACGGCCGTCGGCGGGGGCACTTAAGGTGCCGCTGTGCGAGGGTGCCGGCCGGGTGGTTCCACCCCGGCCGGACCGCACCGTCCCGAGCAGGGACGACGTGTCCGGCCGCAGCCCCGCCGTACCGCTTTGGCGGTACGTGTCACGGGACGTGGCGTTCACCGGCACAGCGAAACTTAAGCCGCCGGTAAGCCGGTATTGAGGTGCTCCGCACCCGCCGACCCGGTTGCGGGCGGCCCGCCGGCCCGGTTTCGGACGGCCCGTCCCCGGCGACGGTCGGCCCGCCGCGCTGACGGCGTCCGGGGCGGGAAAGTAGCAGCAGCAGGAGGGCGTGACCGGCCGCCGCAGCGGGTAAGCCGCCGAACCGCTGAAGCCTGAGGGGAAGGCACCGCCATGCTCAGCAAAGAGGATCAGCGCAGGTTCGAACAGATCACCCGGCAGCTCCGGGAGAGCGATCCGAAGTTCTTCGCACGACTCGACCATCGGATCCGGGCCCGACGTGGGCGCTGGCTGATGCTGCTGACGGTCGTCCTGTGGGCGTCGCTACCCGCGATGACCGTCCTGGCCGGACGGACGGCGGGTGCGGCGTGCGTCGTCGTCCTGGCGGCCAACACCGGCCTGATGTGGCACTTCCGGCACCGCTGGCGCTGACCCGCGCCATGATCGGCACCACCGCCGGCACCGGCCGACGCCATGATCGGCACCAGGGGCGCGATGATGCGGGATCGCAGGCGACGGGACACCCCGACATCGCCCCACTGGTGTCGATCATGACCGCGCCGGGTCAGCCCGGGTCGAGGGCCTGGTAGGCCCGGCGCAGACGTTCCAGCAGGCCGGGGCCGCCGATCGCCGCAGCGGGCGCGCCGAGCTGCCGCAGCAGCAGCTCCGGGCCGGTGGCCAGGATGGGCGGCCGGTCCGGCAGCGGCACCGGCGACACCCAGAACCGGTCCACCGCCTCGGTGGGCGGCACGTCGGGCACGTCGGCGAGCACCCGGGCCGCCCCCGCCACCGCAGCCGGCGGCCCGCCCGGCGCACCGTCCACCACCGACGGCGTCGGGCCGGGCATGCCGGCGTCCCGCCCGGTGGGCGTGGCCGAACCGACCGCGTCGGCCCGGAGGGTACGCAGCCGGCCCAGCAACGCGTCGCGGCTGCGGCCCCGCCAGTGCAGCAACTGGAACGGGTCGGCGTCGAACGCCTCGGCGAGCAGGTAGAACGTCGCCGCCAGATGCTTGCACGGCACCGCCACGTCGGGGCAGCCGCAGCGCTGGCTCAGCTCCCCCACCGACCGGGGGAACAGGGGCGCGCCCGCAGCAGCGAACACCTCCTCCAGTTCGGCCGGCAGGTCACCGGCGAGCAGCCGGGCGCTGAAGAACGCCTGCCCGGCCAGCTCCCGTTCGACCCGGTCCCAGAGCGCGTCCGGAAACGGTGGCAGGGCGATCGTCACCGGGTACGGCCGGGGCCGGGAACCCTGCACGCTCGCCTCGACCCGCCCGGGTGACACGTCGAGCCGCAGCACCTGCCCCCGGCGCGCGTACGCCCGGCCCCGGGTGAGCCGGGTGCCCAACGCGAACGACTCCAGCACCTCCAGGAAGCGTCGGGACCACCAGGAGACCCCGATCGCGCCCCGGGTGCTACGTGCCCGCAGCCCGCCGTCGACCCGCAGGGCCGGACCGAAGTCGGCGTACCGGCCCGTCGGCGTCGAGTCGTCCGGCCCGGTGCCGGCCGGTCGGGGGGTCATTCGACCACCGCCCCAGCGTCGAGCGTGAACAGCTCCCGCAGTTGCCCGGTGGACAACTCGGTGACCCACTGTTCGCCGCTGCCCACCACCGACGCGGCCAGCCCCCGCTTGTCGGCGATCATCGCGGCCACCTTCTCCTCGACGGTGCCGGCGCAGACGAACTTGCGGACCTGCACCCGCCGTCGCTGGCCGATCCGGAACGCCCGGTCGGTGGCCTGGTCCTCCACCGCCGGGTTCCACCACCTGTCGACGTGCACCACGTGGTTGGCGGCGGTCAGGGTCAGCCCGGTGCCGCCGGCCTTCAGGGAGAGCACGAACAGGGCCGGGCCGTCCGGGGACTGGAACCGGGTGACCAGGTCGTCCCGCTCGGCCTTGCCGACCCCGCCGTGCAGGTAGAGCACCTCCCGGCCGAAGCGGGCCGACAGGTGGCCGCGCAGCAGCGCGCCGAACTCGGCGTACTGGGTGAACAGCAGGGCCTTCTCGCCGGCCGCGAGCACCTCGTCGACGATCTCCTCCAACCGTTGCAGCTTGCCCGAACGCCCGGCCAGCGGCGAGCCGTCGTGCAGCAGCTGGGCCGGATGGTTGCAGACCTGCTTGAGCCGGGTCATCGTGGCCAGCACCAGGCCCCGGCGTTCCATCCCGTCGCTCGACTCGATCCTGGCCAGCATCTCGTCGACGACCGCCCGGTAGAGCGACGCCTGCTCGGCGGTGAGGTTGCAGACCACCTCCATCTCCAGCTTCTCCGGCAGGTCACTGATGATCGAGGAGTCGGTCTTGAGCCGCCGTAGCACGAACGGGCCGGTGACCCGGCGCAGCCGGGCCGCCGCCTCGGCGTCGCCGTGCCGCTCGATCGGCACCGCGTACGACTGCCGGAAACTACTGGCCGGGCCGAGCAGGCCGGGGTTGGCGAACTGCATGATCGACCACAGGTCGGCCAGCCGGTTCTCCACAGGCGTGCCGGTGACGGCGATCCGGTGCCGGGCGGGCAGCGCCCGGACCGCCTCGGCCTGCCGGGTGGCCGCGTTCTTGATCGCCTGGGCCTCGTCGACCACCACCCGGTGCCAGCCGACCGACGCCAGCGCCACCGCGTCCCGCGCCGCCACCGCGTAGGTGGTGAGCACCAGGTCGGCGGCGTGCACCGCCGAGGTGAACGAGTCGTCCCGGGCCCGGTCCGCGCCGTGGTGCACGTGCACCCGCAACCCGGGGGTGAACCGGGCCGCCTCCCGCTGCCAGTTGCCGACCAGCGACATCGGACAGACCAGCAGGGTCGGCCCGGCGTCCGGCGGGTCCCCGGCGAGCAGGGCCAGCAGCTGCACCGTCTTGCCCAACCCCATGTCGTCGGCGAGCACCCCGCCGAGCCCGAGCGACTGGAGGAACACCAGCCAGGCCAGGCCGCGCCGCTGGTACGGCCGCAGGGTGCCCTTGAAGGCCGGCGGCGGGTCCAACGGGACGAGCCGCCGTTCGGCCTGCCCCGCCAGCAGGTCACCGAGCGGGCCGTCGGCGGTCACCTCGAGCACCGGCAGGGCCTCCGGGCGGTCCGCCCCGGCCAGCCCCATCCGCAGCAGGTCGGCCACTGTCAGCTCGCCGGAGGACCGCAGCAGCCGCAGGCCGGCGGCCAGCCGCTTCGGGTCCAGCTCCACCCACCGGCCGCGCAACCGCACCAGCGGGGTCTTCAGGGCGGCCAGCGCGGCCAACTCGTCGGCGTCGACCGTCTCGTCGCCGAGCGCCACCTCCCAGCGGTAGTCGACGAGCGCGTCCAGCCCGAGCGCCCCGGCCGTGGCGACCGTGCCCGGGGCGGTGCGGCTGCGGGCCTGCAACCGGGCACCGAGCCGGGCCGCCGGCCGCCGCCACCAGGACGGCAGCAGCACCCCGAAGCCGGCGGCGTGCAGCACCGGCGCGCCGTCGCGCAGGAACCGGTGCGCCCCCTCGACGTCCAGCTCCAGCTGTTCCGGGGCGGGGATGCGCAGGGCCCCGTCCAGCTCCGGCCAGAGCCGCCCGGCCCGGCCCAACTCGGCCAGCAGGGTCTCCTGCGGATCGCCGCAGCGGCCGGCCAGCGCCGGCAGCCGTTCCGGGTGCCGCCAGACGTCACCGGCGGCGACGTGCAGACCCGGCTCGTCGGCGGCCTGGAGACCGAACTCGATACGCCACCGTCCCCCCTGCCTGACGACCGCCGACGGGTCGGCCGGCACCACGGTCAGCGTGTCGACGATCTCGTCGTCGGCCGGCTCCACCAGCCGGAAACTCGCCCGGACCGGGCCGCCGACGGCGTCGCGCTGCCAGGCGTCCAGTTCGGTGCGGAGGGTGCCCAGCCCGTCGGGTTCGGCGGTGAACCGTCGCTGCGGGCCGGTCAGTGCCGCCAGCCACCCGGCCGTCACCCCGTCGCGCCGCCCACCCCGGAGCAGGTCGACGTCGGCCAGCGCCCGGCGGGCGGCGGCATCGGTGAGCAGATCCAGCACATCCGCGACCAGCCCGCCGGCCCCGTCGACGCCGCTGGCACCGGTGGGCACGCCGGGTCGACCGGCCGGGCCGGCACCGGCGGGCGGTGCGTCTGCCCCGCGCTGCGCCGAGGCGGGCACCCCCTCGGGGCCGGTCCGCCTCCCGGCACCGGGACGCGGGCGGGCGGGGGGCGATCCGGGGTCGACGGCGGCACGGACCGCCGGGGGCAGAGCGAGGGCCAGCGACCGGGCCCAGGCCGCGTCCGCGCCGGTGAGCAGGGGCCGCCACACCGCCCACCCGACCGCCTTCCCCGTCGACCGGCCGCCCGCCCGCCGGTCCACCGGCCCGTCGCCGTCCGGCGTCCGGTCCCCCAGACCGCGTTCTTCCGGTCTCCGGTCCACCGGCCCGTCGGAGTCCCGGCGGACGGTCGGGCGCCGGTCCGCTGGCGCGTCCCCGGGCGGGCGGTCGGCCACGCCGGGCAGCAGCCGGCCCCGGGCCACCAGGTCGACCGCGAAACCCGCCAGCTCGGCGAGGTGCCGCAGGTCGGCCCCCACCACGGCGTCGAGCCCGTCGAGGGTACGCAGCAGGTCGAACGCGTCGTCCGGGGCGTACCGGAGGACGGGGGTGCGCCAGGCGGCGAGGGTGACCGGGCCACGGGCCGGTTCCGCGACGGTGGCCGGGACCAGCTCCGGCGAGTGCAGCGGTGCGCCCGCCCGGGTGGGGAGGGTGAGCGGCACGGTGCCGGGCGGGTGGTCACCGAGCAGCGCGGTCAGGGTGCCCGGGTCGGCGGCGAAGGGGTGGGGGCGCTCACGCGGGGCCCGGCCGGGGCGGCGCGGCACCCGGGTCGGCCGGGTCGAGTCCTCCGCCCACACCGCCAGACCGGCCCCGACCAGCCACACCCCGTGGACGACCAGCACTCGTTCCCCCTCGTCGACGCCCGGGGGTCAGGATAGGGCGAGGGCCGGTCACCGTCGCTCAGACCGCGCCGGTGCTGCCGTCGGTCAGCTCACGGAGGATGTCGGCGTGGCCGGCGTGCCGGGCGGTTTCCTCGATCATGTGCACCATGATCCAACGTAGGGACACCTCGCCGAGCTGCGGCTGCGCCACGACATGGTCCAGCGGGAACCGGGCGGCCAGCTCACGGGACCGGGCGCAGGCCCGCTCGTAGGCGTCGGCGAGCTGGTCGAGGGTTTCCCCCTCGGCCAGGGCGAAACTGGCCGCCGCGTCCTCCTCGGAGGTCGGGAAGACGTCGCCGGGGGCCGGATCGAGCAGGAACGGGAACCAGTTCCGCTCGACCAGGGTGAGATGCTGCAGGATGCCGGCCAGGGTGGTGGCCGACGGCACCAGCCGGCGGGCCGCCTCGGCGTCGCTCAGGCCCCGTGCCTTGCGCAGCACGATCGCCCGGTGGAAATCGAGGAACGCGTCGAGCACCGCCCGCTCGTCGCCGGTGCGGGCCAGCACCGGGGCGAGCGTCGGATCGATCTGGATTTCCGCCATCAGCGGACGATAGCGGTGGCCGTGCCGTCCCGCTGTCCCCCCGGCGAGCCCACTGTCGTCGGCAAACCCTGCGGGCCGGCGGCCGGCTTGGCAGGATGGGCGCATGGCTGCGACGGTACGGATTCCCCTGGCGGACGGCCCGGCTGACGGCGAGGCGGTCGACGTCGAGCTGGACAGCAACGAGCGTCCCCCGCTGACCCACCACCACCTCGGCCCGCAGGGTCTGGTCGACGCCCAGATCTACGAGTTGGAGTCCGCTGGCGACCAGTGGCGCTACCGCTGGCGCGGCCCGGCCGTCTGACCCGACCGGTACGACCGCCCCCGACGGTGCCGGTCGTGCCGGTTCTCAGCCTTGGTCGTGCCGGTCGTGCCGGAGCCGGCCCTGGTCGTGCCGGTCACCGGTGTCGGGCGGACCGGACGGTCGGGGCCGCCGGTGAAGGCGGTCCCGACCGTCAGGTCCGCCAGTGTGACGGCGGTCCGTTTCGTTGGGGTCGCCGGTCAGGCGGCCATCCGGGGGTCGCCGGTCAGGCGGCCATCCGGGCCAGGGTGCGCGAGCGCAGGCCGTCCAGTACGGCACGGGTGACCTGGGAGGTACCCCGGGCCTGGTCGCACACCTCGGCGACCCGGCGGGCGGTGGCCTCGCGGCGGGCGTCCCGTTCGTCCCAGAGCCTGTCGACCTCCGCCAGCAGCGGACCCTCCACCTCCCGTTCCACGCCGCGCAGCGCCGGCACCCCGAGCCGCTGGGCAAGATCGAAGACCTTCCCCGCGTACGGCAGGGGCAGGAACGGGGTACCGACCATCGCCGCGAATATCAGGAAGTGCAGCCGCATGCCGACCGCCAGGTCGAAGTGCTTCATCAGGCCGAGCACCTGCCGGGGCGAATAGTCGCCGTGCAGGATGCGCCCCCGGTCGGCGGCGATCATGTGGGACAGCACCCCGTGCGAGTGCCGGATGTCGTCGCGTTCCATCGGGACGAACAGCACGTGCGCGTCGATCCGCTGCACCAGGAAGTCGCCGATCTGGGCGAGCAACCGGTGGTACCCGTCGACGTCCAGTCGTTCGGCCGCCCGCCCCGGCTCCCGGACACTCAGCCCGACCAGCCGCTTTCCGGCGGGAACCCCTTCCTCGCGCAGCAACCGGGCGGGGAAGTCCTCCGGCTCCAGCAGGAACGCCGGGTCGGCGGTGACGGTGATCGGATTGAGCAGTCCCGCCTCCTCCAGCACCATCCGGGACTCCTGGTCGCGGACGGTCACCTCGGTCGCCCCGGCCAGCGTCTCCCGGACCATGCCGGTGTCCACCCCGTCGTTGAGCGGACCGACACCCACCGCGTACGTCAGCAGGGGCAGACCGCGTTCCTGGGCGACCCGGACCACCCGCAGGTAACGGCGGGCCTCCTTGTCGTACAGGATGCCGCCGCCGCCGAGAATCAGCAGGTCGAGTTGGCCGAGCACCTCGGCCGAGTCGACCCGGCTGACACCCTCCCAGGGCACCGCCTCGACGTCGGGATGGGCCAGCGCGGTGTGCGCCGGGTTACGGGAGAACACGATGATCCGCGCATTCGGCTCCTGCTCCCGCAGATCGGCCAGCAGACCGGTGAGGATCGCCTCGTCCCCCAGGTTCCGACCGCCGTACGAGCCGAGCACACCGATGGTCAAGCCGGTGGGACCCCTCATCCGTCACTCCTCCCCAGGACCGTCCCGCCGCGCATTCCCCCTCCCACCCCACCCATGCCCCGACCCCGCTCCCCTACCGCTCCGGCTCCCACCCCGGCCCCGGCCCCACCCCTGGCCCCGGCGATCAAGAGGTTTGCGTCAACCCATCCGCTGTTTCCGCCCCAAACCTCTTGATCAGCCGGCGACAACGAGGGAGTGGACGGATGACCAAGAGGTTTGCGTCAACCTGCACCGCCCGGCCGACCCAAACCTCTTGATCAACAGGGACAACAAGGGAGTCAGCGGTTGACCAAGAGGTTTGCGTCAACCTGTACCGCTTGACTGACGCAAACCTCTTGATCAACGGAGACATCGACGACGGCGGAGGGGTGATCAAGAGGTTTGCGTCGGTTCGGGACGGGCTGTTGACGTAAAGCTCTTGATCACGGAGGGGGCCGGGGCGAGGAGCAGAGGCTGAGGTGGGAGCGGGAGCTGGGCCGGGGGCGGGTGGGGGTGGGGTGGGGGTGGGGTGGGGTGGGGTAATCGGGTTGCTGGGGGTGGGGGTGCTCGCCAGGGTGGGGGGATGGCGGGTATGGGTACGGGCGGGGGCAGGATCGGGTGGGATGAGCTGCCCGGGCATGTCCGGCAGGCGGTGGAGCGGATCATCGGTGACCGGGTGGTCGGGGCGGTCTCCCAGCCTGGCGGCTACTCCCCGGGCACCGCCGACCGGGTGCGGACCGCCGGTGGTCGACGGGCGTTCGTCAAGGCGGTCAGCCCGGCGCAGAACCCGGACACTCCCCGGATGCACCGCGCCGAGGCCCGGCACACCGCCGCAATGCCCCTGTCGGCACCGACGCCCCGGCTGCTCGGCTGCCACGACGACGGCGAGTGGGTGGCGCTCGTGTTGACCGACGTGGACGGACGACACCCGTACACCCCCTGGCGGGACGCCGAACTCGACTTGACGCTGCGTACGCTGGAAACCCTGGCCGGGACGCTCACGCCGAACCCGGTGCCGGACACGCCGACCGCCGCCGAACGGCTGGCCCACGATTTCGGCGGCTGGCGGCGGATCGTCGCCGACCCGCCGCCCCGGCTCGACCCGTGGGTCACCGGGCACCTTGACGAGTTGTGCGCGGCGGCCGACCGGGGGCTGACCGGGCTGACCGGGGACACCCTGTGCCATCTGGACGTGCGGGCCGACAACCTGTTGATCGGCCCGGACGGCACGGTCACCGTGGTGGACTGGCCGTGGGCCTGCCGGGGCCCCGCCTGGCTGGACACGGCGTTGCTGCTGGTCAACGTACGGTTGCACGGCGGGCACGACACCGAGGCGCTGCTGCGCCGGCTGCCGCTCACCGCCGGGGCCGACCCGGCCGCCCTGACCGGTTTCTACGCCGGGCTGGCCGGCTTCTTCACCGACAGCGCGCGCCGCCCGCCGCCGCCCAACATTCCCACCGTCCGCGCCTTCCAGCAGGCCCAGGCCGACGCTCTGCTGCCCTGGCTGCGCCACCGCCTCTCCCGCCCGCAGAATGCTGGCTGATCAAGAGGTTCGCGTCACCGCCAGCGGATTCCGTGACGCAAACCTCTTGATCAACGCGGACGGGCGACGGAAGGCAGCGCGCGGACGGGCGATGGAAGGCAGCGCGCGGATGGGCGACGGAAGCAGCGCGGGGACGGGCGACGGAAGGCAGGGCGCGGACGGGCGGGCGGTGGAAGGGGCGCGGGCGGGGGGAGAGAGGCCGGGGGTCAGTGGAGTTGGTGGGTGAGGAAGGGGAGAACGAGGTGGGGTAGCAGGGGGGTGGTGGGGATGTCCTGGTGGGTGAGGCCGGGGAGGATCGCGAGGCGGGAGGTCGGACGCGAGGTGCCGTCGCCGCCCGGGTCACGGTGCCCACCGCCGAGCAGCCCGTAGAACTCGGCCATGTGGGCGACCGGGATCGCGTCCGCGTCGGCGAAGACCAGCAGGGTCGGTACGGCCAGCGCCGCCACCTGCGGTGTCCAGTCGTACTCGCGGCGGAGCAGGTCACCGGTCTTGGCCCAGAGCACCGGCCAGTCCTGCGGCCGGGGGGCGATCCGCGTGTAGAGCTGGTGCGGGGGCGTGCCGCGCATCCGTTCGCCGGCCCGCTCGTCCTGGCCGGACATGGCGGCCAGCACCCCGGGATACCAACCCCGCCGCCGGAACGGGGTGGAGACCAGCACCAGCCGGCGTACCAGGTCCGGATGCTGGACGGCGGTCCGCAGCGCCACCCCGCCGCCCAGGGAGTAGCCGAGCAGCTGCGCCCCGGGCAGGCCGAGGTGCCGCAGCAGCGCGGCGACGTCGTCGGCCATCGTCTCGTAGCGCAGTGGACGGTCCACGTCGGCGGTCCGACCGTGCCCCTGAAGGTCGACCGCGATCACCCGACGGCGGTGGGCCAGCGCCGGCAGGATCGGGGCGAACATCTCCGCCGCGCCGTAGCCGCCGTGCAGCAGCACCAGCGGGGGTCCGTCACCGTGTTCCTCGTACCAGAGCCGCAGCCCGTTGACGTCGGCATAGCTCACCGGGGTCTCCTCCGACCTGCTCCAGGCCTCGGGCCGGCCGGGGACGCCCTGACGGCGACCCCGCGGACCTGCGGCGGGACGGGCGCGGGGTGGGAGGGGTACGGGCGCGTCGGCAGGGCCGGTGACCTGCGGGTTCGCGGTGGCGCAGGGGTGGGTGGGCGCGGCAGGTTTCGAACCTGCGACCCCCCGCTTGTAAGGCGGGTGCTCTCCCACTGAGCTACGCGCCCGGAACGCCCGTGCGGGCGGGCCGGTGGCTGGCAAGCTTACCTGCCGGCCGCCGGCCCGTCGCAACGGTATGCCCGGAGACCGGTCAGGCGGCGACCGTGTCGGCGAGGGCCTTGCGCCAGCTCTGCTGGTCGCGCGCCTCACCCGGCATGTTCATCTCGGCGAACCGGACGATGCCGGCCTTGTCGATGACGAAGGTGCCCCGGTTGGCGATGCCGGCGAGGTCGTTGAAGACGCCGTACGCCTGGGCGACCGCCCCGTGCGGCCAGAAGTCGGCCAGCAGCGGGAACTGGTAGCCCTCCTTCTCGGCCCAGATCTTGTGCGCGTAGATCGAGTCGACGCTGACGGTGAGCACCTGCACGTCGTCGTTGACGTAGTCGTTGAGGTTGTCCCTCACCTCGCACAGCTCGCCCTGGCAGATGCCGGTGAAGGCGAGCGGGTAGAAGACCAGCAGCACGGTGCGGTTGCCCCGGTAGTCCGAGAGCCGTACCTCCTGGTTGTTCTGGTCCTTCAGCAGGAAGTCGGGTGCCTCGGCACCAACCTCGATCGGCATGCGAACTCCTTGGGTCGAGTCTGAGGTGGGTCCAGCCTGCCACACCCGTGGGCGATGCCCCGGGTGCGGGATTGCTCAGTCGCGTACGGCCTACTACTTGCGGCCCTTGGATCCGCGGCGCAGCACGAGCCGGGCACCGCTCCAGTCCTTGCCGGCGTTGAGGGTCGAGGTCTGCTGGAGCCCCGCGGTCTGCGCCGACTCGGCGACCTCGCTCGGCTCGACGTGCCCGTCCCGGCCGGCCTTCGGGGTCAGCAGCCACACGACTCCGGCGTCGGCCAGCGGACCGAGGGCGTCGACGAGGAGCTCGAAGAGGTCACCGTCACCGTCGCGGTACCAGACGAGCACCGCGTCGACCACCTCGTCGGTGTCCTCGTCGACCAGTTCTCCACAGCGGTCGGTCAGGGCGTCCCGGAGATCCTGGTCGACGTCCTCGTCGTACCCCATCTCCATGACGACCATGCCCGGTTCGATCCCGAACCGGTCCGCCAGGAGACGTACCCCGTCGGCGGCCTGACCAGCGGTCGCGCTCACTGTCGCGTGCCTCCTCATCTCGTCCCTGCCCGGCGGCGTCGCGGTGACGCCGTCAGGCAGAGTCCACACAGTTGTGGTCCGTCGCGCAAGTGGCGCACCGGGTGGAACGGAATTTACCGTGCCAGCAGCGTACGGGCACCCTGGGTAATGGCATCCTCGGAGACCAGGACCTGACGGGCAGCCGGACCTAATGGTACAAACGAGTCAACTGCCGCCACCCGCCGCGCCGCCCCCACGTATCCCGCGTCGACCAGCGCCGCGAGAATGCCCTCGCCCACCCCGCCGGAGCGCCGCGTCTCGTCCACCACCAGCACCCGCCCGGTCACCGACGCCTCCCGGATCAGGTCCGCCACCGGCAGCGGAGCCAGCCACCGCAGGTCCACCACCCGGCAGCCGATCCCCTCGTCGGCCAGGGTCGACGCCGCCCGCAGCGACATCCGCACCCCGTTACCGAACGTGACGATGGTGACGTCCTCGGCGGAGCCGACGCCGTACACCCGGGCCCGGCCGATCGGGGCGTGACCGGCAGCCCAGGCGGACGGCTCGGCGTAGGCACCAAGCCACTCACCGTCACCAGGCTCGTACAGGTCCCGGGTGTGGTAGAGCGCGATCGGCTCCAGGAAGACCGAGACCGTGCCGTCCACGACCGCGGCGGCCAGGCAGGTCCGCAGCAGCGGCCCGGCGTCGTCCGGCCGCGCCGGCACCGCGACCACCAGACCGGGCACGTCCCGCAGTACGGCCACCGAGTTGTCGTTGTGGAAGTGCCCCCCGAACCCCTCCTGGTACGCCAGCCCCGGCACCCGCACCACCATCGGGTTGCGGAACGCCCCCTGCGAGAAGAACTGCAACGTGGCCGCCTCGCCCCGCAACTGGTCCTCGGCGTTGTGCAGGTACGCCAGGTACTGGATCTCCGGCACCGGCAGCATCCCGGCCAGCCCGGCGCCCAGCCCCAGCCCCAGCACCGACGTCTCGTCCAGCAGGGTGTCGAAGACCCGGGCCGCCCCGAACCGCTCCCGCAGCCCCTTGGTCACCCCGTACACCCCGCCCTTGGCGGCGACGTCCTCGCCGAAGACCGCCAACTGCGGATGGCTGAGCATCCCGTCGGCGAGGGCCGCGTTGATGCTCTGCGCGAGGGTCAACGGGCCGGCCAGTTCCGGCGGCTTGCCGCCGAACGCCTCCGCCCGGCCGGCCGCGTCCGGTCCGGCCGCCCGCTGGGCGGCCTGCGCCACGGCGGCGGCGACCCGCGACGGCCGGCGCGGCGACAGCGGGGCCACCACCTCGGCCACCGCGGCCAGCTTCGGCTCGTCGAGCACCTCCTCGGCGGTCCGTCGCACCTGCCAGCCCCGCTCGTCGTAGCGGGCCAGCAACTCCTCCCCGGTGGCCACCCCGGCCTCGACGAGCAGCCGGGCGGTGGCCAGCACCGGGTCGCGCGCCTCGTCGGCGGCGATCTCGGCGGTGCTGCGGTACGCCTGCTCGGCGTCGGCACCGGCGTGGCCCAGCAACCGCACGGTACGCAGGTGCAGCACCGCCGGGCGACGGTGCCGCCGCACCCAGCCGGCGGCCTCGGCGGCCACCGCGTGCACGGCCACCGGATCAGTGCCGTCGGCGGTGAAGTACCGCACCCCCGGCCGGGCCCGCAGGGTCCGCTCCACCCAGCCCTCCGGTGACCGGACGCTGATGCCCAGGCCGTTGTCCTCGCAGACGAAGAGCACCGGGATCCGCAGGCCGGTGTGGTCGTACCAGCCGGCGGTGTTGAAGGCGGCGGTGGCGCTGGCGTGGTTGACCGAGGCGTCGCCGAACGAACAGACGACGATGGCGTCCCGGGGCCACGGCGAGCGCGGCGGGCCGTCCGGGTCGTCGCGCCGGCCGGCGGTGTCCATCCGGCGTAGCCGCTCCACGGCCAGCCCCAACCCGACCGCCCGGGGCAGGTGCGAGGCGATGGTGGAGGTGGTCGGCACCACGGCCAGGTCGGCGCGGCCGAAGACCTTGTGCCGGCCCCCGGCGATCGGGTCCCGGGTCGAGGCGACCATGCCGCGCAGCACGTCCCGGGCCGCCCCGGCGTACGCCTCCTGCCATCCGTCCCGGTCCGGGCCGCCCGCCGGGTCGGCCACCGCCGGCTCGGGGCGAGGGCCGGTGGCGACGGAGGTTCCGGGCCCGACGTCGGCCGGGTCTCCCGCCGGGCCGGACGGGTCGGCGGCGGAACCGGCGGACGTGACGGTCTGAGCGGAACCGGCGGACGTGACGGTCTGACCGGTGGGGACGGCTGCTACCGGGGTGGCGGTCCGCTGGCGGGGCACCGGCTCGGCGGTGCCGTCGGCACCCACCCGGTAGGCGACCGCTCCGGCCGGGGACGGCGGCACGGCGAGGCCGTCGACCGCGTCCGGCGGGCCGGCGTCAGGGGTTCCCGAGGACGCGGCAACGGCGTCCGGCAGACCGGTCGACGGGCCGGCGGCGTCCGGGGCTCCGGGCGGCGCGGCGACGGCGTGCGACGCCCCGGTGACCGCCGGGGAACCGGGCGCGTCCGGGTGACCGGGCCGGGAGCCGGCGTCCGGACCTGCGGCGGGCGGGCCGGTGTGGTGCGCTCCGGCGGGCGCGGGGACGTCGTCGACCGCCGGGTGGCCGCCGTCGGTGGGGGCGGCGGCCGGCCGACTGCCGCCGTCAGGGGTGTCGGCGGGCTCATGGACGCCGTCGGGGGTGTCGGTCGGCTCATGGACGCCGTCGGGGTCTCCGGTCGACGGCTGGTCGTCGGCGTCCGGGTCGTCGGCGTCCAAGTCACCGGTCGCCGCCGCGAGATCCCCGCCGGTCCCGGCGTCGCCGCCGGGGAAGTCGCCGGCGGCCTGGGCGGCGCGTAGGCAGTAGAACGCGCCGGAGCGGTAGTGCAGCAGGGCGGGGTCGGTGGGGCGCAGCGCGGCGGCCACCGCCGCGTTGGCCTCGTGCCCGGCCGAGCCGATCGTGTAGAAGCCCTCGTCGAAGCTGCGCAGCCACCGCGCGGCCAGGTCGAGCTGGCGGCTGGTCACCTGCGCGTCGAACAGGGCGAGCACCTGTCGCCCGGTCAGCGCGGCACCGGGCCGGACGGGTTGCCCGGGGTCACGCCGCCGCTCGGGCTCGGGCAACGCGCCCAGGGTCTCCCGGAACCGGTCGTCGAGATCTTGCGGGGTGGTCACGCGATCAGCATTACCGACGGAGGCCACGGTCGCCCAGTCAGACACGACCCGACCGGGCCACGACGCCGGGCCGCACCCCGCTGTGGACGGTCCCCGTGGGGCACCGTCCCGCCCCGTTTCCGCAGTGTGGACAGCCTGCCCGCTGGTCGGGCGACGGGCCGGCGCGGCGGGCACCCGGTCCGCCGGACGCTGTTCGGCTGCCGGAGACGGTGCCGGTCTCCGATCGTCACCTGACGGCCACCGTGGGTCGCGACGCTGCCGGGGTCAGGAACGCACCGGACCCTGGGGAGGCTCCCATGGCACTGTCCCGACGTACCGTCCTGCTCTCCGGCGCGGCGCTCGGCGCGGTCGGCGCGACCGGCGGCCGGTCCACGCCCGCCGACGCCGCCGACGGCCGTCCCGCCCGGCCGGCGGTGCCGGCCCGGCACCGGCCGCTGGTCTGGCCGTTCACCCTCGGGGTGGCCTCCGGTGACCCCGACCACCAGGGGGTGGTTCTGTGGACCCGGCTGGCACCGCAGCCGTTGGCCGAGGACGGCCTGGGCGGCATGCCCGGCCGGACGGTCGAGGTGCAGTGGGAGGTCGCCGCCGACGCACTGTTCCGGCACGTCGTCCAGCGGGGTACGCAGACCGCCCGGCCCGAGGCGGCGCACAGCGTGCACGTCGAGCTGACCGGGCTGCTGCCGGGACGGGAGTACTTCTACCGGTTCCGGGCCGAGGGGCACCTCTCCCCCACCGCGCGCACCCGGACCGCGCCCGACCCGGCGTCCCTGCCCACCGCGCTGGCGATGGGTTTCGTCTCCTGCTCCCACTACGAGCAGGGGTACTTCACCGCGTACCGGCGGCTGGCCGAGAGCGCGCCGGAGCTGATCCTGCACCTCGGCGACTATCAGTACGAGTACGCCAGGGAGTATGGTCCGGACCGCCCGCGCGGGCACGAGGGGCCGGAGACCCGGACGCTTGCCAACTACCGGCAGCGGCACGCCCAGTACAAGACCGATCCGGATCTGCAGGCGGCGCACGCGGCGGCCCCCTGGGCGGTGATCTTCGACGACCACGAGGTGGAGAACAACTGGGCCGGCGCGGTGCCGGAGGAGCCGGACCCGGACTTCCTGGCCCGGCGGGCCGCCGCCTTCCAGGCGTACCACGAGAACATGCCGTTGCGGCGGTACTCGGTGCCGCGCGGTCCGGACATCGCGCTGTACCGGCGGTTGCGCTGGGGTCGGCTGGCCACCTTCCACCTGCTCGACACCCGGCAGTACCGGGACGACCAGGCGTGCGGGGACGGCTACCGGGACTGCCCGGCGGCGGCCGACCCGGGTCGCACCATCACCGGGACGGCGCAGGAGCAGTGGCTGCTGGACGGGTTCCGCCGCTCCGACACCCGCTGGGACCTGCTCGCCCAGCAGGTGTTCTTCGCCGCCCGCGACCGTGACCCCGGGCCGACCCGGCTGACCAGCATGGACGCCTGGGACGGCTACCTGGCCTCCCGGGACCGGATCACCAGGGGCTGGGTGGCCGCCGGGGTCCGCAACCCGGTGGTGCTCACCGGCGACGTGCACGCGCACTGGGCGGCCGACCTGAAGCTGGACTACCTCGACCCGGCGGCGCGGACGGTCGGCACCGAGCTGGTCTGTTCCTCGGTCACCTCGGGCGGGGACGGTTTCGACTCGGCCAGCGGCTCGCACCCGTGGCTGCGGACCAACCCGCACCTGCGGTTCCAGAACGACCTGCGCGGTTTCGTCCGGACCACGATCACCCCCGCGCAGCTCAGTGCGGACTTCATGGTGCTGCCGTACGTGAGCCGGGCGGGTGCGCCGGCGTACCCCCGGGCGTCGTTCGTGGTCGAGGACCGGGTGCCCGGCCTGCACCAGACGTACGACCGGCCGCCGTCCACCGCCCGCGTCCGGCCGGTGGACCGGGACCGCTACACGGTCGAGACGGAGACCGGGCTGCGCTGATCGCGGCCGGTCGGGGCCCTGGGGGCCGGCCGGGCGTCGGCCGGGGCCGGGGCGGGTCAGCCGGGGAGGAAGGAGAAGCGGACCTGGCGCGACGGGTTGTCGCCGTTGGGGTCGACCAGGCAGACCGACTGCCAGGTGCCGAGTTGGAGCCGGCCGCCGAGCACCGGCAGCGTCGCGTACGGCGGGACGAAGGCGGGCAGCACGTGGTCGCGGCCGTGGCCGGGCGAGCCGTGCCGGTGCCGCCAACGGTCGTCGGTGGGCAGCAGGTCGTCCAGGGCCCGCAGCAGGTCGTCGTCGGAGCCGGCGCCGGTCTCGATGATCGCCACCCCGGCGGTGGCGTGCGGCACGAAGACGTGCAGCAGGCCGTCGCCCTGCCCGGCGACGAACCGTTCGGCCTCGGCCGTGATGTCGGCGACGGTGGGACGGGAACCGGTCCGGACGGTGATCACCTCACTGCGCATAGGGCGGATTCTGCCGCATGCGTCGCACTGCCGCCGCCGCCCGGGGGCGCTGGCGGTCCCCGGCGACGGCGCGGCCGTCCACGCAAAGTTACCGACGGGTACCTGTGTTCAGCGTCGCGTCTGAGGGAGCTACAGGTGACGCCGGGTGCCACCAGAGGGCAGGATGGCGCTAGAGACCTATCCCACACACAACCGAGGGAACGCCTGTGGCTACGGAACGCAAGCGCCCGGTGATCACCGCTGGTCTGCCGAGCCAGCTTCCGGACATCGACCCTGAAGAGACCGGCGAATGGGTCGAGTCGCTCGACGGTGTCATCGACGAGCGCGGAACCAAGCGCGCCCGGTACGTCATGCTGAGCCTGCTGGAGCGGGCCCGCGAGCGGCAGGTCGGGGTTCCGTCCCTGACCACCACCGACTACATCAACACGATCGCCCCGGAGCAGGAACCCTGGTTCCCGGGTGACGAGCACATCGAGCGACGGATCCGGGCGTACGTCAGGTGGAACGCGGCGATGCTGGTGCACCGGGCGCAGCGGCCGGAGATCGGCGTCGGCGGGCACATCTCCACCTTCGCCAGCTCCGCCTCCCTCTACGAGGTGGGCTTCAACCACTTCTTCCGGGGTAAGAACCACCCGGGCGGCGGGGACCACATCTTCTACCAGGGCCACGCCTCCCCCGGCATGTACGGGCGGGCGTTCCTGGAGGGCCGGCTCTCGGAGGACCAGCTCGACGGGTTCCGGCAGGAGCTGTCGCACCCGGGCGGCGGGCTGCCGTCGTACCCGCACCCGCGGCTGATGCCGGACTTCTGGGAGTTCCCCACGGTGTCCATGGGCCTGGGCCCGCTGAACGCGATCTACCAGGCCCGGTTCAACCGCTACCTGCACCACCGGGGCATCAAGGACACCTCCCAGCAGCACGTCTGGGCGTTCCTCGGCGACGGCGAGATGGACGAGGTGGAGTCGCTCGGCGCGATCGGCGTGGCCGCCCGCGAGGAGCTGGACAACCTCACCTTCGTGATCAACTGTAACCTCCAGCGGCTGGACGGCCCGGTCCGGGGCAACGGCAAGGTGATGCAGGAGCTGGAGGCGTTCTTCCGGGGCGCCGGCTGGAACGTGATCAAGGTGGTCTGGGGCCGGGAGTGGGACCCGCTGCTCGCCGCGGACACCGACGGCGCGCTGGTCAACCTGATGAACACCACCCCCGACGGCGACTACCAGACCTACAAGGCGGAGTCCGGGGCGTACGTGCGGGAGCACTTCTTCGGCCGCGACCAGCGGACCCGCAGGATGGTCGAGCACCTGTCCGACGACGAGATCTGGAACCTCAAGCGGGGCGGGCACGACTACCGCAAGCTCTACGCGGCCTACAAGGCGGCCACCGAGCACACCGGGCAGCCGACCGTCATCCTGGCCAAGACCATCAAGGGTTGGACGCTGGGCTCGCACTTCGAGGGCCGTAACGCCACGCACCAGATGAAGAAGCTGACGCTTGACGACCTCAAGCTGTTCCGCGACCGCCTCTATCTGGACATCCCGGACAAGGTGCTGGAGGAGAACCCGTACCTGCCGCCGTACTACACCCCTGGCGAGTCCTCCGACGAGCTGGCCTACCTGCGGGAGCGGCGCGAGCAGCTCGGCGGTTTCCTGCCGTCGCGGCGGACCAGCCACAAGAAGCTGGCGATCCCGGGGCCGGAGCGGTTCGCCGACGTCAAGCGCGGTTCGGGCAAGCAGAAGGTGGCCACCACGATGGCCTTCGTCCGCCTGCTCAAGGACATCATGAAGGACAAAGAGTTCGGCAAGCGCTGGGTGCCGATCATCCCGGACGAGGCGCGCACCTTCGGCCTCGACTCGATCTTCCCGACCGCGAAGATCTACTCGCCGCACGGCCAGCGGTACACCTCGGTCGACCGGGACCTGTTCCTGTCCTACAAGGAGTCGACCACCGGGCAGATCCTGCACGAGGGGATCAACGAGGCCGGCTCGGTCGCCTCGTTCACCGCCGCCGGCACCGCGTACGCCACCCACGACGAGCCGATGATCCCGATGTACATCTTCTACTCGATGTTCGGGTTCCAGCGCACCGGTGACGGCTTCTGGGCGGCGGCCGACCAGATGGCCCGGGGCTTCGTCCTCGGCGCGACGGCCGGGCGGACCACGCTCAACGGTGAGGGTCTCCAGCACGAGGACGGCCACTCGCTGCTGCTGGCCGCCACCAACCCGGCGGTGGTCGCCTACGACGCGGCGTTCGCCTTCGAGCTGGCCCACATCGTCGAGAACGGCCTGCACCGGATGTACGGCGAGGAGCAGGAGAACATCTTCTACTACCTCACCATCTACAACGAGCCCATCCACCAGCCGGTGGAGCCGGCCGACGTGGACGTCGACGGGCTGCTCAAGGGCATCTACCGCTACGCGCCGGCCCCGCAGGTCGACGGCCCGAAGGCCAACATCCTCGCCTCCGGCACCGGCATGCAGTGGGCGCTCAAGGCGCAGCAGCTGCTCGCCCAGGACTGGGGGGTGGCCGCCGACGTCTGGTCGGTGACCTCCTGGACGGAGCTGCGCCGGGACGCGGTGCTCTGCGAGGAGCACAACCTGCTCAACCCGGGCGCGGAGCAGCGGGTGCCGTACATCGCGCAGAAGCTGGCCGACGCCGACGGGCCGAAGGTCGCGGTCAGCGACTGGATGCGCGCGGTACCGGACCTGATCGCCCGTTGGGTACCTGGCGACTACACCTCGCTCGGCACCGACGGCTTCGGCATGTCGGACACCCGGCACGCGCTGCGGCGGCACTTCCACGTCGACGCCGAGTCGGTGGCGGTGGCGACGCTGCGGCAGCTCGCCCTGCGCGGCACGGTCCCGGCCGGTGTCCCGGCCGAGGCCGCCAAGAAGTACGCGATCGACGACGTCAACGCCGCCCCGGTCGGCGAGACCGGCGGGGACAGCTAGTCCCCGAGGTACGACGCAGGGCCCGGCGCGGTGCGCCGGGCCCTTTCGCGTCGCCTGGTCGGGTCAGCCGACGGCGGCCAGGTCGGTGAGCCGGGCCAGCGACTCCTCCAGGTCGGCACCGACCCGGCGCAGCCCGAGGCGCAGCAGGGCACCCTTGACCGGGCCGGCCGGCCAGCGCACCACGATCAGCCGGACGATCGTGCCGCCCTCCTCCTCGTCGGCGGTGAGCTGCACGTAGATCTCGGTACGCGCCTCGGCGCGGGCCCCGGCCCCCCGGGCGCGTTCCCGCCAGCCGATCAGGGTGGGTTCCTGGTAGGCGATCACCTCGGCCTCGTGCGCCGAGCCGCGCCCGGCCTGGACGAGTTGTCGGCGACCGAAGCCCTCCCCCGAAAGGACCTCGGCGGCCCGGACCCCGGCCAGCCAGGCGGGCAACTGCTCGGCCCGCTGGACGACTTCCCAGACCGCTTCCACCGGCGCCATCACGTGCGCACTGCGTTCGACGAGGATCATTCTGTTCTTCCCCCACTGAGGACATCCGCGATATTCCGCACTCTATGCGTTAAATCGGACTTACTGGGACGTGTTCGGAAAAAGACACGCCGACAGCCCTTGCGCCCGCATTGCCTCGCACCTATGGCGCTCGCGGACTTCGCGCCCTAGAGTGCGAACACGTTTCGCGTTCTGGGAGGGTGGATGACGACCGCACCGATCCCCGGTTTCCCCGCCGGTTTCCGTTGGGGGGTGTCCACCTCGGCGTACCAGATCGAGGGGGGCGCCGACGCCGACGGCCGGGGACCGTCCATCTGGGACACCTTCGCGCACACCCCCGGCCGGATCATCGACGGCAGCACCGGCGACGTGGCCTGCGACCACTACCACCGGCACCGGGAGGACGTCGCGCTGCTGGCCGGGCTCGGGGTCTCGGCGTACCGGTTCTCGATCGCCTGGCCCCGGGTGCGCCCCGGCGGCACCGGCCCGGTCAACGCCGCCGGCCTGGACTTCTACGACCGGCTCGTGGACGACCTGCTGGCCGCCGGCATCGACCCGGTCGCCACCCTGTTCCACTGGGACCTGCCACAGCCCCTCCAGGACGCCGGCGGCTGGCTCAACCGGGACACCGCCGCCCACTTCGCCGAGTACGCCGACGTGACCGCCGCCCGCCTCGGCGACCGGGTGAAGCTCTGGATCACCCTCAACGAACCGTTCATCCACCTGAGCCTCGGCCACGGCACCGGCGAGCACGCCCCCGGCCAGACCCTGCTGTTCGACTCCTTCCCCGCCGCCCACCACCAACTGCTCGGGCACGGGCTGGCCGTCGCCGCGCTGCGCGCGCACAGCACCGCGCCGGTGGCCATCGCCAACAACTACTCGCCTGTCATCCGCCACGGCGACACCGACGCCGACCGGGCCGCCGCGGCGGCGTACGACGCCCTGCACAACCACCTGTTCACCGACCCGCTGCTGGGCCGGGGCTACCCCGACGGTTTCGACCCGGGCGTGGTCCGCGACGGCGACCTCGCGGTGATCGCCGCGCCGCTGGACGTGCTCGGCGTCAACTACTACAACCCGACCGGGGTACGCGCCCCCGAGGAGGGCTCCCCGCTGCCGTTCGAGCTGGTCCCGCTGGAGGGCTACCCGCTGACCGCGTTCGACTGGCCGGTGGTGCCCGACGGGCTGCGTACCCTGCTCGTCGGCCTGCGCGACAGGTACGGCGACGCGCTGCCGCCGATCCAGATCACCGAGGGCGGCTGCGCCTACGACGACGTCCCGGACGCCGACGGTCTGGTGCCCGACCCGGACCGGATCGCCTACCTCGACGGGCACCTGCGCGCCCTGCGGGCCGCCATCGACGAGGGCGTCGACGTGACCGGGTACTTCGTCTGGTCGCTGCTGGACAACTGGGAGTGGGCCGAGGGCTTCACCAAGCGCTTCGGCCTGGTGCACGTCGACTTCGCCACCGGCACCCGCACGCCCAAGTCCTCGTACGCCTGGTACCGGTCCCAGGTCGGCCGGGGGTGACCACCGTCGACCCGACGCCGGCCTCGCTACCGGCGGCGCTCGCCGACCCGGTCGTCCCGGTCCGGCGCAGCTGGATCGCGTTGATCTTCGCGGCCAACCTCGGCGTGTGGATGGCCTTCTTCACCCCGATCCAGGTGCTGCTGCCCCAGCAGGTGGAGCGGATCGCCCCGGCCGACAAGGAGGCGATGCTGGCCGTCGTCACCGGGTTGGGCGCGCTCGCGGCGGTGCTGGCCAACCCGCTCGCCGGGGCGCTGTCGGACCGCACCTGCCTGCGCGTCGGCGGACGGGAGTTCGGCCGCCGGCACGTCTGGACGGCCGGCGGCGCGGTGCTCGGCGCGCTGGCGCTGGTGCTGCTGGCCCGGCAGCAGACCATCGCCGGGGTGGCGCTGGGCTGGGTGGCCGCCCAGGTCTGCTTCAACGCGATGCTGGCCAGCCTCACCGCCGGCATCCCCGACCGGGTGCCGGTGGTGCAGCGCGGTGGCGTCTCCGGCTGGGTGGGCATCCCACAGGCGCTCGGCCTGGTGCTCGGCGCGGTACTGGTCACCGCCCTGGTCAGCGGCACCGTGCCCGGCTACACCGCGATGGCGTTGGCGGTGCTGCTGCTGTCGCTGCCGTTCGCGTTCCTCACCCCCGACGACCCGCTGCCCCGGCAGCACCGCCCGCCGCTGCGGCTGCGCGCGCTGGTCGCCTCGATGTGGATCGACCCGCGCCGGCACCCGGACTTCGCCTGGGCCTGGATCACCCGGTTCCTGGTGCAGATCGGCAACGCCCTGGGCACCCTCTACCTGTTGTACTTCCTCACCGACGGGGTGCGCTACCCCGACCCCGAGGGCGGGCTGCTGGTGCTGATCCTGCTCTACACCCTCGGCATGATGCTCACCGCCGTGGTCGCCGGGATGCTGTCCGACCGGTCCGGCCGGCGCAAGGTCTACGTGATCGTGTCCGGGGTGGTGATGGCGGTGGCCGCGCTGCTGCTGGCGGTCGCGCCGACCTGGCCGATGGCGCTGGTCGCGGCCGTGCTGCTCGGTGCCGGCTACGGCGTCTACCTGTCGGTCGACGCGGCGCTGATCACCGAGGTGCTGCCGCGCGCCACCGACCGGGCCAAGGACCTCGGGGTGATCAACATCGCGAACTCGGCACCCCAGGTGCTCGGCCCGGCGCTCTCCGCCCCGATCGTGGTCCACCTGGGCGGCTACCCGACGCTGTACGCGGTGACCGCCGTGGTGACCCTGCTCGGCAGCGCCCTGGTCCTCAAGATCCGGGGAGTGCGCTGACCCCCGGCGGCGACCCGGCCGGGCGGGTCGGGCCGCCGTCGTCGTCGTCGCCGTCGCCGTCGCCGTCCAAGGGTCGACAACGCCCGGCGGTGGCGTCCCGGCCCCCTGGCGAAACCCGGTCGCGGCCGGCCGTAGGCTGGACGGCGTGACGGTACGTGTGCGCTTCGCCCCCTCCCCGACCGGTATGTTCCACGTCGGCGGCGCCCGCTCGGCGCTGCAGAACTGGATCTTCGCCAAGCAGCAGGGTGGGGTGTTCGTGCTGCGCGTCGAGGACACCGACGCCGCCCGCAACAAGCCCGAGTGGACCGAGGGCATCCTGTCCGCGCTGGAGTGGATCGGCATCGCCCGCGACACCTACGAGGGCCCCTACTTCCAGTCGGCGTACGCCGGTGAGCACCGGGCCGCCGCCGGGCGGCTGTACGACGCCGGCCGGGCCTACTACTGCGACTGCACCCGGGAGGCGGTGCAGGCCCGTACCGGCTCGCAGTACCAGGGCTACGACGGCTTCTGCCGGGACCGGGGCCTGCCCCCGGGCGAGGGTCGGGCGCTGCGCTTCCGTACCCCCGACGAGGGCACGACCGTGGTGGTCGACCTGATCCGGGGCGAGCCGACGTTCGAGAACAAGCTGATCGAGGACTTCGTCATCGCCCGGGGCGACGGCTCCCCGGTGTTCCTGCTCGCCAACGTCGTGGACGACCTGACGATGGGGATCACCCACGTGATCCGGGCCGAGGAGCACCTGCCGAACACCCCGAAGCAGCAGCTCCTCTGGGACGCGCTCGGGGTCAAGCCGCCGGTCTGGGCGCACGTGCCGGTGGTGGTCAACGAGAAGCGGCAGAAGCTCTCCAAGCGCCGCGACAAGGTGGCCCTGGAGGCGTACCGGGACGAGGGTTACCTCGCCGCCGCGATGCGCAACTACCTGATGCTGCTCGGCTGGGCGCCCTCGGGCGACCGGGAGATCGTGCCCTGGTCGGTGATCGAGGAGGAGTTCCGGTTGACCGAGGTCAACCCCTCCCCCGCCTTCTTCGACGAGAAGAAGCTGCGCGCGTTCAACGGCGAGTACATCCGCGCGCTGCCGGTCGACGAGTTCGTGGCCGCCTGCCGGCCGTGGCTGACCGGCACCGGCACCATCGCGCCGCCACCGTGGCAGCCGGAGGAGTTCGACGCCGACGCGTTCGCCGCGGTGGCGCCGCTGGCGCAGACCCGGATCGCGGTGCTCAGCGAGATCGTGCCCAACGTCGACTTCCTCTTCCTCGCCGACCCGCTGATCGACGAGGCGGCCTGGGCCAAGGCGATGAAGGAGGGGGCGGCCGAGCTGCTCGACGCGGCCGTCGCCGGCTACACGGCACTGGAGTCCTGGGACGCGGAGTCGCTGAAGTCGACGCTGGAGGCGGTCGGCGCGGAACGCGGTCTCAAGCTGGGCAAGGCGCAGGCCCCGGTCCGGGTGGCGGTCACCGGCCGTACCGTCGGGCTGCCGCTGTTCGAGTCGCTTGAGGTGCTCGGTCGGGAGCGCACCCTGGCCCGGCTGCGCGCCGCCCGGCTCCGCCTGGTCTAGCCGCCACGACACCGAAGCGGGGCCCACCGGTGACCGGTGGGCCCCGCTTCGGTGTCCGGTCAGGTCCGGCTGGCCCGGCGGCGGCGCAGGAACAGCCCGGCGGCGAGCGCGGCGAGCAGCACCAGGCCACCGGCCGCCCAGAGCCAGCCCCGGCCGGCGTCGTCGGTGCCGGCGGCGGCGACCGGGGTGGTCGACGGGGAGGCGGGTGCCGCGCTGCTCGGCGTCGGTGACGGGGTGGGGCTGGCCGACGGGGTGACCGACGGCGACGGGGGCGCGGCGGCAGTGCCGGTGGTGAGGGTGAACCGCACCTCCCCCTTGACCGGGTGCCCGTCACTGGAAGGCAATTGATAGTCGACGATATAGAGACCGGCCGCGCCCGGGGCGAACGGCACCCTGACCCGGCTGCCGGAGAAGGTCGGCTCGCCACCGGCGGCCGGGACGTTGTCCGGCCCGGTCACTGTGATCTTCGTCCTGCCCGGATCGAGTTTGGCCAGGAAACGCAGCTCGACGGCGGCCGGCGCGGCGGCGACCTTGGCCCCGTTGGCCGGATTGCTCCCGGTCAGCGAGTTGTGTGCCAGCGCCGGCGACGCCGGTAACAACGCCACGCCGAGCGCCACGCCGACCAGCACTGGCACCGCCCGCACCAGCCGTGGGACCCTGCCCCCCATGAAGTCCTCCGCAAAGGTACGATCCGCCCGCTGATCACGCGGCTGAGCATTGGTCGTTCCAGGATCGCAGATAGTTCCACATATTGTTCCCAGAGCTGCATCCGAGCGATGTTCCAGGAAGTCTGTGCGGTGTGGCCGGCGCTGCCCGGTCACGCGCCGATGCCGACCGACCCGCGCGTGACCCGCAGCACAGCCATCCATCGAACGGGGCGAGGAGGCGGCGATGGTCGACAGGGTGAGGCGGCTGCTGGCAGCGGTCGCCGTGGGCGTGGCGGCGGTGGTGCTGCTCGGCACCGGGCCGGCCGCGCAGGCGGCCGGAGCACAGCGGGCGGCGCCGAAGACGCCACCCGCCGGAGTGGACATCACCGGGGTCGGGCTGACCGAACCGCTGCGTCTGCGCACCGACACCGCCCCGACCCACGTGGTCGCGGTCATCGACCAGGTCAGCTGGTTCGGCCGCACCGGTGAGGCCAAGGGGCCCAAGGCCGCCGACCTCGGTCCGAAGTACACCATCGTGGTGCTCGCCGGGGACACCCCCAAGCAGACGTTCGACCTCTATCCGCTGGCCAAGGGCGGCCCGCGGGCCTTCCGACCGGCCAAGCAGCCCGACCAGCACAAGACCACCGCCGGCTGGTTCCTCGGCCGGCTCACCATGTCCGAGACGCTGCGCGCCGCCGGGGTGCCGCTGGAGCGGCAGTTCGACACGGTCAGCGGCGGCGTGGGTGGCGGCGAGCGGGCCCTTGCCGACGACGCCCTCAACCCGGGCCGGGACATCGACGACGCGATCGCCGAACTCCAGCGGTTGCTGCTGCTCAACGTGGGCGTGATGCTGGTGATCACGCTCGGCCTGGCGGGCATCGCCCTGCTGGTCCGCCGCCGCACCCGCTGACCACCGGCCGGCCGGCGACCACCGGCCGACCACGAGCACGGGCCGGCCGACCGCCACCGGGCCCGGCGAGGCCACCGGGCCCGACAGCCTCGCCGGCCCGCCGGGTGCACCGCGCCCGGTGCCGGTCAGGTCGGCCGGTCGGCCGCCGTACCCGCCGCCGACCACACCGCCAGCACCACCTTGCCCCGGACGTGCCCGGCCTCGACCAGCCGGTGCGCGTCCGCGGCCTGCGCCAGCGGGAGCACCCGTTCGATGTGGACGGTGAGCCGGCCCGCGTCGACGAGCGCGGCCAGCAGCCCCAGGTCCGCCGAGGACGGCTGCACGAACAGGTAGCTGCCGCCGAGCCGGGTGACGTGTTCCGGATCGGCGACGGAGACCAGCCGGGCCGGGCTGGACAGCAGCACCGCGGACGCGTCCAGCGCCGCACCGCCGAACAGGTCGAGCACCACGTCCACCCCGTCGGGCGCGAGCGTGCGGATCCGGTCGGCCAAGCCGTCGCCGTGGGCGACCGGTTCGGCGCCCAACGACCTGACGAAGTCGTGGTTGGCCGGGCCCGCCGTGCCGATCACCCGGGTCGCCCCCAGCGCCCGCGCCACCTGCACCGCGAGATGCCCCACCCCGCCCGACGCGCCGTGCACCAGCACGGTGTCCCCCGCGCCGGTGCCGGCCCGCCGCAACGCCTGGTAGGCGGTCAGCCCGGCCAGTGGCAGGCCGGCCGCCTCGGCCCAGGACGCCCGCGCCGGCCTGATCGCCAGGCAGCGTTGCGGGGCGGGGACCAGTTCGGCGTAGGTGCCGTACTGGAGGTGGTCGCGGCGGACGTACCCGATCACCTCGTCGCCGACGGCGAACCCGGTGACCGCCGGACCGGCCGCCACCACCACGCCCGCCGCGTCCCAGCCGGGGACCAGGGGGAAGTGCGCGGGGATCGCCCCGGCGAGTTGCCCGGCGCGGACCTTCGCGTCGACCGGGTTCACCCCGGCGGCGCGGACCCGCACCAGCACCGTGTCCGGCCCCACCGGGGGGTCGGGCAGTTCCCGTGGGGTCAGCCGGTCGGCCGTACCCCACCCGTCGATCGCGATCGCCTGCACGTCACCACGCTAACGGCCGACGGGCCGCCGGGTGATCAGCACCAGCGGTGTGGCGGGCGTTGGACCCGCTGCCGACGCCGGCCGGGGCGGACCGGGCCGTGCCGGTGCGCGCCGGCCCACCCGGCCAGGTCGCTGCGGCAGGCTCCGGCCGAGGTGTCCGGTTGACCGGTCGGGCCGGGCTCCGCCGCCGGTCGGCACGCCGCGCCGTCGACGGTCTCGGTGCCGCGCTGGCGGGGCAGGATCAGCTCGTCGTCGACCCGTTCGGCCGCCCGGCAGACCTGCTCCGTGACCATCCGGCGGTGCGGTCGGCCCGCCGGCGGCTGGTCGGGGTGGCCCGGTCGGCAGGGCTCGCCCTGGGCGCAGCCGTGGTCGGCCTCGCCGTGCGCCATCCAGGTCTCCTCACACTCGCGTCGCCCGCCGGGACGACACCCCGGCGCGGCAGTGCCACCGTACTGGCCGGCACCGACGCGCCGTGCAGCGCGTACCCCCGGTGTCAGGACCTCGGGCGACGCGGGAAGATCGTCTCCCAGACCGGGAACGCGACCAGCCAGATCAGCAGTCCGACGGTGAGGTTGCGGATCCAGCCGGCCAGCTCCCGGGTGCGTTCGGCGTCCCCGACGACGACGATCGCGGCGGCCAGCAGGGCGCAGGCGACCGCCCAGCCGAGCAGTGCCTTACCCCACTCCCGCCACTCGTGGCGGGCCCGCGCCCAGCCGTACCTGGGTGGTTTCACCGGCGGCGGGCCGCCCGCGAAACGGTGCGCGAAGCGCTGGTCGGCCCAGCGGACCAGGGAGTGCCCGAACGCCACCGAGAACCCGAGGTAGACGGCGGCCAGCCCGTGGGTGGCGTCCGCGGTCGCCCCCCGGCGCAGGTCCACCGCCGCCGCGCCCAGCAGCACCAGGTCGACCAGGGGTACGCAGACCAGCAGCGCCGCCCCCAGCCGGGGCCGGCGCAGCGGGTAGCGGGCGACCAGCCCGGCCACGAGCAGCACCCAGAACCCGATCTCACACCCGACGATGACCGCCAGCAGCATGTCCACCTCCCCGTCCCGGTCCAGCGTGCCGGGGCGGGGAGGTGGTCACCTCACCGGCGGGGACGAGTTGCGGGTCCCTCCTTCGGCGGAGCGGCGGCCCGGCGTACCCCCTTCGGCGGACGGCCGACCGGGCGGCCTCCTCCGCAGGTGGGAGGGGTGCCGACCCGGGATGTGGTGGGATCGGGACCATGCGGGTGCCGGGCTGGGTCGGCTCCGGCCGGCCGGGACGCGACCTGGCCCTGGCCGGGGTGTCCCTGGTCGGCGGCCTGGCGGCCTACGGCGTCGGCCTGCAACCCCAGTTCCCCTGGGCGCCGGACGTGCCACGGGTGTCCTTCCTGCTGCCGCTGCTGGCGGTGAGCGTGGCGGTCGGGCTGCGGCGGGTGGCCACCCGGACCGGCCTGGCGGTGGGCACGGTGGCGGTGCTCGCCGACGCCGCGCTCGGCGTGTCGGTGGGCGTCACGGTGATCTTCACCCAGGTGTTGTACGACACGTGCGTGTACGGCCCGCCCCGGTGGTGGCGCTGGCTGCTGCGGGTCACCGTCGGGCTCAGCGTCGGCGGCGTGGTGCTGGGCCTGCTCTGCTGGGGCTGGCGGGGTGCCGCCGTCGGGATGCCGTTCGCGCTGCTCGGGGTGTTGCCGGTGGTCACCGGGGTCAGCGTGCGGCAGTACCGGGACCAGGCGGCGACCGAGCGGGCCCGCGCCGAGCAGACCGCCCGGCTGGTCGAGCTGGACCGGCGGCAGGCGGTGCTGGCCGAACGGGCCCGGATGGCGCGGGAGTTGCACGACGTGGTGGCGAACCAGCTCAGCGCGGTGGCCCTGCACGCCACCGCCGTACTCGCCGCCCCCGGGCTGGACAGGCCCCGCATCGACGCGGCGCTGCGGGTGATCCGGGACAGCAGCGTGCAGGGCATGGCCGAGATGCGGCAACTCGTCGGGCTGCTGCGGGAGCCGTCCGTGGACCCGGTGCAGGAGGCCACCCGGGTCCGGCTGGACGAGTTGGACCGGCTGCTGGCCCGGATGGCCGACGCCGGCCTGCGGGTCCGCTCGACGGTGCGGGGGCGGCCCCGGGCGCTGCCGGTCGGGGTCGACCTGGCGGCGTACCGGATCGTGCAGGAGTCGTTGACCAACGCGTTGCGCCACGGCACGGGTACGGCGGAGCTGACCGTGGCGTACCTGCCGACGGAGGTGACGGTGACGGTGGAGAATCCGGTCCGCTCCGGCGGGCCCGGCACCGGCGCGGGGCTGCCGGCCGGGGGTGCGGGCCTGATCGGGATGCGGGAGCGGGCCGCCCTGCTCGACGGCGAGTTCACCGCCGGCCCCCGGGACGGCTGCTGGCGGGTGCGGGCGACGCTGCCGGCCGGGGAGCAGCCGTGACTGCCCCGGTCCGGGTCGTGCTGGCCGACGACCAGGCGGCGGTCCGGGCCGGTCTGGTGCTGATCCTGGCCGGCGCGCCGGAGATCGAGGTGGTGGGCGAGGCGGCCGACGGGGAGGCGGCGGTGCGGCTCTGCCGGGAGCTGCGTCCCGACGTGGCGGTGCTGGACATCCGGATGCCCCGGCTGGACGGGGTGTCGGCGACCCGGGAGATCGTCGCCGCCGGCACCGCCGAGGTGCTGGTACTGACCACCTTCGACCTGGACGAGTACGTCTTCGGCGCGCTGCGTGCCGGGGCGGCCGGTTTCCTGCTCAAGGACACCGATGCGGCCGGTCTGGTGGCGGCGGTCCGGACGGTGGCCCGGGGCGAGGGGGTGATCGCCCCGACGGTGACCCGGCGGCTGATCGCGGCGTTCGCGGCGACCGCGCCGGGCGTCGACGCGGCGGACCGCGCCGCCGTGGCCGGGCTGACCCCCCGGGAGCGTGACGTGCTGGCCTGCCTGGGCATCGGCCTGTCCAACCGGGAGATCGCCGACCGGCTGGCGGTGGCGGAGAGCACCGCGAAGACCCACGTGAGCCGGGTGCTGGCGAAGTTGGCGCTGCGCAGCCGGGTGCAGGCGGCGATCCTGGCGCAGGAGCTGGGGCTGCCCGCGCCACCACCATAACATAGATCTATGTCTATATTGACGGCGGCCACCGGATGGTCGTAGGGTGCGGACGGCACCATGGGCTTCCCGGCCGGCGGCCGGCCCGACGCCGCCCCGGCAGGAGCTCCGACGGGGATCGGAGGAATCATCATGATCGCTTCCAGGCGGTCCGTCCTGACGGCCGGCGGCATCCTCGCCGCCACCACCGTCGCCGCCCTCGGCATGACCACGGTCGCCGGTGGCGCACCCGCCACGGCCACCCCGGCCGGCGGCTGCACCGCCACGGTCCGGGTCGACTCGCGCTGGGGCAGCGGCGCCAGCGGCGGCCAGATCGTCACCTTCACCGTCGCCAACACCGCGTCGGCGACCGCCACCCGGTGGGCGGTCACCTGGCCGCTCACCGACGGCCAACGGATCGTGTCGTCCTGGAACACCTCGGTCAGCGCGGCGGGCGGCACCGCGACCGCGACCAACGCGCCGTACAACGGGGTGCTGACACCTGGCGCGTCGACCACCTTCGGCGTCCAGCTCGCCGGCCCCACCACCGCACCCACCCCGAGCTGCACCAACGACGCCGTCCCGCCGACCACCGCCAGCCCGCCGGCCGGGGCCGACGTCACCGTCCGCGAGGCCGACAACCAGCGCACCGTCACCCTGTACGTCGGGCAGACGCTGGGCGTGACCCTGGCGGCCGACTACCTGCCGGTCAGCACCACCGGGAACGCGCTGACCCCGGTGTCGACCAGCGGCGGCTTCCCGACCGGGCAGCCGCTCGTGGCGACGCTGCGGGCCGTGTCCCCGGGCACCGCCGAGCTGACCACCCGCACCGACCACGCCTGCCAGCACACCACCCCGCCGTGCACCCTGCCGACCGTGCTGTGGGCGCTGCACGTCGCGGTCATCGCGCTGCCACCGACCGACGCCGGGCAGACCGTCGTCGTCTCCGCTCCTGACAACCAGCGTGACCTCACGCTGCGCGTCGGTGACACGCTCGTGGTGAGCCTGCCCAGCAACTACCTGCCCCCGACGCTCACCCCCGCCGGGGTCGTCGTGCCCGGCGAGGTGACCGGCGGCTACCCGAGCGGCCAACCGCTGATCGCCCGCTACGTGGCGACCGCACCCGGCCAGGTCGACGTCTCCACCATCACCGACAACCTCTGCCGGCACGCGCCGACCCCCTGCCCGTCCCCGCAGGTGCGCTGGGTGGTGCACGTCACCGTCACCAGCTGACCGCCCCACCGCCGACCTGCGCCTCGACGCCCGGCGGCCCGTCACCCGGCGGGCCGCCCCGGAGCCGACGTCGAGTCCCTGCTCACGGCATGTCACGCTGGAGCGGTGAACGAGCCGGACGGGATGGAACTGACGGCCACCCTGCGCCGGATCGAGCGGGCGGCGGGGGCGCTGGCCACGGCCAGCGTGGTGCGGATGGACGAGAGCCTGCCCTGGTTCCGCGAGCTGCCGGCCGAGCAGCGTTCCTGGGTGATGCTGGTGGCGCAGGCCGGCGCCCGGTCGCTGGTCGAGTGGCTGGGTTCCGGCGGCGGCACCACCGACAGCACCCAGGAGGTCTCCGACGAGGTCTTCGCCACCGCGCCGCTGGCCCTGGCCCGCTCGATCAGCCTTCAGCAGACGGTCGCGCTGATCAAGGTGACCATCGACGTGGTCGAGGAGCAGGTGTCGCACCTGGCCGCGCCCGGCGAGGAGCAGCAGCTGCGCGAGGCGGTGCTGCGGTTCTCCCGGGAGATCGCCTTCGCCGCCGCCCGGGTGTACGCCCGTGCCGCCGAGTCCCGGGGCTCCTGGGACGCCCGGTTGCAGGCGCTGCTGGTCGACGCCCTGCTGCGCGGGGACTCCCCCGACGTGCTGGCCAGCCGGGCCGCCGCCCTGGGCTGGGCGGACGCCCCACCGGTGGCGGTGGCGGTGGGCCGGTCCCCCGGCGGGGAGGTGTCCGCCGTGCTGCACACCGTCTACCGGTACGCCCGCCGGATCGGGGTGGAGGTGATCGGCGGCGTGCACGGCGACCGGCTGGTCATCGTGCTCGGTGGCGCGGCCGACCCGATGGCCGCCACCGAGAAGCTGCTCCCCGGATTCGGCGACGGCCCGGTGGTGGTCGGTCCCGCCGTACCCAGTCTGGACGAGGCGACGGACTCGGCGCGGGCCGCGCTGGCCGGCTACCGGGCGGCGCCGGCCTGGCCCACCGCGCCCCGGCCGGTTCCGGCGGCCGACCTGCTGCCCGAGCGGGCCCTCGCCGGTGACGCCGAGGCCCGCCGCCGGCTGCGCCACGACGTGTACGCCGCCCTGGTGCGTGCCGGCGGGGAACTGCTGGAGACGTTGGACGCCTTCTTCGCCGCCGGCGGGACGTTGGAGAGCGCGGCCCGTGCCCTTTTCGTCCATCCCAACACGGTGCGTTACCGACTGCGCCGGATCGCCGAGGTCACCGGGTTCTCCCCACTGACCCCCCGGGACGCGTTCGCACTCCAGGTGGCGCTGACGGTCGGCCGGCTGGACCCGATCGTCCCGGCGGGCGCACCCGGTCCGAACCAGAAATGACACCGGGTGACCGGTGAGCAGGGCCGTCAGGTGACGATCTCTGCCGATTTTGTAGGAACCCTCCAAGAGTTCTAGTGCGGTTTGGTGTCAGCCCGCACAGCGCTTACCCCGGAGTATCGGGAAGAGTCATAGACGTGCTCGCCGTCCTCTCTCCCGGCCAGGGTTCCCAGAAGCCCGGCTTCCTGACGCCCTGGCTCGCCCTGCGTGGCGTCGAGTCACGGCTGCGCTGGTGGTCGGTGTCGGCCGGGGTCGACCTGGTCCACCTCGGCACCGAGGCCGACGCCGACGAGATCGTGGACACCGCCCGCACCCAGCCGCTGCTGGTGGCCTCGGCGTTGGTCGCGGCCGAGCAGCTCCCCCTGCACGACGTGAACCTGGTCGCCGGGCACAGCGTCGGCGAGCTGGCCGCCGCCGCGCTGGCCGGGGTGTTCTCCGCCGAGACCGCGGTCACCCTCGCCGGGGTGCGCGGCCGGGAGATGGCCGCCGCCTGCGCCCTGGCACCGACCGGGATGGCCGCCGTGCTCGGCGGCGACCCCGACGAGGTGCTCGCCGCCCTGGCCACCCACGGCCTGCATCCAGCCAACCGCAACGGCGGCGGGCAGGTGGTCGCCGCCGGCACGCTCGACGCCCTGGACAAGCTCGCCGCCGAACCCCCGGCCAGGGCCCGGATCGTCCGGCTCAAGGTCGCCGGGGCGTTCCACACCCCGTACATGGGCCCCGCCGAGCAGGCGCTGGCCGCCGTCGCCGCCGGGATCACCCCGTCGAGCCCGGCCCGGCTCCTGCTCTCCGACCTCGACGGCACTCCCGTCGCGCACGGCCGGGAGCTGGTGCACCGGCTGGTCCGGCAGGTCACCGCGCCGGTGCGCTGGGACCTGTGCATGCGGACGCTGGCCGACCTGGGGGTCACCGGCGTGCTCGAACTGCCCCCGGCCGGCACCCTCGCCGGGCTGGTCAAGCGGGAGCTCAAGGCCACCGGGGTGCCCGAGATCGTCACCCTGAACACCCCCGCCGACCTGCCCGCCGCCCGGGACCTGATCGCCCGGCACAGCGGCCCGCCCGGTCACCGCCCGGCCCCCCGCGCCCGGGTGGTCGTCGCCCCCGCCGTCGGCACCTTCGCACCGGCCGAGGGACTCGCCGAGGGCACCGGGCTGAGCGCCGGCCAGGTGCTCGGCCAGGTGACCACCCGGCAGGGGCCGGTCGAGGTCACCGCCCACGACAGCGGCCCGCTCACCGAGTGGCTCGCCCACCCCGCCGACCCGGTCGCGCCGGGCCAACCCATCGCCCGCATCGGAGGCCAGGCATGAGCGGCAGTCGGATCGTCGCCCTCGGGCACTACCAGCCCTCCCGGGTGGTGACCAACAACGACATCGCCCAGTTCGTCGACACCAACGACGAGTGGATCAGGGACCGGGTCGGCATCGTCAGCCGGCGCATCGCCGACGGCGAGACGGTCGCCGACATGGCCACCGCCGCCGCCGACAAGGCGCTGGCCAACTCGGGCCTCACCGCCGCCGACATCGACCTGGTCGTCGTCGCCACCTGCACCTCGATCGACCGCAGCCCGAACGTGGCCTGCCGGGTCGCCGCCAAGCTGGGCATCACCGCCCCCGGCGCGTTCGACCTGAACACCGCCTGCTCCGGCTTCGCGTACGCGCTGGGCACCGTCGACCACGCGATCCGCGCCGGCGCGTCCCGCAACGCGCTGGTCATCGGGGCCGAGAAGCTCTCCGACTTCACCGACTGGACCGACCGTTCGACCTGCATCATCTTCGCCGACGGCGCGGGCGCGGCGGTGGTCACCGCCACCACCGGCGACGAGCCGAGCGGGATCGGTCCGGTGGTGTGGGGCTCCGCGCCGGACAAGAGCGACGCGGTACGCATCGAGGGCTGGCGGCCGTACATCGCGCAGGAGGGGCAGTCGGTGTTCCGCTGGGCCACCACCGCGCTGGCCCCGCTGGCGCTCCAGGCGTGCGAGAAGGCCGGCGTCGACCCGTCCGAGCTGGCCGCGTTCGTGCCGCACCAGGCCAACTCGCGGATCATCGACGGCATCGCCAAGCGGCTGAACATCCCGCAGGCGATCATCGCCAAGGACATCGTCGAGTCCGGCAACACCTCGGCGGCGAGCGTGCCGCTGGCCCTGTCCAAGCTGGTCGAGCGGCGGGAGGTGCCCTCGGGCGCGCCGGTGCTGCTGTTCGGCTTCGGCGGCGGGCTGACCTACGCCGGTCAGGTCGTCCGCTGCCCCTGAAGACCCGACGCGGTCGGCGACCGCGGCGCGCCGCCATCCGGCGGAGAACAAAACCCCGATGAGAGGAACCCACCGTAATGACCCGTGACGAGATCACCTCCGGCCTCGCCGAGATCCTCGAAGAGGTCGCCGGGGTGAACCCGGACGACGTGGCCGAGGGGAAGTCCTTCACCGACGACCTCGACGTCGACTCCCTCTCCATGGTGGAGGTCGTGGTCGCCGCCGAGGAGAAGTTCGGCGTCAAGATCCCGGACAACGAGGTGCAGAACCTGAAGACCGTCGGGGACGCCGTCAGCTTCATCGAGGCGCAGTCCTGAGATGAGTCGCGTCGACGTCGTCGTCACCGGGCTCGGCGCGACCACCCCGCTGGGCGGGGACGTCGCGTCGACCTGGGACGCCATGCTCGCCGGCCGCTCCGGGGTGAGTTCGCTCACCCAGGAGTGGGCCGGCCAGCTCCCGGTCCGGATCGCCGCCCAGCTGGCGGTGGAGCCGACCGAGGTGCTGGACCGGGTGAAGCTGCGCCGGCTGGACCGTTCGGAGGCGATCGCGCTGATCGCGGCGCAGCAGGCCTGGGCAGACTCCGGGCTCGCCGACTCGGGGCTGGACCCGGAACGGTTGGGTGCCAGCGTGGGCTCGGGCATCGGCGGTGCCCTGACCCTGCTCGCGCAGGACGACATCCTGGAGGCGTCCGGCCCGCGCCGGGTCTCCCCGCACACCATCCCGATGCTGATGCCCAACGGTCCCGCCGCCTGGGTGGGGTTGGAGCTGGGCGCACAGGCCGGGGTGCACTCCGTGGCGAGCGCCTGCGCGACGGGTGCGGAGGCGATCGCGCTCGGCCTGGACATGATCCGCTCCGGCCGGGCCGACGTGGTGGTGGCCGGCGGCACCGAGGCGGTCATCCACCCGCTGCCGATCGCCGGGTTCAGCTCCATGCGGGCCATGTCGACCCGCAACGACGAACCGGAGCAGGCCTCCCGCCCGTGGGACAAGGGCCGCGACGGCTTCGTCCTCGGCGAGGGCTCCGGGATCCTGGTGCTGGAGCGGGCCGATCACGCCGCCGCCCGGGGCGCGCACGTCTACGCCCGGCTCGCCGGTGCGGGCATCACCTCCGACGGGTACGACATCGTCCAGCCGCACCCCGAGGGGGCCGGGGCGATCCGGGCCATCGCCAAGGCGATCGCCGACGCCGACGTGGCGAAGGCCGACATCGTGCACGTCAACGCGCACGCCACCTCGACCCCGGTGGGCGACCTCGCCGAGATCAAGGCGCTGCACCGGGCGCTCGGTGACCACCCGGTGCTGACCGCCACCAAGTCGATGACCGGGCACCTGCTCGGCGCGGCCGGTGCGTTGGAGTCGATCGCCACCATCCTGACCATCCGCGACGGTGTCATCCCGCCGACGATCAACCTGGACGATCCGGACGACGGTCTGGACATGGACGTGGCCGCGAACAAGGTCCGCCACCTGGACGTGCCCGCCGCGCTGAACAACTCGTTCGGCTTCGGCGGCCACAACGTCGCCCTGGTCTTCACCCGCCCCTGACGGCACCGGCGACCCACGGCCCGGCACCCTGCGGTGCCGGGCCGTCGGCCAGCCCGACCGCCTCGCCGGCCGGCACCGGCGGGGTGACGGTCGGCGAGCGGGGCCCGTCGGCGGGTAGCGGGCGACCGGCGATCTTCCCAGCATCCGGCCGCGACCAGCGCGTTCACCGGATACTAGCCGGTCGGAAATTTCGCGGAAATCGCGTCTTCCTAGCTTGCCCGCATGCCTCACACCCCGGACACAGCTGCGACGCCGGAGAACGGCGACGACCACACAACGACACTCTTCGACGAATGCGGCAGGCCCGCTCCCGCGCCGCTGCTCGGCCGACGCGCCCTGCTCGCCGCCGCCGGGGCCGCCGCCGTGTCGCCACTGGCCCTCCCCACGCCGGCCCGCGCCGCCTCCCCCGGGCCGCACCGGCCGGGCCGCGCCCCGGGCTGGCGTCCGGAGCGGGGCCACTACCTGATCAGGAACGCGGCGCTGGTCTCCGTCGACCCCGTGATCGGCAACCAGGCACGGGCCGACATCGAGGTGCTCGACGGACGGATCGTCCAGGTCGGCCCGGGCCTGCGGGCCCGGGGTGCCCAGGTCATCAACGCCGCGAAGATGATCGCGATGCCCGGCTTCGTGGAGACGCACTACCACATGTGGAGCGCGCTGGGCCGCAACTTCGTCTCCACCGGATTCGAGTACTTCGCGGCGAAGTCGGCAACCGTCGCCGCCTACCAGCCTGACGACTTCTACCACAGCGTGCTGCTCGGTCTGGTCGAGTGTGCGAGCGCCGGCATCACCACCGTCAACAACTGGGCGCACAACGTACGCGGGCCGGAGTACGCCGACGCGGAGTTGCACGCGCACGCCGACGGCCTGGTCCGGGCGCGCTACTCGTACGGCCACCGGGACGGCCAGCCGGCCACCCAGCCGATCGACTTCGCCGACATCGACCGGGTCGCGTCCACCTGGTTCGGCAAGAAGTCACCGTTCGACGGGCTGGTGCACCTCGGGGTGAACCTGCGCGGGCCCGGCCAACTGCCCACCTTCCTGACCGAGATGGCCGAGGTCAGGAGGCGGAAGCTGCCGGTCTCGGTGCACTCCGGGCAGGGCCCGACGACGGCCGTGCACGCCGCCGACCTGGAGCGGATGGGCTTCCTCGGGCCGGACTTCCTGCTCTGCCACGCCCTGCCGTTCGACGAGGCGGACCGGCAGGCGATGGTCCGCACCCACGCCCCGGTCAGCTTCTCGGTCCACTCCGAACTGCGCCTCGGCACGGCCGGCGGTTTCCACGGGCAACTGCTGCGGATGCTGGCCGCCGGGATCACCGTCTCGTTGTCCTTCGACGCCAGCTCGCTCGCCCCGATCAACATGTTCGAGTCGATGAACGTCGCCTGGAACCTGGGCATCCCGTGGCTGGGCACGGACACTGAGACGCTGCCGCCCGTGGTGTTCCGGCAGGCGATCGAGATGGCCACCATCAACGGCGCGAAGGCGCTGGGTCTCGCCGACGTGATCGGCTCGATCACCCCCGGCAAGCGGGCCGACATCGTCCTGATCCGGGCGGACGACCTGAACATCGCCCCCATCGGGGACCTGGAGTCGACACTGGTCCGCTCGGCCACCCCCGCCAACATCGACACCGTGCTCATCGACGGCCGGATCGTGAAGCAGAACCGGACCATGGTCAGCCACGACACCGCCAAGGTGGTCCGCAACGCGGCGGCGGCGGCGCACGCCGTCCGCACCCGGGCCGGTGGCGTGCTCACGCCGACCAGCCCCACCCCGCCCACGTTCTGACCCGCCCCGCACCGGCTGTCCGGCCCGCCCCCTTCGCGGGCCGGACACCCGGTCCGACCGGTCCACCCCTCACGGCCCGGACGCACGGATCGCCAGGTCAGCGGGGAGCGGGCACCGCTTCCCGGGCAAGGGTGACCGCGCCCAGCAACGCCGCGTCGTCGGCGAACCGGGACAGCACCACGTCGGGGCGGTGCGGAAGCACCTCGGCCAGCCGGTCGACGAGCAGCCCCCGGATCAACGCGCTGCCGGCCACCCCGCCGACCAGCACCACCCGCTGCGGATCGAGCAGCAGGCAGCAGGTGACCAGGTGCCGGGCCAGCTCGTCGACCCGGGCGGTGAGCGCGTCGCGGGCCGCGCCGGGCAGCTCGGCGGCGGCGGACAGCCCGGCCGCCTGCCCGGCCACCCCCAGCTCGTCGGCCAACCGGTCCAGGGCCCGGCCGGAGAAGTCCAGCTCCAGCATGGTGCCCGGCCACGGGCCGCCGGCCACCGCGTAGCCGATCTCGCCGGCCGCGCCCCGGTGCCCGGCGAGGACCCGGCCGCCGACGGTGACGGCCGCCGCAACGCCGGTGCCGATCCCGACCACCAGGCCGGGGTCGGCGTCGCGCAGCGCACCGAGCCGCAGCTCGGCCAGGGCCGCGGCGTTGAGGTCGTTGTCCACCGCCACCCGGGCCACCCCGAGGGCGGCGGAGACGGCGTCTGCCAGGCGTAGCCGCTCCCAGCCGGGCACGTTCGGGGCCAGGTCGATGCCGTCGGGGCGGACCACCCCGGGCGAGGCCACCCCGGCCGCCACCAGCGGCCCGCCGACCTCGGCGACCAGTGCGGCGGCCAATTCCAGGGCCCGGTCCAACGCCTGCGGGGCACCCTGTTCGGCGTGCGTGGCGATCCGCCGGTGGGCCAGCAGCCGACCGGTGTCGTCGGCCACCCCGACCGCCATCTTGGTCCCGCCGAAGTCGATGCCGAGCAGCAGTTCGCCGGTCCGGGTGCCGGCGGCGGCCCGGCCGGCCAGCCGTACGCTCACCTGGTCCACCGCCCCGTCACCGCCGTGCCCGCCGGTCGTCTCCACGACGGTGTGCCGCCCGGCCGCAGGGGCCGGCGGCCACCGGGTCGCCCGATCGGTGCGCTCACCGGCCGGCCACCTCGGCGGCCACGGCGTCCAGCGCCTCGTCGGCGCGGGCCAGCCGGTCGCGGGTCGCGGCGAGCCGGTCGGCGACGCCGGTGAACGCGACCCGCAGCGTCGCCACCTGGGCGCGCACCGCGGCGGCACCCGGCCCGTCCACCTGGGCCCGGTCCAGTACCAGGTCGGGGTCGACGGCGGCGGCGATCAGGTCGGCCACGGCGTCGTCGGTGAGCCCGTCGACCAGCCCGTCGGCGGCGGCCCGGACGCCGTCGGCGGTCCAGGTGCCCGGCGCACCGGCGCGGACCAGCCGGCCGACGACCGAGTGGGCGGCCCGGAACGGCACCCCGTGCCGGGTCAACGCGTCGGCTGCCGCGGTGGTGGTGGCCCCGGACGCGACGATCTCCTCCCGGGTCGGCGGGTGCAGCGGCTCCAGCTCGGCGAGGAAGCCGCCGACCAGGGCGAAGAACCGGTCCGCCCGGTCGTTGCTGTCCCAGAGCCGGACCTGCACGTCGGTGGTGGCGTTGTTGGAGTCCTCCCACCAGGCCGCCCCGACGTTGTTGAGCACCGAGGCGGCGTCGGCGGCGCTCGCGCCGGCCATCGACACCAGGTGCTCCAGCACCACCGGGTTGCGCTTCTGCGGCATGATGCTGCTGCCCTGGGTGAAGTCGCCGGGGGTGGCCACCCACTGCCAGGTCAGCCAGTCCATCAGGGTGCGGGCCAGCCGGGCACCGGTGGCCAGGGCCTGCGCGTTGAGGGTGCCGACCCGCACCAGGTGGTCGGCCCCGGCGACCGCCTCGTAGGAGTTGGTCACCAGGCCGTCGAAGCCGAGCAGCTCGGCCACCCGGGCCGGGGCGATGTCCAGGTCGGTGCCGGCGAACGCGCAGGATCCCAGCGGCGAGACGTTGAGCTGGTCGATCACGTCGGCGTACGCGGCGGCCTCACCGGCCAGCGCCTCGGCGTAGCCGGCCAGCGCGTGCCCGATGGTGGTGGGCTGGGCCGGCCGGCGGTGGGTGTACCCGGTGATCACCACGTCGGCGTACCGGTCGGCGACGTCCAGCGCGGTCACGCCGGTGACCAGCACCCTCTCCAGCACCCCGAGCAGCTGGTCGCGCAGCAGCATCCGGAACACCCCGGCGTCCAGGTCGTTGCGGCTGCGCGCCATCTGCACGTCCAGTTCGGACGCGGGCAGGCCGCACGCCTGCGCGAGGGTGGACTCCAGCAGGTAGTAGGTGTCCTCGAAGCTGCCGTCGAACGCCGGGGCGGGGCTGTCGTCGGCGCGCAGCGTGGCCAGCCCGCGCAGCAGCCGGGCCCCCCGCTCGGCCGGGATGAGGCCCTGCTCGGTCAGCATCACCACGTGCGCCTGGCTGGCACGCACCATCGCCGGGTACAGGTGCCCGACGTGGTGGTGGTAGGTCGGGGCCAGGTGGTACCGCTGGTAGGTGGTCAGCTCGCTCATGGCGTTCCTTACTTCCTTCCGGGCCGGGACGCGGCGCTGGGGCCGGTTCCCGGGTTCTCGGCTGGCCGGTCGGTCAGGCCCAGCAGCCGTTCGGCGTTACCGGCGAAGATCGCGCGGAGGTGGTCGTCGGGCATCCCCAGCTCGCGGCAGACCCGCAACTGGTCGTCGAGGTAGCGGGTGACGTAGCCGCGCGGAAACCACGACGAGTCGCTGCCGTACACGATGCGCTGCGGGCCGATCGTCTCGTAGCAGCGGCGGAACAGGTCCTCCAACGTCAGCTTGTACGGCATCCAGCGCACCCACTGGTTGGAGCCGGACGTGTCGACGTGGATGTTGGGGCAGCCCCAGGCGGCGAAGAGGAGGTCCTGCACGTGCTGGACGCCGAAGTGCGGCACCACCACGGTCAGCTCGGGGAAGCGGCGGGCCATCCGGGCCAGCTCGTCGGGGCCGCCGTACCGGCCGAAGGACAGGCCACCGGCGCTGCCGTAGTGGCCGATGTGGATCAGCACCGGCACCCCGAGGCGCTGGGCGGTGGACCAGAGCGGGTCCAGGTCGGCGTGGTCCAGCGGGCCGCGCAGCAGCGGGGCGAACAGCTTCAGCCCGCGCAGGCCCCGTCCGGTCACCGCGCGCTCCAGTTCGGCGGCGGCCCCCGGCGAGTACGGGTCGTGGTGGGCGAAGCCGAGCAGCAGGTCCGGATGCCTGTCGACCACGTCGGCGACGGTGTCGTTGCCGCCGCCGGTGACGAAGACGGCCCGGCGTACCCGTACCGCGCGCAGTTCGTCGGCCCACCGGTCGGCCTCGTCCTGCCAGCGCGGCGCGGGTGGTTCGGGGTCGGGGAAGCTCCACGCCTGCCGCCACGCCTTCGCGTACGGGGCGGAGCCGGCGGCCCGCACGGCCCGCTCGTGTTCCCCGCCGGGGTGCATCCCGGCGGCGTCCTCGCAGGCGTGGATCGTCTCGTCGGTGCCGATCCGGAAGTGCAGGTGGAAGTCGACGATGTCGAGTCCCCGGTCCACGCTCACCGGTCTCCCCCGGTCGCCCCGTCCGCCGCCGTCGGGTCACCGGCCGTCGGGGCCGGGCCGTCGGCCGCCACGTCAGGCAGCGGGTCGGCGGTGGGCGGGGCGGGCGGCGGGGCGGCCACCCAGGCGGCGACGATCTCCCGCAGCCGCGCGCCGGCCGTGGCGCGGACCTGCCGACCGGCCGCCTCGGAGGCCAGCGAGATGTGCCCGGACCAGCCCTGCCACGGGTCGGGTCGGGATTCGACCAGCACGTACGGGTGGCCGACCGGCAGCTTCGGCTTCGGCGGCAGGTCGGTCACCGCGTCGAGGCGGACCGCGCCGGGGTCGAACCCGAGCACCCCGGAGGTCTCGTACGCGCCGCCGTGCCCCCGGGCGGTCAGCGGCCCGTACAGGTCGGTGGTCTCCGCCGGGGTGACCAGCTGGAACCAGTTGACCAGCAGCAGGCTGGCGGTACGCCGGCCGGAGACCCACTCCATCGCGGCCCGCACGGTGGACATGTTGGCGTCGTGGCCGTTGACGATCAGCAGCCGGGGGAAACCAGCGGCGACGATCCCCTCGATCACGTCGGCGAGGTAGCCGACGGCGATCTCCGGCCGGATCGACACCGTCCCCGGCCAGGGCCGGGTCTGCCCCGGGCAGGCCGCGTACGGCACCGCCGGGAAGAGCACCCCGCGCGGCCCGGGGAAGCCGGTGGTCGTATCCCCCGAGGACCTGGCGGCCGACGCGGACCCGGCAGCCGACGCGACAGCGCCACCGGCCCCGGCGGCCGGGCTGGACGAGCCACCGGCCCCGGCGGCCGGGCCACCTGCGCCGCCGGCCTCGGCGGCCGGGCCACCTGCGCCGCCGGCTTCGGCGGCGAAGCCCTCGGCGAGGATCAGGTCGGTGCCGAGCGGCAGGTGCGGGCCGTGCCACTCGACGGCGCCGACGGGCAGCACCGCGTAGTCGGCCGCCGCCGCGACGGCGGCCAGCTCACCGCCGGGAATCCGGGTGGCGGGCAGCAGCCCGCCCCCGGCCGGCCAGGTCACGCCGTCCACTTCGCCGCCTCCCGGGTGGCCCGGCCGCCGTTCTGGAGGCGACCGGAGAACACCATCACGATGAAGATCAACACCACCTGGAGCATGCCGTACGCGGCGGCGGTGCCGACCTCGAACGAGTACATCCGGTTGTTGATCTCGACCGAGATCGGTGCCGTCTCCGAGGTGTAGATCAGCACCGAGGCGACGAACTCGCCCACCCCGTTGACGAACGCGAGCAGCGCGCCGGCCAGCACACCGGGCAGCATCAGCCGCAGGGTGACCGTGCCGAACGCCCGCCACCAGGGCGCGCCGAGGTTACGGGCCGCCTCCTCCAGCGACGGGTCGATCTGGGCCAGCGTCGCCGAACTCGACCGGAACACCAGCGGCAGGAACCGCACGAAGTACGCCAACGGCATGATCCAGAAGGTGCCGATCAGCACCTGCCCGAAGCTGAACGCGTTGCCCGTGCTGAACGCCGAGATCAGGTTGATCGCCACCACCGTGCCGGGCAGCGCCCAGGCCAGCATGACCGCCACGTCGAGCAGCCCCCGGCCCCGGAAGTCGAGCCGGCGCACCGCGTACGCGATCAGCACGCCGACCACCACGCAGCCGACGGTGGCGAGCAGGCTCATCTGCAACGAGTTGAGGATCGGCCGGTACGCCCCCGGGTCCGAGAAGATCGTCACGAAGTTCTGCATGGTGTACTCCGCGGGGATCACCTCGGTGGTCCAGGAGCCGTCCCGGGAGAAGGCGACCAGGGCGATCGTCGCCACCGGGGCGAGCAGCACCATGGTGGCCAGCACCGAGGCCAGCAGCGCCAGCCACTTGCCGAACGGGTTGGTGATCTCCCGGCGGTGCGAGGCGACGCCCTTGGACTGGGAGCGGTAGCTGCGCCGCCCCTCGTACCAGCGCATCCCGAGCAGGAACAGCACCGAGGACACCGCCAGCACCGACGCGTAGGTGGAGGCCATCGGCAGGTCGCCGTTGGTGCGGTTGATGTAGATCTGCATGGTCATCGTCCGGTCCACCCCGAACAGCAACGGCGCGGTGTACGACGCCAGCGACGTCATGAAGACCAGCAGCGACGCCGAGACCAGCGCCGGGGTGAGCATCGGCAGCAGCACCGTGCGCCAGACCCGGACCCGGCTCGCGCCCAGGTTGTAGGCCGCCTCCTCCACCGACGGGTCCATCCCGACCAGGGCGGCGGACGCGGCGAGGTAGAAGAACGGGTACATGGTGAAGGTGTGCACCACCAGCACCCCGGCGATGCCGGTGAACGGCAGCACCGGGTTCTCGGTGCCGAGCAGCTGTTGCAGCCCGCGCGGCAGGATGCCGGTCTCGCTGTAGAGCAGCTGGAACGAGATCGCCCCGATCAGCGGCGGCAGCGCCGCCGGCACCAGGATGATCGCCTCGATCAGCCGCCGCCCGGGAAACGAGAAGCGCTTGAGCAGGAACGCCATCGCCACCCCGACGATCCCGCAGAGCAGCACGCTGGCCGCCGAGATCATCAACGAGGTGAGCAGCGCCGACCGGGCCACCCCGGTGCCGGTGACGAACTCGGTGTAGTTGGCCACCCCGTCCACCCCGACGCTCTCGGCGAAGGTGGCGAACATCGGCTGCACCACGTAGCCGAAAAGGATCAGTGCCAGCGGGAAGACCAGCAGGTACGGGAACCACGGCGAGTTGGCGTTGAGGCCGCGCCGGGGCCGGTCGGCCTTCGGCGGGACGGGATCCTGGGTGACCGGCGGCACGGTCGCCGCACTCGGCGCGGCGGGAATGGTGCTCATGGGGTGACCACCCACATGCGGTCCCGGTTGAGCCGCAGGCCGACCTGGTCGCCGGCCGCGATGCCGGCCGGGACGTCGATCGCGGCGACCTGCACCGGCTCGCCGGCCACCTCGACCACGAGGTTGGTGGCCATGCCGGTGAACTCCACCTCGGTCACCCGGCCGGTGAGCGCGCCGGGCTCGGTGGCCGAGGTGAGGCCGAGGTGCTCGGGGCGTACCGAGACCAGGGCGGTGTCCCCGGCGCGCAGGCCGTGGTCGGCGGGGGCGGCGACGGCGGTCTCGCTGCCGTCGGGCAGGCCCACGGTGACCGTGTCGGCGGCGGCGGTGACCACCGGCAGGCTGAGCACGTTGCTGCGGCCGATGAACCGGGCCACGAAGGCGGTCGCCGGCCGGTGGTAGATCTCCTGCGGGGCGCCGATCTGCCGGACCCGGCCGGACTCCATCACCGCGATCCGGTCGGACATCGCCATCGCCTCGGACTGGTCGTGGGTGACGTAGATGGCGGTCGTGCCGGCCTCCTGCTGGATGCGCCGGATCTCCACCCGGGTCTCCTCGCGCAGCTTGGCGTCGAGGTTGGACAGCGGCTCGTCGAGCAGCAGGGTACGCGGCCGGATGACCAGGGCGCGGGCCAGCGCCACCCGCTGCTGCTGGCCGCCGGAGAGCTGGTCGATCCGGCGGTCGCCGTAGCCGGCGAGGTGCACCTGGCCGAGGGCCTCCTCGATCCGCCGGGCCGACTCGGCCCGCCCCACCTTGCGGATCTTCAGCCCGTACGCGACGTTCTGCGCGACGGACATGTGCGGGAAGAGGGCGTAGTTCTGGAACACCATGCCGGTGTCGCGCTTGTTCGGCGGCCGGTGGGTGACGTCCTCCGTGCCGAACCTGATCCGCCCCGAGGTGGGGAAGTAGAACCCGGCCACCATCCGCAGGGTGGTGGTCTTGCCGCAGCCGCTCGGCCCGAGCAGGGTGAAGAACTCCCCGGCGGCGATGCTGATGTCGACGTCGTCGACGGCAGCGGTGTCGCCGGCACGCGCGAAGCGCTTGCTCACCGACTCCAGCGTGACATCGATCATGATGTCTTCTCCTTCATGCGGTACCGGACCTGGCCGGGCGGGCTGGCGGGACGGGCGGTGCCGGGGGCGGGACGGCCCCCGGCACCCGTACGGGTCAGCCCTTGTTCTTGATCTGGCTGTTCCAGTGGTTGATCCACTCGGTCTCGTTCTTGCCGATGATGTCCCAGTTGACGTCGAGCGGCTTGAGGTTGAGCTGGGCCAGCCACTCCGGCTGCTGGGCGATCTCCACGGCCGGGATCTGGTAGTAGTCCTTGGCCAGGTCGGCGCGGAGCGTGTCGTCGAAGAGGAACTCGATGAACTTCTGCGCGCCTGTGCTGTTGCCGCCCTTGACCGCGGCCAGCCCGTCGACCAGCACCGGGGCGCCGGAGGCCGGCATCACGTAGCCGAACGGCATGTTGGACTGGTTGGCCTGGAGCAGGATGTCCTGGAGGTTCCAGGCGCTCAGGGTGCCCTGCTGGCGGGAGAGCTTGAGGTAGAGGTCGGCCGGGTTGGCCGCGTACGAGCCGGTGTTGGCGTCGAGCTTCTTGAGCCAGTCGTAGCCGGGCTGCGGGTTGCTGCCGTCCGGCGACTGCCGCATGATCATCGCGGCGTAGATCGACCGCATGGTGCCCGAGGCGGCCACGTCGCGGATGACGATCTTGTCCTTCCACTCCGGCTTCAGCAGGTCGTCCCAGTCCTTGGGGGCCTGCTCCGGGGTGAGCGCCTTGTTGTTGTACATGATGACCTCGGGCAGCAGGATCTCCCCGAACCAGCGGCCCTCGGCGTCCTTGTATTTGGCGTCCATCTTGCCGGCGAACGCGGGCTGCCAGGCGGTCAGCAGGTCCTCGCCGGCACCGGCGGCCAGCCCCTGCTGGGTGCCACCCCACCAGACGTCGGCCTGCGGGTTGGCCTTCTCGGCCCGGACCCGCTCCAGGATCTCCTGCGCGCCCAGGTTGAGGATCTCCACCTTCCCCTTGTACTCGGGGTACTTGGCGGTGAACTTGTCCACGACGAAGGTGGAGACCTTCTTGTCGCGGGCGGTGTAGATCGTCAGCTTCTCGGTTTCGCCGGCCGCGGTGTCGTCCGAGCCGCCGCCGCAGGCGGTGCCGGCGGCGAGGACGGTGGCGAGCGCTCCGGCGAGCAGAAGTCGACGTCTCATGGGGTACCTCCGAGGGGTTGGGAAGAACTGAGGCAGGGCAGGTCAAAGGGCCGGTAACAGGGTGGGCAGGCCGGCGGCGGCAGCCGAGAGGGCGTAACTGACCGCGCCGTGCAACACCGCCCGGTCGCCGAGCACGGCCCGGCGTACCTCGGTGGTGCTGGGCGCGGCGGCGGTGACCAGGTCCTGGAGCCGGCCGACGGCGGCGTCGTCGAGTTCGGCGGCGGCGCCGCTGAGCAGCACCCGCCCCGGGTCGATCACGCAGACGCAGGAGACGATCAGCCGGGACCAGGCGTGCAGCAGTTCGTCGAGGTAGCCGGCGGCACGCGGGTCGGCGGCGGCCAGCTCGACCAGCGCACGTACCGGCGATTCGGGGCGGCGGCCGGGGGCCAGCGCGACCATCCGTTCGGCGATCGCGTTCTCCGACCAACGGGCCTCGAACGGGCCGATCCCGTCGTGTCCCCGGCCGGCCGGGTCCAGCGGCAGGAAACCGACCTCACCGGCCGCGCCCCGGGCACCGCGGCGGACCTGACCGTCGAGCACCAGGCCCGCGCCGATGCCATCGGCGACGTGCAGCAGCAGCAGGTCGGCGACGTCGGTGCCGGCACCTGCGGCGTGTTCGCCGGCCGCCATCAGGTTGACGTCGTTGTCCACCACCACGGGCACGCCGAGGGTCCGCTGGACCGACTCCCCTATCGGGCGGCCCTCGATCTGGCCGACCGAGGGGGCGAGCCGGACCGCGCCGCCGGAGATGACGCCGGGCGCGGCGATGGCCACCCCGCGCAGTGCCGGCAGGCCGTCGCCGGCCAGTTCGGGCACCGACCGGCAGATGGTGTCGACGATGTCGCCGGTCAGCCGGACCGTGCGGTGGGCGACCACCGCGCCGTCGCTGTCGGCGATCTCGCAGCTGATCCGGGACGGCTCCAGCGAGACGGCGGCGACCAGTTCGGCGCGCGGGTTGAACTCCAGCATCGCCCGGGGACGACCGGCGCGGGAGGTCCCCGGACCGCGCTCGATCAGGTATCCCTCGGCGATCAGGTCCCGCACCAGCGGGGTGAGCGTGGCAGGGCTCAGGCCGGTGAGCTCGGTCAGCTCGGCCCGGGAGAGCACCCGGACCTGGCGGGCGGTGGAGATCACGGAAAGCCGCTTGATCTCCTTCGACCGCTCCCGGCTCACCGGGCTCGTTGGTGGCGTCACCACGTCTGTCACACTTCCTTCCTACGGCGAACGAATTAAATAGTCAAGTAACAAGTCCGTCTCGACCAACCCACCCCACCGCGTCGGAGCAGCGAGAACGGCCGCGATGGGGCCAACGTCCGGGACGGGGACGGCCGCGGTGGCACAGGACTGGACATCCCGGGCAGGGCCCACTTTATTTCTTCTGCAAAGGAAGAAATACCTTCCAAAGGATTGACGTACCGACGCGCCGGTCCCTAGCGTCACCGGACGAAGGCCTTCCAGTGTGTACGGAACCCGTACCGCTGCCGTACCCGGTGCACCGCGTCCGACGACGCCCACCGGTCCCCGTTCCCACCGCCTCACCGTCCGTTGGCGACCCCGCGTCCGACGCCCTGCGTCCGACGAGGACGGTCGCTGCCCGGACACCGTGGTCCCGGAAGGATCCGCATGCGCATCAAGGGTTTCCTGCTACCCACCGCACTCGCCCTGGCCGTGGCCGGGGCGCCCGCCACCGCCGTCGCCGCCCCGGCCGACGTACGCCCCGCCAAGGCCGTCGACCTCGACGTGCTCTTCGTCAGCGCCCACCCCGACGACGAGGCCGGCAGCCTCGCCACCCTCGGCCAGTGGAAGGAGAAGTACGGCGCCAAGGCCGGCGTCGTCACCATCACCCGTGGTGAGGGCGGCGGCAACGCCGTCGGTCTGGAGGAGGGGCCGCCGCTGGGCATCATCCGGGAACGCGAGGAACGCACCGCGATCGGCAAGGCCGGCGTGGAGAACCTCTACAACCTCGACCGGGTCGACTTCTGGTACACCGCCTCCGCCCCGCTGTCCGAGCAGATCTGGGGTCACGACGACACCCTGGGCCAGATCGTCCGGGTCATCCGGACCACCCGGCCCGAGATCATCATGACGATGAACCCGTCGCCGACCCCCGGCAACCATGGCAACCACCAGCAGGCCGCCCGGTTCGCCGCCGAGGCGTTCACCGCCGCCGCCGACCCGAACGCCTTCCCCGAGCAGCTCAGCACCGAGGGCCTCACCCCGTTCCGGGCCGCGAAGTTCCTGCGCACCGGTGGCACCGGTAGCTCCGCCGCCGGCCCGCAGTGCGCGACCAGCTTCACCCCCACCGTCCCGACCGACCAGGTGTTCGGCGTCTGGGAGGGCACGCCGAGTGCCAGCGGGAAGACCTGGGCCGAGATCGAGGTCGAAGCCCGCCGGGAGTACGTCACCCAGGGCTGGGCCGGCACCGCCGCCGCCCCCACCGACCCGACGAAGATCCGCTGTGACTTCTACACACTGATCGACAGCCGCGTCCCGTACGACCCGGCGGACACCTCCCCGGAGGCGATCCTGCGCGGCTCGGTGCTGCCGCCGGTGACCGGTGGCCTGCCCAAGGGCACCGAGCTGTACCTCACCACCGACCGGTTCGACCTGGCCCCCGGCGCGACCGTCGAGGTCACCGCACACCTGCGCGCCCCGCAGAACCGCGCGCTGGTCAAGCCCCGGATCGACCTGCGCCTGCCGGCGGGCTGGAAGGCCAAGGGCTCCGGCGTGCTCAACAACGACGTGCCCTCGGGCAAGGAGCGGACCCGCACGTTCACCGTCACCGTCCCGGCCGACGCTGACACCAACCAGCAGCAGCTCATCGGGGCCACCCTGACCACCCGCCAGGGTGTCGGGCGCACCGACCGGGCCGTCCGGGTGGTCGCCGACGTCCGTGGCACGCTGGAGCCGCTGCCCGAGGTCGGCATCTTCCGCGACTGGGCCGGCGACGGCGGATACCCGCAGCTGGACACGCTGATCAAGCCGGTGCTCACCATCGGTTCCGGCCAGCAGCGCACCGTTCGCATCGACCTGCGCAACCACGGCCGGGTCAACCGCGACGGCACCGTCACCCTCGGCCTGCCGGCCGGCTTCACCGCCGACGCGGCCACCAAGAGCTACCCCGCGCTGGCCCCCGGCGCGACCGGCTCGGTCACCTTCACCGTCACCAACACCGACGCCACCCTGCCGACCGCCAACGAGGGCGGCACGGACGGGGACTACGGCATCACCATCACCACCACCAGCGCCGCCGGGAGCACCGTGGAGACCGGCGCACTGGAGATCGTGCCGACCACCGAGGTCCCGCGCGCCGGTGACGGCACCGTCGACGGGGTCGCCTCGCCCGGCGAGTACCCCGGCCCGGAGCTGGACTTCTCCCGCATCTGGGAGGGACAGGCCACCACGCCGCAGGACGCCTCGGCGACCGGCCGGATCGCCTGGACCGCCGACGGGCTTAAGGTGATCGTCCAGGTCACCGACGACGTGCTGGGCAAAAAGGTGGTGCCGCAGGACTGCAAGCGGCAGCGCCGCACCGACAGCGTGGAGATCATCGTCGACCCGAAGGGGAACTCGACGGACACCTCCACCGTGTTCAAGGCCGGCATCTTCCCGGTCACCGACGACCCGGCCAACGGCGACCCGCCCTGCTGGCAGCGCGACGCCGACAACCGGCAGGGCCCGGGGGCGACCACCGCGCCCGGGATGACCGTGGTCAGCAAGGTCAGCTCCCCGTACACCGGTTACACCATCGAGACGATGATCCCGTTCGCGGTGCTGCCCGACGCGGTGGACCCGGCCCGGATGGGCTTCAACGTGCTGGTCTACGACTCGGACACCCAGGACCTCAGCTCGCAGTCCCGGCTGGGCTGGTCCACCTTCACCGGTGTCCGGGCCGACCCGTACCGCTACGGTCTGACCACCCTGCCCGGCTACCAGCCGGCGGCCCGGCAGCCCAGCACGCCGGTGTTCCCGGACACCTCGGCGCGCAGCGTGCACAGCCCGCAGACCATCGCCCAGTCGGCCGTCGACGGGGTGGCCCCGGCCGCCGTGCCGAGGCTGAAGAACTCGGCGCTGCGGCTGACCTCGGCCCACCGGGTCACCGACGGCGTGCAGGTCACCCTGCGCGCCGACCGGGCCGGCACCGCCTACCTGTACGCCTGGGACGGCGACACGGCCCGGGGCGAGCACACCGTACGGCTGGCCGCCGGTGACCGGGTCACCGTGACGGTCCCGGTCAGCGGGGGCACCCCGACGTCGCTGCTGGCCGCCTTCGAGGCCGGTGGTGCGGCGGTGGCGCAGCAGGTCCCGCTGAACTGATCCGCCACCGCGTGACCCGTGGCCGGTCGTCGACTCCGTCGGCGGCCGGCCACGTCGGTGTCCGGGGTCAGCCGGTGCAGCTGGTGGCGGGCAGACCGGTCAGCGGCACCGGGGAACGTCCGGTCGGGCGGGCCTTGCCGGCCAGCACCCCGGCGAGCGCGGTCATCGAGGCCCGGCTGGACGAATAGGTCGCCAGCAGGGTCGGCGAGGTCGCCTTCTCCAACACGTAGGGGGTGTCCATCGCCACGGTGACCGCCGCGTCGGCGGCAAGATCCTTCGGGCCGTCGCCGTAACCGACCAGGTGCACCCGGGTGCCGCCCTTGGGCACCACCCGTACGCCCGCGGCGGTCAGCGCCGCGGTGAGCGCCGCCCGGGTCTTGTCCCGCCCGTCGGAGGTGGTGACGGTGACCGGGCCGGACACCGCGACACCGCACTTCCCCCGCAGCTGGGTGACCGCCGCAGCGGCCAACGCGGCGGCGGCGGCCCGGTGCGGGGCGCTGTCGAGCGTGGACATCGCCGGGGTCGGCCGGTCGGCGAGCCGGAACTTCATGGTCAACACCCGGGTGACCGACGCCACCAACCGGTCCCGGGGCAGCGTGCCGTCACGCAACGCGGCCAGCAGCCCGTCGTACGCCTGGCCGACGTTCGGGGTCATCAGAATCAGGTCGTTGCCGGCGAGCAGGGCCTTCACCGCCGCCTCGCCCGGCGGGTAGCGCTTGGCCGGCGGCATGTTCATCCCGTCGGTGATCACCACCCCCTGGAAGCCCAGTTCGCCGCGCAGCACGTCGGTGAGCAGCTTGCGGGAGAAGGTCGCCGGGGTGCCCGGGTCCACGGCGGTGACGTCGAGGTGCGCCGACATCACCGCCATCGCCCCGGCGTCGATGCCGGCCCGGAACGGCGGGAAGGCGGTGGCGTCCAGCTCGGCCCGGGGCTGGCCGACCACCGGGACCTCCTGGTGCGAGTCGGCGGCGCTGAGCCCGTGCCCGGGGAAGTGCTTGACGCTGGCCGCAACCCCGGCGCTCTGCAACCCCTGGACCGCGCCTGCGACCTGCGCGGCGGCCCGCTTCGGGTCGGCGCCGAAGGACCGCGAACCGATGACCGTGCTGCGGGTGGCCAGGACGTCGGCGACCGGGGCGAAGTCCAGGTTCACCCCCATCGCGGCCAGTTCGGTGCCGGCGGCCTTCCAGGCGGCCTCGGTGCGGGCCGGGTCGTCGGCCGCACCGGCGGCCAGCGCGCTGGGCAGCGTGGTCACCCCGTCGGTGATCCGGGTGACCACGCCGTACTCCTGGTCGGTGCCGACCAGGAACGGGGCCGGGCCGGCGGCCAGTTTCCCGGCCGCCGCGCGCAGCCCGGCGGTCAGCTTCTGCACCTGGGCCGGGTTGTCGACGTTGGTGGTCGACTGGTTGCCCGAGGTGGGATCGTCGGCGCTGAACCCGACCAGGATCAGCCCGCCCAGCCGGTACTTCGCGATCATCTCGGCCGGGGTGTCGACCCCGGCGAGGGCCTGGTTGCCGGCGGCCGAGCCGGGGGTCACCGTCGTCGCCGAGCTGCCGTAGGCGTACGGCATCAGCACCTGGCCCACCAGGTCCTCGTCGGCGAGCGTGCCGGCCAGCGCGGCGGCCCGGCCGGCCGGGTCGTCGGTGGCGGAGGGGGCGACGGTCGTGGTGGCCGTCGGGGTGGCTTCGGGGCGAACCGGCGCGGGGGCCTGCCCCTGCCCCGCACATGCGGAGGTGAGCAGCGCGGTCAGGGCGGCGACGGCGACGCCGGTACGTCGCGGGGAGATCGGCACCCGGCCCATCCAACCCGCGCCGGAGATCAGCGGCAACCCGACCAGGTCAGGCAGCGGGTGCGGCGTGCCCGTCCCCGACCGGGTGTCCGGCTACCCGGCGGGTCCCGGGCGGGACGCGGTCGGTCCGGGTGAGCGGATTCACCCGGACCGGCCGCTCGGTCGGCGGCTGCCCCTCGCGCGGGCCGGTGATCCAGGGCACCCACCCCGCGTCCGGGGTGCCCCCTCCGGCCGCTCGTACGGCGGACGTCCCGCCCGGACCGGACACGGTCACTGGGCCGCTCGATGCGGGGACGACCTCCTGGAGAGCACTATGCCTGTGGGTCATATTTATGACCCACAGGCATAGTGCTCTCCGCGGCGACATCGCTGCGGCGGCACAGCCGGCATGAAGATCGTCGTTGGCGCGGTCAGCCGGTTGTCATCGGGTGCCGGGAGGTGAGACCGGCGGGCACGGGGGCGTGCGGAGCCAGGCCGACAGGTGCCGGCACGCGGAAAAGCGCGCCGACCGTACCGGCATCCGGGGAGACGGGCCGGTGGCGCCGGGCGACCGCATGGGAACGGGACGGCGGGCGGGTGACTGTCAGCCGACCCGGGTCAGCAGGGTCACCGGAGCGCCGTCCCCGGCGTAGCGGTAGGGCTCCAGTTCGGCGTCCCAGGCGGTGCCCATCGCCTTGTCCAGGGCGTGCGCCAGGGCCTCCGGGCGTACCGACGCCATGATGCTGCGCAGCCGGTCCTCGCCGAGCTGGATGTCGCCGGCCGCGCCCACCGCGCCCCGGAAGAGGCCCCGGCCGGGCACGTGCATGAAGCGTTCGCCGTCCGCGCCGGTGCTGGGTTCCTCGGTCACCTCGAAACGGATCATGGGCCACTGTCTCAGGGCAGCAGCCAGCTCGGCACCCGTCCCCGGCCGACCGGTCCATCCGCACTCGGCCCGGCGGGCGCCGGGATCGACGGGCTGGGCCGTCCAGTGCAGGTTGACCGGCGCGGCGAGGACGCGCGCGATCGCCCACTCGACGTGTGAGCACACGGCGAGCGGGGTCGAGTGGACGTATACGACGCCACGCGTTGGCACGGTGACCTCCCGGAGGGCGAGGTGCGTCTTCCCCTACGACCTCGACACCCGAGTGGCTGTTGTCCACACATGATGACTGCTGTGACGGATGGTGCGCCAGGGAATCGGAAAATTCGCCGGCGGGAAATACCCGGACCGGTGACCCGGGTTGTGCACTCCGACGGGCACGGTGAGCTGCCAGGCACCGTGGTCGTGTATATTTCTCTGGGCGGTTCTGTGCCGTCGCACCACTTCGCGGGCCGACGACCACCCGGCCGTTCGACGACCACCGGGCGTCACCCGCTACAGCCCCCGGACGGTCCCCGTCCTCCCGTACGTCTTGCAAGGAGCATCTCCGTGGCGAGCAACACCTCGAAGACCGCGCGCGCGTCAGTCCGGGCCGGCCAGGCTGGCCAGGGTGGCGCCCTCAGCGTGCTGGGCGAGTTCAAGTACCTCATCCCGCTCAACGGCGGCAAGCACGCCTACGTGCGGAACCTGACCAACGGCAAGACCGCGCACCTGCGCACCGACTCCGACGCCTTCGTCGAGGAGATCCGGACGCTGGCCACCGCCGGTCACGCCGCCAAGATCCGCGCCGAGATCAGCAACCTCGCCGCCACCCACCCCGACCACGGGTGGGACAAGACCGAGAAGCGTCTCGTCGAGGCCGGCGTCTTCGAGGGCTGAGCCCTCCCCCGAGCACATCCGCAACCGCCCGTCGGGTCACCCCGGCGGGCGGTTGCATGTCTGCGTCCCGCCGGGTCAGGCTGCGTCGTCGAGCAGGGTGACCTCGCCGGTGTCCAGGTCGTACAGGGCACCGACGACGTCCACCCCACCCGCCGCCACCGGGCCGGCCAGCATGTCGTCGGCGCGCAGCGCCCGCACCGTACGGCGCACGTGCCGGCGTACGGCCAGCGGGTGCACGGCCGGGTCGTGCGGACCCGCCTCGGTCACCGCCGGGGTGATCCGCTCGACCAGGTAGCCCAGGTCACCGCCCGGACGGCGGCCCGTCCGCACGCTGTCCACCGTCGCGGCGACCGCGCCGCACCGTTCGTGCCCCAACACCATCACCAGGGTCACCCCGAGCTGCGCCACCACGTACTCGATCGAGCCCCGCACGGCCCGGTCGAGCACGTGCCCCCCGGTGCGGATGACGCAGATCGACCCGAAGGTCTGGTCGAAGATCGCCTCCAGCGGCACCCGTGAGTCGATGCAGCCGAGCAGCACCGCGTACGGCTGCTGGTCCCCGGAGGCCACGGCCGCGGCGGCGGTCACGTCGTGCCCGTGGACCGGCCGGCCGCTGACGAAGCGCCGGTTGCCGGTGAGCAGCTCGGCCAGCGCCGCCCGGGGGGTGCGGGCGGCACCTGGCGGTCCGGCGGCGACGGGCGGCGGGCCGGAGGGCCGGGCGGCCCCGGTGGGCGGAGGCGGCATGGCTCCAGCCTGACCGCCGGTCCGACCGTGCGCAGGCCGGTCAGGAATCTTCTCACCGGCACGGTTGGCGTGGTCTGATGTCGGGTAGCCGGTGTTACCGCCGGGTTACGCCGGTGAATGTGTCCCGGGTGCCTGGGAGGTGGCGATGCCGGATCAGCGGGAGTTGCGGCTGCCCGACGGGGTACGCCTGCACGTCGAGGTGACCGGCCCGGCCGAGGCCGAGGCGACGGCGGTCCTGCTGCACGGCTGGACGCTCGACGGCCGCGCCTGGCACCGGCAGCTCACCGACCTGCGTGGCCGCTTCGGCGACCGGGTCCGGGTGGTCACCTACGACGCCCGGGGCCACGGCCGGTCCAGTTGCATGGCGTTGCGGACGGCGACCCTGGCCCAGCTCGGCGACGACCTCGCGGCGGTGCTGGACGAGCTCGCCCCGACCGGGCCGGTGGTGCTGGTCGGGCACTCGATGGGCGGGATGACCGTGATGGAGTACGCCCACCGGCATCCCGCCCACTTCGCCGCCCGTACGGCCGGACTGATCTTCGTCTCCACCACCGCCGAGGGGCACACCCACACCGTGTACGGGTTGTCGCCACGGATCGCCCGGCTGATCCGGCTCGCCGAGACCACCGGCGCGGGGGTGCTGGCCCGGTGCGGCTCCTGGCGGCCACCCCGTCCGCTGCTGCGCGCCCTGGCCCCGAGCATCAGGTGGATGCTCTTCGGCGACCGCTGCTCCGGTGCCGACATCCGGCTGGTCACCTCGGCGGTGGCCCGCGCCTCGCTGCGCTCGATAGGTGGGTTCCGCGCCTCGATCGGGGCCCAGCACCGGTTGGCGACGCTCGCCGCGTTGGCGCACCTGCCGGCGGCGGCGCTGGTCGGGGACCGGGACCGGCTGACCCCGCCGCCGTGTGCGGAGTCGATCGCGGCGGCGCTGCCGGCCACCGAGCTGACCGTCTGCCCCGGTGCCGGCCACATGCTGATGATGGAGCGCCCGGACGAGGTGAACGCCGCCGTCGCCGGGGTGCTCGACCGGGTGCTGTCCGCCACCGGGGTGGGTCCACCGCCGGGGCCCCGCCGTCCCGCCGACGCCCCGGGCGCGCGGGCCGCCACCGGCCGGGCGACACGCTGAGCCGTCCCGCCACGTGGGGCCGCCGTACCGTCCCGGTGCGTCGCCGCCGGGGCGGCCGGTCACGCGGAGGTGGTGGAGGTCGCGGTACGGGTATCGGCCCGCCGCGGCGTCGGCGGCTGCCCGTACCCTCATTCCGCCTGGCGTGCACCCGCGCCCGGCGTCGCCGTCGCACAGGAGCGGTACGTTGACCGACCAGAGCACCCTGGAGCAGGAGATCGCCGCCGAGCAACGGCATCTCGACCGGGTGTACGCCCGGCTCGTCGAACTGCGCCGCTCGGCCGCCCGCGCCGAGCGGGACGGCTACCGGCTGGCCAAGGTCGGCAACTTCGGCGCGCTGGTGGAGCGGGACGCAATGGTCTTCCATGCCGCCCAGCGCCGGCACCTGCTCGACGCCGAACACGAGGGGCTCGTCTTCGGCCGGCTGGACCTGCGCGACCGGCAGGTGCTGCACGTCGGCCGGCTCGGCGTGCGCGACGACGACGCCGAGACGCTGGTGGTCGACTGGCGGGCCCCGGCCGCCGCCGCCTTCTACCGGGCCACCCCGGCGGAGCCGCTGGGGGTGGTGCGACGGCGCACGATCAGCTCGTCGGACGAGAAGGTCACCCGGATCGAGGACGACCTGCTCGACCCGGAGGCCGCCCCGCCGGACATGCCGGTGGTGGGTGACGGGGCGCTGCTGGCGACCCTGTCCCGGGCGACCGGCCGGGGGATGCGGGACATCATCGCGACCATCCAGCGGGAGCAGGACGAGGCGATCCGGTCCCCCGGTTCGGGGGTCACGATCGTCTCCGGCGGGCCGGGCACCGGGAAGACGGCGGTGGCCCTGCACCGGGCGGCGTACCTGCTCTATGCCGACCGCAGCCGGTACGCCGGCGGCGGCATCCTGGTGGTCGGCCCGTCGGCGGTCTTCGTGGAGTACATCGCCTCGGTGCTGCCGTCGCTGGGTGAGGAGACCGCCACCCTGCACTCGCTGGGTTCGTTGTTCCCCGGTCTGTCGGCGACCCGCACGGACGGTCCCGAGGTGGCGGCGGTGAAGGGTTCGCTGCGGATGCGTCGGGTGCTGGAGCGGGCGGCCCGGGACGCGGTGCCGGACGGCCCGCAGGAGCTGCGGCTGCTCTACCGGGGTGCGTTGCTGCGCCTGGAGGGGCGCGAGCTGGACGGCGTCCGGGACCGGGCGCTGCACCGGGGGGCCCGCCGTAACGAGGTCCGTCGGGTCGGCTTCGACGGGGTGCTCGCCGCGTTGTACGCGCAGGCCCGACGGTTGGCCGTCGCCGGTCTGCCCGAGCAGCCGGCCTTCGAGGACGAGATCATCGAGCGGCCGGAGTTCCGGGAGTTCCTCAAGGCGTGGTGGCCCCGGCTGCATCCCCGGCACGTGCTGGGCTGGCTGGCCCGACCGGAGCGGCTGCACCGGTACGCGGCCGGCGTCCTGTCCCGGACGGAGGTCGGGTTGCTGGTGGAGGCGTACCGGTCGCTGGACACCGAGGGGCTGACGGTGGCTGACATCGCCCTGCTCGACGAGCTGGACGCGCTGCTGGGTCAGCCGGTCCGCCCGAAGAAGGCCCGCCGGGACCCGTTCCAGCTCGCCGGCGGCGTCCGGGAGCTGAGCACCTTCGGGGAGCGGCAGCGGGCCGCGCGGGCGGCGGCCCGGGAGCGGCCCGAGGACTACCGGGACTACGCACACGTGGTGGTCGACGAGTCGCAGGACGTCTCGCCGATGCAGTGGCGGATGATCGGCCGGCGCGGCCGGCTCGCCTCCTGGACGGTGGTGGGTGATCCGGCGCAGACCGCCTGGACGGGTGACCAGGCGGAGCTGGACCGGGCCCGGGACCAGGCGCTGGGTCGGCGGCGGCGGCACCGGTTCACGCTCTCCACCAACTACCGCAACTCGGCGGAGATCTTCGCGGTGGCGGCGGCGGAGATTCGCCGGCTCTATCCCGACCTGGAGTTGCCGAGCGCGGTGCGGTCCACCGGGGTGGACCCGGTGGCGTTGCAGGTGCCGGCGGCGGAGCTGGCCCGCGCGACGGCCGACGCGGTGGACGCGCTGCTGGCGGAGGTGGCCGGGACGGTCGGCGTGATCACCCCGGTGCCCCGCCGCGACGAGGTGGCCGGCTGGTTGGGCGACCGGGGCGGGGCGCGGTTGCAGGTGGTGACCAGCCTCCAGGCCAAGGGCATGGAGTACGACGGGGTGGTGCTGGTCTGCCCCGGCGAGATCCGGGCCGATCCGGGCTCCGGGGTACGGACGCTCTACGTGGCGTTGTCCCGGGCGACCCAGCGCCTCACCACCGTCGAACCGACCGGCTGACCGCCCGGAACCCGTCCCACCTGGCCGGACGACCGACCATCACTTGCATACATAGCGATGTGAGCATAGATTGGAGCCGGTCCGCAGCGGCGACGGAAGGTGTGGACGTGGGCGCAGGTCATGACCACAGCGCGACGGTCAGCAACGCCGCGCACCGGCACCGGGGGCGGCTCTGGGCGGCGTTCGGGCTGCTCGCCGTGCTCATGGTGGTCGAGGCGGTGGCCGCCTTCGGCACCGGCTCGCTGGCCCTGCTCTCCGACGCGGGGCACATGTTCACCGACGTGCTCGGCATCGGGATGGCGCTGGCCGCGATCACCGCCACCCGGCGGGCCGCCCGGGACCCGCAGCGCACCTTCGGCCTCTACCGGCTGGAGGTGCTCGCCGCCCTGGCCAACGCCGTCCTGCTCAGCGGGGTCGCGGTCTACGTGCTGATCGAGGCGGTCCGCCGGTTCGGCGAGCCGCCCGAGGTGCTGGCCGGCCCGATGCTGGTGGTGGCGGTGCTCGGCCTGCTCGCCAACATCGTCGCGTTCGGCCTGCTGCGGGAGGGCGCCAAGGAGAGCATCAACCTGCGTGGGGCGTACCTGGAGGTGCTGGGCGACCTGCTCGGCTCGGTCGGCGTGATCGTGGCGGCGCTGCTGATCGCCGGCACCGGTTGGTGGTGGGCCGACCCGCTGGTCGCCGTGGCGATCGGCGTGTTCATCCTGCCCCGCACCTGGCGACTCGGCCGGGCGGCGGTACGCATCCTGGTGCAGGCCGCCCCGGAGCACCTGCCGGTGACCGCCGTGCACGACCGGCTCATCGCCGTGCCCGGCGTCGCCGAGGTGCACGACCTGCACGTCTGGACGCTCACCTCGGGCATGGACGTCGCCTCGGCCCACCTCACCCTGGCCGGCGACGCCGAGGTCGGCACGGTGCTGGCCGCCGCCCGGGGCGCCCTGCGGGAGGACTTCCACATCGAGCACGCCACCCTCCAGATCGAGCCCGGGGCGACCCCGGGGGCGTGCGGACCCGCCCACTGGTGACCCCCACCCCGGGCCGGACGGTCAGCCCCGGCGGGTACTCCCGCACAGAGATCACGGGAATTTGCGCTGTTTGCCCCTTTTGAGGGTATTCACTCTCGTACCCTCAGTCACGAGGTAGGCAGGCGTCACACGCGTACCGGTAGGCTCGGCCCCGGTCTCCGCCAGGCGGAGGCCGCCGCCTAATCGCCCGCCCGGGCGAACCGGGGAACCACGTTCCTGGGGTGCATCCGCGCAAGCGGTAGGGATCTTCCGTCCCGAACCCGTCAGCTAACCCGGTCGGCGGCTGACGGAAGGACATCCGCATGCACGTACGCACCACCACGCGGCTGCTGGCCGCAGTCGTCACGGCGCTGGCCCTGGGCGTGTCGGCCGCGCCGTTCACCCCGGCCGTCGCCGCGCCCACCACCCGGCTCGCCGCCCCGGGCGACGACGACGAGGGCGGCACCCCGGCGCTGCGCGACCAGCTCGACGCGGCCAGCAAGGGCTGGCTGGAGGCCAAGGCCGCCCTGGAGCGCTCCACCAAACGCCAAAAGGAACTCGACGGGCAGCTCAAGACCATCGAGGGGCAACTGGTCACGCAGACCGCCAAGGTCGGCGAGATCGCCGGCGCGGCCTACCGCACCGGCCGGCTCGGACCGATGTCCGCCCTGCTCAACAGCAACACCCCGACCGGCTTCCTGGACCGCGCGGCGGCGCTGGAGACGGTCGCCACCCGGGAGGACCAGGAACTGCGCACGATGATCGAGACCCGGGACCAGGCCACCCGGACCCGGGCCGCGGTCAGCCGGGAGATCACCGAACAGCGCAAGCAGGTCGCCACCATGGGCAAACGCAAGGAACAGGCCGAGCGGGCGTTGGCGGTGGCCGCCGCCGACAAGCCGGCCCCCACCTCCCGCGACTCCGGCAGCTCGGACGGCACGTCCACCAGCAACGCCAAGGGGGCGCCCCGCAACTCCGACGGCTCCTGGCCGTCCGAGTCGTGCAGCGTCAACGACCCGACGCCGGCCAACGGCTGCATCACCCCGCGTACGCTCAACGCCCTCAACCAGGCCAAGGCGGCCGGTTTCACCAGGTACGTCTCCTGCTACCGGCCCAGCGGCTCCGGGGAACACCCCAAGGGCCGGGCGTGCGACTTCGCCGCCCAGAAGGGTGGCTTCGGCGGGGTGGCCAGTGGCGGCGACCGGACGTACGGCAACAACCTCGCCGCGTACTTCATCCGCAACGCCGACCGGCTCGGTGTGCTCTACGTGATCTGGTTCAAGCGGATCTGGCTGCCGAGCAGCGGGTGGAAGGCGTACAGCGGGGGCAACGGGGACCCGTCCAGCGACCACACCAACCACGTGCACCTGTCGATGATCTGAGCCGACCCGGTGGCCCGTCCGACCCGGGCGGGCCACCGGACCACGGCCGGCCGCAGCGGCAGGTCAGGTCGGGTGCCGCCGCGCCGCGACCGGGTCGGGCAGCCCGGGTGCCGGCGGTGGTCAGCCCACCGGAGGCGGGTCGCCGGCCCGGGAGTCCAGAACGGCACCGAGGCGGCTGGCCAGCCCCAGGTGGGCGGCGCGGGCCTGCCGGAAGGCGTAGCCGAACAACGGCGCCGGTGCGGCGAGGGTGATCTCCACGTCGATCCGCAGCAGGTCACCCTCCATCCGCAGCCGGGTGTGGTTGCGTACGGTGGTGCCGGGCTGCTGGCGGGCCACCGTCACGATCTCGTCGTCGCCGGCCAGCAGCACGTCGGCCTGGTAGGTGACGGGGAACCGCAGCGGCCCCAACTCCAGCCGGTCGGTGATCGCATAGCTGGCCAGGGCACCCGGCCGGGCGGGCAGCCGGCGTACCCGGACGATCAGCGGATGCAGCTCCTCCTGCCGGGACAGGTCGCTCAGCAGCGCCATCGCGTCCGCCGGTGAGCAGCGCGCCTGCACCGTGTAGCTGAAGCTCTCCCGCCGGACCACCGGGCCTCCTGACCGTCGTCGGTCGCACGATCGTGCCGTACCGGAGACGGACTGGCAACGTCACTGGTCGGACGGCATGGACGCCGCCCGTGGCCCGGTCAGGCGCCGGGCAGCACCTCCGGGGTGGCGGCACCGGCGAAGTACGGCTCCGGAGCGCCGAAGAGACCGAGCAGGCCGGTCACCCAGAGCTGCCGGTGCACGAACCGGCTCGGTTCGGTGACGATCAGTTTGACGCCGCTGACCTCGGCGGTCTGGAAGCCGGCGACCATGGCGCTGATCCCGACGGAGTCGATGAAGGTGACGAGTCGCATGTTCAGCTCGATCCGCGCGGGCCGGCCCTTGGCCAGCACCTCGGCGATCGCCTCACGTACCTCGTAGGCGGTGTCGACGTCGATCTCACCACGGGGGGCGATCTCGATGACACCGGCCGGCAGGACCGACTTCACGATCGACAGGCTCACGCGAGCACCTCCACTCGCCCGTCCCCGGGCGCCTCATCAGTACGCGGGCCGCGACCGAGAGTATTCCTCCGATGGCCTCGGTCGCCACCCCTCGGGATGAGCAATTCGCGGATCCGGACGGACCGGACCGTCCCTCTCCACACCGTTGCTGGTCCTGTTCTCTTCCGACGAACGGCACAGCTCGGCCGTTCCAACCGTCCCAGAGTAGCGGCCCCGGTCCAGTGGTAACCGGATGCGGTGGGCCGGGCGAGCCCCGTCGACACCCCGGCACGGCGTGCCGACTCCCCCGGCGCAGGTTGTGACAGGTGCCTACCGTGGGCGAGAGATGGGTCACCACGATCGAGGAGACGGATCGATGCTCAAGAGACTACTCGGGCTGGCCGGCGTCGGCGCGCTGCTCGCCCTCGTCCTGGCCTGCGGCTTCGGCGGCGGCGGGGACGACGACGATGACGACGACGACGATTTCGCCCGCGCCACGTCCGTGGTCATGGTCCGCTGAGTCGTGCCGGTCACCCCTGCGTACCGGGTTTGCGACCCGGCCGGGCGGGGCACTGCTCGGACACGGGCCGGTCGTCCGGTCCGTGCGAGGACCGTCCCGCGGCACGGAGACGACGTCCGAAGTGGCCGCAGACTTCGGCATTCGAGGAGGTAACACGATGATCGGCAGCAACCTTCTGGAGCGCCGCAGCAAGCCCGAGCGGATCGCCGACCAGGCCTGGAACCACCTGCTCTCGGCGGTGGACTCCGCCGGTGACAGCGTCCGGGACGCCGCCCGGTCGGTCCGGGACTCGGGGCTGGCCGACGCCGGTGACCTGGTCGGCTCGACCGCCGACGAGGCACGCCGTCGGGCGACGCTCGCCTTCGACGCGCTCGCCGGCCGACGGCCGGCCCTGCCCTGGACCCTGCTGATCGGCGCGGCGCTGGTCGGCGCGGCGGTCGGCTGGGCGGCCGGCACCGCCGCACGGGCCGCCGGCAGCCGGGGTGACCGGGCCGTCGACGACATCGAGTTCGTCGACGTGGACCGGCCGAACTCCCCCGTCGGGCTGGACGACTGACTGCTCCACGGCACGCAGCCGTTCCACGACACACACAGGCCCCGGTCACGCTCCTCAGCGTCGACCGGGGCCTACGTCGCTCTCAATCCACTCCATTGGGGCGATGTTGCGGTAAAGACACGGGGTTGATGCCACAACTTCGCCGCACTGAGTCGATCACCCGACCGGGTCGATCACCCACGGACCGGGCAGATCCCGAGCCGGACACGCACCGGCTCCCCCGACAGGATCGGGGGAGCCGGCAGGTGTCGGATAGTCGATAGTTGTCAGCGGCTGGTGCAGGTCACCGTCGGGACGGCGTTGGTGCCGGTGACGTTGGCGGTGAAGCCGATGCTGGTGCTCGCCCCGCCACCGAGTGCGCCGTTCCAGCCGGCGTCCCGGACCGAGACGTTCGCCCCGGTCTGGGTGAAGGTGCCGCCCCAGAGCGAGTTGACCGTCTGACCGTTGGCGAACGTCCAGTTGAGCGTCCAGCCGGCGATCGCGCTGGTGCCGGCGTTGCGGACCGTCACCTCACCCTGGAAGCCACCCGGCCACGACCCGGTCACCTTGTACGTCGCCGCGCACCCGCCGGTGGGCGGCGGAGTCGTCGGCGGCGGCGTGGTGGGCGGAGGCGTCGTGGGGGGCGGGGTGGTCGGCGGAGGCGTCGTGGGGGGCGGCGTCGTCGGCGGCGGGGTCGTCGGCGGAGGCGTGGTCGGGCCGGGGGTGGTCGGCGTCGGGGTGGGGGTGCCGCCGAGCCGGTCGGCGACCAGGATGCCCCGGCCGTTGGTGCCCAGGTAGACCCGGCCGTAGACCCGGGGGTCGCCGGTCAGCGCCTCGCCCGCGTTGCCGTACTGGTGCTGGTCGTCGTTGATCCGCACCCAGGCCGCACCGGTGTTGTCGGAACGGTAGACGCCGGCCTTGCCGTCGACGGTGCCGAAGGTGAACACCGCCGGGTACGTCTGCCCGGGGGCGGCCTTGCCGAAGCCGACGTTCACCGCCGCAGTGACCCCGGCCAGCTTGGTGAAGCTGGCCCCGGAGTCGGTGGAGCGCCACAGCCCGCCCTCACCGGCCAGCCAGATGTCGCCCTCCTTGCCGGGCACCGCCTTGAACTTGACGTTCCCGGTGGCCGGCAGGCCGGTGGCGGCGGAGGCGGTGAAGCTGGCCCCGCCGTTGGTGCTGACGTAGAACTTGCCGGCGCTGAAGCCGTAGAACTTGTTCTTGTTGACCCGGTCGGACTCGACCACGGCGTTGGCCGGGATGCCGGTGGCGGCGGTCCACGAGTTGCCGAAGCCGACCGAACGGATCACCTGCTGCCCGGGGTCACCGGGAGCCCAGACGAACTGGCTGCCGTCGGCGGCGGCGGCGACCGTGCCGCCGTTGTTGACCCCGCCCGGCTCGCTGCCCTGGAACCAGTTCGCCCCGCCGTCGGTGGAGAACGCGACGTGGCTGTCGTTGGGGCGGTCGGCGTCGGTGAAGTTACCCGCCCGGACCATCGTCGCCGGGTTCGCCTCGGCGTAGTCGAGGCTGGTGGTGGTGGTGAAGACCGGCTGGGTGAACAGCATCGGCGGTACCGCGTCGAGGTCGGTGTGCCGGAACCCGCCGATGTCACCGAGCCCGCTGATCAGCGGCGCCCCGGTGGGCGGGCTGATCAGGTCCTGTACGGCGGTCTCCTCCAGGCCCTTGACCATCGGCTTGATGGTGAGCTTGCCGCCGGTGTCCCACTTGGTGAGGTCGGTGCTGCCGTAGATGGTCGCGCCGGTGCCGTACATGAAGCGGTTCGAGTCGAACGGGTCGATCTCCACCGACTCGTTCATCCAGCCCAGCTTCGGGGACTCCTCCGGCGGGGCCGGGTTGGCCCCGAAGGTCAGCCATGGCACCGAACTGATGTCCATCGTGAACTTCTTGGTGCGCTCCGGGTAGCTGCCGAACTCCCAGATCCGGCTCCAGGTCGCGCCGCCGTCGGTGCTACGGAAGAAGATCGCGTCCGGCCACCAGGAGATCTGGGTGGCGACCATCAGGGTGTTCGGCTTCTGCCGGTCGATGGTCAGCCCCGAGTAGCCGAAGTAGGCGTCGCTGCTGGACGACGGGATCGGGCTGATCTGCGTCCACGCGCCGGTGGCCCGGTTGAACTTCCACACGTCACCCTTGCCGCCGTCGTACGGGCCGCCGGTGTCGCTGGTGGCGATGTAGAGGAAGCCGCCGACCGGGTCCACCACACCCTTGTGGGCCAGGTAACCGGTGGGCTGGCCGGCGATCCGCTCCCAGCTCGTGCCGCCGTTCGTCGAGCGGTACACCGGGTTGGCCTTGTCCGCCACACCGACGTAGATGGTCTGCGTGGCGTTGCCCGCCGTACCGGTGCTCTTGTCGAAGGTGACCCAGGTCAGGCCCTGGTTCTGGCTCTGGTAGCCGGTGGTGTCGTTGGGGTCGGCCCGGTAGTTGCCGACGTTGGGGAAGTTCGCCACCTTGGCCCAGGTGACCCCGAAGTCGGTGCTGCGCCACAGGCCGTTGCCGCCCTCGGCGCCGTAGTAGAGGATGCTGTTCTTGTTGGGGTCGACGGCGAGCCGCTCCCCCATGCCCCGGCCGGGCATGTTGCCGCCGTTCTTGAACGGCAGCGCGGTGGCCTGCCAGGTGGCGCCCTTGTCCGACGAGCGCAGGATCGCCCCGTTGTTCGGGTCCCAGTCGTTGGTGTACATGCCGACGGCCGCGTACACCCGGTTGGTCTGCACCGGGTCGGTGGCCAGGCTGACCACGCCGTTGTAGCCCCACTTGTCCGCGCCAACCCAGTCGAGCAGCGGCGTCCAGGACTGGCTGGCCTGCTCCCAGCGGTACGCGCCGCCGATGTCGGTACGCGCGTAGATCAGGTTCTTCTCGGTCTGGTTGAAGATGATGCCGGGGACGAAGCCACCGCCGTCGATCCGGACGTTCTTCCAGCTGTACGGCTCGGCCGCCGCCGCGGCGGCCGGTGTGGAGGGTGCGACGGTGAACTGTACGGCCACGACGGCCGTCGCGGCTGCCAGCACGGTGGTGACCGCGCCGACGAGACTTCTCCGCATCTGCGGTTCCTCTCGGGATGCCAGGGTCAGGGTGCGACGGCCCCGTTAGGGACGTCGACGGGTGCGAAGAGCTGCCCTGGCTCCCCGCCGGCACGCTTGGCTCCCGCTGCCGAAGAAGAACCCAACAGTAACCGGTACGCCGCCGAATTAGGAAGCGCTCCCAACTAACTCGGCCATCAGAGCCGGTAGATGACGTCCTCACCGACCATTTCGCGACTGATGCCGAGCCCGTCCACCGGTCGGGCGGCCACGTCCGCCCACGGCGTGCCGGCCGCCCAACCGGGCAGCAGCACCACCGTGCGCACCCCCACCTGCCGCAGGTACGCCACCGAGGTGGCGTCCGGGAAGGTCATGCTCGCCGCCCTGATCCGCTCCTGGGACTGCGGGGTGAACGAGGCGAGCCCGTTGACCACCTTGGGGAACCCGTCGGTGGACCAGAGCATCACGTGCAACTCCCGGATGCCGTCGCTGGGCAGCACCAGCGCCGGGCCGGTCAGCCCCCGCAGCACGGCCGGCTGCTCCGGCGCGGGCACGTGCGGGGTGCGGTTGATCCCCTCCACCAGCACCAGCAGCAGCGGCACCAGCAGCGCCAGCCGGGCCAGCCGCCACTGCCCACCGTCCCGCTTCGGGGCCGGCTTCCGGGGGGCCGCCTGCTCGGCTGCCGACCCGGACCACGCCGCCGACCGCAGCGCCGGCCGTGGTCCCGGTGCCGCCTCCACCGCAGCGAACGCCTCCACCAGCACGGGTGCTCCCGCCGGTCGCAGCGTCGGCACGGCCGGCTCCGCCCCACGCTCCGGATCCGGCGGTTGCTCCCCGGCCCGCTCCGGCCCCGACGGCTGCGCCCCGGTCGGCTCCGATCCCGGTTGCTCCCCGGTCGGCTCCGGACCCGGCTGTGGCCCCCCCGCCGGCTCCGATCCCGGTGGCCGTTCCCCCTCCGGTCCCGGGGCCGGCTCCGCGCCGGGGGCGGTCTCCCGCGCCGGCTCACGCACCGTCAACGCCCCGGCGGCGAGCAGGCCGAGCAGCAGCGTCGTCCACAGCACCAGCCGGCCCGGGGTGCGCACCCCGTCCCAGCCCGGGGCGTGCTCGACGAGCGTCACGTAACCGGGGTTACCGTCACCGCCGAACGTGGTGCCCGCCGCGAGCGCCACGCTGACCAGCGCCGCACCGGCCAGCATCAGCCGGTGCCGCAGCCGCCACGCCGAGAAGAACAGCCCGGCCACCGCCAGCGACAGCAGCACCACCCCGGGCAGCAGGGTCATCTCGCCCGGGAACCCGAGCGTGGCGCGCGCCGCCTCGTGCCGCTCCCCCCACAGCCAGGACTCCGGCGGCGCGGTGACGAACCCCCGCCACGGCGGGGAGAACATCTCGATCTGGGCCACCGTCCGCCGGCCGGACGGGTTGCGGGCCACCACCTCGAAGTACGGCGCCGCCATCGCCAGGGTCACCCCGGCGAACCCGATCCCGCCGGCCAGGTCGGCCAGGAGCAGGCGGCGCGGCACCACCGGCCTCGTCCGCCGCCGCAACCACACCACGCCGTACGTGACCACCGCGCCGAGGCAGAGCAGACCCAGCACGTACGCGAAGGGCAGGCCGATACCGAAACCGAGGGTGACCTGCCAGGCGGCGACCGCCCACCCGGCGACCACCCAGCCGGGACGGACCCGGTCGGGGCGGTGGCCGTGCCGCAGCGACCAGCCGTGCCCCCGGGCCAGCATGGCAAGCGCGAGGGCGATCCCGCCGATGCTGAGCACGTGCAGGTGCCCGGCCTGGGCGAGCTTCCACGGGGCGTACGCGAAGGACACCCCGGCCACCGCCGCACCGGCCCGCCCGGCCCCCACCTGCCGGGCCAGCGCGTACGCCCCGAACAGGGCGAGGGCGTGGGTCAGCAGGTAGAGCAGGTTGTAGCGGATCACGGCGGCCACCGGACCGTCCCCGATCATGCCGAACGGGGCGTACCCGAGCAGGGTGTCGGAATAGGCGTAGGTGTACGGCTCGGGATAGAACGTGTTGGAGTGCCAGACCTGCAACGGGTTGGTGAGCAGGGCGTGCCCGCCCCAGGCCACCTGCCACGCCTGCAACGTCGGGTCGCCGGTGTCCTGCGGGATCGTGCTCGCCGGATCGCGCAGGGTCGGCCAGGTCAGCACCACGGCCAGCAGCAGCGCGGCGAGCGCCGCCAGGGTCCACTCGTGCCGGGCGACCCGCCACGACACGCCCGCCAACCGGCGACCGAAGACCCGCATCTGATCGACGTCCATCTTTCCACCCCGTCCTTCGCCGTCCGTCAGACTGCCCGAGTCCGATCCGGTTGTCGACACCACGAACCGCCCGAATTTCGCCACCGGCTCCCCTCCGGCGGTCCGAATCCGATCTGACGGCGTCGTGCGGCGAGACCACCCGGGTCGGGTGAGCCGCCCTCACCCGGTCCGGCGGGACGGTGGGCGGCATGACTGGATCCGACGGGCTGATCCGACCCGGGACACCGGCCCCCGAGTTCACCCTGCCGGCCACCCCGGACGGGCGACGGACCGGACCCGCGCAGTTCCGGGGCCGGCCGGTGGTGCTCGCCTTCTACCCCGCCGACTGGTCCCCGGTCTGCGGCGACCAGATGGCGCTCTACCAGGCCGCGATGCCGGAGTTCGAGCGGTACGACGCGGTGGTGCTGGGCATCTCGGTGGACAGCCTCTGGTCGCACCGGGCGTTCGCCGACGCGAAGGGAATCCGGTTCCCGCTGCTGTCCGACTTCGAACCCAAGGGCGAGGTGGCCCGGGGCTACGGGGCGTACACGCCGCAGGGGCAGGCCCGCCGGGCCCTGGTGGTGCTCGACCCGGCCGGGACGGTGGCCTGGAGCTACCTGTCCCCCGCCGAGGTCAACCCCGGCGCCGACGGCATCCTCGACGCGTTGGAACACCTCGGCACCGAACGGCAGGTGACGACCCGATGAGCACCCCGTTGCAGGTCACCGCCCGACTCCGGGTGCCGGTGACCGAGACCGACCATGTCCGTGGGCCACTGGACGCCCCGGTCACCCTCGTGCAGTACGGCGACTTCCAGTGCCCGTACTGCGGGGCGGCGTACCCGAACCTGGCCGAGCTGCTGCGGCAGCGGCGGGACACCGTCCGGCTGGTCTACCGGCACTTCCCGATCACCAACCTGCACCCGTACGCCGAGCGGGCCGCCGAGGCAGCCGAGGCGGCCGGCCGCCGGGACCGGTTCTGGGAGATGCACGACTGGCTCTACGAACACCAGGACCAACTGGACCCGGTGCACCTGTCGCTCGGCGTGGCGCAGGTGGGGCTCCCGCCGGACGAGATCGACGCCGAGGTCGACCGGCACGCGCACGCCGACCGGGTACGGCACGACTTCACCGGCGGCATCCGCAGCGGCGTCAACGGCACACCCACGCTCTTCGTCGGCGACCACCGCCACGACGGCCCACTCGACCTGGCCACCCTCCTCACCACCGTCGACTCCGCCACCCCCTGACCCCGCCACCCAACCGCGCGACCGCGCCCCACCCTGCCCCGCTCTGCCCTACCCCGTCCTGCCCCGCTCCGCGCTACCCCGTCCCGCCCAGCCCTGCTCCGTCCTGCCCCGCTCCGGTGATCAAGAGGTTTGCGTCAGTTGATCAAGAGGTTTGCGTCAATTCGAAGATCAAATTTGACGCAGACCTCTTGATCATCTGGGTGGGCTGGGGTGGAGCGGGGCTGGGGTTGGGGCGGACCGGGGGTGGGGTGGGCAGAGCGGGGGTGGGGTGGGGGTAAGGGTGGGGCTGTCAGAGGAGGTGTAGGTCGCGGGCTCGGCGGACGGCTTCGCGGCGGCGGGTGGCGTCGAGCTTGCGGTAGATGTTGCGGACATGGGTCTTGACGGTGTTGACCGACAGGGACAGTTCACTGGCGATCTCCACGTTGGACAGGATGCTCTGTAGGTACCGCAGGATGGTCAACTCCCGCTCGGTGAGGGGCTCGTCGAGGGGGCGATCCGGGTCGCCCGGTCGGGAATCGGCAGGCCCGCGCCGGGCGCCCCCCTGGCCGGGCGGCGGGACGGCGTCCCGTACCAGGTCACTGACCTGCGGCCAGTACGCCGTACCGGAGTCCAGGTGGGCCGCGAGCAGTTCCCGGACCTCCGGTTCGGCCCGGGTGAAGACCCGACGGTGGCCGTGCCGCCCGGCCAGGTCCAGCACCCGTTCCAGCAGCCGCCCGGCCCGGCGCTCGTCACCGGCCCGCCGGGTCAGCAACGCGTCCAGGACCCCGGCGGCGAGCCGTACCGGCAACGGCCAGTCGGCCGCGCCCGGGGCGTCCCAGTCGGGTAGGGCGTGCCGGGCGGCACGGAGGTCACCGGCCCGCAACTCCACCCGGGCCAGCGCCAACGCCAGCACCGGCACCGGGTCCGGTCCGAGGGCCCGTTCGCCGAGCAGCCGTCGGGCCGTGTCCACGTCACCCTGCTCGCCGCGCAGGTCCGCCTCCAGGGCCAGCAACCGGTCAACCAACGCTCCCGCGCTGCTGGCCGCCACCGCAGAAGCCGCCCCGGCACCACCGGCCACCTCAGCGCCGCCGCGCTGTACCGCACCGCCGGTCACCCCGCCCACCTCAGCCCCATCGGGCAGCGCCGCACCGCCGGGCGCGCTCGCACCACCGGTGATCCCGACACCGCCGGACACCCCGATGCCGCCGGAGACTTCCGCAGCTCTGGAGACATCCGCACCGCCGGGCAACGCCGGGTCACCGGGGGACGTCGACATGCTGGCGGTCAGTTCGTCGCGGGCGCGTAGCACCGCCGCCATGGCCGCCGCCGGCTCGCCCGCGTCGCGAAGCAGAGCGGCCCGGCACAGCGCCGTCACCGCCCCGGCCAGGGGCAGCCCGGTCACGGCACCGGCCGCCGCCAACTCGGCGGTAGCCTCGGCGGGCTGGTCCCGGTAGACCGCCACCAGTGCCAGTGCCAGGTGTGCGTAGCCGCAGTCGACCTGACCGGACCATCCCTGGCAGCAGGGCATGGCCAGGGCCATCCGTGCGGTCTCCTCGGCCGGCGTCAGCTCACCGGCGAGGGCGAGCAGCAGGGCTGCCCGGCTCGCGCCGACCAGCTCGGTCCGGGGGCGGCCGGCCCGCCGGGCCGCCGCCAGCGCAGCCCGGAACCACGCTGCGGCCCGTCCCAGTTCACCCCCGGCCAGATCGGTCAGGCCGAGCGCGGTGCCGGCCACCGCCCGGACGTCCGCGTCGTCCGCCCCGGCCCGGGGATCACCGTCGTTCACAGCGCCACCGTCGTTCACGGCACCACCGTCGTTCACAGGACCACCGTCGTTCACAGGACCACCGTCGATCGCAGGACCACCATCGGTCGCCACATCGTCGCCGGTCCGGAGATCGGCACCGGCCGGCTGGCCGAGCACGTCGACACCGGCGGACTGGCCGAGCACATCGGTGCCGGCGCACGGACCAGCAGGAACCGGAAGGACGGAAGCCGCACCGGCGGACAACGCCGACCCGCTGGGCCGCGCCGAACCGGCAGGCAGCCCCGAACCGCCGGCCAGCGCCGAACCGGCAGGCAGCGCCGAACCGGCAGGCAGCCCCGAAGCGGTGGCGAGCAGGCGGGCGGCGGCATCGCGTACCGTCGCGGGGTCGCCGGCCAGCCGGGCCAGGGTGAGTTCCAGCGCCACGGCCAGCCGCCGGAACCGGTCCCGGCGGGGGGCCGGCAGCGTGCGGGCGGCCTGCACCGCGTCCCGCAGCCGGGCGGTCGCCGCCGGCACGTCCCCCGCGTACGCCCGCTCGGTGCCGGCGGCCAGCGCCAACTCCGGGTCCCGGCGCACCGCCCCGGCGGGTGGCGGCGGAGGTGGCGGCAGGTGTGGCGGCTCCTGCTCGTACGGGACCAGCTCCGGCCAGTGGGCCAGCAGCAGTCCGGTGGCGCGGTCCCACTGCGCGGCGGTCAGGGCGTGGTGCAGCGCGTCGGCGGGCCGGTCGTGGTCGGCGTACCAGTCGGCGGCCCGCCGGTGCAGTTCGCCGCGTTCCCGCCCGTCGAGGCCGGCGAGTTCCTCACGCAGCAGGTCGGCCAGCATGGGGTGCGGCCGGTACCAGGGTGGGTCGCTGTCGTCGCGGTGCAGGAACCCGCCGTCGCGGGCCAGCCCGGCCAGGAGCTGACCGGCGTCGGCACGTCCGGTCAACGCGTCGGCCAGGTCGGCGCGGACCGCCCCGCCGACGGCGCAGCGGCGCAGCACCTCCCGGGCCGGCCCCGGTAGTGGGGTGAGCACTTCGGCGCGCAGGTAGGCGGCGACGTCCGGGTGGTCGCCGCCGAACCGTCGTACCCAGCGTTGCGGGTCGGCCTGGCTGCGGGCGGCCAGCGCGGCGAAGCGCAGGCCCGCCGGCCAGCCGCCGGTGCTTTCCCGGAGCCGGGCGACCGCCGCCGCCGGCAGCGGCACCCCGTGCGCCACCAGCAGGTCGGCCACCTCGTCGGTGGTGAAGGCCAGGTCGTCGGGGCCGATCTCGGTCGGTTCGCCGGCCAGCCGCAGCCGGTGCAGGGCCGGCGGCAGGCCGGTCCGGCCGGCGGCGACGAGGCGTAGCCGCCCGTCGGCGTGCCGGAGCAGGAACTCCAGCCCGGTGAGGACGTCGGGAGCGGTCGCCCGGTGCAGGTCGTCGAGGACCAGCCGGACGGGGTGTTCCCGGGCGGCCAGTGCGGCGGCCAGCGCCTCCAGCCCGTCGGGCCGCCACGGACTTGTGGGGGCCGGCGGCAGTTCGTCCGGTCCGGCCCGCAACGCACCGCGCAGGGCCCGGGTGAGGTACGCCCACAGGCGCTGCCCGCTGTCGCCGGCCTCGACCTGCACCCAGGCCACCGGGTTGCCTGTCGGTTCCGCCGCCTGCGCACCGGCGGTGAGCAGTGTCGTCTTGCCCCAACCGGCGGGCGCGCGGACCACGGTGAGGATGCCGGCGGCCCCGTCGTCGAGGCGGGCCAGCAGCCGGGGCCGCAGCAGCATCGGCTCGGGCGCGGCGGGCGGGGTGAGCCGGGAGGCCAGCAGCGGCGGCCCGGACTCCCGGGTGGTCGCGGCGTCGCCGGGGTGGGGTGTCGGGTCGACCGCCGGTACGGGCTGCTGCGGCATTGCGTCCCACCCCCACTCGGCGCGTTCCTCCCCCGGTCGGCGGCGGTTACCCGGCACGGCCCGGTTCACCCCTTCGGGACGAGCCCGGTTCACCCGGGCCGCGCCGACGATTGGCGCACCGGACGGCCCCGTACCGACGGCGCGGGCACGTCCCGGCGGGAGAGGCGGGTGGTACGGATGAGACGGCTGACCCGGGGAGCGGTCATCCTCGCCGCCACGGCGTTCGGCGCGGCGGCCGGGGCGGGGCGTTGGCAGGTGGTGACGGTCGGGGTACCGGCGGCGGAGCTGCTGCCCGACGGGCGGTGGCCGGAGCCGCTGCGACCGCTGGCCGGTGCCGTGGAGCTGGATCTGCGGCCGGCCCCCGGCGGGCGTGGCGCCGAACTGGCCGTCCGGACGCTCGGCGGGCGCGCCGCGCTGCCCGGGATGGCCGCCCACCTGGTCGGTGACGACCCCGACGGCTACCTACGGCAGGTGTTGCGCACGGTGCGGCAGCTCGTCGAGACCGGTGAGGTGCTGCGCGCCGACCGGCCGGCCGTCGAGCGGCCCACCCCCGACCGGCCGGCGGTGCCCGGATGAGGGCGCTGTGCTGGGAGGGCGTCGACCGGCTCGCGGTACGCCAGGTGCCGGACCCGGAGCTGCGCAACGCCCACGACATGATCGTGCGGGTACGGCGCAGCGCCACCTGCGGGACCGACCTGCCGTTGCTCGCCGGTCGGGTGCCGGGCCTGGCCGCCGGTGACGTGCTCGGGCACGAGTTCCTGGGCGAGGTGGCCGAGGTCGGCCCGGCGGTGCGCCGGCACCGCGTCGGCGACCGGGTGGTGGTCTGCGCCGCCGTGGCCTGCGGGAACTGCTGGTACTGCCGGCAGGGGCTGTACTCCTGCTGCGACAACGGCGCGCCGGCCACGGCGGTCACCGAGGCGGCCTGGGGGCAACCCACGGGCGGCTGTTACGGCCATCCCCGTACGGCGGGCGGGTTCGCCGGCAGCCACGCCGAGTACGTCCGGGTGCCGTACGCCGACGTGGGGGCGTTCACCGTGCCCGACCCGGTCAGCGACGACCGGGCGGTGTTCGCCTCGGACGCCGCCCCCGCCGGGTGGATGGGTGCCGAGCTGGGTGCGGTCCGCCCCGGTGACGTGGTGGCGGTGTGGGGGGCGGGCGCGGTCGGTCAGCTCACCGCGCAGGCGGCGACGGTGCTCGGTGCGGACCGGGTGATCGTGATCGACAGGTATCCGGAGCGGCTGCGGATGGCCGAACGGCACACCGGTGCAGAGACGCTGCACTACGAGCACACGGATGTCCCCGCCGAACTGCGGGAACGCAGTGGTGGCCGGGGTCCCGACGTGTGCGTGGAGGCGGTCGGGGTGGCCGACGGCGGTGGCCGTCCGCTGTCGCTGGCCGACCGGTTCACCGGCCGGAGCGGCCCGGTCGAGGACCCGTTGGCGGTGCGGGAGGCGGTGCACGCCTGTCGTAAGGGCGGCACGGTCTTCGTCTCGGGCACCTTCACCGGTTTCGTGGACGCCTTCCCGCTGGGCGCGGTGATGCACAAGGGGCTCACCGTGCGCAGCGCCCGGCAGCACGGTCAACGGTGGATTCCGATGCTGCTGGACCGGATGGCCCGTGACGAGTTGCGGACCGAGCACCTGGCGACGCACCGGTTCGACCTGGACGAGGGCCCGGCCGGGTACGCGCTGTTCCGGGACCGGGCCGACGGCTGTGTGCGGGCGGTGTTCACCCCGCACGGCTGAGCCGCCCGACGAGCCGGCGAGACCGGACCGGCCCGCCCAGCCGGTGCGGGTCGGGCGCGGGTGGCACACTCGGCGGATGCGCCCCGACCGCCCGTACGACATCGTCCTGTTCGGCGCGACCGGCTTCACCGGCGGGCTGACCGCCGAGTACCTCGCCCGGCACGCCCCGGCGGGGCTGCGGTGGGCGCTGGCCGGCCGTGACCCGGCGAAGCTGGCGGCCGTACGGGACCGGCTCGCCGCCGTCGACCCGGCCCTGGTCACGCTGCCGCTGCTGACCGCCGACGTCACCGACGCCGGGTCGCTGCGGGCGGTGGCGGAGGGCACCCGGGTGCTCGCCACCACCGTCGGGCCGTACGTGCACCACGGGGAGCCGCTGGTCGCCGCGTGTTCCGCCGCCGGCACCGACTATCTCGACATCACCGGCGAGCCGGAGTTCGTCGACCTGATGTACGTGCGGCACCACGCCGAGGCGGTCCGCACCGGGGCCCGGCTGGTGCACGCCTGCGGTTTCGACTCGGTCCCACACGACCTGGGCGTCTGGTACACGGTCCGGCAGTTGCCGGCGGACGGGCCGATCAGCGTCGACGGGTTCGTCCGGGCCGGCGGGAGGCTGTCCGGCGGGACGTACCATTCGGCGCTCACCGCGTTCTCCCGTACCGCGCAGACGAAGCGGGCGGCGCGGGCCCGCCGGGCGGTCGAGCCCCGGCCGGACGGACGCCGGGTCCGCGCGGTGGCCGGGAAGCTGGGCCGCTCGGCGGCGACCGGCATGTGGGCGGTGCCGCTGCCCACCATCGACCCGCAGGTGGTGCGCCGGTCCGCCGCCGCCCGCCCGGAGTACGGTCCGGACTTCCGCTACCGGCACTTCGCCGCCGTCAGGCGGCTGCCGACGGTGCTGGTGGCGGGGGCGGGGATGGCCGGGGTGATCGGGCTGGTGAAGCTGCCCCCGACCAGGCGTTGGCTGCTCGGCCGGCTCGCGTCCGGGCAGGGGCCGAGCGCGGCGCAGCGGGCCCGGTCGTGGTTCCGGGTGCGGTTCGTCGGCGAGGGCGGCGGCCGGACCGTCCGCACCGAGGTCAGCGGCGGTGACCCCGGCTACGACGAGACCGCCAAGATGCTCGCCGAGTCGGCCCTCTGCCTGGCGTACGACGAGCTGCCCGTCAGCTGCGGACAGCTCACCCCGGTGGCGGCGATGGGGGATGCGCTGCTGGACCGGCTGGTGCGGGCGGGGATCACGTTCCGGGTGCTCCCGTAGCGGGACGACCCGCCGGATCACGGTGACGACCGGTGCGGGCTTGACCCTCGACCTGGTTGAGGCGACAGCATCATGGGCGTGGAGAGCGAGCTGCTGAGTATCGGCGAGCTGGCCCGGGCCAGTGGCCTGACGGTCAGCGCGCTGCGGTTCTACGACCGGTGCGGGGTGCTGACCCCGACGCTCGTCGACCCGGTGAACGGTTACCGCTGGTACACCGCCGCGCAGGTGACGCCGGCCCGGCTGGTGGCCGGCCTGCGCCGGGTCGGCATGCCGCTGGCCGGGATCACCGCCGCCCTGCGGCTGCGGGACGATCCGGCGCGGGTCGGACGGCTGCTCGACGCGCACCTGCGCCGGTTGGAGGACGGTCTCGCCGACGCCCGCCGCGAACTCTCCCGGGTCCGTGCCCTGATCGATCCTGAGGAGTCTTGGATGACCACCCGAATCACCCTGTCCCCCGCCGCCCTGGCCGCCGCCGTCGACGCCGTCCGGTTCGCCGTCGGCACCGACCCCGACCTGCCGGTGCTCGGCGGTGTGCTGCTGGACGTGGAGTCCGACGGCGTCCGGTTGGTGGCGACCGACAGGTACCGGATGGCGCTGGCCCGGGCCGGCGGCCGGGTGGACGGCCCGCCGGTACGGGCGTTGTTGCCGGCGGCGGCCGTCGACGAGTTCCGGGCGCTGCTGGACACCGGCGGGCAGGAGCAGGCGTACCTGACGATCGCCGCCGGCCGGGTCAGCATCACCGTCGCCGACGCCGAGGCCGGTGCGTCGGTGCTGCCCTACGAGTTCACCGACTACCGGCGGCTGCTGCACCGACCGGCGGGCGCACCGGCCCGGCAGGTCCCGGTCGACGTGGCGACCCTGCGTGCCGCCCTGCGTGCCGGCACCCCCGCTGTCACCCGGGAACACGAGGGGGTGGCGCTGCCGGTGACGGTGCTGGGGGTGGACGACCGTGACGGGCTGCGGCTGGTCGGTGCGGCCGAACTGGCCGGGCCGGACCCGACCGACCTGTTGGTCGGGGTGAACGGGGACTTCCTGCTCGACGCGCTGGACGCCGCCGGTGGCCCGCAGCTGGTGCTGGAACTCGACGGTCCGATCGCCCCGTTGGCTGTCCGCCGCCCCGACGACGAGGACACCTTCTCGATCCTGATGCCGATCCGGCTCTGACGGTCGCGGCCGGCGGCAGCACAGCCGGCGGTCGTCGGGGGCCGGCGTCGGCACCGGGCCTGCCGGTGCGCCACCGACGGACAACGACGTCCACATCCGATTACGGAAAGTAGTACCGACCTCGCCCCGCCTCCTCCCCTGCGCCCGCTTTGCTCTGCTGCCACCGACGCGACCGGCACGGCGGGTAACCGTCGCGCCAACGGCAGCAGAGCAAAGCGTCGAGGTGGGGGTGGTGGGGGGTGGCGGGGTGATGCCAAATTTGAGCAGCTCGAATGGGGTTCTCCCGCTGAGAACCCAGCAGGGCACGGTAAAGCGCCCCTCCGGCAGTAACGCACAGTGATACAGAGAGGCCGACGTCGACCGATCACCGTGGGTCACCGGTCGGGTCAACGGCGGCAGCTGTCGGGATCGGACGACGACGGGCGTCTGCGGGACCGCCGGCCGGCGGTCCCACCAGAGCGGACACGACCGGCCGCAGGCGGCGGTCGGGGCGGGCAGCGCCGTGGAGGCGGGGCTCCGGCCGGGGCCGGGTGGCGGCGGGCGCGACGGTAGCATCGGTGGGTCCCACCCTGACCGCCTGGACGGAGCACGGAGCAGCATGCTCGACATGGAGTTGATCCGGAAGGATCGCGAGGCGGTGGCGACCGCGCTCGCGAAGCGACTGGATCCCGCCGAGGTCAACCGGGTCCTGGACGACATCCAGCGACTCGACCAGGAACGCCGCGCCCTGATCACGGAGATCGACGCCGAGCGGCAGCGCCGCAAGGCCGACGCCCGGGCGTACGCGCAGGCGAAGCGGGCCGGCACCACGCCGGAGTCCGTCGCGCCGGAGGTCGAGCGTAAGCAGCTCGCCGAGCTGGAGTCCCAGCTCGACGAGGTGCAGTCCCGGCTGCGCGGCACGATGAGCGAGCTGCCCAACCTGCCCGCCGACGACGTGGTGCCCGGCGGCAAGGAGGCCAACCGGGTGGTGAAGACCTTCGGTGAGCCTCCGGTCATCGAGAAGATCCGCGACCACGTGGAGCTGAGCCGGGCACTCGGCCTGGTCGACCACGAGCGGGGCGTCAAGCTCGGCGGTTCGGGCTTCTGGATGTACACCGGCCTGGGCGCCCGGCTGGAGTGGGCGCTGATCAACTGGTTCATCGACGAGCACGTGCGGGCTGGCTACGAGTTCCTGCTCCCGCCGCACCTGCTGCTCGACACCGCCGGTTTCGCCGCCGGCCAGTTCCCCAAGTTCTACGACGACGTCTACCACCTGGACCGGGAGTCCGCCCCACGCGGGCAGTTCCTGCTGCCCACCTCGGAGACGGCTATCCTCGGCGCCTACCAGGACGAGATCCTGGAGACCTCCAAGCTGCCGCTGAAGGCGTTCGCCTACACCCCCTGCTACCGGCGGGAGGCGGCCGGTTCGCACTCCGACGAGCGCGGCACCGTACGCGGGCACCAGTTCAACAAGGTGGAGATCTTCCAGTTCACCCTGCCCGAGCAGGCCGACGCGGCGCTGGAGGAGATGCTCGCCCACGCGGAGAGCCTGGTCGAGAAGCTGGGCCTGCACTACCAGCGCAGCCTGCTGTCCGCCGGTGACGCCAGCGCCTCGATGAAGAAGACCCTCGACATCGAGGTGTGGATGCCGAGCACCGGCAAGTACAAGGAGGTGTCGTCGGTCTCCTGGGCCGGCGACTACCAGGCCCGCCGGGCCGCCATCCGGTACCGCGAGCCGGGCGGCAAGCAGACCCGCTTCGTGCACACGCTCAACGGGTCGGCGCTGGCCACCAGCCGGCTCTTCCCGGCCATCCTGGAGCAGTTCCAGCAGCCCGACGGCTCGGTGCTGGTGCCCGAGGTGCTGCGCGACCGGCTCGGCACCGACCGGCTCACCCCGCTGCGCTGAGGCGTCCGGTGGGCGGCGGGGTCCTGCGGGCACCCGCCGCCCACCGTCCTCACGTCCGTTCGGCGTCCGCGGTGCGGGTTCGGCCACGGTGCCGCAGCGCCGCCACCGCGAGCAGCACGACCAGCAACCCGGCGAGCACCGCCGGGCCGGCCGTGTCCAGCGCCGTCACCAGCATCCGTTGCACCCGGGCCGCGCCGACCACCACCGGGTCACCGAAGGCGTCGTATCGACCCTGGGCGAGGCGGACCTCGTACCAGCCGTACCAGGCGACGTAGCCGCCGGCGACGAGCAGCACCAGGCCGCTGAGCCGGGACACCCACGCGCCGACGCCGCGCAGCCCACGCACCACCCGGCCGCGCAGCAGCGCCACGCCGAGCGCCGCCACCGCCACCACCAACCCCATTCCGACCGCGTACGCGACGAACAGCGCCAGCCCGCGCAGGGTCGAGCCGGCCTGGAGGCTGGTCACCACGATCGCCAGGAACGGGGCGATGGAGCAGCTCAGCGACGCCAGCGCGTACGCCATGCCGAACAGCGCCATGGACGGCAGCGAACGGGTCAGCCGGGGGGCGCGGGCCGACGGACGCGGGGTGGGCAACCGGCGACCGGCGAGCAGCCACAACCCGAGCGCCAGCAGGCCCAACCCGAGGGTCACGGTCAGCCAGGGCAGCCGGGGGCGCAGCCAGTCCGCCAACGGTGCGACGGCCAGCCCGAAGGCCCCGAACACCACCACGTACCCGCAGGTCAGGCCGGCCGCCGCGGTCAGTGCCCGGCCGATCGCGCCCCGGCCGTCCGCCGGCCCGGCGACCAGCAGCGACAGGTACGCCGGCAGCATCGCGAAGCCGCACGGGTTGACCGCGCCGAGCATCCCGGCGGTCAGTGCGAGCAGCAGCGGGCCGGTCATCAGCCGGCCAGGGCGGCGACCCGGCGGGTGAGGTCCTCGCCGTCGAGGAAGCCCTGGTGGACGACCTTCCCCTCCCGGTCGATGATCAGGAAGGTGCTCTGTTCGACGATCTCGAAGCGCCGCCACAGCGCGCCGGCCCGGTCGTCGATCTGGGTGGTGCCGCCGAGTTCGAACTCGGTGACGAAGCTGCGCATCGCCTTCTGCTCGCCGAGGCCGGCGACCCCGACGATCGGCACGGTGTCCCGGTACTTCGGGGCGATCTCGGCGACCGTCCACGCCTGGCTGGCGCAGGTGGCGCACCAGGGCGCCCAGAACCACAGCACCACCGGCCGGCCGGCCAGGGCGGCGGCGGAGAACGCCGTACCGTCGAGGGTCCTGGCGGTGAAGCGCAGCGCGTCAGGCACCACGGCGGGCGCGCCGGTCGGGGCGGGCGCGGCGGACGACGGCGCGGCGGAGGCCGGCGCGGTGGCGACCGGGACGGCGACCTCGGCGGCCGGCTGCGCCGCCGTCGGACCGACGGCGCAGGCCGAGGCGGCCAGCAGGGTGCCGGCGAGGGTGGCGGCGACGGTGAACCGGGCGGCCGGGCGGCCCTCCGGCCCGTTGCTGGGTGACGACGACCGCATCCGGTGCTCCTCTCGGTGGTGCTACTCGGCCTCGACCAGCCGCAGCGCGAGTTCGGGGCAGACCTTGACCGCCTTCATCGCACCTTCCTTCAGCCAGGTCGGCACAGGGGTGGACGGGAAGGCGGGGTATCCGTTGCCGTCGAGCCGGATGAAGTCCGGTACGACGTGGGCGCACAGCCCGTGCCCGTCACAGCGGGACCAGTCCAGGGTGAGCTTGCGGGGGTTGGCGTCGGGCGCGCCGGGCAGCCCCATCACGCCCTTGACCCGCTTGCCGCACCCCTCACCGGTGGTGTGCTGCCGCAGGTCGTCGGCGAACACCTCCATCGCGGAGAGGGCGAAGCGGGACGTGCCGTCGGGGTGGCTGCACGCGCCCCGCCCCTTCACGTCACCGGCGGCGGCCCGGACCACCTCCACCGGGGCGCTGCCGGAGACCGCCAGGTCGACGGCGCGGGCCAGGTCGGGCAGGCCACGCTTGCACGGCCCGCACTGCCCGGCGGACTCCCCGGCCAGGTAGCGGACCACCTGGGCGGCCTCGCCGAGCGGGCAGGTGTCCCGGCCGAGCGGGATGATGATGCCCGCGCCCAGGGTGCCGCCGACGCTGGTGAGGCTCTTGCGGGTGATCTCGGCCCGCTGCGCCGCCTCCCAGGTGATCCAGCGGCCGTGGTAGCCGCCCATCAGGATGCCCGGCCCCTCCGGCACCTCGCACAGGTCGAGGATGTCCCGCAGCGGGGTGCCGGCGGCGCACTCCACCACGGCGGCGCGCTTGGCCTGGCCGGTCACGGTGAGCAGCACGGTGCCGGGCTCGTCGTCGGTGCCGAGCGCGGCGTACTCGTACGGGCCGAGCCGGGCGGCGATCGCCACCTGGGCGTACGTCTCGGCGTTGGACAGCAGGGTGGGCAGGTTGCGCACGCCCGAGTCGCTGGACCGCTTCTTGGTGCCCGGCGGGATGTGCGGCAGGCCGTTGATCCCGTTGACCAGTGCGCCGCCCTCACCGGAGATGAACCGGTGCGGCACGGTGACGATGGTGGTGGGCACCGGCATCCGGCGTTCGGCGAGGGCCTCGGTGAGCGAGTCCCGGCCGATCAGGTCGTCGGCGACGCAGAGCACGATCTCCTCGGCGTCCAGCGCGTACGCGGCCAGGGCGGCACCGTCGAGGATGAGGTGCGGGGCCCGGGTGAGCAGCACCTTGTCCTTCCAGCTCGCCGGTTCCCCCTCGGTGGCGTTGACCACCACCACGGCGGGCAGGTCCTGCCGCTCGCAGGACTCCAGCACCGCCTTGAACTTGCGGTAGAACGGGAAACCCGCCCCGCCCTTGCCCTTGAGCTGGATGGCTTCGGCGAGCCGGAGCAGGTTGGCCGGTTCCATCGGGCCGATCGGCCCGTGCTCCATCTCGTGGGCCATCAGGTCCAGCCGGCCGAACTCCGCGAAGCCGGCGGTGAGCCGGGGCTCGCCGATGCAGGCGACCGGTGGCACCTTGGTCCGCATCACTTGGCCTCACCGCGCAGCCCGGCCCAGTACGCCCCGTCGACGGCGTCCGCGTTGGCCTTGCCCTTGCGCCGGCTGCGGCTGTCGCCGGTGGCCTTGCGGGCCCGCCGGGAGGCCAGGTCGACCAGGGTCGGGGTGTCGTCGACGGGGATGTCGTCGGCGACGTAGCGGGCCGGCGGACGCCAGTAGTCCGGCTCCTCCGGCACGTCCGGCTCGACGCTGTGCCGGCCGGAGCCGCTGCGCGGGGCGGCGGAGATCGGTTCGGCCGAGACGGGCCGGTCGGACCCCTCCCAGCGGCGCGGGCTGTCCCACGGCTCCTCCGGCTCCTCGGTGCGCCGCCGGGGCGGGGCCGAGTAGCGGGCGGCCCGGTCGTCGTCGTCCCGTCGGGCCCGGCGGCCGGTGGAGACGGGGGCGATGTCCTCCTCGTAGCGGGAGCGACGGCTGCCCGAGACCGGGGCCACCTCCTCCTCGTACCGGGAGCGACGACCACCGGAGACCGGGGCCACGTCCTCCTCGTAGCGGGAACGCCGGGCGCCGGAGACCGGTGCGACGTCCTCGTCGCGGTCGCGGCGACGGCTGCCGGAGACCGGCGCGACGTCCTCGTCGTAGCGGGAGCGACGGCTGCCGGAGACCGGGGCCACCTCCTCCTCATAGCGGGAGCGACGGCTGCCCGAGACGGGGGCCGCCTCCTCCTCGTAGCGGGAGCGACGGCTGCCGGAGACCGGGGCCACGTCCTCGTCGTAGCGGGAACGGCGGGCGCCGGAGACCGGGGCGACGTCCTCGTCGCGACGGCGGGGTCGCTCGTCACGGTCGTCCCGCTCGACGGTCCGTCGGCGCGCGGCCGGTTCCAGGTCGCGCTCGCGGCGGGGGGCCGGCTCGCTCTCCTGGGTGGTACGGCCCCGGCCGCCCCGCACGGGTTCGCGCAGGGTGCCCGGTTCGGGGACGACGGGGACGGTGAACCGCTCGGGGTCGCGACGCCGGGCGCTGCCGGTCGGCGCGTTCCAGGACGGGGCGAGGGCGGTCTCGGCCCAGCTGCTCCGGCTCTCCTTCTCCTCCTCCTTCTTGCGGCCGAGCCCGGTGAGCAGCGTGCGGCCCTTGCCCTCGTCGACGCCCTTGCCCGTCATGGCCTTGTTCAACGCGACGGCCTGCTGCTGCTCGCGGCTGCGCTTGCCGAGGTAGACCGACATCCGCACCAGTAGCGCCACCACCACCAGCAGGACGCAGGCCAGGTAGCTGAGCACCACCCAGGACTTGGCGGCCCGGCCGGCGTTGAGGCCGTGGAACAGGGCGAACGGCCAGGACAGGTACGCCAGGGAGTGCAGGCTGCGCCAGAACCACTTGGGTCCGACCCCGGCGAAGCGGACCCGGATGAGGCCGGTCCACAGCACGCTCACCATGAGGAAGGCGGCCACGGTGCCGAGCCCGACGTAGAGCCCGCTGCCGCCGATGAACGGCACCACGGCGTCGGTGGGTCCGGCCCGACCGATGGCGATCTTGGTGATGACGTGGAAGACCAGGCCGGCGACGCCGAGGATGCCGGTGGCCCGGTGCGCGGACTGCAGGAGCACCCGGTGGCGGATCATGAGGACCAGCCGGTCGGTGGCGAGCAGGCCCATCATCACGGTGAGGCTGAGCGACACCAGGGCGACCACCCCGGCGAAGAACTCGGTGAAGAAGAACCCGTACGCGTACATCGCCGTGCCGTTGCCGGTCATCTCGACCCCGGCCCAGAACAGCCCCAGCGCGGACGCCACCATCAGCGCCATCGTGCCCTTCGACACTGTCCGGACACCACGGCTGCTGGTGGAGGTCCGGACGGTCGCCGCCTTCTCGTTCTGCTTTGCCCGGGCCATCTGCTCCTCGATCGTCTAACGGCGGCGCCACCACCGGCCGACCCTGCTCCCACCTCCAGTACGGACCTCCGGCGCGTACGGATCAGTGCGGGTGGTGAAAATTCTCGGCGGATTGTCGAACCACCCCGGTCCGGGGCGCGTGTAGGGCCCGGCGTACGGCGTCCCGGCGGGGGCGGGTCGGGGACCGTCGGCCCGTCCGGACGATTCACACCGGGCGGAGCTACCTACCCATTAGAGTTGTTTCGTGGCTTTTGACCGGATGATCGAACGGTGGGGCCGGGGGCCGCTCGTCGCCGTCGCCTGCGTACCGGCGTTGCTGGTGCTGGCCCTGCTCGTCGGGGTGGCGCTGCGCTACGACGCGCCCACCCCGACCCGCCGGGGGGCCCCGCCACCGACCGTGGCCGTCCCGCAGGAGGACGAGACCGTGCCGCCCGCCGCGCCGGCCCCGCCCGGACTGCCCGTGATCGACTACGACCCGGCCCCCGCCGGTTTCCCGGCCGACCCGCACCCGCTGGACGTCACCCCGTTGACCGAGGGCGTCACCCCGACCCGGAACATCGCCGCGTACGACGCACCGGGCGGACGCCCCCGCGCCCTGCTCGCCCCCAGCATCAGCGGGGTGGAGCTGACCATGCCGGTGGTGCAACGGCGCACCGGCTGGACGGCGGTCCTGCTGCCCTCGGCGAACCGTCGACTGGCCTGGCTACCCGAGGGGGGCTGGAGTTCCGTCGTGCTGCGGGACCAGATCGTGGTGCAGCGGCGCACCCACCGCCTCACCTGGTACCGGCACGGCCAACCGGTGCACACCTGGTCGGTCAGCCTCGGCCAGCCCGGCCAGGAGACTCCCCTCGGCCGCACCTTCATCCTCGGCACCACGCCACCCCCCGAACCGGTCTACGGCGGGGTGGACGTCTTCGCCCTCGGCGCGGTCCCCGACGACCCGGAGGCGGTGCCCACCGGGCTGCGGGGCGCGCACATCGGCCTGCACACCTGGCAGGACGACGACACGCTCGGCGAGGACGTCACCAACGGCTGCATCCGGCTGACCCGCACCGCCCAGCAGACCCTCCTCGACGAGGTCCGCCCCGGCACCGAACTGGTCGTCGTCGACGCCCTGACCACGTCCTGAGCCCGGCCGCCCCACCCCGCGACCGGCACCGGTTCAGTCGCCGAGCAGCCAGCCGTTCTGTTCGGCGAGCCGGACGGCGGTGGCCCGGTTGCGGGCGCCGGTCTTGCCGATCGCCGCCGACAGGTGGTTGCGGACCGTCCCCTCGGACAGGTGCAGCGCCGCCGCCAGGTCGGCCACCGTGCCACCGCCCCGGGCCGCCCGCAGCACCGCCGTCTCCCGTTCGGTCAGCGGGCTCGTCCCGGCCGCGAGGGTCTCCGCCGCCAGCGCCGGGTCGACCACCCGCAGCCCGGCGTGCACCCGGCGGACCGCGTCGGCGAGCTGCCGGGCCGGGGTGTCCTTGACCACGAAGCCGCCCGCCCCGGCCTCCATCGCCCGCCGCAGGTAGCCGGGCCGACCGAAGGTGGTGACCACCAGCACCCGGCAGCCGGGCAGCGCGGCCCGCAGCGCGGCGGTCGCGGCGATGCCGTCCAGCCCCGGCATCTCCACGTCGAGCAGCGCCACGTCCGGACGGGTGCGGCGGGCCGCGTCCACCACCTCGTCACCCCGACCCACCTCGGCCACCACGTCCAGATCCGGTTCGAGCGACAGCAGCGCGGCCAGTGCGCCCCGGACCAGCGCCTGGTCGTCGGCGAGCAGCAGCCGGATCGGGTCGTTCACCGCTGCTCCACCGGCACGGTGACCCGCAGCAGGAACCCGATGCCGTCCGGCCGTCGGCCGACCGTCACGGTGCCGTCGAGCCGCCGGCTGCGTTCCCGCAGGCCGAGCAGCCCGTGCCCGCCGTCGCCGGGCGGCTGCGGCCCGGGCATGCCGTCGCCGGCCGGCCCGCGCCCGTCGTCGGCGATCTCCACCCGGTCCGGGTGGACCCGGATCACGCACCGCCGCGCGCCGCTGTGCCGCACCACGTTCGTCACTCCCTCCCGGACCGCCCAGCCGAACAGTTCCTCCCGCGCCGCCGGCAGCGCCGGCAGGTCGTCCGGAAGGTCACCGACGATGCCCGCCGCCGCCAGCGCCGTCCGGGCGCCGGCCAGCTCGCCGCTCAGGCTGATCTCCCGGTACGCCCCGACGGTACGTCGCACGTCGGCCAGCGCCTGCCGGGCCAGCCGCTCGACGTCGGCGATCTCGGTGCCGGCGCGGGCCGGGTCCAGCTCCAGCAGCCGCCCGGCCAGCTCCGCCTTGACCGCCACCACGGTCAGCGAGTGCCCGAGGATGTCGTGCAGGTCGCGGGCGGTGCGGGCGCGTTCCTCGGCGACCGCGAGCCGGCGGATCTCGGCCTGGGCGGCCCGCAGTTCGCCGTTGCGCTGCGCCAGCCGGCTCACCCCGAACATGGCGAACGAGGCGAGCAACACCGCGAAGACGACGGTGCTCTCCGCCTCCCAGCCGGGCACCAGCGCGGCGGCGACCGGTGGGGTCAGCGCGCTCAGCACGACCACCACCAGGGCGTCCACCGGGGGCAGCAGGAACACCGCCGCCGCCGCGACGAAGACCAGGGTGGTCAGCCAGTCCCCCGCGGTGCCGGGGATGCCGGCCAGGCCCAGCGCGAGCAGCAGTCCCACCGACGCCCGCGCCCGGCCGGCCGGGATCGGCCGGTGCGCCTGGCGCAGGGCGCGCGCCCACTGGAAGATCAGCACGTAGAGCACGCCGAACACGACCAGGGTGCCCACCCCCACCGCCCGCCGCCAGGGTTGTGCCTGGTGTACGGCGGTGAGCAGCGGGATGTTGAGGAAGAACAGCCAGACCCCGGCGAGCAGCCAGCCGGTGACCCGCCAGCGGCGGGTCACCGGCGACGGCCGATCGAACGGGAGGTCCACCGGGTCCACGCTAGTCCGCGCCGGCCGGTGTCCGGGCCCGCCGGTGCCGGGTCACGGCTCAGACCCGCTGGGTGTCGCGGCGGAACAACCGGGCCGCGCCGAGGGCGAAGCCCGCCGTCCAGCCGAGCACGTTGACGAGCACCCCGACGGTCACCGGGTCACCGGTCAGCGGCGCGCGGGCCAGTTGACCCACCCCCCACACGGGGGTGAACTGGGCGATCCGCTGCATCACCTCGGGCAGCATCTCCACCGGCAGGAACAGGCCGCCGAACATGGCGAGCAGGGCGAGCACCGGCCCCATGAACTGCATGACGTTCTCGGCCGGGCCGAGGTAGCCGATGAGCAGCCCCAGCGCGGCGAAGACCAGCGAGCCGAGCCAGGCCGCCGCCCCGGCCAGCAGCCAGACGGACACCGGCAGCCGGACCCCGGCGGCGGCTCCGACCGCGAACTCGATCACGACCGCGACCAGCCCGAGCACCATCGCGGTGGCGACCTTCGTGGCGACGTACGCGGCCGGGTGCAGCGGGGTGAGCCGGAGCTGACGGCTCCAGCCCAGGGCCCGTTCGGTGGCGACCGCCGCGCCCGCGCTGGTGGTGGCGACCATCGCCCCGTAGACGGCGAGGCTGACCATGATCCAGGCGAGCACCTGCCGGCCGTTGGGCAGCGTCTCGCCGCGCTGCGGGAGGCCGAACAGCAGGAAGAACACCGCCGGCATGACCATGGTGAACAGCAGGGTCCGCCGGTTGCGCAGCACCCGGCGCATCTCGATCAGCAGCACCGCCGGGGAGAACCCGCCGAGGGCCGGCGGCCGGCGGTCCGTGGTGGCGGTGGTGAGGGTCGGGGTGGTCATCTCAGGCTCCAACGGTCGCGGTGGGGGTGGTTTCGGCGGGGGTGGCGTCGGTGGCGGTCAGGGCCAGGAAGGCGTCCTCCAGGTTGCGGGAGGTGATCTCCAGGTCCCGGGCGGCGGTACGGGTGAGCAGGTGCCTGGCGACGGCGTCCGAGTCGCCGGTGCGGATCAGCACGGCGTCGCCGCGTACCTCGACGGCCTCCACGCCGGGCAGCGCGGCCAGGCCGGACTGGTCGGCGTCGGGGAGGGTGGCCCGGACGACCCGGCCGGCGGCCAGGTTCTTGATCTGCGCGGTGGTGCCGTCGGCCACCACCCGGCCCTGCCGGACCAGCACGATCCGGTCGGCGTACGCGTCGGCCTCGTCGAGGTAGTGGGTGGCGAAGATGATGGTGCGGCCGGATCGGGCGTCGGCGCGGATCGCCTGCCAGAAGTCGCGTCGGCCCTCGACGTCCATGCCGGTGGTCGGCTCGTCGAGGACCATCACGTCCGGGTCGGAGAGCAGGGCCAGCGCGAACCGCAGCCGCTGCTGCTGGCCCCCGGAGCACTTGCCGACGAGCCGGTCGGCCAGGTCGGCGATCCCGGCCCGGGTCAGCACCTCGGTGACCGGCCGGGTCCGGCCGAAGAAGGACGCGGTCATCCGTACCGTCTCGGCGACGGTGAGATCCTTGAGCAGGCCGCCGCTCTGCATGACGGCGGCGACCCGGCCGTGGCGGACGGCCTCGGCGGGGGTACCGCCCAGCAGCCGGACCTCCCCGGCGTCGGGGCGGGCCAGGCCGAGCAGCATGTCGATCGTGGTGGTCTTGCCGGCGCCGTTGGGGCCGAGGAAGGCCACCACCTCGCCCGGGTGGATGGTCAGGTCGAGCCCGTCGACGGCGGTCACCGGCCCGAAGCTCTTCCGCAGGCCGCGCAGTGCGACGGCCGGACACTCACTGGTCATGCCACCGAGCGTGCGCCGGCCGGCCCGCCCTTTCCCGGCCCGCCCGTCACCTTCCACCCGTGACAAATGTCAGCGGTGTCGCACCCGGTGTCCGTTCCGAAGGAAAGTCGTATGCCTGCAGGCCCCCGGCGCGGGGCATCGGGCGGTGGAAGGTGGGTATGCCGCCGCGGTCGGGGCGAGGTCGGGGAGGACCGCATGGGGAACGCGTCGGAGGGGCGGGTCGACACGGTGGTGTTCGTGCACGGGCTGTGGATGACACCACGCAGTTGGGAGGGCTGGGCGGAGCGGTACGAAGCACGCGGGTTCCGGGTGCTCGCCCCCGCCTGGCCCGGCTTCGACCGGGAGGTGACCGCACTACGCGCCGACCCCGGCACCATCGCCGGCACCACCCTGCGCCAGATCATCGACCACTACACGACGGTGATCCGCGAGCTGCCCGGCGCACCGATCGTGATCGGCCACTCGTTCGGCGGGCTGGTCGCCCAGGTGCTCGCCGACCGGCAGCTCGGCGCGGCCGTCGTGGCGGTCGCGTCCGCCCCGGTCAAGGGGGTGCTCCGGCTGCCGATCAGCACGCTGCGGGCGTCGTACCCGGTGCTGCGCAGCCCGGTCAACCGGCACCGGGGGGTGCAGATCAGCCCGGACGAGTTCCGGTACGCCTTCGGCAACACGCTCCAACCGGACGACTCCGACCGGGCCTGGCGGCGCTACGCCGTCCCGGCCGCCGGACACGTGCTGTTCGAGGGGGCGTTCGCCAACCTCGACCCGCACTCCGCCGCGACGGTCGACACCGGCCGCGACGACCGGCCGCCGCTGCTGCTGATCGCCGGCGGCCAGGACCACGTGGCCCCGCCGTCGCTGGTCAAGGCGAACGCCGGGCTCTACCAGAAGTCGCGGGCGGTCACCGCGTACCACGAGTTCCCCGGCCGCTCGCACTTCACGGTGGGTGAGCCGGGCTGGGAGGCGGTCGCCGACTACGCCCTGGACTGGGCGACCCGGATGGCGCAGGCCCCGGCGACGGCGGGCACCCCGTCCCGCCGCTGACCCAGCACCGCCCCGCCGGGCGACGCACCCTCACCGCCACCCGTGCCGCCGGGAGCACCTGCCGTCCAGCTAGCCCAGGATCGCCTCGATCAGGCGCATGGTGCCGTCACCCTCCCAGGTCGACTGGTACTTGGTGAGGGTCCGCGCGGGTGGATAGTGCCCCGGCATGTTCAACCAGGCGCAGCCGGTGCGTTTGTGGTGGTGGATCCCTTCCACGATCAGCCGGAGGTCGTACCGCCGGCTCCGCTGCGAGTTGCCGCCCGGCAGGATCGCCGCGATCTGCCGCCACTGCTCGTCGGTGATGCCACCCGGAGCCGGCCGTTCGCCCTGCTCGTCCCGTTCGGGCCGGCGCGATGGTGGACGCGGCACCTCGACGGCTCTCGGCACCCCGACCGGTCCCGGCGGTTCCGCACCGCCCGGTTGGCTCTCCCTGGCCGCCAGCCGGGCCCGCGCCGCCGCCGCGATCTGTTCCCGGACCGGTAACGGCTGGGCCGGCGGATATCCGGTGAAGTCGGGTTCGAGGGCGGCGGTGAGAAGCCCGCAGGTCTGGCGGAGCTGCTCCCACTGCGGGGCGAGGGCCAGCAGATGGGCGGTCGCCGGATCGTCGGGCTGCCCCTGCGGCCCGACGAACGCCTGGAGGCGACCCAGGATCACCGGTTGCCGGTGGGCGTACCAGGCCAGCACGCGGGCCATGGCACCATGCACCGACGACCGGTACTCCTCCTGGTACGGCCCGGCCAGATTGAACGCGTACACCTGCGTGTTGTAGTCGGCGATGTCGGCGGCGAGGTCCGGGCAGTCCGCCAGCACCTGCGGGAACTGGTCGGGGTCCAGGTAGTCCAGCCACCGGGTCGCCGGCTGGTCGCCGCCGTCAGGTGCCGGGCCCCCAAGCTGGCCGGGCAGGTCCGGTTGCGCGACGGTGGCGGTCAGATACCACTGCCGCAGGTGCTCGTCGCACGCTGCGGCGAAGTACGGCAGGTACGCCCCGGCGACCTCGCCGGCGAGGGCCTCGGCGGCCACCGACCAGAGGGCGAACGTGAACCCGGTGTCTGCCTCGAACACCTGCGTCAACCGGGCGACCAGCGCGAACATGTCGTCGAGCTGGGCGAACTCCGCGACGAGCGTCGGATCGACCTCCCCGAACGCCGTCGCCAGGGGGTGGTCGACCCACGGCGGCCGGACGGTCTCCACCAGCGCGACGACGAGGTGGTCCCGGTCCAGCTGCCCACTGGCGTGCTGCTGGAGCAGCGTGATCGTGGCCAGGCTACGGCGCAGCTGGTCGACGCCGGTGTGGGCGGCCTGCTCGTCGGCCCAGGCATGGAACATCGCCAGGCAGGTGGGGTTCTGCTGGGTCTCGGCCCAGGTGAGGCGCTGGAAGTACGCCGGCTCGTGCTCGGCGAGCCAGGCGAAGGTGGTGGCGAACGTGTGTTGCCATGGCGCCGGCTGGACGTCCTGATGCGGATACACGCCTGTCTCCCGGTCGGTGGGCGGGTCCGCACCAGCGTGCACCGGATCTGCCGGTCCGTCCCCCGGTCGCCGGCCGGTCCTGCGGGCAGTCCGGGTTGCCCCTGCGGGCAGCCGCCTTCGTCCCCGGAAGAGACCGGGACACCCCGGGCCCGGCGTGCCTTCACCGACCGCCCAGTCGCCGCCACAGAAAACGCAACGTCAGCGCCGACAGGAACGCCCGCTGCTCGTTGTTGCTCGCCGCGCCGTGCCCACCCTCCACGTTCTCGTAGTACGACACGTCGTGGCCGTGCTCGGCCAGCAGCGCGGCCATCTTCCGGGCGTGCCCCGGGTGCACCCGGTCGTCCCGGGTCGAGGTGACGAACAGGACCGGCGGGTACGTCACCCCGGCCCGCACGTTGTGGTACGGCGAGTACTCCCGCAGGAACGCCCAGTCGTCCGGGTCGTCCGGGTCGCCGTACTCGGCCGTCCAGGACGCCCCGGCGAGCAGCAGGTGGTAGCGGCGCATGTCCAGCAGCGGCACGTTCGCCACCACCGCGCCGACCAGCGTCGGACAACGGGTCAGCATCGCCCCCATCAGCAGCCCGCCGTTGCTGCCGCCCTCGACGCCGAGCTGCGGCGCGGTGGTGATCCCCCGGGCCACCAGGTCGGCGGCGACGGCGGCGAAGTCCTCGTACGCCCGGGGGCGGTTCTCGCGCAGCGCCGCCCGGTGCCAGCGCGGGCCGTACTCCCCGCCGCCCCGGATGTTCGCCACCACGTAGCTGCCGCCCCGGGCCAGCCAACCCCGGCCGATCACCCCGTCGTAGTGCGGCGTCAGCGAGATCTCGAACCCGCCGTACCCGGTGAGCAGGGTCGGCCCGGCGGACGCCGTCGGGGGGCCGACCACGGTGTAGGGCACCCGGGTCCCGTCGGCCGAGGTGGCGAAGAACTGGCGCACGGTCAGCCCGGTGGTGTCGAAGAACGCCGGCTCCCGTTTGAGGGTCTCGACCGGCCCGCCGACCCGGCCCAGCCGCAGCGTCGGCGGCCGCAGGTAGCCGGTGGAGGCGATCAGGTAGTCGTCGCCGAGGTCCGGATCGGTGTCCACGATCCAGGTGTCGTCGTCGGCCGACACCCCGGCCAACGGCGTCCGCCGCCAGCCCGACCCGTCGGGGGTGAGCACCTCCAACCGCCGCCGTACGTCGACCAGGGTGGCCAGGATCAGGTGGTTACGGGTCCAGACGTGGTAGCTCAGCGCGGTCCGCTCGTCGGGCTCGAACAGCACGGTGAGGTCGCGGCCCCCGGCGAGGAAGTCGTCGAACCGGGCCACCAGCAGCGCCCCCGCCGGATGGGTGACCCCGGCGACCTCCCACGGGGTCCGCAACCGGATCACCAGCCACTGCCGGTGCACGTCCCACTGGGCGTCCTCGGGCACCGGGACGGGGATCCGGTCGCCGTCGGGGGTCAGCAGGAAACTACGGGTCCGGTAGAAGTCCAGGCTGCGGCCGACGAAGTCCCGTTCGTACCCGGGTGTCGGATCGTGCGAGGCGTACGCGGAGACGTCCTCGGCCTGCCCCTCGTAGACGATCTCGGCCGCACCCAACGGGGTGCCCCGCCGCCACCGGCGGATCACCCTCGGGTAGCCGGAAACGGTCAGCGAGCCGGGGCCGAGGTCGGTGCCGACGTAGATCCGGTCGACGTCGATCCAGGTGACGTCGCTCTTGGCCTCGGCGAGGGTGAACCCGTCGGGCACGAAGCTGCGGGTGTCGAGGTCGTACTCGCGGACCACCACCGCGTCCTTGCCGCCCCGCGACAGGCTGACCAGGCAGCGCCGGTGGCCGGGCCGCAGCACCGTCACCCCGCCCCAGACCCAGTTCTCGTCCTCGGCGGCGGCCAGCGCGTCCAGGTCGAGCAGCACGTCCCAGGCCGGCTCGGGCCGCCGGTACTCCGCCAGCGTGGTACGCCGCCACAGCCCCCGGGGGTGCGCCGCGTCCCGCCAGAAGCCGTAGTAGAACCCGTCGCCGCGCCAGCCGGGGTACGGGATGCGGTCGTCGGCGTCGAGCACCTGCCGGATCTCGGCCTGCGCCGCCGCGAACGCGTCGTCGCCGGTCAGCGCCGCGACGGTCGCCGCGTTGCGCTCGCGGACCCAGGCGGCTGCCGGCTCCGCGTCGAGTTGCTCCAGCCAGCGGTACGGGTCGTCACCCTCATCGATCAGCGTCACCCCTTCCACTATTCCCGATCGGTCAACCCGCTCCTTCACCACGGCAGCCACCATCTGGGGCGCCCCGAGCTGACCGGGCCCGGACGCCGGCACCCGACGCGACGGCAGCCGTCCTGGCATGGGCGCGGCGACGCCGGGTATGAGCGGGGCATGAGGGCGAGCTTCCGGCTTGGCCGGATCGCGGGGGTACCCGTCGGGGTCAACTGGAGCGTCCTGGTCATCTTCGTGCTGATCGCGTGGGTGCTGTCGGCCAACCAGTTTCCCCGTTCGTACCCCGACCGGCCCGGTTGGGCGTACCTGCTGGCCGGGCTCGCGGCGGCGGTGGTCTTCTTCGTCGGCCTGCTGGCCCACGAGGTGTCGCACGCGGTGGTGGCGAAACGCAACGGCCTCCAGGTGGAGGGGATCACGCTGTGGCTGTTCGGCGGCGTCGCCGAGCTGCGTGGCGAGCCCTCCGACCCGGGCGCGGAGCTACGCATCTCCGGGGTCGGCCCGCTGGTCAGCCTGCTTCTCGGGGTGTTCTTCGGGGCGGTCGCGGTGCTGCTGGCGCTGGCCGGGCAGGAGGGGCTGCTGCTCGGCGCGGTGTCCTGGCTGGCCGGGATCAACGTGCTGCTGGCGGTGTTCAACGTCCTGCCGGCCGCCCCGCTCGACGGGGGCCGGCTGCTGCGTGCCGCCGTGTGGAAGGCCACCGGCGACCGGGCCAGGGCGTCGGTGGTGGCCGCCCGCGCCGGCTGGGTGCTCGGCGTGCTGCTGATCGGCCTGGGCATCTGGCAGTTCCTGGCCGGGTACGGGGTGGGCGGGCTCTGGCTGGCCCTGATCGGCTGGTTCCTGATCGGCGCGGCGGGTACGGAGGAGCGCCAGGCGCGGCTGGGCAGCGCGCTGACCGGCGTCCGGGTCGGTGAGGTGATGACCCCGCAGCCGCAGACCGCGTCGGCGGAGATGACCGTCGCCGACTTCGTCGACCACTACCTGTTCGCCTACCGGCACACGGCGCTGCCGTTGACCGAGGACGGTCGGCCCGTCGGCCTGGTCACCCTGGACCGGGTCCGTGGCGTGCCACCCGACCGCCGGGCCGCCACCACGCTGGCCGAGGTCGCCTGCCGGGCCGACGACCTGGTGCTGGCCCGGCCGGAGGAGCAGCTCAACGACCTGCTCCCCCGCCTCGGCGAGTGCTCCGACGGCCGTGCCCTGGTGGTGACGGGCGACCGGCTCGTCGGCATCGTCTCCCCCAGCGACATCAGCCGCGCCGTGCAGCGCAGCACCCTGCGGCCCCACCCGGCCGGCTGAGGGCCGGGCGCGCGGCGGGGGCGAGGCAGGCGGTCTCCGCAGCGCGCGGACCCCGCGACGTCGGCCCCGGTCAGGCGGTGCCGGCCCGCTCCACCGGAATCCACAGCTCGGCGTCGGCGTGGGTGCCGCCGGCCGCGATGCGGACCCTGGAGATCTCCGGGCCCGGCCGGCTCCGGTAGGGGTTCGACGGGAACCACTGGGTGAACACGTCCCGCCACAGGTGCTGCACGGCCGCCGGGAACTCCCCGGAGGACGCGAAGACCGCCCAGGTCCCCGCCGGCACGTCGAGCGACTCCAGGTCGTCCGGCGCGTCCGCGCCGGTCACCACGCCGTACCAGTAATCCAGTTCGACGCCCTCGGAGCGGTCCTCGCCGAGCAGGTCGCTGACGTTGACGATGCCCGCCGGCTCCTGGTCGGACAGGGCCTCGATCCGGGCCGTCGTCCCCGCCGGGATCCCCCTGATGAACGCCACGATCGCCGGGTTCATCCCCTCGTGCACCAGGGGCACCCGGGCCCGCCGGCCCACCAGCCGCAACGCCGGCTTCTCCACCACCCGGTACCGCATGCTGCCACTGCCCTCGACGACGAGCCGGAAGGACAACCGCTGCTGGGAGTGCAGTACGGCCCCGGTACGCCGCGCCTCACCCGGCCCGATGCCGTGCATCGCCCGGAACGCCCTGGTGAACGCCTCGGTCGAGCCGTACCCGTGGCGGACCGCGACGTCGAGCAACGTCCGCTCACCGGCCAGCACCTCGGCCGCCGCGACGGTGAGCCGCCGCCTGCGGACGTACTCCGACAGGGGCATCCCGGCCAGCGCCGAGAACATCCGCCGGAAGTGGTACTCCGAGGTGAGGGTGATCCGTGCCAGGTCGGCCACCTCGATCGGTTCGTCGAGGTGCCGTTCCACGTACGCCAGGGCCTCGTTCAGCCGCTCCAGCATCTGTTCTCCTTGCGCTCACGTGATCCACGCCAGGCAGCCGGGAACGACCGGACCCGACTTCCGGTGCCCGCTGCGGTCGGGTGGTCAGGCGCGGGGGAAGTAGTGGTCGAGCAGGTCGGTGCGGAACACCCCGGCCGGGTCCAGCTCGGTGAGCAGGGCGGCGAAGTCGGCGTACCGGGGGAAGGTGGCGGCGACCACGGCCGGGTCGAGGGTGAAGACCTTGCCCCAGTGCGGCCGGGGGTCGAACGGGGCGAGCCGGGCCTCGACCTCGGCCAGCACCGGCTGCACCGCCGCCGCGTCGTCGACCCAGGTGAAGTGCACGGCCAGCGTGTCGCGCCCCTGGTTGGGGCTCAGCCACAGTTCGTCGGCGGCGACGGTGCGCAGCTCGCAGATCTGCAACACGGGTGCGATCCGCTCCCGCATCCCGGCCAGCGCGGCCAGCGCCCCGGCCCCGGCCGAGCGGGGCAGGTGGTACTCGGACTGGAGTTCGTCGCCGCTGCTGGGCAGGAAGCCGAGCCGGAAGTGCGGCAGCCGCTCGTGCCACGGGCCGGGCTCGCCGAACTGCGGGGTGCAGCTGACCGGGTCCATCCCGGGCACCGGGTGCGCCGGCCCCTCGGCGGGGGTGGTGCCGAGCCAGTCCGGCTCCGGCGGCGGGGCGTCGGCGAGCTGCTTGCGCCAGACCTGGTCGATGTCGGTCGACCGCCAGGTGGTGAACCCGCTGACGCTGTACGCCGAGGCGAGTGCCGCGTCCAGCGCGTCGACGGGCAGGCCCTCGCGGACGTACTGGCGGACGGTGAAGGTGGGCAACACGTCCAGGGTGACCCGGGTGACCACGCCCAGCGCGCCGAGGGACACGACCATGCCGGCGAACCGGTCACCGGCGGAGCGGTCCACGGTGAGCACGTCCCCGTCGGCGGTGACCAGTTCCAGGCCGGCCACGGCGGCGGCCAGGTTGCGGTTGCCGTCGCCGGAGCCGTGGGTGCCGGTGGCGACCGCGCCGGCCACCGAGATGTGCGGCAGCGAGGCGAGGTTGGCCAGGGCCAGCCCCTGCTCGTGCAGCCGGGTGGCCACGTCCCCGTAGCGCAGGCCGGCGGCGACGGTGACGGTGCCGCGTTCCCGGTCGACCTCGACGGTGGATGGCAACCCGGCCAGCGAGACCAGGTCGCCTGTGGTGTCGCCGATCCGGTTGAACGAGTGGCCGCTGCCGACCGCCCGCACCCGGTCACTGCCGGCGACCAGCCGGCGCAGCTCGTCGAGGGTGGTCGGCTCGTGGAAGGCACGGGCGGCGTAGTGGACGTTGCCGGCCCAGTTGTGCCGCGGCACCCCGCTCACCTGTCGACCCCGGTGGCGGGTTCGGCGGCCAGCCCGTCGCGGGCCGCCCGACGCCGGGTCGGGTCGTCCGAGTCGAGTGCCGCGCGGGCGTGTCCCACCAGTGTGTCGACCACGTCGGAACTGTACCCGCGTGGTCCGGTGCACCGTCCGGCACGGTTGTCGGCGGGGTCCGCGGGGAACCATGGCGCGATGAGCAGCTACCGCGACCCGATCCTGCACGGCGACGTCTACCCGTCCGAGGAGGAGATCGACCCGACCGGGGTCGGCCTGGAGCCGGCGAGCGCCCCGCCGTCGGCGTACCCGGACCGGACGGGGCCGACCACGACGCCCGGCCCCCGGGTGGCGCGGAACGAGGCGCACTCGATCGTCACCCACCACCTGGACGGCTCGACGCAGGTGGTGACCGACCTGGACGGTGACGGGATCGCCGACGTGGTCCAGGTCGACCTGGACGGCGACGGCGTACCGGACATCACCTACCTGGACAGCGACCGGGACGGCCGGTTGGACACGGTGGTGCGCGAGCCGGACGCCCGCCACCGCTGACCGGCCCGGCCGCCCGCCACCGGCGCAGTGGCCGCCGGGGTCACAGCTGGGGCATCACCTCGGCGGCGACCAGTTCCAGCTGGTCCAGGTCGGCCAGGTCGAGCACCTGGAGGTAGATCCGCTCGCTGCCGGCCTCGGCGTAGCGGCCGATCGTGTCGACCACCTCGGCGGGGGTGCCGGCGACCCCGTTCTGCCGCAGTTCGGCCGGTTCCCGGCCGATGACGGCGGCCCGGCGGGCCACCTCGGCGTCGTCCCGGCCGCAGCAGAGCACCAGCGCGTTGGACCAGCGCAGGGTGCCCGGGTCGCGGCCCGCCTCGGCGCAGGCCGCGCGGACCCGGCCGAACTGGGCGACCGTCTCGTCGACCGAGACGAAGGGCAGGTTGAACTCGTCGGCGTAGCGGGCGGCCAGGCGCGGGGTGCGCTTGGGTCCCTTGCCGCCGAGCAGGATCGGCGGGCGGGGCTGCTGCACCGGCTTGGGCAGCGCCGGGGAGTTCTCGACCGGGTAGTACCGGCCGGCGTGGTCGAACCGTTCGCCGGCCGGGGTCTCCCACAGCCCGGTGATGACGGCGAGTTGCTCCTCCAGCCGGTCGAAGCGTTCGCCCAGCGGCGGGAACGGGATGCCGTAGGCGGTGTGTTCCTCGGCGAACCAGCCGGCGCCGAGGCCCAACTCGACCCGGCCGCCGCTCATCTGGTCGACCTGGGCGACGGTGATCGCCAGCGGGCCGGGCAGCCGGAAGGTGGCCGCCGTGACCAGCGTGCCGAGCCGGATCCGGGAGGTGTCCCGGGCCAGCCCGGCCAGGGTGGTCCAGGCGTCGGTCGGGCCGGGTTCGCCGGTGGAGGACCCCATCGCCAGGTAGTGGTCGGAGCGGAAGAACGCGCCGTAGCCGGCGTCCTCGGCGGCGCGGGCCACCGTGAGCAGTTGGTCGTAGGTGGCGCCCTGCTGGGGCTCGGTGAAGATCCGCAGTTCCATTCTCCGAGCATAGGGAGCCGGGCGGGCACCCGCTCGGGCCCCGCCGACCAGCTATATGCCTTGACAGCAATATGCCGGTGCAGGCATATTGCCTGCGTGTCCGTTGACGCCTTCGCCGTCCTGGCCGAGCCGAGCCGCCGCCGCATCCTCGACACGCTCCGCCGGGCCGAGTGCAGCGTCGGCGAGCTGGTCGACACGCTGGAGCTGAGCCAGCCGGCCGTCTCCAAACACCTGCGGGTGCTCCGCGAAGCCGGCTTCGTCTCCTGCCGCGCGGTCGCCCAGCACCGCATCTACCGCCTCGACCCGCGTCGGCTGCGGGCGGTGGACGACTGGCTGGCCCCGTACCGGCGGATGTGGGAGACCCACCTCGACGCCCTGGAGCGTCACCTCGACAAGGAGTGACCATGGATCCTGCCCCGTTGCGCCCCGGCCCACCGGCCGAGGTCACCGCCGTCCCCGCCGACGGCCGGTGGACCCTGCGCTTCGTCCGCGAACTGCGGCACCCACCGCAGCGGGTCTGGGCGGCGCTGACCGACCCGGCCCAGTTGGCCGGGTGGGCGCCGTTCCTGGCCGACCGCGACCTCGGCACCCCCGGCGACGTCGTGCTCACCCTGGTCGACGGCGACACGACCGACGCGCAGCCGGCCACCGTACGCCGGGCCGAGGCACCGCGCCTGCTGGAACACACCTGGGGCGGGGACCTGCTCCGCTGGGAGCTGACCCCGACCGCCGACGGCACCCGGCTCACCCTGTGGCACACCGTCGCCGACCGGGGCACGCTGCCGATGGTGGCCGCCGGCTGGCACCTCTGCGTCGACGTCGCCGACCGGCTGCTCGCCGGCGACCCGGTCGGCCCGGTCCGGGGCCGCGCCGCCCTCGACCACGGCTGGGCGCAACTACGCGACGCGTACGCCCACGAACTCGGCGACGGCTGAGACGCCCGCGTCTCAGCCGAACGGCCTGGTCGCGTACGCGGCACGCAGGGCGGCCAGGCCCGGCTGCTTCGGCGTCAGGGTGCCCCAGCCGGAGTTGAAGTAGTTCGCCCGCACGATCCGGGGCCCCCGCTCGGCGTTGAGCCGGGCCAGGGCCGCCGGCACGGTGGCGATCCAGGCCGCCTGGTCGGGGAAGGCGGACACCTGCACCCCCCACTCCGCGATGATCACCGGTCGGGAGAGTGCCACCGGCCCGAGGTCGGTCACCGCCCAGTCCCGCGTCCGGCGGAACCGGCCCGACGCGGTGTGCGCCGGGTCGGTCGCGTAGACGTTCCACTGGAGGAAATCCACCCGGGACATCAGCGCCTCCGGATGGGTACGCCGGAAGGCCGCCCGGTCGAAGCCGCCCGAACCGACCGAGAAGGTGGTGCCGGTGGGCAGGCCCCGGGCCCGCAACCAGTTCACCACGTAGGTCAGCGCCTGCACCGCGCGGGCGTCCGACTCGGCCCAGGTGAACGACACACCCGCCTCGGTGGTGCCGAACTCGTGGTCGGTGTCCAGCTCCGAGGCGAGTTGCAGGTTCACCGGGAACCCCAGCGTCCGGTACTGCGACAGGGCGCGGGCGAGCAGCCCGTCGCACTGACCGGCGAGCACCTGGCCGTACCCGTACGCCCGGGGCCAGGTGGTGCCCGGACGCTGCTGGATGGTCATCGCCGGCGCGGGAACGGTCCAGGTCACCCCGTCGACGGTGAACGTCTGCGCGCCGGGGCTGCCCGCGCCGTAGTGCTTCAGCTCCAGCACCATGTTCGCCGCGACCCCGGCCCGCCCGAGGTCGCGCAGCCAGGTCATGCCGTAGCCGGGGAAGACGTAGCCGTCGGCGAGGCTGCGGTACTGGGTCAGCGAACGGAAGTTCCCGCCCACCATGTCCCCCGTCGGGTCGGCGTTGCCGGCCAGGTAGTAGCCACCCCACACCGGTGGTGCCAGGGCGTAGTCGGCCGCCGCGCTGGCGGTGCGTCCGCCCTGGTCACGCACGGTCACGGTGACCCGGGGCATCAGGCCACCGCCCGGTACACGGCGGTCGTCCCGGTGTCCGAGACCATCGTCCAGGCCCGGCCGGAGTCGTCGGCGATCTCGACGCCGAGCGGGTCGATGACCGCGGTGACCCGCACCGGGGCGCTGCTGTTGCCGTCCGGGTCGGTCAGCACGATGGTGACGGTCACCGGCCGGGTGTCCGGGTCGGCGTAGTCGACGGTGAGCGTCATCGGCTCACCCGGGGCGTAGGTCGAGGCGTCGAGGCTGGCGGTCACGGTGGGAGCGGCCATGGCGGCCCCTCCTTCCTTGCTGGCCCGGTCGACGGGCGCGACGCCCGCCGGCCGGAGATGGTGACGTCGTTGTCCGGACCGGGCGGTGGCGACCGGGCACGGTCACCGCCGGCCGGCCGGACCGGTGCGCCGCGCCTCCCCGGCCACACCGCCATCCACCTGCGTCAACAGTGCCCCCTGCGAGCCCCGGGCGTCCTGTCGGCAATCCGCCAGGTCACCGGGTGCGGCGTCGGCGGAACAGGTGGGCACCGAGGCTGACCAGGGTGCTGCCGAGGCCGGTGCCGAGGAACACCAGCACCGCCCCCACCACCCACAGCCCGGAGTCGTCGGTCGCCGCCGCGTGCCCCGACCAGGCGGCCGTGAACGCCACCGTCATCACCGGCGCCACCAGCACCGGGCTGAGCAGCCAGCCGGCGACGGCGGCGACCACGACCAGGGTGAGCACCGCGCCGACCACCTGCCAGACCGCGTACGGACCGGAGGTCGCGCCGGTGCGGGGATCCGTCGAGTAGCCGCTCTCCCACCCCAGCCAGGCCGCCCAGGTGCCGATCGTCGCGGCCGCCAGCAGCACACCGCCGAGAAGGGTTCGGGTACGCGTCATCTGCACGCCCCGATCATCGTCGGCGGGGCCGGCCACCGGATGAGCACCCGTACTCACGATCACCGGCACACCACCCTTCGCAGCGGTAACCGCCCTGGTCGGGGGCCGTGTGGCGCGGGTTGCCCCGATCGGCGAGACTCGGTCGGAACCACCCCCGGGGGCCGTCCCCCGGACCCCGGCGAACGGTTGGAGCCCATGGCAGACCCCTCCCTGTTCTGGCTGGCCGGCGCGGTGCTGCTGGTGACCGCGGGCGTGGCGACCAGCCTGCTGCCGCACCGGCGGGCCCACGCGGAGCAGCGGCGGACCGCCTGGTCGGCCGCGCGCGCGGCGATCGACAGCGCGGCCGTCAGCCGGGACGCGGCCCCGGGCCCGGTGCCCGAGGCGGAACGGCTGCTGACCCGCGCCGAGTCGCTCGCGGGCCGGCGCGGCGGGGTCGACGCGGCGCGGGCGGCGGCCGAGCACGCCCGGCAGGCCGACCGGCTGTGGCGGGAGCACCGGTGACCGCCCGCGGATACCGCCGCCTGGCCGAGCCGCTGCGTTGGACGCTGCTCGGGCTCGCCGTGCTCGTCCTGGTGGTCTTCCTGGTCGCCCAGCGGCAGCAGGGCATCGACGTCAGCTACGGCCGGTCACCGGCGTCGACGGCCGGGGTCGACACGGACGGCGCCGGCACCTCCGACCGGGCCACCGTGCCGTCGGTGGACGAGATGACCGCGCTGGTCGCCGCCGCGCCGGTGGTCCGCCTGCCCGGCTCGGTGGCGTACTGGAACGAGCAGCGGGTCCGGGAGGTGGCCGGCGACACCCGGATCCTGGTCGCCCCGCCCGGCCTGGACAAAGACGGACGGGAGCGGGTCCGGGACGTGGAGAACGCCACGATCCGGGTGATCGGCACCGAGGTCAGCGGCGGTTTCTACCAGGCCAGCTCCGACCGGCTGCCCGCCTGGCGGGCACAGTTCGCCACCGGGGACGTCACCGACCTGCTGATCGCCCTGATCACCGCGCTACGCAAGGAGTCCACCCCGGCCGACCGGGACGAGCTGCGCTGGCGCGAGCCGAGCGGGCCGGAGCTGACCACCGTCCTGACCGACCTGCGGGCCACCGGCCGGCACATCGCGCCCGGCGCGACCCTCACCGACGTGCCCGAGGCCGCCGCCCGCAACGCCTTCCCCGACGGCGCCTGGTACGTAGCGCTGCCCGTGCAACGCTACGGCGAACCCCTGCCCCGGTACGGCCCCGCCCTGAGCGCCCGGTTCCCCGACCGGCCGATCGTGGTGATGTACGGGCTCTGGATCGAATACCACGGGCCGGGCGCGGCGGACTTCGCGGAGCTGGCCGGGGCGAGCTTCTACGGCCAGTTCGCCGGCGTGCTCAGCCGCTCCGACTATCCGCAGCGCAACGTGCTAGGTGTCTACCTCAACCGGGTGACCGACATCCGCTACGCGGGCCTGTTCGAGCGGCCCCTGCCGTACCGGCCGGCCGACCCGCTGCGGGTGGCGCTGCCGGCGCTGCCGTGGCTCTTCGCGGGCTGCGTGGCGGCGTTCATGGTGCTGTCGGCCCGGTCGTTGCGCCGGCCCGGCCGGCGGCTGGGCAGCCGGCGGGACACCACGCCGACCCGGCTGGCCGGGTTGACCGCGCTGGCCGTCGAGGTGTCGCTGCTGACCGACGCCCGCAGCAACCCGGCGCTGACCCGGGGCATCGTCGCACTCCAGGCCGCCCGGTCGGCGTGGGAGGAGAAGCTGCCCGCCCGGCACGTCCGCACCCTGCTCGACGAGGCGGCGGCCGAGCTGGACGACACCGCGCGCCAGGTCGGCATCGCCAGTTACCGCCCGGACAACTACCTGCGGGGCAGGCTGTCATGACACGTTCCGTATCCCCGCAGACCGCCGCCCGCTCGTGGCAGGGACGCGTCGCCGGCCTGCTCGGCACCCCGTTCGGCCTGGCCGTCCTGGCCTGCCTGGTGCTGGCCGGCTGGGCGGTGTGGAGCGGTGGGGCGCTGGACGGCGCGATCGCCAGGCACGTGCGCACCACGTCGTTCTATGCCGACCCGGGGCTCGACGTGGACCGGGCCGAGGCAGAACGGATCATCGGCAACCGCCGGCTGGTGGTGATCCTGCGCTCCCCCGGGGCCGACCTGCGGGACACCTGCAAGCAGGTGCACCGGGCCGCCGACGGGACCGTCGTGCTGGTGCTCAGCCGCGACGGCGACGACTACGACACCTACGGCTGCGCCCTGGTGCCCGGGTACGAGAAGAAGAACCTGGGCAAGGCCGCCGCGGCCGAGATGATCATCGGGCGGGGCATCGACACGTTCGTCGACCGCCCGCTGGAGGCCGTGAAGGTCATCGCCGTCAACTACGACCGGCTGGTCAAGGCCGGCACCGTGCCCGACGGCGCGCGGAGGATCAGCCCGTCGCTGCCCCGGTTCCTGCTCGCCGCCGCGGCGGTCACCGGGGTCGTCGCCGGAGCATCCGGGCTCTACTTCGGTGGCCGGCGGGCCGGGCGGCTCGCGGCGGCCCGACGGGTCCGCCGCGACGAACGCACCGACAGCCGCAGCATGCTCAGCGCCGCCACCGCCGGCCTGGCCCAGCAGATCATCGACCTCGACCCGACGTACGCCCTGCTGAGCAGCCGGCGCGGCGGCGACGACAGCACCTTCGTCAAGCGCTACCGGCAGTTGACCTCCGACCATGCCGCCCTGCTCGACCGGCTGTCGACCCTGGACGACGCCGACGAGGAGGCGGTACGGGCACTGACCGACCGGGTCGAGTCGCTGAGCCGCCGGGCACAGTCCCTCACCGACCGGAAACCCCACCCGTCCCCGTGACCCGTCACACCGGCCGGGCCGGCCACCGTGCGTCCAGCTGTCCGAAGCACGACTGACCGGGGACGGCTCTGGCGCTTCCAGTGAACCGCTTCGTAGTGTGTGCGGGTTCGGCCGACAGCCACACGGGAGGATGAAGACCGCTGAGTTCCGCCCGATCCGACCTCCCCCGGGAAACGGCGGTCGCGGTCCACGCCGGTGACCTGCCATGAGTCTCCTCCAGCAGATCGCCGGGTTACCGGCGGACCGCGTCGTGCAGCTGCGCGGCGTACCCACCGACACGGTCGCGGCGGCCACCACCGGGGACGCGGCCGGCCCGGTCGCCGTCGTGCTGCGACCCGGCCCGACCCGTACCCCCGGTTCCTTCGTCCGTGCCGTCCTGGACGACCTCGAACGGGTGGCGGTGGCGCTGCTGCCCGGCTGGCTTCCCGAGGCCGCGCACGTGGCCCGCGCCGACCCGTTCGGCCTGGCCGCCGTCCGGGCCGCAGCCGGCCGGCGGGCGCGGGGCTCCGCGCACTCCGCGCCGTTCCTGGCGTACCTCGCCGGTGTGGCGGTGTCCGGGCGGCGGCCACCGACCGACCCGTTCCCCCCGGAGGTCCGCTGTCCCGGGTTGACCCGGGTGGTGGCGGACGGCTTCGACCGGCCCCGGCTGAGCCTGCTGGTCGAGGTGCCCGCCGGTCTCGACCCGGCCGGGGAACGGGCCGTCGTGGCGGGCGCGGAGTGGCTGTGCCACCACGGCCGGGCCGCCGTGTGGCTGACCGGGACGCCGTTGCGGCACGAGGACCGGGTGGTCGACGTCGTGCTCACCCCGGCGGCGACGCCGCCGGGGCCGGTCCCGGCCACGCCACCCCGGCCGGTCCCGGCCACGCCACCGACGGTGCTCGGGCGTCCCCATCCCGGCAGCGCCACCGAGGCGGCACTGGAGGCGGCACTGGCCGCCGAGGGCTGGGCGGCGGGCCGGGTCTGGAACCGCTACCACCAGTCGCATCCCCTCGCGCCCCCGGTCTGCCCCGACCTGCTCTGGCCCGCGGAACGCTGTGTCGTCGAGGTCGACGGCCCGGAGCACTGCCGGCCGGACCGGTTCGAGGCGGACCGGCAGCGCGACGTGCGGTTGCAGATGGACGGTTACGCCGTCCTGCGCTTCACCAATGCCCGAATCAACCACGACGTCGGGGCGGTGGTGCACCAGATCGGCACCGTCATCCGGGCCCGACGACGCGACATGGCGGAAGGAACGTTCCATGCCCCGCGATGACCTCACCCCCTCCGAGAGCGCGATCCTGATCGTGTTGATGGCCGAGGCCCGGGAGGTGCCCAACACCGAGTTGCGCAAGCGCTACGGCGTCGACGTCCGCAAGTCGTACCGGGACAAGCTCAACCGGCTCGGCTTCCTGGACAGCCGCCGCGACGGCAACACCTTCCTGCACCAGCTCGCCGACAAAGGGTGGGTCCGGGTGCAGGAGGACCTCAACTTCCAGTCGGCGCAGGGCCGCATCCTCGGCGGGGCGCTGACGGCGTTGCAGGTGAACCTGCGGGACCGGGTGATGGGCCGCAGCGACTACCGCACGTTCGGTGAGATGTTCGCGTTGACCGACGTACGGGCCGGCACGGGGCAACCGGACCAGCGGCGTACCCTCGGGCTCCGCGTCCGGCACGCCTATGCGGCATTGGCCGCCGAACCGGGGGCCTGGGTCAGCCTGACCCGGCTGCGGCCGTTCTTCGGCGACGTCGACCCCGCCGACCTCGACGGGGCGCTGCGGGACCTGGAACGCGAGCCGGACGTCGACATCGTCCCGGAAGAGAACCAGAAGCTGCTGACCCCGGCGGACGTGGCGGCGGCCCTGCGGCTCGGCGGCCAGGACAAGCACCTGCTGGCGATCGGGGTGGGATGACCGTGGCGGAACAGGCGGCCCTGGCGGCGCTCAGGCTCGACTGGGCACCGGTGCCCGACGACGTCTGGCGGCCCTCGCCGTTCCACGTGGAGGGCCTGCACACCGCCGTGGTCCGCGACGTCCTCGACGGGGTGGCCGACGCCCGGAACAGCGCCGACAGCAGCCCGATCGGGTTGGTGCTCCAGGGTCAGCGCGGCTCGGGCAAGACCCACCTGCTGGGCTGGATCCGCCAGCAGGTGCAGCAGCAGGACGGCTACTTCTTCCTGGTCGGCCTGCTCGACGCGCGCGGCTTCTGGGACAGCGTGCTCACCGCCATGCTCGACGGGCTGGCCCGGCCGGTGCCCGACGGGGAGAGCCAGCTCCGGCTGCTGCTGCGCCGGCTCTCCTCGATGGTCGGGGCACCCCGGTCGGCCCGCCGGGCGGTGATGGGCGACACCGAACTGACCCGGCCGGCCCTGGACGCGTTCGTCGAAGGGCTCGTCGGGTACGCGCCGCACGTGGCCCGTGCCTGCCGGGAGACGGCGCGGGCGCTCGCGCTGAGCGTCTCGGAGGACGGCACCCACCGGGACATCGCGGAGAACTACTTCACCTCGGGCGAGGAGGGGGAACCGGGCGAACGCGGTGCCTGGGGCATGCGGCGGGCCCCCCGCACCGCGCAGCAGATCGTCCAGGAACTCTCCTGGCTGCTGGCCCTCACCGGCCCGTCCGTGATCGCCGTCGACCAGATCGACACCCTGATCGCGCAGTCCGTGGCCAGCGGTGACGCCCTGCACGCCCGGCCCGGCGCGCAGGACGACCCGGAGCAGGCCGCGGTGCACGCCCGGATCGCCGACGGCCTGATGTCGCTGCGCCAGCTCACCCGCCGCACGCTCACCCTGGTGGCCTGCCTGCCGACCTCGTGGACGATCATCAGGAGCCGGACGGTGGGGACGGTGAGCGACAGGTTCCGGGTGGCGCCCCGGCTCACCACCATCCACGACGCCGCCCTGGCCCGGCAGATCGTCGAACGGCGGTTCGCCGCCCGGTTCGCCGAGCGCGGCTTCGTACCCCCGTATCCGTCGTGGCCGGTGCGGCCGGAAGCCTTCGCGCAGGCCGAGGGGATGACCCCCAGGCAGTTGCTGATCGACATCGACCGGCACGTCCGGGCCTGCGTCGTGGCCGGCGAGGTGCGGGAGCTCGACCGGCTCGGTGCCGCGGCGCAGCCGCAACCCCACGGCCCGGACCTGCCCCCCGTCGCGGACCTCGATCGCTTCGACGCGAGATTCGCCCAGCTCAAGAGCGAGGTCGACGTTTCCGCCCCGCTGGCCCGCGACAGCGAGGACGGCACGGTCCCGGCGTTGCTCGCGGCGGGGCTGACCGCCTGGGTGATGGCGCGCGGCGAGGGCGGCGGATCGTTCAGCGTGGACCCGCCCCCGAGCGCCCAGCCGCCGCTGCACGCCCGGCTCCGGCTCACCCTCGACGAGGCCACCGAGGACCAGGTCCACTGGTGTTTCCGGGCGATCAGCGAGGAACACCACGCCATCGCCGCGCTGGCCCGGCTGCGTAAGGCGTGCACGGTGGCGGGGCTCGACGCCCGGGTGGCCCGCCGCAAGCTCTTCCTGCTCCGCAACGGGGCCTGGTCGAGCGGGGCGAAGACCCGGCAGGCGGTCACGGCCTTCACTCAGGCCGGCGGGACGATCCTGCCGCTGGACCACGAGGATCTTCGCATCCTCGGGGCGCTGCGGGTCATGCTGGCCGAGTCCCCCGCCGACATCCAGGGCTGGTTGACCACCCGTCAACCGACCCGGGACCTCTCCGTGTTGCAGCAGGCCCTCGCTTCCGCCGATGGCTGGCTCTCCGATGCTGCCGGTGACCACAAAGCCGGTCCAGCGGTACGCCCGAACCACACCGGACCGGTCACCGCAGGACCGACCGAGACGACACCGACCGAGGTGGAATCGGTCGACGCGGGGACAGCCGGCGGGAGGCCCGGCTCGGGGGACGTCGACCCACCACCGGCCGGCGGTGAGAAGTCGGGTCCGTGCCTCACCGTGGGGTACGACCACCGCACCGACGAACCCGTGTCCCTCCCGCTCGAAGCCCTCCGCAAGCACACCACCATCTTCGCCGGCTCCGGGTCGGGCAAGACCGTGCTGATCCGGCGCATCCTGGAGGAGTGTGCCCTCGCCGGGGTCTCCGCCATCGTCCTCGACCCCAACAACGACCTGGCCCGGCTCGGTGACGGGTGGCCGGAGCCGCCGCCGGACTGGCGCGCCGGCGACGCGGAGAAGGCCGACGACTACCTCGCCGGGACCGACGTGGTGGTGTGGACGCCGCGCCGGTCGTCGGGCCGCCCGTTGAGCTTCCAGCCGCTGCCGGACTTCCGGGGCGTGCGCGACGACCCCGACGAGTTCCACGAGGCCGTGGAGGCGGCTGTCGCGTCGCTCGCGCCGCGCGCCCAGCTGACCGGTCGGACCAACAAGGTCCACCTGGGGCTCGCCGTGCTGCGTAAGGCCGTCGAGCACTACGGCCGGCGGGGCGGCAGCCGGGTGCAGGGGCTGATCGACACCCTGGCCGATCTGCCGGACGGGCTGCTGGACATCGACGGGGCGGACAAGATCGGGGTGGGGATCGCGCAGTCGCTGGCCGCGGCGATGGTCAACGATCCGCTGTTCGGCGGCGAGGGCAGCCCGATGGACCCGGGGCTGCTGCTCACCCCCGCCCCCGGCGCGCGGGCCCGGATCTCCGTGGTCAGCCTCGTCGGGTTGCAGTCCGACGAGGCCCGGCAGGGCTTCGTCAACCAGTTGCAGATGGCGTTGTTCGCCTGGATCAGGAAGCACCCGGCGAACGACAGGCCGCTGCTCGGGCTGCTGGTGATGGACGAGGCACAGACGTTCGCCCCGTCCGGCGCGATGACGCCGTGCACCCAGAGCACGCTGGCGCTGGCAGCGCAGGCCCGCAAGTACGGCCTGGGGCTGGTCTTCGCCACCCAGGCGCCCAAGGGGTTGCACAACCGGATCCCGGGCAACGCGGCGACCCAGCTCTACGGCCGGTTGAACAGCCCGATCCAGATCGAGGCCGCCCGGGAGATGGCCAAGGCGAAGGGTGGCGACATCGTCGACGTCGCCCGGCTCGGCACCGGCGAGTTCTACCTCGCCGCCGAGGGGGCCGCACCGGTGAAGATCAGGACCCCGCTGTCGCTCAGCCATCATCCGCGTAGTCCGCTCACCGCCGAGGAGGTGCTGGACCGGGCCCGCCGCAGGTGAGCTCGACGAACCCTCCACCCTGCGGATCTTGCCACCGCGATCTAGCGTGGAAGGAGCCTGTTCACCGGCAGTAAGGATCATCGATGTTGCGCAAGCATCTGATCGGGTTGATCGTCGGCGTCGTCGTCATCGTGTCGCTGGGGGCCGCCGCCGTGGTCTGGCTCACGCCCGACGGGCCGGAGTCGACCGGGCCGGGTCCGGACGCGGCGGCCCCGGCCGGGGTGACCACCTCCGGGCCCACACAGCCGACCCCCGGCAGCCCCGCCCCGTCGACCACCGTGCCCGGCGCGGTCGCTTCGGCGTCGCCGGAGGCCGGCCCACGGCAGATGAGTCGCCTCCTGTACGACGACGGGCAGAACACGGCGACCGTCACGGGTCTGGAGGTCACGGCGGGTACGTTGCGGGTGCAGCTGCGCTATGCGACCCGGTCCCCCGGCGGCTGGGTGCTCAGCTGCCCGGCCCGGACGGCGGATCTCCAGTCGTCGCATCTGACGCTGGCCGACGGGCGGGAGGTCTTCCCGGTCGACACGTACTGCGCGTCGCAGCGGCCCGGCACGGATTTCACCCTGCGGCCCGGTGCGGTCCTGGAGAGCTGGGGCGTGTTCCCGGTCGTGCCGTCCGGCGACGACCCCTTCTCCCTCACCTGGTACGACCTGGGCACCGTCGAGGGGCTGAAACTCTGAGCGGGCCGTGGGGCCGGCGGTTGACGGGTCAGTGCGCGGGGGACGACTGCGCCAGGTCGGGTGGGGCGGCGTGCCGGGTTTCGGTGGCGCACACGCCGGCCAGCAGGTCGGCGGTGGTGTGCGCCCGCACGTCGGCCTGCGTACCGTCGGCGAACCGGGCGACGACGGCCCGGACGTGCCGCTCGGCGGTGTCGGCGAGTCCGTCGTAGACGGCGGCGAAGGTCTCCCGGGCGGGGCCGCGCAGCCAGCCGGCGGGCAGCAGCCGCAGCGGTAGCTGGGGGTCGAGGGTGGGGAACCGCCGGAAGGTGTCCATCACCTCGGTCCGGGCCCGGACCGCCTCCGCGCCGTCGACCCGGCCGGCGGCGATCCGTGGCAGCAGGGGCCGCCAGCGCCGCAGGAAGCTCTCGTACTGTTCGGCGACCGCCGCGACGTCCCAGGCGTCGAGCGGGTCGCGGCCGGCGACCGCGTCGAGGTCGACCCGACGGCCCCGGAACACGGTGACCGCCCCGAGGTGGAGCTGGGTGAGCTGGGCCCGCGCCTTCGGGGTCAGTTCGTGCGGCGAGATCCACAGTCCGTCGTACAGCGGCGCGTAGCCCAGCCAGCGGAGTTGGCCGCGCAGGGCACGTCGTTGCGCGCTGCGCTCCTGGGGCAGGGAGAACGCGACGAGGGTCCAGCACTCGTCCCACGGCTGGGTGGTGGTGGTCGCGGCCATCACCCAGCTGCCGCCGACGGAGAGGCTGACGGCGGCGGACCGGCTGAGCCGGTACGAGCTGCGCCGGCCCTGCCGGCTGCCCTCCAGTACGCCCCGGCGGGCCAGCCGGCTGATCACGGTCCGCGCGCCGGCGAGGCTGACGTCGGACTCGGCCAGCAGCGCGACGATGGCGGCGGACGGCAGCCACGCCCGGGTCCGCAGCGTGTAGTCGGCCAGCAGGGTCACCGCGACGCCCTGGGGCGAGTTGCCGGCCTGCCGTCGGGGCAGCCGCACCGGGTGGTCCCCGTCGTCGGGGAAGATCTCCTCGATGTCGAACGGGTGTGGCACTGGGACGCTCCGGGCTCGGCTGGGCGACGGTGGCACCGACTGTAGACGGCGCACCGGTGCCCGCCTACCGAACGCGGTCCGGGGCGGAACCGGTGACCGTCAAGTGTATCGAGGTCATTCGATTGACACTTGTCGGACCGAGGAGAACACTAAGTGCCATGCAATGCCCTGGGGCCGGGGCAGGGCATGCCGGACGTAGTGGGCCGGCGCGGACGACACGGGCATCCGGGCGTACCCGTGCCGCACGGTCGCGCGGCCGATCTCAACCTGTGAGGGAGTCACGCCCATGAGAATCAGACGGAAACTGCTGCTCGCCCTGGCGGCGCCGCTGGTGGCCACCGTGGCGGCAGCCGCCCTGGTGGTCCCGACGCTCCAGCCGGCGTACGCCGCGTCGCTGGTCGAGGTGACCAACTTCGGCGACAACCCCGGTCGGATGCGGATGCACATCTACGTGCCGAACACCCGCCCGACCAACCCGGCGATCGTGGTGGCCATGCACGGCTGCGGCGGCACCGGCCCCGGCTTCTACTCCAGCAGCGAGTTCGCCTCGCTCGCCGACCGGTACGGCTACATCGTGATCTACCCGTCGGCGACCCAGCAGGCCGGCTTCGGCAACTGCTTCGACACCTGGTCGGACGCCGCGAAGCGCCGGGGCGGCGGCAGCGACCCCGTGTCGATCGTCTCGATGATCACCTACACCGAGCGGCAGTACGGCGGCGACCCCCGCCGGGTGTTCGCCACCGGCAGCTCGTCGGGCGGCATGATGACCAACCACATGCTGGCGGTCTACCCGGACGTGTTCGCCGCCGGGGCCGCCTTCATGGGGGTGCCCTACAACTGCTTCGCCAACGCGGCCGACTACCCGCCCGGCGCCAGCCAGTGCACCGGCGGGAACATGAACCGCACCCCGCAGCAGTGGGGCGACGCGGTACGCCAGCAGGCGTACCCCGGGTACACCGGCCCCCGGCCGAAGGTGCAGCTGTGGCACGGCACCGCCGACACCCTGGTGCCGTACTCGCTGCTCCAGGAGACCATCGAGCAGTGGACGAACGTGTTCGGGCTCAGCCAGACGCCCACCTCCACCGACACCCCACAGTCCGGCTGGAACCGCCGCCGCTACGCCGACGCCAGCGGCAACGTGCTCGTCGAGGCGTACAGCATCCAGGGGGCGGGGCACAGCCTGCCCGCCGGCGGGATGGCCGCCGTCGCCCTCCAGTTCTTCGGCCTGACCAACCCGACCCCGACCACGCCGCCCACCACCCCGCCGCCCACCACGCCCCCGCCCACCACGCCTCCGCCGACCACCCCGCCGCCCACCACGCCCCCGCCGACGACCACCCCGCCGCCCAGCTCCGGGGCCTGCCGGGTCACCGCCAGCGTCAACGCCTGGAACAGCGGCCTGACCGAGAACCTGACCATCACCAACACCGGTTCCAGCGCCGTGAACGGCTGGTCCCTGGTGTTCACGCTGCCCGGCGGGCAGAGCATCACCTCCGGCTGGAACGCCACCTACTCCCCCTCGTCGGGGCAGGTGACGGCGCGCAACGCCAGCTACAACGGCACCATCCCGGCCGGTGGCTCGATCGACATCGGCTTCCAGGCCAACCACACCGGCAACACCGCCAAGCCCTCCTCGTTCACCCTCAACGGCGCGGCCTGCACGGTCGCCTGACCGACCCGCTCCACCGTCCGTGCCCGGCCGCCCCGTTCGGGGTGGCCGGGCACGGCGTCGGCACACCGCGCCCCGGCCCACCCCGGGGGCACAGCCCTGGTCACGCGGCGGCGACGCCGAACCACCGGGACAGCCGGTCGCGCAGCTCCTGCTGGTCGTCACCGACCCACGCGACGTGCCCGTCGGGCCGCAGCAGCAGCGCGGGCGCCTCCAGTTCCCCGCCGCCGTCGACGACGTGGTCGACCCGGTCGGCCCAGCCCGCCACCGACAGTTCCCCGGTCTGGTCCAGCAACAGCCCCCGACCCCGGTGCATCAGCCCGTAGAGGCGTCCCCGCTTCAGCTCCACGTCCCGCAGCCGCCGGCCGACCAGGTCGTGGTCGGCACCGAGGTCGTAGCGGACCGAGATCGCGGTGATCTTCTCGATCAGGTACCGGTTCACCTGCTCGAAGTCCATCAGCTCGGTCAGCAGCCGACGCACCGCCTGCGGGCCGGCCTCCAGCGACATCAGCTCCGTCTGCGCCCGGGTGTTGTCCAGCACGTCCGCAGCCACCGGCCGGCGCTCCGCCTGGTAGGTGTCCAGCAGGCCCGCCGGCGCCCAGCCGGCGACCTGCGCGGCCAGCTTCCAGCCCAGGTTGAACGCGTCCTGGAGACCGAGGTTGAGCCCCTGCCCGCCCAGCGGCGGGTGCACGTGCGCCGCGTCGCCGGCCAGCAGCACCCGGTCGACCCGGTACCGCTCGGCCAGCCGGGTGGCGTCGCCGAAGCGGGACAGCCAACGGGGCGAGTGCACCCCGAAGTCCGTGCCGGCGGTCGCCCACAACTGCTGCCGGAAGTCCTCGATGGTCGGTGCGACCGCCCGGTCCTCACTGACCCCGGCGGCCGGTACGACGACGCGGTACAACCCCTCACCGTCGCCGACCGGGCCGACCCCGAACCGCAGCTGCGTCCGGCGCACCCGGGTCATCACCGCGACGACCTCGTCGAGCGACGCGGTCAGCTCCATCACGCCCAGCAGCGTCTCGTTCCTGGTGGGCTCACCGGGAAAGCCCACACCCAGCAGCTTGCGCACCGTGCTGCGGCCGCCGTCGCAGCCCACCAGGTAACGGGTACGCAGGCGGGTGCCGTCGGCCAGCTCGGCGGTCACCGCGTCCCCGTCCTGGCTCAGCCCGACCAGTTCGCTGCCCCGCCGGATCTCGACGCCGACCGCCGTGGCGTGCTCGGTCAGCAGCTGCTCGGTGACCGGCTGCGGGATGCCGAGGATGTAGCCGTGCGCGGTGTCCAGCTGCGACGGCCACTCCTTGGCGATGCCGGCGAAGTAGCCGCCGACCTGGAACTGCCTGCCGTGTGCGAGGAACCGCTCCAGCAGGCCCCGCTGGTCCAGCAGTTCGATGCTGCGTACGTGCATGCCGAGCGAACGCACCACGCTGGTCGGCTCGGCGTCGCGTTCCAGCACCACCACCCGTACGTCGTGTAGCCGCAGCTCGGTGGCCAGCATCAGACCGGTCGGCCCGCCACCCACGATGGTCACGTCGATCATGGAGTCCCCGTTCGACTGCTCGCGCCGCCTGATGCGTCGATACCGGCGCATGCTTCGCGAATCTCGGATTTCGCCAGGTTCTGGCGTCGAGTGGAGATTCTGCACCGGCACCGGGGTCTTGCCGCAAGGCCCGGGGTGCGATATAAGTTAGAAGTGGCAGGGAGGCAGTGGCCCCCTGCCTTTGCCGTATCCCGCCTCTGGCGTGACCCATCTTTGCTGCGTCCCGGCCCGTGCCGGCTCCGGTGAGACGCACGACGCCCGCGACGCCGAGCGCCACGGTGGGCAGACTCAGCCCCGGCCCAGCCGTTCGGCGTGCTCGTGACAGCTCTGCGTGGCGTGCGTGACGAATTCGAGGATGTGCGCCAGCGTCTCGTCGTCGTAGCGCCGCAGGAACGCTTGTCCGTCGGTCACGATCGGCCCGTAGATCGTGCCGACCATCCGGTTGGCCAGCTCCGTCGGGCGGACGGTCACCCGGCGGCGGTCGGCGCTGTCGCGTTCCCGGGTCGCGTACCCGGCGCGTTCCAGCCGGTCGATCGCGGTGGTGACACCCCCGGTCGTCATCCCGGCCGCGGCGGCCAGCTCGCCGGGGCTCGGCGGCTCCGGCGCGAACAGCAGCTCAAGGCAGCGCATGTCGGTGCGGTTCAGGCCGAGCAGGTCGGCGGCGCGCTGGTCGAGCACGTCGACCGCGCGCTGGTACGCCTGCATCGCCTCGCCGAGCTGCTCCGCCAGACCCATGGTGGGAAATTCTAGCGAACCGTCGTACAGTATCTAGAAAATCTAGTAATCAGAGTTTCTAGAGGAGCGGTGGCATGGACGTACTCGTGATCGGCGCCGGGACCGGCGGGATGTGCCTGGCCCACGGCCTGCGGCAAGCCGGCATCAACGTCGCCGTCTACGAGCGGGACCGCACCCGCAGCGACGGCCTGCACGGCTACCGGGTCGGCATCGACCCGCACGGCAGCAGGGCACTCAAGGCGTGCCTGCCCGACCAGCTCTACCGCACGTTCGTGGCGACCTGCGCCCGCGCGCCGGAACACTTCGTGTTCTTCGACGAGCAGCTGCGGCCGACGCTGGCGCTGCCCCTGCGCCCACCCACCGACGACGTCGACAGCGAGAAGTCGGTGAGCCGGATGACCCTGCGCCAGGTGCTCTTCACCGGCATGCAGGACGTCATCCACTTCGACAAGACCTTCGTCGGCTACCGGCACCAGGCCGACGGTCGCGTCACCGCTATCTTCGCCGACGGGACCACCGCGACCGGAGACCTGCTGGTGGCGGCGGACGGCGTCAACTCGGCGGTACGCCGGCAGTACCTCCCGCACGCCCGCACCGAGGACACCGGCATCATCGCGATCACCGCGAAGGTGCCGATGACGCCCCGGAGCACGGCGCTGCTGCCGACGCGGTACTTCCCCGGCATCGGCATGGTCCTCGCGCCCGGCGGCAAGTCCTGCATCCTGCACTGGATGGAGTTCCCCTGGGACCGGCAGGGCCGACCGAGGAACAACGACGAACTGCTGGCACAGTGGCCCGGCCTGCTGTTCGACAACACCCGCGACTACCTCAACTGGGGCATCGCGGCGGCGGCCGACACGTTCCCGGCCGACGTCACGGGCTACGGCGGCGACGACCTGATCCGGCTGGCCCTGCGGATGACCCCGACGTGGAGCCCCCGGCTGCGCGAACTGTTCACCCTCGGCGACCCGAGCACCGCGTTCGCCATCACCATCCGCACCTCGGTGCCGATCCCGGCGTGGCCCAGCACGAACGTCACCCTGCTCGGCGACGCCATCCACACCATGACGCCGGGTCGGGGCGTCGGCGCGAACACCGCGCTACGGGACGCGCAGCGGCTGACCGACGAACTGACGCTCGTCCGCGACGGACGCAAGGGGCTGGTCGAGGCCGTCCACGACTACGAGACCAGGATGATCGAGTACGGCTTCCAGGCCGTCCGGGACTCCCGGGAGCAGATGACCGCCGACGCCCTGGTGCACAAGCCGGTGCTGGGGCGCGTCGCGCTGGCCGGCATGCGCGGCTACCTGCGCGTGGTCGACCGGGTCCCGGCGCTCAAACGCAGGATGATCGACGGCCTGTACGAGTACCGCGGCGGCCAGGACTGACCGGCTGCCCTTCCACGGCCCGGCGCCCGCCGGCTGAGGATCCGCCCCGGTGGGCCGGCAGCTGACCGCTCCCGACCCGGGGGTTGGTAGCGGTCAGCTGCCGGCTGGTCAGTTACCTCTGCCGGTTCCCCGGCTCAGCGCCGTCACCAGCTGTTCGGAGTAGATGCGCTGGACGTCCGCGTCGCTGACGATGCCCTGGTAGACAGCGAGATCGCTGACCTGCCCGTAGAGCCAACCGTCCGGCCCCGTCGGGGTGGTGGACCGGCCGACCAGCAGGGAACCGGTCGCCTGTCCGGGCTGCCAGGCGGGGTGCAGCCCCACCGCGCCCGTCGACACCCCGTCGACGTACAGCCGCACCTGCCGATGCCGGGCATCGAGAACCGCGGCGAGATGATGCCACTGGTCGGGGCCGGCAGCCGACGCGGTCGCCGTGGTGGTCGCGGAGTCGTCGGCCCCGGCGCGCACCTGGAACTCCCACCGCCCGCCGCCGGTCGGTTCGTACCCCAACCGGAACATGCTGCGGTCGCCGTCGTCCTGGGAGACGACCGTCTGCGCACCCCGCGCCGGGTCGAGCCGCGCCCAGACCGAAACCGCGAACGACTGGTCGGTGCGGAGCACCGATCCGTCCTGCCAGACCGGATTCCGCGGATCTCCGGGGTTGATCTGGGTACGCGCGTACTCCCGGGTCGCCTCGCCGAAGTGGGGATCGGACGGATCATCGATCCAGTGCCGGTCGTCGAGCTCCAGCACCATGCCACGGGCCGAGTCGGTGATGAAACTGCCCTTGGTCAGGGTGAGCTGGCGTCCGAAGGAGCTGCCGTCCGACACGGAGCACAGAGTCGGATCGATGTCCTCCTCGTAGCACGGGACACCGCTCTCGAAACGCCAGGCTCCGGCGAGCGGCGCCCGCAACAGCCCGGGCTCCGAAAACCCGCCGGAGCCGGGGTCGGACGCGAGCCAGCCGGTGAAATCCTGCCCCACCAGCGCTCGGGCGTACAGCCGGGCATCGGCCATGTTGCCCTGCCACCAGGTGCTGTCGCCGCGACCCAGGCGGAACTCGCCGGCCGGATCGTTGACGCCTGTCACATTGCCCACCGCGGCTTCAGCCACCCCGTCGACCCGCAGGGTGAGAGTGTGCTCGGTGGCGTCGTACACCACCGCCAGATGGGTCCAGAGCCCGACCGCCGGCGTCGACGTCGACCGGGCGACGGCAATGGTGCCGCGCTTGCCGAGCTTCGAGGGCATCTGCACCTGCCACCGGTTGCTCGCCTTGTCGTAGCCGACCGAGAAGGTGGCCCGGTGGCTGCCGGCCTTGCTGGCGAAGACCCGGCTGACCGAGGTGTCGGTCAGCCGTACCCAGGTGGCGAGAGAGAACGTCGCGGAGGTGTCCAGGGTCGACGGCGTCGCGGACAGGTAGGACGAGGTGCCGTCGAAGCCGACCGCCGGGGCACCGAGCAACCGGGCGTCCTCCTGCCAACTGATGCCCGTGCCGGTCAGCGGGGTGTCGCCGCCCAACGCCGGCTGCCCGTCGGCAAGTGCCTGCTCCCGGGTGACGCCGGGCACCGCCTCCAGCCGCCACCGCGCCGTCGCCGGGGCCGGGCGGTCGAACGTGGTCACACTACGGTCGGGGTCCGCCCCGGCCGCCGGGCCGAGGGGAAGCAGCGTCACGGCAGCGATCGTGGTCAGGGTCAGGGTGACCCGGCCAAGGCGGAACACCGCGTTGTGGTTGGTCATCAAACCTTCTCGGGAGATCGTCAATGCGGACGGACGAGGCCGAGAACACGCCCCGTCAGCACAGTGTCACAGGATCACCCGTTGGCCGCTGCCCCTCCCTTTCCCTCGATGCCGCCGGGGCGGCCCCTGCGCAGCACTCCGCAAGCACGCGCCCAGCTCACCGCCCAATCCACCGAAAGCGCTTGAGCCGACCCGTTGCCACCTGCGACCCGGTTCCGTTCGCAGGTGGGGCCGGGCGGCACACTTCTCGGCCGTCCGGATGGTCTTGGCGGACGAGTCATGAGAGGGTGTCCCGATGAGCGTCACCTCAACCGTGAGTCACCGGACCGGCATCCTGGGTGTCGGTTACGAGGGCCGCTCCATCGATGAGTTCGTGACCGGCCTCGCCGACCTGGGCGTCACGCGCCTGGTCGACGTCCGGATGACGCCGATCTCCCGCAAGCGTGGATTCAGCAAGTCGGCCCTCAGCCAGGCGCTCGCGGCACAGGGCATCGCTTACGAGCATCGCCGGGAGCTTGGCAACCCGAAGGAGAACCGCCCCGGGTTCGGCGGCAACCCCGAAGAGTTGCGGTCCGCACGGGCGGTGTACGCCTCTCGGCTACACCACGCCGAGTCGCTGGCAGCGCTCGACGCCCTCGCCGAGACGGCACAACGTGAGCTGGTGGCGCTGCTCTGTTTCGAGGCGGATGAGAGCCGGTGTCACCGCCAGGTCGTGATGCGCGCACTCGAAGGCCGGATGCCTATCGTTTCGGCCAGTACACGCCCAGCACGCTGAAGACGTGTACGCGCTTGGCCTGGTTGCCGACATAGAAGGCGACGTCACGGTTCGGCGCGCACATCTCTCCCAGAAACTTGGCCTCCAGAGCTTCCTTCAGCGCAGCGTCCGAGTAGCCAGCGAGCCGGCGTTGTAGCGCCACCAACTCCCAGTCGATGACGTGCTGCCTGTGCCCCTTGCACCCGGGCTCGTAGCAGCGGTAGTGGTACGCCGCCTTGAAGCGGGGGGCCTGTAGCGGGGACCTGCTCCGGCCGCTGAACAGGTCCGGCTGACTCGCGTACGCCTCGATCTTGCGTTGCTCGTCCTCGTCCCAACCGCCGCGCGGCGTGACCTTGAGTCCGCGAACCTCCTTGGGGCGCACGAGGGCCAGCGATTGCGCGTCAGCGCGCTCCTGAGCAGCACGGTTGAGACGACACATCGAATCCTCGACAGCCGGATCAAGCAACGGCTGTCGAGACCGCCAGCCGTCGAGATGGCGCTCCCTGGATATCCGCTCCATGATCGGCTTCCAACTTTCGCGCCGCTGATCCTGCCGTGCCGGCTTGGCGTCGACGGAGATGATGTCGTACTTCCTGAACGCCTCGTCGCTGTGCAGATACCGGAAGTTGATCGGGTAGAGGCGAATCCACGTCGGCTGCAACACGTCCGTTCGCAGCCCCGCCACGCAGACGGTCTCTCCGTACTTCTCTGACGGGTTCGGTGCCGCCTTTACCGTAATGAGCAGCTGTAGCCGAACGGTGCGGTCGTCGGCCGGCTTCGGGTCGGGTCCAGCCTCGCCGGGACCGAAGAGTGACATCTGCGCCACGCGCGCCTCCAGCATGAATAGCCGTAGGTAGTCGTGTGATCACACGATGATTCAGGTTCTCACGGATCGACAGATCGACATAGAGAGATTGGCGACGGCGGCCGACCGATCGACTGATCAGTGTCTGCGCTGGTGGGGCGGGCGGGGTTCGAACCCGCGACCGAGGGATTATGAGTCCCCTGCTCTAACCGGCTGAGCTACCGCCCCCGTACCGCGCCGGATCGTAACCCGCCCGACGAATCACCGGCCACCGCCGCAACGGTGCCACCCGTCGGCACCGTTCGGCACGATGGGCTACGCGAGGATAACAGTCAGCAGCGGCTGCGGTGGCACCCGAATCAGCCCGCCGCGCGCAGTTGTGCGAGCACCGAACCGGCGGTACGCCAGCCGCTGGCCAGGGCCCCCTGGATGGACGGACTGTCCCGGTGGTCACCGGCCACGAAGAGCCCTCCGCCGAGCGCCACCGGCTTGCGGAGCCGCCCCTGCGGGGGTGGCGCGGCGGGCAGCGCCTCGGGGACCGACACCGTCGTCAGGTGTTCCCAGTCCGCTGTGGAGCGTCCGTAGAGCCGGTCCAGTTCGGCCCGGATCGTCGGTTCGGGCGGGGCGGTGGGGCCGACCACGGAGGTCGCCACGAGATGCCGGCCGGGCGGGGCGTACGACGGCGCGGCCCGGCTGACCACCACCGTGTTGGCCACGAGTTCCCGCCGGTCGCCGTCGACGAGCAGGATCGGTTCGTCGAGCGGCGGCTCGGGGGCGCTGTGGTAGTAGGTGGTGTAGCTGTGGGTGCGTACCCGGGGCAGGGTGGGCAGCAGCGTGGTCGCCGCCGTCGGGTCGGCGGCGACCACGACGGCGCGGCAGGCGATCTCACCGTCCGGGGTGCGGACCCGGCCGGGGGCGACCGAGGTGACCGGGGTGTCGCAGCTGATCAGGTCGGCCGGCAGGGGGGCGGCGACGGCCTGCGGCAGCGCGGCCATCCCCCGGGCGGGTAGGCCGATCCGGCCCCGGACGAAGGACCGCAGGATCATCGCCAGCACGTGGCTGGAGGTCTCCAGTTCCCGGTCGATCAGCACGCCGGACAGGAACGGCCGGATCAGCTCCTCGATGATGGTGTCGGACAGCCCGGCCCGGCGCAGGGCGGTCTCGCTGGTGGTCTCCGGCGCGTCGAGCAGCCGGTGTGCCGGCAGGGTGGCGCAGCCGGTGGCGAGGGCGGCGAAGCGCAGCCGGTCGGGCAGCGAGCCGACGCCGGCGAGCACGGTGGCGGGTGTGCCGCCGGGTTCGCGCAGCGGGTGGACCAGCCGGTCGAGCCGGTCGCCGCGGCGGACCAGCACCCCGGAGGTGAACCAGCCCAGGTCGAGGGTGCCCAGGTCGAGCAGGGTGCCGAGCCTCGGGTAGGCGGTGTTGAGCACCTGGAAACCCCGGTCGAGCAGGTAGCCGTCGACGGTGTCGGTGGCGACCCGGCCGCCGATCCGGTCGCCGGCCTCCAGCAGCCGCCAGGGCACCCCGGCCCGGTGCAGCCGGCGGGCGACCGCCAGCCCGGCGAGACCACCGCCGACGATCACCACGTCCGTCTCAGCCACCATGTGCCACCTCCGTGTCGTCGCGCGCCGACCGGGACAGTCGGCTCGGCCACCACACCGTGGGCCCGATGTCGTACGCCAGGGCGGGCACCAGCAGTGAGCGGACCACGATGGTGTCCAGCAGTACCCCGACGGCGACCGCCACACCCAACTCGACGAGCACCACCAGCGGCAGTACGGCCAGCGCCGAGAAGGTGGCGGCGAGCACGATACCGGCCGAGGTGATCACCCCGCCGGTGACGGTCAGCCCGGCCAGCACCCCGGCCCGGGTGCCCCGCCGGGCGGACTCCTCACGGACCCGGCTCATCAGGAAGATGTTGTAGTCGATGCCCAGCGCGACCAGGAACACGAAGGCGAACAGCGGGAACGACGCGTCGACCCCGGGGAAGTCCAGCAGGTAGGTGAAGACCAGCGCGCAGAGCCCGAGGGTGGCCAGGAAGGACAGCACCACCGTCGCGATCAGCAGCACCGGCGCGACCAGCGCCCGCAGCAGCAGCGCCAGGATCACCGTGATCACCACGAGGACGACCGGGATGATGACGTTGCGGTCCCGGGTGGAGGCGTCGGAGGTGTCCACGTCGATGGCGGTGAACCCGCCGACCACGGCGTCGGCGTCCGGCACCCGGTGCACCGCCTCGCGCAGGTTGCGGATGGTCCGGGCGGCGGCGTCGCTGTCCGGCGGGTCGGTCAGGGTCGCCTCCAGTTCCACCCGCCCGTCGACCACCAGGGGTGGGGCGTCCGGGGCGGGCGGGCCGGCCTGGTCCCGCCCGGTCACCTGACGTACGGCGGCCACCCCGGGCACGCCCTGCGCGACCTGGGCGACCTGTCCGGCGGTCTGCTGTCGGGTGAAGATGGTCGCCGGACTGCCGGTGCCGCCCGGGTAGTGCCTGGCGATCACCTCCTGCCCGGCGACGGAGTCGGTGCGGTTGGCGAACAGTTCGGACTGGCCGAGGGTGGTGGCCCCGAGTTGGGTGAGGCCGAGGGTGAGCAGCGCCAGCACCACGGCGGTGGTCAGCCACACCACCCGGGCCCGGCGGGCGACGAAACGGGCGATGCGGGCCCACAGCCCATGTTCGGCCTGCGGGTCCGCCCGGTCCACCCCGGGGGTACGCGGCCAGAACGCCCACCGGCCGCCGAGCACCAGCAGCGCGGGCAGGAATGTCAGCATCACCAGCAGGGTGGCGGCGATGCCGATGGCGGCCACCGGACCGAGTGCCCGGTTGGAGTTGAGGCTGGACAGCAGCAGGCAGAGCAGGCTCACGATGACGGTGGCCCCGGAGGCGGCGATGGCCGGGGCGGCACCCCGCCAGGCGGCGCGCATCGCGTCCCAGGGGCGCTCGTGCCGGTGCAGTTCCTCCCGGTAGCGGGCGATCAGCAGCAGCGCGTAGTCGGTGCCGGCGCCGAAGACGAGCACGGTCAGGATGCCCTGAGCCTGCCCGTTCAGCTTGATCACGTCGTGCTTCGCCAACTGGTAGACGAAGACCGCCGCCAGCGCGTACGACATCCCCGCCGCCAGCAGCGGGAAGACCCACAGCACCGGGCTGCGGTAGACGACCAGCAGGATGATCAGCACCACGACCAGGGTGACCAGCAGCAGTGGCCCGTCGATGGCGGAGAAGACCTCGATCAGGTCGGCGAGCAGGCCGGCCGGGCCGGCGACGTCCACGGTGAGCCCGTCCCGGTCGCCACCGGCGATGCTCCGCAACTCGTCGACCACCCGGCCGATCTGTTCCCCCTCGGCGTCGTCGATCGGCACCACCACCTGTAGGGCCTGGCCGTCCTGGCTGGCGATCGGTGGGGGCAGCGGGCCGACCACCCCCTTGACCTGGGCGAACCGGGTGCTGTCGGCGACCGCCCGTTGCTTGTCGGCACCGGTGATGCCGGTGCTGCGGGCGTACACCACCAGGGCGGGGGTGGTCGGGCGGGCGACGAAGCCGGCGGCGAGGTCCTGGGCGCGGGTCGCCTCGGCGTCGGCGGGCAGGAAGGCGGCGTTGTCGTTGGTGGCGACGTCGCCCAGCTTGCCGGCGTACGGTCCGGCGATTGCGCCGACGACCAGCCAGCCCAGGACGACCGCCACGGCGATCAGCGTGGCCGTGCCCCGGCCCCGTCCACCGGCCATCCCGGTCCACCCCTTTAGTCGACGCGCCCGTCGACGCCGCGGGAGTCCAGGTCGACATCAGTCATCCTGCCGCCCGGTTACGCCCTCCGGGGCCGAAACCGCCCAGCCGGCCCTCGTCGCGGGCGGCGGAGAAGGACGTCGGCAGCGGGATAGGAAAAGCCCGTCGGCGGGGCCGACGGGCGGGAGTGCGGGACTGGGCTCCCCCGTTTGGACTCGAACCAAAAACCTGCCGGTTAACAGCCGGCTGCTCTGCCAATTGAGCTACGGGGGACTGCTTCGTCGCGTCGTGTCGGATCTCTCCGGCGCTCGGCGACGGCACAAGAGTACAGGACTTCGGGGGGGTTCGGTCCAGGGGGTTACCGCATTCGACCGCCGCGCTACCGCCCGGAACGATCGACGCTCACAATGCGGACAATTCGTCATCCCGGCACAACCAGGTATGAGCGCGGAGCAGGATGGGTAGTTAGCTGTCGACCGAGAAAACTGTGGGGCGCGACGATGGTCGGTCCCGACCGGACACCACCGGCGGGAACGACGGGAGCGTCAGGTACGGAAGGAGCCGCCATGCGCGGAAAGATCATGTTTCTTGGCGGGCTGGCTGCGGGCTTCGTCCTGGGCGCCCGTGCCGGCCGGGAGAAGTACGAGGAGCTGGTCGTGCGGGGCCGCAAGGTGCTCGACCACCCGACCGTCCAGGAGGCCGCCGGGGTCGCCCAGGCCCAGGCCACCCGCCTGTACAGCGAGGGCAAGGACAAGCTCGGCCAGTCCAGGCTCGGCGAGAAGCTGCACACCGGCAACACCGGCAAGCCGGAGCTGACCCCCGCCGACGACGCCTTCGCCGGCACCCCGGCCACCGTCGGCGCCAAGTCGGGCGTCACCCCGACCAGCTCGACCACCACCACCCCGAAGCCCAAGGCGCCGGGCACCGGCACCAACGGCAGCACCCTCTGACCGTCCGTACGTCGTCGGGCCGGTCGCCACGTGGCGACCGGCCCGACGGGTGTCTCAGTCCTTGCCGCTGCTGAACGCCGCGTCGAACGCCGCCGTCGGGGCGTCGAACGCCAGCCGGCGGACGAACTCCAGCGCCTCCGGCGCGCCGACCAGCCGGTCCATCCCGGCGTCCTCCCACTCCACCGAGATCGGCCCGGTGTACCCGATCGCGTTCAACGCCCGGAAGCAGTCCTCCCAGGGCACGTCGCCGTGGCCGGTGGAGACGAAGTCCCAGCCGCGCCGCAGGTCGGCCCAGGGCAGGTGGGAGGCGAGCCGGCCACGCCGACCGTCCCCGGTGCGCACCTTCGCGTCCTTGCAGTCGACGTGGTAGATCCGGTCGGCGAAGTCGAAGATGAAGTTCACCGGGTCCAGCTCCTGCCACACGAAGTGCGACGGGTCCCAGTTGAGCCCGAACGCGGGCCGGTGGTCGATCGCCTCCAGCGTGCGCTTGGTGGTGTAGTAGTCGTAGGCGATCTCGCTGGGGTGCACCTCGTGGGCGAACCGCACCCCCACCTCGTCGAAGACGTCGAGGATCGGGTTCCACCGGTCGGCGAAGTCCTGGTAGCCGCGCTCGATCATCGCCGGCGGGACCGGTGGGAACATCGCCAGCGTGTGCCAGATCGACGACCCGGTGAAGCCGACCACCGTGTCCACGCCGAGTTTCGCCGCCGCACGGGCGGTGTCCTTGATCTCCTCGGCGGCCCGCTGACGTACCCCTTCGGGTTCGCCGTCGCCCCAGATCCGGGCGGGCAGGATGTCCTGGTGCCGCTCGTCGATCGGGTGGTCGCAGACGGCCTGACCCACCAGGTGGTTGGAGATCGTGAAGACCTTCAGGTTGTGCTTGGCCAGCGTCTCCTTCTTGCGTTCGACGTACGAGTCGTCGGCGAGCGCCTTGTCGACCTCGAAGTGGTCGCCCCAGCAGGCGATCTCCAGCCCGTCGTAGCCCCATTCGGAGGCGAGTCGACAGACCTCGTCGAACGGCAGGTCGGCCCACTGGCCGGTGAAGAGCGTGATCGGTCGCGCCATCGTCTGTCTCCCCTGTTGTGGTGGGGATTCCTGAGCTGACCGGGGCGAGGGGACCGGGCCGGGCCGGTACGTCGACGGCCGTGCCGGGTCACCGGTGGGTGCACACGCACCTGGGCCCAACGGGTTGCGCCTCCCGTCGGGTCACCGGCCACCCGCAGGTCGCCGCCCACCACTCTAAGCCCACCCCACCCCCCACGAAACCCCTCTTCTCACCCACCGCCCCTCGCCCACCGCCCACCCCAGCCCGCCCACACGCCCACACGCCGCCCGACGCCCGACGCCCGACGCCCGACGCCCGAACGATCAAGAGGTTTGCGTCACGACGGGCGACCCGCGTGACGCAAACCTCTTGATCACCGATGCTCAGCCCGACCGGCGGGCCGGGCGGGCCGCCGGGTGGGCGGCCCGCCGGCCGGGTGGGACAGGGCCTGGTGGGACAGGGCTGGGTGGGGTTACTGGGGGAGGGTCCACTTCTGGTTGGGGGCGGAGGAGTTGCAGGTCCAGAGGAGGACCACGGTGTTGTCAGCCGAGTTGTTGCCGTTGACGTCCAGACACTTGCCCGAGGCGGGGTTGCGCAGGGTGCCGTCGGACTGGGACGACCAGACCTGCGGGCTGCCGCCGGTGCAGGTCCACAGCTGGATCTTCGTACCGTTGGCGGTGCCGCCACCCGACACGTCCAGGCACTTGCCCAACGCCTTGATCGGGCCGTTCGGGGTCACCGTCCAGGTCTGCCGGGCGCTGCCGTTGCAGGTGAAGATCTGGATCTGGGTGCCGTCGGCGGTGGCGCCGTTGCGCACGTCCAGGCACTTGCCGGCCAGCCCCTTGATCGGGCCGGTGCCGGGGGTCGGCGTGGTGCCGCCCAACTCCTTGATCCGGATGTTGCGGAACGAGGCGTCGTCACCGTCGCCGTGGTTCTGGATGCCGATGTGACCGGCGAGCGAGCGGACCGGGTTGGTGTTGGTGAAGTCGTTGATCTTCGCGCCGTTGAGGAAGACCTGGAGCCGTTCCCCCTCGACCAGCAGTTCGTAGGTGTTCCACTCCCCCGGCGGGTTCAGCGCCGCGTCCCGGGCCGCCTGGTCGGCGGCCTGGAACGAGTAGACCGAGCCGGTGGTCCGGTCGACCGTGTCGGTGGCGTCGATCTGCACCTCGTAGCCGTTGTCCATCGCCGAGTTCGGGTCGCTCGACGGCGGGAAGCCGATCAGGACGCCCGAGTTGTCGTCGCCGTCCACCTTCCAGTCCAGCTTCAGCGAGTAGCTGGTGAACTGCTTCGCGCTGTACCAGAGCATGCCCAGCCCACCGACGGAGCTGAGGGTGGCGTTGGCGTTGGTGAAGCTGCCCGGCCCGGCCTGCGACCAGCCGTTAATGGAGCCGTTGTAGAGCGCGGTGTAGCCGGTCTCCGGCCGGCAGTCGGCCTTCGTCCGGCCGGCCGCGTACCGGATGCCGCCGAGCAGGTGGGCCCGGAACGCCGGCTCGGAGTACGCCGACTGGTTGTGCCCGGCGCCGGTGTAGAACGACCGGCCGCCGTTGTACGTCTTGCACCACACGTGCGGGTGGTCGGCCCCCATCCCACCCCCCGAGTACGACGACTCGTCGAGGTTGGCCAGCACGTGCGCGGTGGAGCGGGCGTTGGTGCGGAAGTTGTACCACTCGTCGGTGCGCTGCCAGGTCGGGCCGAGGTGGGCGGTGGCCGCGTGTGCGCGGTCCTCCACCCGGACGGTGGCCTGCTGGATGGCCGGGTGGGAGGCGAACCACGCCCCGACCAGGTTGCCGTAGAACGGCCAGTCGTACTCGGTGTCGGCGGCGGAGTGCACCCCGACGTACCCGCCACCGGCGGCGATGTACGACTCGAAGGCGCTCTGCTGGCTGGCGTTGAGCACGTCGCCCGTGGTGTTGAGGAAGATCACCGCCTCGAACCGGGCGAGGTTGGCGGCGGTGAACTGGCCACCGTCCTCGGTGGCGGTGACGGTGAAGTTGTTGGCCGCGCCCAGGTCACGGATGGCCTGGGTGCCGACCGCGATGGAGTCGTGCCGGAAGCCTGCGGTCTTGGAGAAGACCAGCACGTCGTAGGCGGCGTCGGCGGCGGTCGCGGGGGTGGCCGGGGCGGTACAGGCGAGGGCGGCGAGGACGGCGGTGGCCGCGCCGAGGAGGGGCCGGAAAAGTCTCATGTCGTGCTCCAGTACGCCGGGGGCGCGGGACCGGACGGGGCCGGTCCCGCGCCCGTCAGGTCAGGTCAGGGCAGGGTCCACTTCTGGTTCGCGGCGGCGCTACAGGTCCACAGCAGGACCACGGTGCTGTCGGCCGAGCTGTTCCCGGAGACGTCCAGGCACTTGCCCGAGGCGGGGTTGCGCAGGGTCCCGTCGGACTGCGCCGACCAGACCTGCGGGCTGCCGCCGGTGCAGGTCCACAGCTGGATCTTGGTACCGTTGGCGGTGCCGCCGCCGTTGACGTCCAGGCACTTGCCCAGCGCCTTGATCGGGCCGTTCGGGGTGACCGTCCAGGTCTGCCCGGCCCCACCGTTGCAGGTGAAGATCTGCACCTGGGTGCCGTCGGCGGTGGCCGCGTTACGCACGTCCAGGCACTTGCCGCCCAGCCCCTTGATCGGCCCGGTGCCGTTGGTCGGCGGTGGGACGGTGCCGGTGTTGAGGGTGAACGCGTCCAGGTCGTAGAGCAGCCCGCTGCCACCGGCGAAGGTCAGGTAGAGCGTGGTGGTGCCGGTGGGTGCGCCGGACACCGTGCCGGTGACGGTGGTGAAGGTTTCCCAGCCGCCGGTGACCGGAACGCTGGCCTGTCCGAGCACGGTGCCGGTGGGCGAGCCGGCGCGGATCTGGAGGGTGCCGCCGGCGCCGGCCGAGGAGACCCGCGCGGTGAACGAGGTGACGTTGCCGATCTGGTACGGGGAGAACCCGATCCATTCCCCGTTCTCGATGTTGCCGACGGTCTTGCCGCCCTCGGCGGGGGTCTTGTCGTAGAGGGTCACGCCGGACGAGGTCTTGAAGTGCTCGGCCTGCCGGTGCCGGGGCTGAAGGGTGTGCTGGGTGTGCGTGGTGAGGCCACCGGCGTCGGTGTACTCGGCGTCGAAGATCGCGAAGATGTTCGCCGCGTCGTCGTGCTCGCCGTCGACCGGGATGGTGATCGTGCCGGAGCAGCCGTTGACCGAGGAGATCTGGTGACCGTGCTGGTCGTGGCCGAGCACGTAGGTCATCCTGACCTTGGTGCAGTCGACGGTGCCGTCCTCGGGGTCGGTGACGGTGATGCTGAACGGCACGGTGTCACCGAAGGAGAACAGCGAGCCGTCGACCGGACCGGTGATGGTGACCGTCGGGGCGGTGTTGCCGACGTTGACCGTCACGCTGTTCGTGCCGGTCGCCCCCTGCGGGTCCCGCACGGTGAGCGTCGCGGTGTACGAGCCGTCGGTGGTGTACGTCTTCGTCGGGTTGGCCGCCGTGGAGGTGGTGCCGTCGCCGAACGCCCACGAGTAGGTCAGCGCCCCGCCCTCGGGGTCGGCGGATCCGGCCGAGGAGAAGTTCACGGTCAGCGGTGCGGGGCCGGAGGTCCGGTCGGCGCTCGCCCGGGCGGCCGGCGCCCGGTTGCCGACACCGACGTAGTCGAAGCGGTACAGGGCCGAGTTGGCGTCACCGTTGTAGTAGCCGGTGCCGTAGTCGAGCAGGTAGTACGCCCCGTCGGGGCCGAACGCGGAGTCCATCACCTGCTTGCCCACCCAGGGGAAGCTGTCGATGGTGCCGGGCGACCCGTCGGCGTTGACGTGGATCGGCTTGACCCAGCCCCGACCGAACTCGGTGGCGAAGAACTGCCCGTCGAAGCTCTGCGGGAACTTCGTCGCCGAGGGGTTGTTCGGGTCGTACCGGTAGACCGGGCCGGCGGCCGGCGACTCGGAGCCGCTGCCGAACGCGGCCGGGCTGCCGGCGTCGCCGCCGTACCGGATCCAGGAGGGCTTGGCCGGCGGGAGGGTGGTCAGACCGGTGTTGCGGAACGAGTTGTTGGTCGGCCCGCCGGTGCAGTTGTATTTCGGGCCGGTCGAGTTGGTGGCGAAGTTCCACTCGTTGTACGTCTCGGACGTGGTGTTGGTGCCGGTGCAGTACGGCCAGCCGTAGTTGCCGGGGCCGGTGACCCGGTTGAACTCGACCTGGCCGGAGGGGCCCCGGTTGGCGTTGGTGCTGCCGGCGTCCGGGCCGTAGTCGCCGACGTAGACGACGCCGGTGGCCTTGTCGACGCTGATCCGGAACGGGTTGCGGAAACCCATCGCGTAGATCTCGGGGCGGGTCTTCGCGGTGCCGGGCGGGAACAGGTTCCCACTCGGGATCGAGTACGTCCCGTCGGGGTTCATCTTGATCCGCAGGAGCTTGCCGCGCAGGTCGTTGGTGTTGCCGGCACCACGCTGGGAGTCGTACGCGGGGTTGCGGTTGGTCCGTTCGTCAAGCGGCGAGTAGCCGGCGGAGTCGAAGGGGTTGCTGTCGTCGCCGGTGGACAGGTAGAGGTTCCCGGCGGCGTCGAAGTCCATGTCGCTGCCGACGTGGCAGCAGATGCCCCGGTCGGTCCCGACGTCCAGCACGTCGACCTTGCTGGACATGTTGATGGTGAAGTCGGCGTTCAGGGTGAACCGGGACAGCCGGTTGACGCCCTGCCAGGCCGACCAGTTGCTGCCGGTGGCGGGTGCGTCGCCGCCGGGGGTGGACAGCGGCGGCGCGTAGAAGAGGAAGATGTGCCGGTTGGTGGCGAAGTCCGGGTCGACCCCGAGGCTCTGCAACCCCTCCTCGTCGTGGGTGTAGACGGGGATGGTGCCGATCACCCGGGTCACGCCGGCGGAGTCGGTACGACGCACGGTGCCGTTGCGGGCGGTGTGCAGCACGGACCGGTCCGGCAGCACGGCGAGCGACATCGGCTCGCCCATCTCGTTGACGCCCCGGGCCAGCTCGACCTGCTGGAAGTCGCTGGCGTTGATGGTGTGTGCGGCGGCCGGGGCGGGTGGGCCGGTGGTCGCGGCGACCGTGCCGGCGGTGACGGCCAGCAGCAGCACGGCCGCTGAGGGTAGCCACCGTCGGGATCGGTGACCTGTGTAGTCCTTTGTGGACATTGGAGGATTGTCCCTTCCTGACGGATCACGGCCAGGGCGGGACGCGTGCCGCCGCGCCGGATGCCGGGTGGTGGGGTGGAGTGGTGGGGTGTGGCAGGGCAGGCAGGGCGGCCGGGGACACCCCGGCCGGTCCGAACCCTCGGCCGGGGCGCGAACCGCCCAGCGGAAGGTCGCTCGCCGAGGGGTTACCGCGCCGCCGGTTCACCTTGACGAAACATGCCCGTGATGCCACAAACATTAATGGTGACCTATATCAATGTCCATACCCTCTGCCCACCGGTGTGGGTTTTCATCAGATGAAGACCCCACCCCGGCCACCCGACACCCGCACGGGAACCCACATACATCTGATGAAAGACCGGCCGCCGTGCCGGCCCCGCCGCGCCGGGGTGCCCACCCCGCACCGCCGCAGGGGCCGGGGCGGGACGGCTCAGTGCTGCCGGTGCACGGCCTGGTCGGCCAGGGCGGCCAGCGCGGCACGGGCCGGCTCCGCCAGCGGCACCTGGCCGAGCGCCACCCGGGCGGCATCGGCCCGGACCCGGATCAACCGCTCGATCTTCTCCCGCGCCCCGGTCGCCTCGATGATCGTCCGCAGCTCGGCGGCGCCCGCCGCGTCCAGTTCCGGATTGCCGAACAGGTCCCGCAGCCGGGCGGCCTGGGCCCGGTCGGCGGCGTCGCGGGCCATCGCCATCATCACCGTCGGCTTGCCCTCCCGCAGGTCATCCAGGATCGACTTCCCGGTCACCGCCGGATCACCGAAGACACCCAGCACGTCGTCGCGGAGCTGGAACGCGTCACCCAACGGATCACCGAAGTCGACGAGCGCCGCGATCAGCTCCGCCGGGGCCCCGGCCAGCGCCGCACCGATCTGCAACGGCCGGGTCACCGTGTACCGGGCCGCCTTCATCCGGATCACCGTCAGCGCGCTGGCCACCGAGCCGTCCCCGACCCCGGAGACCAGGTCCAGGTACTCCCCCGCGATCACCTCGGTACGCATCCGGGCGAAGACCCGGTAGCCCTGCCAGATCTGCGCGGAGGTCATCCCGCACTCGTGGAACATCTGATCCGACCAGGCCGCGCAGAGGTCCCCGCAGAGCAGCGCGGTGTTGCGGCCGTACGTCTCCGGGTCGCCGCGCCACGCCGAGCGGGTGTGCAGCTCGGCGAAGACCCGGTGCACCGACGGCGCACCCCGGCGGTGGTCGCTGCCGTCGAGGATATCGTCGTGGATCAGCGCGAACGCGTGGAACAGCTCCAACGCCGCCGCCGCCACCACGATCGGGCGGTCGTCCACGCCCCCGGCCCCCCGCCAGCCCCAGTAGCAGAACAGCGGACGCAGCCGCTTCCCGCCGGCCAGCACGAACCGGTGCAGGGCGGTGAAGATGCCGCGCGGGGCACCGTCCGGCCAGTCCGGGCCCTGCCGGTCGAGGAACGCCACCAGCTCGGCGTCGAAGCGGGTACGCAGCTCACTGGCGTCGGTCGGGGCTGCGGTGAGCGTCACCGCCGCTCCCCCGCGCCCGGCGGGCCGGTCGGGGCCGCGGCCGCCCCGTCGGCACCGGCACCCAGCCCGGCCAGCTCCAGCAGCAGTGCCTTGACCTCGGTCGCGGCGAAGGTGTCCCGGGCCAGCGACGGGTCGGAGCAGAGCAGCACCGGGCCGTCCGCCGGGTCGGCCGGCAACCGGCCGTGCGAACCGCGCACCGCCCGCGCCCCGGCGTCCAGACCGACCACGCTCATCAGGTAGCGCATGCCGAGCTTCTTACGGGCCAGCGCCACCCCCGCCCGCCGCTTCGCCGCACCCGGCGCGGCCGGGTCGAAGAACAGCTCCGCCGGGTCGTACCCGGGCTTGCGGTGGATCTCGACGTTGCGGGCGAAGTCCGGGGCGCGGGCATCGTCGAGCCAGTAGTAGTAGGTGAACCAGGAGTCCGGCTCGGCCACCAGCACCAGCTCACCGGCCCGCTCGTGGTCCAGCCCGGCCGCCGCCTTGCCCTCGGCGTCGAGCACCTCGGCCACCCCGGGCAGCCCGGCGCAGAGCTTCGCCACCGCCGCCACGTCCGCCGGGTCCTTCACGTAGACGTGGGCGACCTGGTGGTCGGCCACGGCGAACGCCCGCGACGTCCACGGGTCCAGGTACTCCATGCCATCCTGGGTGTAGACCCGCAGCAGCCCCTCGGCACGCAGCAGCCGGTTGACGTCCACCGGGCGGGAGACGTCGGTGATGCCGTACTCGGACAGCGCCACCACCGTCGCGTCGGCGGCCCGCGCGGCGTCCAGCAGCGGGGCGAGCACCGCGTCCAGCTCCGCCGCGGCGGCGGCGGCCCGGGGCGAGGACGGGCCGAAGCGTTGCAGGTCGTAGTCGAGGTGCGGGACGTAGACCAGGGTCAGGTCGGGGGCGTGGTCGGCGAGGATCCGCTCGGCCGCCCGGCAGATCCACCGGGACGACGGCAGCCCGGCACCCGGCCCCCAGTAGGTGAACAGCGGGAAGGTGCCCAGCGCGTCGGTGAGCGTGTCGTGCAGCTCCGGCGGGTCGGTCCAGCAGTCCGGTTCCTTGCGCCCGTCGGCGTAGTAGATCGGGCGGGGCGTGACCGTCCAGTCGACGTCCGCGCCCATCGCGTACCACCAGCAGACGTTGGCCACCGTGTAGCCGGGCTCGACCCGACGGGCCGCCTGCCACACCTTCTCCCCACCGACCAGCGCGTGGTGCTGCCGCCACAGCAGCACCTCACCGAGGTCGCGGAAGTACCAGCCGTTGCCGACGATGCCGTGCCCGGACGGCTGCTCACCGGTCAGCAGGGTGGCCTGCGCCGAGCAGGTGACCGCCGGCAGCACGGTGCCCAGTCCGGCGGAGAAGCCCTGCTCGGCGACGGCGCGCAGCCGGGGCATGTGGGCCAGCAGCCGGGGGGTCAGGCCGACCACGTCCAGCACCACCAGCCGGCGGCTCATGCCGACACCCCGCTGCGTCCGGCGCGGCGGTGGCGCCTCGTCGTACCGGGTCGCTGGCGCTCGCTCATCGTGGTACTCCCAGGGTCGTCGGGACGGCTCGCCCGGCCGGGGTGAGGCCGAGGGTGACCAGTTCGTCGCGGGCGAACGCGAGTTCGGCGGCAATGCCCACGGCCAGTTCCGCGTCGGTGCGGGGCCGCCGCGCCGCCGGCAGCACCCCCCACGTGTACGTCTCGACGTCCAGGTGGTCGCAACCGGCCGTCGGGCCGGCGAGCAGCGCGGCCAACGCGGCGCGCAGCACCGGCAGGGTGGAGGTCAGCGGCGGCTCGGGTGGGGCGTGCAGCGGCACGTGGTAGTGCACCCGCCAGGCCCCGGGCAGCCGCGCGGCCAGCGCCTCGTCCAGGTCGTCGGCCGCGTACGCCGGATCGGCCGGATCGGCGGCGTGGGCGCAGCCTGCGGTGCGGGTCTGGTGCAGGAACCTCGGCTCCACCCAGCGGCCCAGCGCCTCGGCGTCGGCGACCGGGTCGGCCGACTCCAGGGCGGCGGAGACCTGCACCTTGACCACCGGCAGCCCGGCGGCGCGCAGCCGGGCCAGCGCCGCGACGGGCTCCTCCCAGGCGCAGGCGAGGTGGGCCAGGTCGAGACAGATCCCGAGCCGGTCCGGGTCCAGGTCGGTCAGGAGCGCGGCGGCCTGCCCGCTGCTCTCCACCACGCAACCCGGTTCGGGTTCGAAACCGACCCGCACCACCCGGCCGGTGTCCCGTTCCACCTCGGCCAGGCCGGTCGTGAGCGCGTCGAGCCGGCGACGGGACGCCTCGGCGTGCGCCGCGTCCCAGGGGTGTCGCCAGGCCAGCGGCAGGGTGGAGACCGAACCCCGGGCCGCGTCGTCGGGGAGCAGGTCGGCCAGGATCCGGGCCAGGTCGAGGGTGTAACGCAGCCGCTGCCCGGTGGTCCAGTCCGGGTGGTACACCGCGCCCTTGACCACCGGGGCCTGGAAGGCCGCGTACGGGAAGCCGTTGAGGGTGACCACCTCCAGCCCCCGGTGGGTCAGCTCGGCGCGCAGCCGGCGACGGGCGGCCGGGTCGGCGGCCAGTTCGGCGGCGACCGGGGCGGCCAACCACAGCCCCAGGCCGAGCAGGTCCGCGCCGAGCGCCTCCCGCACCGGCAGGGCGTACGTGTCGAGTTGGGCGAGGATGCCGGCAGTGTCCTCGGCCGGGTGCACGTTGGTGCAGTAGCCGAGGTGGACGGTGCTGCCGTCGGCGTGCCGCAGCCGCATCAGTCGCCGCCGCGCAGGATGGAGTTGCCCTCGAAGGTGCCGCTGGCCGGGGTGTCCAGGTCGGTCAGGTCGAGCCGGCCGGATTGCCCGTAGAACTCCACCGGGTTGCGCCAGAGCACCAGGTCGACGTCGTCGTCGGTGAATCCGGCGGCCAGCATCGCCTCGCCGGTGGCCCGGGTGAGCAGCGGGTCGGAGCGGCCCCAGTCGGCGGCCGAGTTGACCAGCATCCGCTCGGTGCCGTACGTGCGCAGCAGCTCCACCATCCGCGGCGGCGACATCTTGGTGTCGGGGTAGATGGAGAAGCCCAGCCAGCAGCCGCTGTCCCGGGCCAGTTTCACGGTCACCTCGTTGAGGTGGTCCAGGGCCACCCGGCCCGGCGCGATGCCGCTCTCGGCGACCACCGCCAGGCTCCGCTCGACGCCGCGCGCCTTGTCCCGGTGCGGGGTGTGCACCAGGGCCGGCAGGTCGTGGTCGACGGCCAGGGCGAGCTGGGTGGCGAACGCCTCGTCCTCGGCCGGGGTCATGTCGTCGTAGCCGATCTCGCCGACCGCGACCACGGCGTCCTTCTCCAGGTAGCGGGGCAGCAGGTCGAGCACGGGCCGGCAGCGGGGGTCGTTGGCCTCCTTCGGGTTCAGCGCCACGGTGGCGTGGTGCCGGACGCCGAACTGGCCGGCCCGGAACGGTTCCCAGCCGATCAGCGAGTCGAAGTAGTCGGCGAACGAGGCGGCGCTGGTGCGCGGCTGCCCCAGCCAGAAGGCCGGCTCGACCACGGCGCGGACCCCGGCGGCGGCCATCCGCTCGTAGTCGTCGGTGGTCCGCGACGTCATGTGGATGTGGGGGTCGAAGATGCGCATTCACGCCTCCCTGATGGTGAGCCGGTCGAGCAATGCGGTGGCGTCGGCGGGGAGCTGCCGGCCGGCGGCGTGCCGTTCCGCGGCGAGCGCGGCGAGCATGGTGGCCAGTTCCCCGTCGGCCCGGTCGTCCAGGTCGGCGACGACGGCCAGCGGGACCCCGATGAAGACGCACTTGAGCACCGCCTGCCGCCAGGCGTCGGCGGCCAGGTGCCGGGCGTACGGGCCGAGCGCGGCGGCGACCAGCCGGGTGTCGTTGGTGCGGATCGCGTCGTGCAGCAGCGGCACCCCGGCGTCGTCGATCGGCAGCAGCGGCAGGGCCTTGAGCACGGCCCGCTTCTCGGCGGCGTCGCCGTACCGGTAGACCTGCTCGACCTGCCCGGCGGCCCGGTCGGCGGGCAGCGCGACCAGCAGCAGCGCGCGGGCCGCCTCGTCGGCGCTCCAGCCGGGGGCGTCGGGCAGGTCGTGCCGGCCGCACCGGCGGGCGGCGGCCGGGAAGTACCGCGCGACCGTGTCGGGCTCGGCCGCGACGTGCCGCAGCGCGGTGTCCAGCCAGTCGGGACCGGGTGCGCCCGCCAGCGCGGCCCGCAGTCGATCAGGTGTCATCCGTCTTCCCTCCCCAGGTACGTTCGGTCGGCGGTGGTCAGTCCGCCCCGGTGGTGCCGGCGGGCACGGGTGGCGTGTCCACCGCGAGACCGGCCTGCCGGGCGGCGGTACGCAGGAAGTCCAGCGACCGGGCGGCCACGGTGGGCGCGGCGTGCGAGTGCCGGGGCAGCTCCACGGCGACGAGTCCCCGGTAGCCGCCGTCGGCCAGGGCCCGCAGCACCGGCGGGAAGTCGATCTCGCCGGTGCCGAACTCCAGGTGTTCGTGCACGCCCCGGCGCATGTCGTCGATCTGCACGTTGACCAGGTGCTCGGCCACCTGGCGTACGCAGTCGGGCACGGTTGCCGACTCCAGGCAGCGGCAGTGTCCGATGTCGAGGGTGATGCCGAAGCGGGCCGGCTCGCCGAGGGCCCGGTGCAGCCACCGCCAGCCGGCGATGTCCTCGACCAGCATCCCCGGTTCCGGTTCGAAGCCCAGGGTCACCCCGGCCCGGTCGGCGGCGGCCACCACCGTGGCGCAGCCGGCGACCAGCCGGTCCCGGGCCACCTCCACCGGGACGTGGCCGGGCCGGACCCCGGCCCAGAACGAGACCGCCTCAGCGCCGAGGTCCGCGCCGACCCGCACCGCCCGCTCCAGGAAGTCGATCCGGCCGGCCGCCTCGTCGTGCAGCAGCGTCGGGGCGTGCTTGCGCCACGGGTCGAGCAGGTAGCGGGCACCGGTCTCGACCACCACGCCGAGGCCCAGCGCGGCCAGCCGGTGCGCCACCGCGTCGACCCGACGGGCCAGCCCCGGCGCGTACGGGTCGAGGTGGTCGTGGTCGAGGGTCAGCGCGACCCCCTCGTAGCCGAGGTCGGCCAGCACGGTCAGGGCGTCGTCGAGCCGGTGGTTGGCGAACCCGTTGGTGCCGTAGCCGAACCGCAGCCGCTGCCCGGGCGTGGTGGTGGGCGGTGGGGTGGTCATGTCGGGGAGAGCTTCCGGGCCAACCGGCCGCCCAGCGGCGCGGCAAGCGCGACCAGCGCGCCGACCAGCCCGGCGCCGGCCCGGGCGGTGAGTGCGCCCTGCAGCGAGGGCAGCCCGGTGATGCCGGCCCCGACGGCGGCCCGGACCCGGCCGGCGGTGGGCTCGGCGGCGACCCGGGCCTGCGCGCCGCCGTACCGGGCGACGTACCAGCCGGCCAGGCCGACCGGCAGCGCGGCGGCGACCATCCCGGCCAGGGGACGCGGGGCCGGCTCGGCGGCCCGGGGGCGCGGGGAGGCGGCGGCGCGGCGGGGCAGGGTGGTGGCGGCCAGCGCGACCAGGGCGGTGCCGGCGAGGGTACGTCGGGGCAGCGCCGCGTCGGCGCCGCTGACCTCACGTCGGGACAGGGCGGTGACCGTCCAGGTGTGCGCGGCGACGGTGAGCGCCGCCGGCAGCGCCCGCACCGGCCGGCCGGGGGACGCGCCGAGCAGCACGTCCAGCCCCCGACAGGCGGCCATCACGGCGGGACCGGCGGCGGTGTTCTTCGCCGCCAGGTCGTACCCCCAGATGGTGGCGGCGAGCGGGAGCGCGACGGCCGCGGCCCGACGACCGCCCACGGCGGCGGCCAGGCCCAGGCCGGCGGCGGTGAGCCCGGCGGCGACCCCGGCGGCGGCGGCCGGGCTGATCCGGCCGCTCGGGATGGGCCGTTCCGGGCGTTCCTCGGCGTCCAGCCCCCGGTCGGCCCAGTCGTTGGCGGCCATCCCGGCCCAGTAGAGCAGCACCGACGCGCCGGCCAGCCCGGCGGTACGCGGGCCGAGCACCCCGGCCGCCGCCGCCCCGGCCACCAGGTCACCCGGTACGGACAGCGCGGCCGGCGCCCGGACCAGCTCAGCCAGGTCGGCCAGGCTGGTCACCCGGCACCGCCGGCGTGCAGCTCGCTGGCGAAGTCGACGAGCCGCTGCCACTGCGCGCTCAGCGAGTGGGTGGGCGAGTCGATCGGGTCCTTGAAGAAGAACGCCAGCTCGGGCAGGGGGCCGACCCGGCCGGCGGCGTGCGCGGCGGCGGTGAGTCGGGCCAGGTCGAGCACCAGCGGGGCGGCCAGCGCGGAGTCGCAGCCGTGCCAGGTGAACTCCATCCGCATTCCGGTGCCGAGGAACCCGGCGAAGGTGATCAGATCCCAGGCGGTCTTGAAGTCGCCGAGGTCCTCGACGTAGTCGATGCGGGTGCCACCCTGCGGCACGTAGCCGAGGGTCTCGCCGAGGACCCGCTGCTTGCTGTCCACCTTGGCGGCGTTGGCGCCCGGCTCGGCCAGGGTCGCCCCGTCGCCGCCGCCGAGCAGGTTGACCCCGGACCAGGACCGCACCGCCAGGTTCCGCATCGCGAACATCGGGGCGAGCACCGACTTGACCAGGGTCTCCCCGGTCTTGCCGTCGTGCCCGGCGTACGGCAGGCCGCGCTGGGCGGCCAGCGCCGCGAGCGCCGGCAGGCGCAGCCCGGTGGACGGGGTGAAGTCGACGTACGGGCAGCCCGCCTCGACGGCCGCGTACGCGTAGAGCGAGCTGGGCGGCAGCACCTCGTCGGGGCCGGCGAGGGCGGCCCGCAGGGCGTCCGGGTCGGCGTGGCCGGGGTGCGCGGCGGGGGCGGGTTCGGTGGCCGAGACGTTGACCACCACCACCCGGTCCAGCCGGTGCCGGTCGCGGAACGCGGTCAGCTCGGCGGCGATGGCGGCGGCCCGGTCGGCCTGGCTGCCGCCGGTGGGCGCGGGCCGCAGGTCCTCCTCGACGGCGGTCAGGTCGGCGGTGAGCGCGGTGGCCAGCCGGCCGGGCAGCACCCCGGCGGCGGCGAGTGCCTCGGCCCGCTTGGTCAGCGGGGTGGTGGCCACGTCGTGACCGCCGAAGACCAGGTCGGCGAAGGTGGGCAGGGCGGGCCCGCGCAGGTCGGGCAGTTCGGTGACGCAGCCGGTGGGACCGGTGAGACCGGCCCGCAGGGCGAGGCCCCCGACGATGGCGGTGGTCGCGACGGAACCGCGCGCTCCCACCAGCCAGACACCCGTTCTCATGGTGCTCCCTCCGTCGGGTGGAAACGCTCTGTCGGTGAAGTGGTACGGGTGGGCGCGGGGTGGCCCCGCCCGCCCGCCGTGCGGGATGGCACCGGGCGCGGCGACGATGTCGGCGGCATCGTCTCCGCATCCGGTTCCCGTACGGCGTGCGGACGGGGCTGGTAGGCAGGGCCGGTTCGGCGTCTCGGCCCTGCCTCCCCGCATCCGGCCGACGGCGGCGGCGCGCCTCCGGCCGGACGACTGTGGTCGGTGATCCGGTTTATCGAATCACGCTCATCTATGTTCTAACAGGCGGCCCTCCGGTGCGACCGGGGAATCCCGGTCCGGCCGCACCGGACGGCCGACGTGCGCGTGCCCCGGGCCGACGGCCCGACGCACACCCTCCGGCACCGACCCCGGCCCGGCCGCGGGGCGCAACCGCGGCCGGTCCCTCGCCGGTCGGCGACGGAGGTGGCTGGTCAGACGGCGAGCGCGGCCAGGGCCGGCTCGACGTCGGTCCACTGGGAACCGCACTCCGCCGAACGGGTCACCGCATCCAGCACGAGCTGTACCTGCAACGCGTCGGCGAACGACGGGGTCGGGTCGACGCCGGTGGCGACCGCCTCGACGAAGTCGCGCATCTCGTGCGTGAAGGAGTGCTCGTAGCCGATGATGTGCCCCGGCGGCCACCAGGCCGCCATGTACGGGTGCTCGGCCTCGGTGACCAGGATGCGGGCGAACCCCTGCTCGGCCGTCGGCCGGGTGGCGTCGTAGAACTCCAGCTCGTTGAGGCGTTCCAGGTCGAACACCACCGAACCGAGCGAACCGTTGATCTCCACCCGGAGGGCGTTCTTGCGGCCGGTGGCGAACCGGGTCGCCTCGTACGTGGCCAGTGCCCCGTCGTCGAGGCGGGCCACGAAGATCGCGGCGTCGTCGACGGTGACCGTGCCGGTCGCCGTGGCGTCGCCGTCGACCTCGGCGGCCAGGCCGCTGGACGCGCCCGGCAGCGGACGCTCCTTGACGAACGTCTCGGTCACGGCGCTGACCCCGGTGATCCGTTGCCCGGTCACGTACTGGGTCAGGTCGATGATGTGCGCCCCGATGTCGCCGAGGGCACCGGAGCCCGCCTTGTCCTTCTCCAGCCTCCAGACCAGGGGGAACTGCGGATCGACGATCCAGTCCTGCAGGTACGTCGCACGGACGTGCCGGATCGTCCCCAGCCGTCCTTCGGCGACGAGCTGTCGCATCAGGGCGACGGCGGGCACCCGGCGGTAGTTGAACCCGCACATGGACCGGACCCCGGCGGCTGCCGCGGTGGCTGCGGCGGCGGTCATCGCCCGCGCCTCGTCCACCGTGTTGGCCAGCGGTTTCTCGCAGATCACGTGCTTGCCGGCGGCGAGCGCGGCGAGGGCGATCTCGGCGTGGCTGTCACCTGGTGTGCAGATGTCGACCACGTCGATGTCGTCCGAGTTGACCAGGGCACGCCAGTCGGTGGTGTGCGCGTCCCAGCCCAGCCGGTCGGCTGCCTCGGCGACCTTCGCGGCGTCCCGGCCGCAGATCTTCGCCATCCGAACCCGGGCGGGCAGGTCGTACACCCGGTTCACGGTGCGCCACGCCTGTGAGTGCGCGGCGCCCATGAACGAGTACCCGATCATGCCGATCCGGAGTTCGCTGTCGTGAGTGGACAAGGTGGGTCTCCCCCCGTGTATCAGAACCCGAGCTTGAGGTAGTTGCTCGCGTTCTCCTTGGTGATCGTCTCCGAGGCGAGCACGATCTCCTTGGGCACCTGGAGTTCCACCAGGTCGGACATGCCCTTGCCCTGGGCGATGAGACGCGCCAGGGAGATGGCCGAGGAAGCCATCGACGGGCTGTAGGTCACGGTCGCCTTGAGCACCGTGTTGTCGGCCTGGATGTCCTCCATGGCCTTCTTCGAGCCGGCGCCGCCGACCATGAAGAACTCCTTGCGGTTGGCCTGGTTGACCGCGGCCAGGACACCGATGCCCTGGTCGTCATCGTGGTTCCAGACCGCGTCGATCTTCGGCAGGGCCTGGAACAGGCCGGTGGCCGCCTGCTGGCCGGAGTCGGCGGTGAACTCGGCCGGCCGCCGGTTGGCCACCTTGAACCCGGCCGTGGCCAGGGTGTCGGCGAAGCCCTTGGACCGCTGCTGGGTCAGCTCCAGCGAGTCGATGCCGGGGATCTCACCGATGATCGGGTTGCTGACGCCCTTGGCCTTGAGCTGCGCCACGATGAAGTTCGCGGCGGCCACGCCCATGCCGTAGTTGTCACCCATGATCTGCAGCCGGTAGGCCAGCGCGTCCGGGAACGCCCGGTCCAGGTTGACCACCGGGATGCCGGCCTTCATCGCCTCCAGGCCGAACGCGTTGAGCTCCTTGCCGTCGTGCGGCAGCACCACGATGACGTCAGGCTTCTGGGCGACCAGGGTGGACAGCGCCGCCCGCTGGGCCGCCGCGTCCGCGCCGGCCTCGACGGTCTTGAAGTCCACGTCCGAGTACGCGCCGGCCTGCGCCTTGGCGTTGTTGGTGATGGCGGCGATCCAGCCGTGGTCGGCGGCGGGGGCGGAGAAACCGATGGTGACCTTCTTGCCGGGGGCGGCGTTGCCGCCGTCGGCGTTGTCGGCCGCCTTGGTCTGCGCCGCGGTCGGTGTGGACTCGTTGCTGGTGCAACCGGCGAGGAGCACACCGGCGCCGACCGCCGCGCCGCCGAAGAGCAACCGGCGACGGGACAGGTCACGGGGCTGGGTCATGACGACCTCCAGGAAATGACGGATGGTGGGGGTGAAAAAGGTTGTGCTGATCCCGGCCACCGTCGGTGGCCGCCGGAATGCGATGGTGCGGAGGGTCGGGACGCGCCCGGTGGGGCGACGCGTCCGGGTCAGGCGGGGGTGGTCAGCTTGTTGCGGCTGAGGAACTGGGTGACGCTGCGGAACTGCACCTGCTGGATCAGGACGGCGCCGACGATGATGCCGCCCTTGACCATGTTCTGGGCCTCGGTGGACAGGCCGTTGATGGCGAAGAGGTTGGTGATGGTGGAGAAGATCAGCACCCCGAGCAGGGACCCGATGATGGTGCCCCGGCCACCGCTGAGCAGCGTGCCGCCGATGATGGCCGCGGCGATCGCGTCCAGCTCGTAGAGGTTGGCCATGGCCGCCTGGGCGGAGTTGGCCTGCGCGGTCAGCATGATCGCGGCGATGCCGCAGCAGAGACCGGAGAGCGCGTAGAGCAGCAGGGTGTGCCGCCTGACGTTGATGCCGGCGAGCCGGGCCGCCTCCGGGTTGCCGCCGACGGCGACCGTACGCCGGCCGAAGGTGGTGCGGTTGAGCAGCACCCACCCGGCGGCGACCACGGCGGCGAGGATGTAGACCAGCAGCGGGATGCCCAGCAGGTCGGTGCTGGCGATGCCGTTGATGAAGGAGTTGTTCGACACCTGGGTCTGCTTGCCGGAGATCTGGGCGGCCAGACCCCGGGCGGCGACCATCATGGCCAGCGTGGCGATGAACGCCACCAGCCGCCCGTAGGAGATGAGGATCCCGTTGACCAGGCCGACCGCGACACCGACCACGACCGCCGTGAAGATCATGCCGCCCGCGCCGTAGCTCTGGGTGGCGACCGTGGTCGCCCACACCCCGGCGAGGGCGACGATCGCGCCGACCGACAGGTCGATGCCGCCGCCGATGATCACGAAGGTCATCCCGACGGTGACCACCCCGACCACCGAGGCGAGCTTGAGGATGGTCAGCGTGTTGCCCCACACCCAGTCCGGGTTGGAGTAGAGATCCCAGCGGGTCGCGGCGCCGATCACCACCAGCACCACCAGCACGCCGATCAGGCCGAGGTTACGCTTCGCGCCCTCACCGCCCTCACCCGCCCAGAACGACAACCCACCGGTCCTGGGCTTCTCCTTGAGCGACGCCGTCACCGCCGGGTCTACCGGCGGGGACTGCGCCGGCAGGTCCGCCGGCCGGTCCGGTGTCGCGGTCCCGGTCGACTCACTCATGCCGTCACCTCGTTATGTCCACTGCGCTCGCTCATGCCGGCGCGCCTTCCATCAGAGACCCCGCCATGACGAGGTCGAGCACGGTGTTCTCGTCCAGTTCGCCGGCGGGCGCCTCGCGCACCATCCGGCCCTCCCGCATCACCAGCACCCGATCGGCCAGGCCGAGCACCTCGGGCACCTCGCTGGAGACCAGCAGCACGCCGACCCCCTGGGCGGCCAGGCCACGGATCACCCGGTACAGCTCGGCACGGGCGCCCACGTCCACCCCCCGGGTCGGCTCGTCGAGCAGCAGCAACCGGGTGTCGCCGAGCAGCCAGCGCCCGACCACCACCTTCTGCTGGTTGCCGCCGGAAAGGGTGCGTACCGCCCGGCGCACGTCGTTGGGCCGGAGCTGGAGGTCGTCGGCGATCCGTTCCGCCTCGGCCCGCTCGCGCGCGGCGCTGGTGAAGCCGAGGCGGGCGTACCGGGTGAAGGTCGCCAGGGTGACGTTGCGGTGGATCGGCTCGCCGAGCAGCAACGCCTGGCTCTTGCGTTCCTCGGGGGCCATGCCCATGCCGGCCCGGACCGCCGCGCCGACGCTGCCCGGCCGCAGGGTCCGGCCGCCCATCGTGATGGTGCCGGACTCGGCACGCCGGGCCCCGTAGATCGTCTCCAGCAGTTCCGAGCGGCCGGAGCCGACCAGCCCGGCGATGCCGACGATCTCGCCGGGACGGACGCTGAGCGAGACGTCGGCGAACTCGCCGGTCCGGGTCAGCCGCTCGACGCGGAGCAGCTCCTCGCCGGTGGCGGGCGCGGTCGGGCGGTCCGGGAAGACGTACTCGATGGTCCGGCCGGTCATCCGGGCGACCAGGTCGCCGGTCGGGGTGTTCCGGGCCGGCAGGTTCGCCGCGGTGGTCCGGCCGTCCTTGAGTACGGTGACCCGGTCGCCGATCTCGCGGATCTCCTCCATCCGGTGCGAGATGTAGATGACCGCGATGCCCTGGGCGGTGAGTTCCCGGATGATCCGGAACAGGTTGTCCACCTCGTCGTGCGCCAGCACCGCGCTCGGCTCGTCCATGATGATCAGCCGGGCCTCGTGGGACAGCGCCCGGGCCATGCTGACCACCTGCTTGCCGGCGGCCGGCAGCGCGCGCACCATCCGGCCGGGCGGGATCTCGCCGTGGCCGAGCCGGGTGAGGATCTCCCGGGTACGCCGGGCCATCAGCCCGCGCCTGACGAACCCGGCGACCTTCGGCTCGTGGCCGAGGAAGGCGTTCTCGGCGACCGACAGGTCCTCGACCAGGTCGAGTTCCTGGTAGATGGTGGCGATGCCGGCACGCATGGCGGCCTGCGGGTTGGCGAAGTGCGCCGGTTCGCCACGCCATTCCACCTGACCGGAGTCGGGCCGGTGCACCCCGGCGAGCACCTTGATCAGGGTGGACTTGCCGGCGCCGTTCTGCCCGAGCAGGCAGTGCACCTCGCCGGCCCGTACCTCCAGCTGCACCCCGTCGAGGGCGCGGACGCCGGGGAACGTCTTGACCACGTCGGTCAGCCGCAGCACCACCTCACCGGCGACGGTGTCGCCGGGCGCCTCGACCAGCGGGGCCTTGTCCCCGGCGGCGGCCTTGTCCCCGGTGGGGGAGGTCGGTTGCTTGCTCATGATGCCTCCCCGAAGGCGACGTCGCTGGCGAGGACGGCCGCGCCGGCCACTCCGGCGCGCGGTCCCAGCTCGGACAGGACGACCGGCAGGTTGCCGGTGGCCAGCGGCAGCGAACGGCGGTAGACCACGCTGCGGATCTCGGCGAGCAGGATGTGCCCGAGGTGGGCCAGCCCGCCGCCGATGACGATCATCGACGGGTTGGTGAAGCTGACCAGCCCGGCCAGCACCTGCCCGACCCGGCGGCCCCCGTCGCGGATGAGCTGGATGCAGGTGACGTCGCCCTCGATCGCCGCTTCGGCGACGTCGCGGGCGGAGACCGCACCCCGGGCGGCGAGCCGCTCGGCCAGCGCCGGCGAGGTGCCGGTACGCGCCGCGACGGCGGCTTCCCGGGCCAGTGCCGCGCCGCTGAACACGGCCTCCAGGCAACCGGCGTTTCCGCAGGTGCAGGCCGGTCCGCCGGCCTCGGCCTGGATGTGTCCGATGTCGCCGGCGCAGCCGTCGGTGCCCCGGTAGACCTCGCCGCTGAGGTAGATCCCACACCCTATTCCGGTGCCGATCTTGACGAAGAGGAAGTCGTCGACCGAGTGGGCCACCCCGCCGTGCCGCTCGCCGATCGCCATGATGTTCACGTCGTTGTCGACCACCGCCGGGCACCCGTGCTCACGGCTGATCAGCTCGCGCACCGGGTAGCGGTCCCAGCCCGGCATGATCGGCGGCGAGACCGGCACCCCGTCGCGGAAGCTGACCGGGCCGGGGACGCCGATGCCGACGCCGTTGAGCCGCTCGTACGCCCCATCCACCCGGGCCTTGTGCAGCAGGTCGTTGACCCGGTGCAGGATGGCCTTCGGGCCGGAGCGGATGTCGGCCGGCTCGGCGTACGCGGCGACCGGTTCGAGCCGCCCGTTGACCACCTCGACGTCGATCGAACTGGCGCCCATGTCGATGCCGGCGAACCGCAGGTCCGGGTTCAGCTCCACCAGGGTGGACCGGCGGCCACCCCGGGAGGCGGCCAGCCCGGCCTCGGCCACCAGGCCCAGCCCGACCAGCCGTTCCAACTCGGCGAGGAGCCGGGGCCGGGGCATCTGCAACCGGTCGCCCAGCTCGGCCCGGGACGCTGGCCCCTCGTCACGGAGCAGCCGCAACAGCTGCACGTGCAGGGGATCTGCCGTCCGCACGGGACTCACCTCCGCCTCAGGGTTCACATTGACGTCACGCCGTTGTGTTGTGGTCGACACAGTAGGAGACTTCCGTGGCGCGTGTCCATAGCTTCGTTCGTTCCTCCGGCAACTTTTGTCCGAACGAACAAAAGCTACTAGTGGATCAAGAAAAGGTTGACAGACCGAGAAATCTCCGCAACGACCTGCTACCGGGGCCCGGCTAGCGCCTCCCCGCAGGCCCCGAACGGGCGGGGGAAGCATTACCCGATCACCCCCGGACATGACAAGACCCCACCCCGCCAGCTCGATCGTGGCGGGGCGGGGTCGGTGGGTCCGGCGGGCCTCCCGGAGGCGGGGTCAGCGGCCGGGGGCGGCGTTGCGCTTCTTGCGCAGCTTGCGGTCGTCGCGCAGCTCGACGTACGGCTCCTCGTCCGGGTCGTGGCCGGCGGCGATCGCCCGACCCCGCTCCAACTCGGCGTCGAACTCCGCACCGAGCAGGATCGCGATGTTGCTCAGCCAGAGCCAGACCAGGAAGATGATCACCCCGGCCAGCGCCCCGTAGGTCTTGTTGTAGGACCCGAAGTTGCCGACGTAGAGGGCGAACAGGCCGGAGACCAGCAGCCAGAGCAGCACCGCCAGCACACCACCCGGGCTGACCCAGCGGAACCCGCCGTGCCGGGCGTTCGGCGACGCCCAGTAGAGGATCGCGAACATCAGGCTGACCAGCACCAGCAGCACCGGCCACTTGGCGATGTTCCACACCGTGACCGCCGTCGAGCCCAACCCGATGGCGCTGCCGGCCTGCTCGGCGAGGCCACCGGTGAAGACCACGATCACTGCGGCGGCGAGCAGCAGCACCCCCACCAGGGCGGTCACCCCGAGCCGGATGGGCAGGGTCTTCCACACCGGCCGCCCCTCCGGCACGTCGTAGATGCTGTTCGAGGCCCGCATGAACGCGCCCACGTAGCCGGAGGCCGACCAGAACGCGGCGACCAGACCGATGACCGCGGCGATGCTGGCCAGCCCACCCGACTGGCCGGCCTGGTCGATCGCGGTCTCGATGATGGTGCGGATGTTCTCCTCCGGCACCACCTGCCCGACGGTGTCCCGGACCCCGCTGGTGGCCCGCTCGCCGAGCAGACCAAGGATCGAGATCAACACCAGCATCCCGGGGAAGATCGACAGCACCCCGTAGTAGGTCAGCGCGGCGGCCCAGTCGGTCAGGCTGTCCTCCTGGAACTCCCGCCCGGTGCGCTTGAGCGCCGCCTTCCAGTCCGCCCGGTGCAGGTCCGTGGGGCTGTCCGGGCCGTCGTCGGGACCCACCGGCCGGGTACGCGCGTCGGCCTCCCGCCGGTCGCCCCGCCGCCGGTCGCCGGACCCGGGCTCACCCGCCGGGCGGTCACCGGAGCGCCGGTCACCCGACCGGTCCCGGTCGTGCCGGGCTGCGGTCACGGTGGCCGCGTCGTCGCGGTCGGCGTGGGTCTCGTCGGAGGCCATCGCCCCTCCTCGGGGATCTGCGGATGTCGCCCTCCGACATGCCCCGCCACAGCCGCCGCCTAACCACCGGGCAGCGGCAGAGGTGACGACAGGCACTCTCCCGCCGCCGGGCGCGCGTGCAACGACCCGGGATCGGGCCGCCGGCCCACTAAGCCCTTCTCGCCGTTGCGCCGACGAATGCCCGCCAGGCGTACGGGTCGAAGGCCAGCACCGGCCCACCCGGGTCCTTGGAATCCCGCACCATCACCACGCCGGATAGGTTGTCAGCCACCTCGACGCAGGCCCCGCCACCGCCATTGCTACGGGTGCTCTTGCGCCACCGGACACCGTTCAGGTCCATGTTTCCGCCACCTCCCCTGTCAACTCGATGGACTGCTGCTGGGAAAGTGTCTCACCACGGATCGACTCCCATACCTCAACCACCTCGCGTAGGTAATCGGTGCGGTCGACCACCTGCCCGTGGCGCTGTCCTTCCAGGTAGACGACGTCCTCACCAGTGGGCGAGGTGGCAATGACGAAAGGGCCGTCAAGTCCGGGATAGGCACCGGCGGACAGTGGAACCACCTGGATACGGACTCGCGGCAACGTCGTGCCGAGCTTCACCAGGTGCTGCAACTGCTGACACATGACCTCCGGCTGACCGACATTGCGGCGCAACACGTACTCGTCGATGACGGCGGTGAGCAGCGGCGGCCGGTCCCGGGTGAGCACTACCTGGCGCTCGATTCGCGTGGCCACCTGTTGTTCGATTTCGTCGACGCCGAACAGCCCGGCCCCGACCAGGATGGCTCGGGCATATTCTTCGGTCTGAAGCAGGCCGGGAACATAGAGCGGCTCGAACCAACGGAACGCCCGCGCCTCCGCTTCCACTGCCGTCCAGTCCCGTGCCCAGGGCACCACGGTTTCCCGGCTGATTCGGCGTTGGATTCGTTCGAAGCGGCCGTCGGTGGTGAACACCGTGTCGCAGCGGCGGGCGAAGTCCAGGCTCGGCCGGCGTTCGCAGGTCTCCACCTTGGCGACCAAGGCCCCCGAATAGCTCAGCGCCTCGGCCAGCGCCGCCTGGGACATGCCGTGGCCGGCCCGGGTGAGCCGCAGTTCCTCCGCGAAGTGGTCCAGCATGGACGAGCGTTCCACCAGACAGCCTCCGTACATTGTCGTACCGCCCCGGCTCGACCGGTCCACGCCTGCGTCGTCGGCACGGCGGACCTCCCACCGTAGCCGGGCCATCAACAGACTGTCACCCAGCGGGACCGCTCCCGGGATCGGACGGTGGGCGGAACCAGGCCGGGAGCGTCTGTCGGTGTCGTCGGCGGGCGCTCCCCTCCAGCATCGACGGAGGCTCGACCATGCGACAGGTTCTCGGATCGCGCTACGGATTCCCGGGGCACCCCGGCCCCCGTGCCGGCCGGCCGGGGCGGCGCTGATGCCCCGGTACCGCCCCCACGTGGCCGCCCGCCCCTCCTGGCGGTGCCGGGTATGCGGGGCGGCCTGGCCGTGCTCGCCGGCCCGGCTGGCGCTGCTCGGGGAGTACCGCGAGGATCGCACCGCCCTGCTGGTCTACCTGGGCCTGCTGTTGGGCGAAGCCATGGACGACCTCGCCAGCCTGCACGACGGTGTCGCGCCACCCGGCCTCACCGACCGCATCGTCACCTGGGCACGGTCCCGGTGACCCGACCACCCCGGCACACCTCGCCCGCCGACCGGCGACGCACGGTTCACGGGGAGCTTCCACGATCCCGCCGCGTCAGGTCATGATCGACTCAGTTGGGCCGATGCAGCGGCATCAGGTCGCGGTGATACCGCTATGTCGCCGACTGAGCGCGATCTCCACCCCACGACCACGCCGAGGGCTCAGAGATCGGCGGGGGCGGTGGCGGCGCGGGCGGCGGCGACGAGCTGGTCGGTTTCGGCGCGTACCTCGTCGGCGTCGACCGGGGTGCCGGGGTCGTAGCGGACCGTCCAGGTCAGACCGTCGGCCCCGGCCACCCGCCGGGCCGCGATCCGCCCCGAGCCGCCGGGCACCGGGTGCTGCTGGGTGTACGCCACCGAGCGGGTCACCCGGGCCCGCACCTGGTGCGGCAGGTCACCCGGATCGAGCAGCAGGTACGTCTCGGCGGGACCGTCGGCGACCACCAGGTAGCCGTCCCGCTCGGCAACCGTCGCGGCCGGGGTGACCGTCAACTCCCGCCCGGACCAGACGGCCTTGAGGATGTCGTGCCAGCCCAACCGCTGTCCCCGGCCCGGCAGCCAGAGCCCGAGGTTCGTGGCCACCAGCACCCCGCCACCGGCGCCGACCGACGCACCGGCACCGGCACCGGCCGACGTGCCCTCGGCGGGCGACGCCTCGTCGACGGCGGACACCCGGTCGGCGGGCGGTGCGCCGTTACTGCTGCCGTTACCCGTGGCGGCCCAGGCCAGGACGCGTTCACCGGCGGCCAGGGGCGGGCGGACGGCGGACGGCAGCTTGCGCCTGCGGCCGAACAGTCCCATCAGAGTCCTCCCGCGGCCTGCTCGCGCAGGGCCCGCGCGTGCTGTTCCAGCGAGAGCAGTTCCCCGAACAGGGCGAAGTACTCGTCCTTCTGGGTGACCGGGTTGATCCGCTGGATCTTGGACTTGAGGTCCCTGATGCGGGCGGTCACCGAGCCCCACTGCAACCGGGCCATGGTGATCGAGACGTACCTCGGGTCGGGCTCGCCGTCGAGCCGCAGCGGTTCCACGGCCAGTTCGCCGACCAGTGCCTGGGCGGCCAGGTCGGCGCAGGCGTCCCGGACCGCCTCGATCCACACCGCCCCGCCGGCCGCGACGGCCACCCCGCCCGCCGCCGCGATCGCGGTACGCACCGCGACGTGCACCGGGTGCCGGTACTCGGCGGCCTCGACCGCGTCGAACATCGGGCCGGCGAGGACCGGCTCCTGGAGAGCGAGCTTCAACGCCTCCCGCTCGACCATCGACTCCGGACTGTCCACGGCGGGCACGGCGGTACGGCTCCGGCCCCGGGGCGGGGCGGCCCCCTCCCGTTCGCCGGGGGAGTTGGCGGCGGCCAGCACCGCACGCTGCACCGGCTCGATCTCCATGCCGAGGTCACCGGCGAGCTTGCGGACGTACTCGGGACGCTTCTCCAGGTCCTTGATCTTGGCAACCAGGGGCGCGGCCCGGCGCATCGCCTCCACCCGGCCGTCCACCGTGTCCAGGTCGTAGCGGTTGATGACGTGCCGGAGGGCGAAGTCGACGAGCGGCTCGCGGCGGGCCACCAGGTCACGGATCGCCAGGTCACCCTTTGCCAACCGCAGGTCGCACGGGTCCATGTTGTCCGGGCTGACCGCGATGAAGGTACGCCCGACGAAGCGCTGGTCGTCCTCGAAGGCACGCAGCGCGGCCTTCTGCCCGGCGGCGTCCCCGTCGAACGTGAAGATCACCTCACCGGCCACCGCGTCGGTGTCGAGCAGCAGCCGGCGCAGCACGCCGATGTGGTCCGCGCCGAAGGCGGTGCCGCAGGTCGCCACGGCGGTCGGCACCCCGGCCAGGTGGCAGGCCATCACGTCGGTGTAGCCCTCGACCACGACCACCCGGCCCTGCTTGGCGATCTCCCGTTTGGCCTGGTCGATGCCGTAGAGCACGTGCGACTTCTTGTAGATCGGCGTCTCGGGGGTGTTCAGGTACTTCGGCCCGTCGTCGTCGTCGAAGAGTTTCCGTGCCCCGAAGCCGATCACGTCACCGGCGATGTCCCGGATCGGCCACATCAGCCGGCGGCGGAACCTGTCGATCAGGGTGCCCGAGCGCGACGGCCGGGACAACCCGCCGGTGACCAGCTCGTCGTGGGTGAACCCCTGCTGGCGCAGGTGCTTGGTGAGCAGGTCCCAGGCGTCCGGGGCGAAGCCGCAGCCGTACCGCTGGGCGGCGGCCCGGTCGAAACCGCGCCGGGCCAGGAACTCCCGCGCCGGACGGGCGCCGGCCGTGGTGAGCTGCGCCTGGTAGAACTCCACGGCGGCGGCGTGCGCGGCGACCAGCCGCTGCTTCTGCCCCTGCTGCGGGCGGGCCCGGGGGGCGGCCTGGTCACCCTCGACGTAGCGCAACTGGATGCCGGCGCGGTCGGCGAGCCGCTCGACGGACTCGACGAAGGTGAGATGCTCGGCGTCCATCAGGAACTTGATCGCGTCGCCGCCGACGCCGCAGCCGAAGCAGTAGAAGACGTTGCGGGCCGGCGAGACGTTGAACGACGGGCTCTTCTCGTCGTGGAACGGGCACAGCCCCTTGAGGTTGCCGCCACCTGCCGACTTGAGGGTCACCGTGTCCGAGATCACCTCGGCGATGGAGGTGCGCTCGCGGACCAACGCGATGTCCTCGTCCCGGATCCGCCCAGCCATGCGGTGCCACCCCCTCGGCCCTCCATCCTGCCCTGCCGGACCGACGATCCGTCGGGCGGGGGACGGGCGGGCGGCGAACGCCCGGCTCAGCGGGGAGGACGGTGCAGCCAGCGGGTGACCGGGGGCGCGTCCTCCTCGTCGTACGACCGGGCGGCCCGCACGGCGGCGGCCAGCCCGGACCGGCGGTCCCGGTCCGGGTGCGGGTTGACCGTCGGGTCCCGGGCCAGGTCGCGCAGCAGCGCCACGGCGAGCCCGAGCATCACCACCACGAACGGCAGCGCCACCATGATGGTCGCCTGTTGCAGTGCGGCCAGGCCCCCGGCGAGCAGCAGCGCGGCGGCGACCGCCCCGATCAGCACCCCCCAGAGCACCACGAGTACGCGGTGCGGGCGCAGCGCGCCACCCGAGCTGAGCGACCCCAGCACCAGCGACGCCGAGTCGGCGCTGGTCACGAAGTAGAGCGCGATGAGCACCATGGCCAGCACGCTGGTGACGGTCCCCAGCGGCAGCGCGTCCAGCAGCCCGAACAGCGCCTGCTCGCTGCCCGCCCCGACGTCCGCCACCAGGTCGCGGGTGCCGGTAGCCTGGGTACGCAGGGCGCTGCCGCCCATGATCGCGAACCAGATCGCGCTGGCCCCGCTGGGCACCAGCAGGACCCCGACCAGGAACTGACGTACGGTCCGCCCGCGCGAGATGCGCGCGATGAAGGTGCCGACGAACGGTGCCCAGGAAATCCACCAGGCCCAGTAGAAGATCGTCCAGGACCCGAGCCAGGCTGGGTCGGAGAACGCGCCGGTACGGGTGGACATGAACACCAGGCGGCTGAGGTAGTCACCGACCGACGCGGGCAGCACCTCCAGCGTGTAGATCGTCGGCCCCACCACGAACACGAAGATCATCAGCAGCACGGCCAGCAGGACGTTGGTGGTGGACAGCCACTTGACCCCCCGGTGCAGGCCGGAGAAGGCCGAGACGACGAAGGCCAGGGTGAGCGCGCCGATCACCGTCAGTTCCACCGCCCGGGTGTCCGGTACGCCGGCCACCAGGTCCAGACCGGCGGCCACCTGGAGCGCGCCGAGCCCGAGGCTGGTGGCCGAACCGAAGACCGTGGCGAAGACGGCGAGCAGGTCGACGGCCCGACCGGCCACCCCGTCGGCCCGCGCGCCGAGCAGCGGGCGGAACGCGGCCGAGATCCGGTTGTCCCGCCCCCGCCGGAAGGTCGAGTACGCCAGCGCCAGCGCGGTGACGGCGTAGATGCCCCACGGGTGCAGCGTCCAATGGAAGAGGGTGTACTGCATGGCCGCCGCCCCGGCAGCCGGGGTCTGCGCCGCGATGCCGGTCGCCGGCGGCGGCGTGGCGTAGTGCTGGATCGGCTCGGCCACCGCGAAGAAGACCAGACCGATGCCCATCCCCGCGCTGAACATCATGGCGACCCAGGCCAGCGTGCTGAACTCCGGCTGCTCGTCGTCGGCGCCCAGCCGGACCCGGCCGTACCGGGAGGCCGCGACGGCCACCGCGAGCACCAGGAAGGCGTCCGCCGCGACGACGAAGAACCAGCCGAAGGTGCCGATCACCCACGCCAGCCCGGACTCGCCGAAGTCGGCAAGCGAACCGCGCGCGGACACCCCCCAGAGCACGACCGCCAGCACCCCGCCGACACCCAGGGCGAGCACCACCGGGTCGGGCCGGCCACCCGCCCGCCTACCGACGTCCCGCGCCTGCTCAGCCATGGTCGTATCGTCCCGGCCAGCGGGCCGGCAGCAGGCGGTTTACGCCCATTTCCACGCCCCGTGGAGGGCCGAGGTCGTTAGCCGCACGCCCCGGGTGTCGTCGTTACGTGCCCGCACGCGGCGACGACCGGTCCGGATCACCCCGCTCAGCCGACGGCGGCGGCCTCCTCGGCCTCGACCTGCCGGTTCCAGTCCGGCTTGGTGGAGCGCCAGCCCTCGTCGTCCATGCCCTGCCGCCAGTAGCCGGAGATGGACAGCGCCTCCCGGGGCACCGACCGCTCGACCCGCAGCAGCCGGCGCAACTCCTTGACGAAGGTGGCCTCGCCGTGCACGAACGCGTGCACCCGACCGGGTGGGAACTCCAGCTCCCGGACAGCCGTGACCAGTGCCTCGCCGACCGGTCGGCCGGCCCGGTGCAGCCAGGTCAGCGCCACCGCGCCGGGGCTGGGCAACACCTGCTCGTCGGCCGGGTCGGCGATCTCGACCAGGACGACCGCCGGGGCGCCCTCGGGCAGCCGCTCCAGCGCGGCACCGATCGCCGGCAGGGCGCTCTCGTCGCCCACCAGCAGGTGCCAGTCGGCCGTCGGGTCCGGCGCGTACGCTCCACCCGGGCCGACGAACAGCACCTCGTCGCCGGGACGCAGCCGCGCTGCCCAGGGCCCCGCCAACCCCTCGTCCCCGTGGTGCACCACGTCGATGGTCAGCTCACCGGCCGCCGCATCCCAGGCCCGCACCGTGTACGCGCGCAGCCGGGGCCACTGCTCCCGGGGCAGCTCCCGCTTGACCGCCGTCAGGTCCAACGGCCTCGGCAGTTCCACCCCGTCGGGCGGGAAGACCAGCTTGACGTAGTGGTCGGTGAACTCCCCCACCGGCAGCCCGGCCAACTCCTCCCCACCGAGAACGAGCCGGACCAGGTGCGGGGTGGGCCGTCCGGTCCGCACCACCCGAGCCGCAGTAACCATCTTGGAGCGCTCCGCCATAAAACTAAGGTTACCCTAACTCCCCAACCCCCTCCCTCCCCCACCCCACCAGCCTCCACTCCTCACCCGTCCGCGCCCTCACCCCCACCCCCGCCCCCCGCTCCTCCGCTCCGCTCCGCGGTGATCAAGAGGTTTGCGTCAATTCAGCGATCAACTTTGACGCAAACCTCTTGATCAACTGACGCAAATCTCTTGATCACCGGGAGCGAGGGGCGGGAGTTAGGGGCGGGAGCGAGGGGCGGGGACGGGTGCGAGCGGCCCGGCGGGACGGGGGCGCCGGTCAAGGGCGGCCGGGAGGCGGGGAGAGCAGGGAGGGTGGGGAGAGTGGGGAGCCGGTGTTCAGGTGAGGTGGGTGTGCCAGGTCAGGGCGGCGGGGTCGGTGAGGGAGGCGACCTGGTCGATGATGACGCGCAGCCGGGCGGGGTCGTCCCCGGCCTGCCGCCACAGGGGGGCGAAGACCGGGTCGAGGGCGTCCGGGGCGCGGTCGGCGAGCACGGTGACCAGTTCGGTGAGGACCTCCCGCTGACGCTGGTAGCGGGCGCGGGCGTCCGGGCGGCACATGACGTACCGCCAGGCGATGCCCTTGAGCAGGGCGCACTGCGCCCTGATCCGGCGCGGCACGACCAGGTCGGCGGCGTAGCGGCGGTGCGGGCCGGGGCCGAAGCGGTCCCGGGTCGCCCCGACCACGGTCGCCACGAACCGGCCGGTGAGCACGCTGGTGGTGGCCTTGAGGGCGACCTGCGCCCGGTGGCTGCCGTCGTACCCGGCCAGCGGGGTGAGCACCGGGTCGGCGAGCAGTTCGACAAGTACCTCTTCGAGGTCACCCGGGGACTCCCCGGAGTAGACGGCGGCCACGTCGACGCAGAGCGCGGCGCGTTCGTCCGGGTCGTTCAGGAGGGGGCGCAACGAGACGTAGCCGCCGTGGATACCGTCCTCGACGTCGTGCACCGAGTACGCCACGTCGTCGGCCCAGTCCATCACCTGCGCCTCCAGGCAGCGGCGGGCCCCGCCGGACGGGTCGGGATCACCAGGGGCGGGGCTGCCGGCGCGCAGCCAGTCGAAGACCGGGCGGTCGTCGCCGTACACGCCGAACTTGCGCAGCCCGGGGCGGCGGGGCCACGGGTACTTGCTGACCGCGTCGAGCGCGGCGCGGGTGAGGTTGAGCCCGGCCGGGCTGCCGTCCGGGGCGAGCACCTTCGCCTCCAGCCGGGTGAGCACCCGCAGGGTCTGCGCGTTGCCCTCGAAGCCGCCGCAGGATGCGGCGAGCCCGTCGAGGGTGTCCTCGCCGTTGTGCCCGAACGGCGGGTGCCCGAGGTCGTGGGCCAGCCCGGCGGTGTCCACCAGGTCGGGGTCGCAGCCGAGCCGGGCCCCCATCTCCCGGGCGATCTGGGCCACCTCCAGCGAGTGGGTCAACCGGGTACGCAGGAAGTCGTCGGTGCCGGCGACGTGCACCTGGGTCTTCGCGGCGAGCCGCCGGAACGCCGCCGAGTGCAGCACCCGGGCCCGGTCCCGCTCGTACGGGGATCGGCCGTGGCCGGTGTCCTTGGGCGTCTCCTCGACCCACCGCTGCGCGTCGGCCGGGTTCCCCTCGACGCCTGGTGGTCGGGTGGGCGGCTCCACCATCCGGCCTCCCCTCCACGTCGTACCCCATGGTCGCGGGAGCCCAGGTTACGCCGCGCCGCGCCGCAGGGCGCGCGCACCGGGAACCCCGCGACCCGGCCGGGCACCGACGCCGCGTGACGCCCACCGGCGGTGGGCCGGTGGGCGTCGCGGGCGGTCAGCGGCTGTCGGAGCCGGTGGTCTCGATGGCGGCCCGGCCAGCCTCCAGCCGGGCGACCGGCACCCGGAACGGCGAGCAGGAGACGTAGTCCAGCCCCACCTCGTGGAAGAAGTGCACCGAGTCGGGGTCGCCGCCGTGTTCGCCGCAGACGCCGAGCTTCAGCCCGGGTCGGGCGGCCCGGCCCTCCTCGGCGGCGATCCGGATGAGCCGGCCGACGCCGTCGCGGTCGATCGACTCGAACGGGGAGATGCCGAAGATGCCCAGTTCCAGGTAGCGCCAGAAGAACGCGCCCTCGACGTCGTCGCGGGAGAAGCCCCAGCCCATCTGGGTGAGGTCGTTGGTGCCGAAGGAGAAGAACTGCGCCGCCTCGGCGATCTGGCCGGCGGTCAGCGCCGCCCGGGGTACCTCGATCATGGTGCCGATCAGCACCTGGACGCCGCTGTCCCCGACCACCTCGGCGATGATCTTCTCGGCTTCGGCGCGTACCGTCTCCAGTTCCTGGACCGCGCCGACCAGCGGGACCATGATCTCCGGGCAGGCCGTGCCGCCGTCGCGGGTGACCGCGACGGCGGCCTCGGCGATCGCGCGGACCTGCATCGCGAACAGGCCGGGGATGACCAGGCCGAGGCGCACGCCGCGCAGGCCGAGCATCGGGTTCTCCTCGTGCATCCGCCGGACGGCGGCGAGCAGCGCCTCCTCCTTGGCGACGTCCTCGCCGCGTTCCTGGGCGACGGCGACGTTGACCGCGAGCTGTTCCAGCGGGGGCAGGAACTCGTGCAGCGGCGGGTCGATCAACCGGACGGTGACGGGCAGTCCGGCCATCTCGCGGAAGATCTCCACGAAGTCCTGGCGCTGTAGGGGCAGCAGAGCGGCGAGCGCGTCGGTGCGCTCGACGTCGGTGGCGGCGAGGATCAGCCGTTCGACAAGTTCCCGCCGGTCGCCGAGGAACATGTGCTCGGTGCGGCACAGGCCGATGCCCTCGGCGCCGAAGCGCCGGGCCCGGGCCGCGTCGGCCCCGGTGTCGGCGTTCGTCCGCACGGCCAGCCGCCGCCGCGCGTCGGCGTGCCTCATGATCCGGTGTACGGCCCGGACCAGCGCATCGTCGGTCCGCTCCGGGTCGAGGGTGCCCTCGAAGTACTGCACCACCTCCGACGGCGTGACCGGCACCTCGCCCAGGTAGACCTTGCCGGTGGTGCCGTCGATGGAGACGACGTCACCCTCGGAGACGGTGCGCCCGCCGACGGTGAACCGCTTGGCCGGCACGTCGACCTCGATCTCGTCGGCCCCGGAGACGCAGGTCTTGCCCATGCCCCGGGCCACCACGGCGGCGTGGCTGGTCTTGCCGCCGCGCGAGGTGAGGATGCCCTGGGCGGCGATCATGCCGTTGAGGTCGTCGGGGTTGGTCTCCCGGCGGACCAGGATCACCGACTTCCCCTCGGCGGCCAGCTCGACCGCGCGGGCGGAGGTGAAGACCACCGCGCCGGACGCGGCCCCCGGGGAGGCCCCGATGCCCCGGGCGACCGCCTCGAACTCGTGGTCGAGCTGGAAGCGGGGGAACATGAGCTGGGCGAGCTGCGCGCCGTTGACCCGGTGCAGCGCCTCGTCGAGGTCGATCAGGCCCTCGTCGACGAGCTGACCGGCGATGACGAACGCGGCGGCGGCGGTGCGCTTGCCCACCCGGGTCTGGAGCATCCAGAGCTTGCCGCGCTCGATGGTGAACTCGATGTCGCAGAGGTCCCGGTAGTGCCCCTCCAGCCGGGCCATGATGTCGAGCAGCTGGTCGTAGGAGGTCTTGTCGAGCCGTTCCAGCTCCTGCAACGGCACGGTGTTGCGGATGCCGGCGACGACGTCCTCGCCCTGGGCGTTGGCCAGGTAGTCGCCGTAGATGCCCTGCGCGCCGCTGCCCGGGTCGCGGGTGAAGGCGACTCCGGTGCCGGAGTCGGGCCCGAGGTTGCCGAAGACCATCGCCACCACGTTGACGGCGGTGCCCAGGTCGGCGGGGATGCGCTCCTGGCGGCGGTAGAGGATCGCCCGCTCGGCGTTCCACGACGCGAAGACCGCCCGGATGGCCAGGTCGAGCTGTTCGCGCGGCTCCTGCGGGAACTCCCGTCCGGTGTGCTTGGCGAAGATCTTCTTGTACGTCTCGACGAGCCCGCGCAGGTCGTCGGCGTCCAGGTCGAGGTCGTCGTGCGTGCCCTTGGCCCGCTTGGCCTCGTCGAGGGCGTGTTCGAACTCCTCGCCCGGTACCTCGCAGACGGTCTTGCCGAACATCTGGATGAGCCGGCGGTAGGAGTCCCAGGCGAACCGGTCGTTCTGCCCTGCCTGGTCGCTCAGTCCTACGACGCTGCGGTCGTTGAGCCCGACGTTGAGGACGGTCTCCATCATGCCGGGCATCGAGAACCGGGCCCCGGAGCGTACCGAGACCAGCAGCGGGTCCTGCGGATCGCCGAGGCGGCGGCCCATCGCGCGTTCCAGCGCCTCCAGGTGGGCCTCGATCTGCCCGGCCAGCCCGTCCGGTTCCCGCCCGGTCGCCAGGTACGCCTGACACGCCCGGGTGGTGATGGTGAAGCCCGGTGGCACCGGCAGGCCGAGATTGGTCATCTCGGCGAGATTGGCACCCTTTCCACCGAGCAGGTCCTTGAGATCCTTGTTGCCCTCGGCGAAGTCGTAGACGTACTTGTCCGTCTCGTGCGCTGTCACCAGAAGCCTCCCACGCGCGCCGGAATTGACACTTAACGAAGGTTCAGTTCTGACTTACCCCGGGGCCGACCACCGGATATCCGGCCTGGTCAGCGTTCGGTGGGCGAAGGTTAAGCGAACATCAGGCGGGCTGGGACCGTTCGGTGACAATAGGCACAGCCGTCCCGACTATCCGCGTTCACGCGGGTTTCTGGGAACGCTTCCACGAGCACGATCACGCAATTCCGGTTCCCCCTCGTACTCTTGACGTCACCCGTTGCGCCAAACCTGACCTTTGCCATATCCCTCGCGAATACACCCCTTGGAGCCGCCCCGTGTCGCGTACCCCACGTACCGGCGTCGCGCGCGCCGTCACGCCGGCTGCGGGCGCGCTGGCGCGCAGCGCCACGCAGGCCGCCGGACGGCTGCTCACCCCGCCGACCATCGGCCTGGGCGACGTGGTGCCGGCGCCCACGTCGGTCCGGCCGCGACCGGCCGCCGACTTCGTCCTGGCCGCCGACGCGGCGATCCGGGTCAGCGCCGACGCGGACGCCCGGGAGGTCGCCGACCACCTCGCCGAGCTGCTCCGCCCGGCCACCGGCTACCCGCTCCCGGTCGCCGACCTGCCGCCCGCCCCGGGCCCGCTCCAGCTCACCCTCTCCGCCGCCGCACCACACGGCCCGGTGGCGACGGTGTCCGGCGACGCCGAGGGCTACCGGCTCGACATCGACCCCGACACGGTACGGATCACCGCCGGCACCGCCACCGGCCTGTTCCACGGCGTGCAGACGCTGCGGCAACTGCTGCCAGTGGCCGTGGAGAGCCGGACCCCGGTGGCGCAGCACTGGGTGGTGCCCGGCGGCAGCATCGTCGACTGGCCCCGCTTCCCCTACCGGGGCGCGATGCTCGACGTGGCACGGCACTTCTTCGGCGTCGAGGACGTCTGCCGGGTGATCGACCACCTCGCCCGGTACAAGCTCAACCACCTGCACCTGCACCTCACCGACGACCAGGGCTGGCGGATCGCCGTCGACTCCTGGCCCCGGCTGGCGACCGTCGGCGGGCGTACCGCGGTGGGCGGCGGCCCCGGCGGCTGGTACACCGCCGCCGACTACCGGCGCATCGTCGCCTACGCCGCGCGGCGGCACGTCACCGTCGTCCCCGAGGTGGACCTGCCCGGCCACACCAACGCGGCCCTCGTCGCGTACCCCGAGCTGGCCCCGGACGGGGTCGCGCCGCCGCCGTACACCGGCACCGAGGTCGGCTTCAGCTACGTCGACCCCACGAACGAGCGCACGTACGACTTCGTCGCCGACGTGCTCGGCGAGTTGGCGGCGCTGACCCCCGGGCCGTGGCTGCACATCGGCGGCGACGAGGCGTACAAGGTCAAGGGGGCGGCGTACACCGGGTTCGTGGAGCGGGCCCAGCGGATCGTCGCCGGGCTCGGCCGGACCGTGGTCGGTTGGCACCAGATCGCCCCCGCCGGGCAGGTCGACGGCCGGGTGCTGCAGTGGTGGGGCACCGACGGTGACGACCCGGCGGTGGCCGAGGCGGTACGCCGGGGCGCCCGGGTGATCCTCTCCCCCGGCAACCACGCCTACCTGGACATGAAATACGCCCCGGACACCCCCATCGGGCACGACTGGGCGGGCCTGATCGACGTGCACCGGGCCTACCACTGGGACCCGGCGACCCACCTGACCGGCTTCCCCGCCGAGGCGGTGCTGGGCGTGGAGGCCCCGCTCTGGACCGAGTCGGTGAGCTCGCTGGCCGAGATCGAGTTCATGGTCTTCCCGCGCCTGCCCGCCCTCGCCGAGGTGGCCTGGTCCACGCCGTCCACCCGGAGCTGGACCGGCTTCCGGGGGCGGCTGGCCGGCCACGGCCCGCGCTGGCACGCCGCCGGCATCGCCTTCCACCCGTCCCCGGAGATCCCCTGGCCCGCCGCACCGGCCGGGCGGCACCTCCCCGACGCTGCGGAAACGCACCGGAATCCCGCCCCCGGGCAGCCCTCATCCGCCCGAGACACCGCCACCACACCCGACGCGCGGTGACCACCGTCGCCCCGGACCCGCCCGGCCTCCCCGCACAGCGGGCGCCCCGACCTGGCGGACCTCCCGACCCGGCGGACTCCCCGGCCCGGCGGACTCCCCGGCCCGGCGGCCCCTCCTGCACGGGAGCCTCCGGCGCGGGAAGCTCCGGGGCGGGTTTCCAGCACGGGGTTCTCCGTGAGGTCCAGGCTTCTCCGACTTCCGGAGGATCACCGGCCGGACCTCCGCCCACCACCTCTCCGATCACAGCCAGTCACATCTGCCACGAAGCGCCACGCGTATCACACAGAGTGACCACCTTCGGCGATGATCAGCGGGCCCCGGCACCCCCTCTACCATCAACCCACCCTGAGCTGCGCATTTTCATCCCCCGCCAGTAACCACCACATACCTCTCTCGCACGCTTTGCTCTGCTGCTCCATATGCGCCAGGTACAAAGGGTGACTGTCGCGGGGAGGGCAGCAGAGCAAAGGGTGCGGAGGGGCGCTGGGGTCGGTGGGCGGATTATGACTTTCAGTGACCGGATGGTGGGTTTGCCGACGGGTGTCGTCGGTGGTGACGAGGCGCTGACGGATCGGCCCGGCGGCGAGTGACGGGGGGCCACCCGCCGGGCGGAATCGTCGGCCCGGCGGGGTCGTTACACCTGGTATCCCCGATCGCCCCGGCCAGTCCCCGGCCCGGCCCCGCCCAGCAGGGCGGCCTTGCCGGAACGCACGTCACCCGGCCGGGGTCACGACTTCCTCTTCACCTGCCGATGCCGCACCGCCGCGTCACCGCACCCCCTGCGGGACGCGCCGTGGCACCCCCCGAGATGCAGAGGAGCACCCCATCATGCGTACCGACATCCTGCGTAAGACCGTGCTGACCGCCGCCGGCCTGGCCGTCACCGCCGGTGGCATCGCCGGCCCCGCGCTGGCCGCACAGGCCGCCGAGACCGCCCGGCCCGCCGCCGTCGTGCAGACCGACCGCAAGCCCGCCGGCGAGCGTGAACTGAAGGTCGACTACGCCGCCCAGCCCAACTTCTACTACTGCGGCCCGGCCGCCGCCCGTAACGCGCTGAGCGTGCAGGGCAAGAACATCGACGTGGACGCGATGGCCAGGGAGATGGGCACCACCGAGGACGGCACCGACAGCATCAACGACATCACCCCGATCCTGAACAAGGAGATCGGCCGCAAGGACGCGTACCGCAGCACGGAGATCCCGGCCGGCAAGGTCGACGGCAAGCGGATCGACAAGCTGCGCGCGGACATCGTCCGTGCGGTGGACGACGGCCGCGCCGTGGTCGCCAACATCGCCGGCACCGCCACCGACACCGACGGCAACACCCACTCCTTCGAGGGCGGGCACTACATCAGCGTCGTCGGCTACCGCGACGGCGGGCGGGTCGTGACGATCGCGGACTCCGCCAACCCGGACACCGCCTCCTACCGGATCGACGTCGGCGAGCTGGCCCACTGGATCGCCAGCCGCGGCTACGCCTCCTGACCCGTACCGAACCGCAAGGGCCGACCCCCCGAGGGGGTCGGCCCTTCGTCGTCACCCCCGGTCCGCGCTCCGACGGCGGGGCGGGCCGGCCTCAGCCGCCCGAGTCGTCCAGCTCGGCGCCCTCGGGGACGGTGTCGTCGTCCCGGCTGGCCAGCCAGCCCTCAGGCAGGAAGACCTTGCCGGGAGAGTTCGTCCGGCCGCGCGGCTGCCCCAGGGCGGCCACCGGGAACGGTTCGGTCGCGTCGAGCTTGCCGAGCAGGTCGTCGAGCTGGGCCAGGCTCTCGATCATGGCGAGTTCCCGGCGCAGCTCACTGCCCACCGGGAAACCCTTCAGGTACCAGGCGACGTGCTTGCGGAAGTCGGTGCAGCCGTCCCGCTCACCCCGCGCCGGGGTACGCGAGCCGGCGGTGAACTGCGCCACCAGCAGCTCGGCGTGCCGCCGCATGGTCACCGCCACCTCGCCGAGGGTCGGCAGCCGACGCTCCGGGCGGCCCTCGAACGCGGCCTGCAGGTCGGCGAAGAGCCACGGCCGCCCCAGGCAACCCCGGCCGACCACCACCCCGTCCACCCCGGTGTGGGCCACCATCCGCAGCGCGTCGTCGGCCTCCCAGATGTCGCCGTTGCCGAGCACCGGCACGTCGAGCGCCTGCTTGAGGGTGGCGATGGCGTCCCAGTCGGCGGTGCCGGAGTACCGCTGCGCGGCCGTCCGCCCGTGCAGGGCCACCGCCGCCACCCCGGCGTCCTGGGCGGCCAGCCCCGCCTCGACGTACGTCAGGTGGTCGTCGTCGATGCCCTTGCGCATCTTGACGGTGACCGGCACCCCGGCCGGTGCTGCGGCGTCCACCGCGGCCCGCACCAGCCGGGCGAACAGCCGCCGCCGCCAGGGCAGGGCCGACCCGCCACCCCGCCGGGTCACCTTGGGCACCGGGCAGCCGAAGTTCAGGTCGATGTGGTCGGCCAGGTCCCGTTCCACCACGATCCGCACCGCCTGGGCGGTGATCTCCGGGTCGGTGCCGTAGAGCTGGAGGCTGCGCGGCCGCTCGTCGGCGCCGAAGGCGATCATGCGCAGGGTCTTCGGGTTCCGCTGCACCAGCGCGACCGTGGTGATCATCTCGCAGACGTAGATGCCACCGCCCTGCTCCCGGCAGAGTTGCCGGAAACCGACGTTGGTGATGCCGGCCATCGGGGCGAGCACCACCGGCGGCCACACCTGGTGGGGGCCGATGGTGAGCGGGCGCAGGACCGCAGCGGGAGAGGTCACGTACCCCAGAATCCCATGCCGGCGGCGGCCCGCCCACCGCGGTGGGCGGCAGTCCTAACCCGGCAGGCTCAGGATCAGGGCCGAGACGTCCACCACCACCGTGGCGGCGGCGCGGACGTGCAGGGCGAACGCGGTCGCACCACGCTCGTGGGCACCCAACGGCACCTCCACCAGGTTGGAGAGGATCTGGTTCGGCCCCCACCAGTTCACTGAGGAGGTGTCCGGCCTGGCGGCCCCGGCCGCAAAGGCGGTGAGCACTCCGCCGGAGACCGTGTTCGCCACCGTGATGTTGAGGTAGGCACCGACCGGCGCGTAGTAGGACCCCGCCGGGACCCGACTTACGGTCAGGTACAGCGTCCGGCCCGCCTGCAACCGGCCCGACACCACCCCGTCGGCACCGGCGAGGACGTTGGCGGAATAGCTGGCCAACGCCCGGGTGTCCAGTAGCCGCACCGGCGGGACGGCGACGATGCGGTTGGACCAGCGCGACGTGTTGACGTACGCCCGACGACCGTCCCGACCGCCGACCACCAGCTCGGCGGTGGGGGTGACGGCGAGCGAGCCGGTCGGCAGCTCCGCCGGGATGGCGTCGTCCGGCGTCGGGAACAGCCGCAGCATCGGGTCGGTGCCGGCCAGCGCCAGCGTCGGGTTCGCCGACGAGCCACCGACCAGCACCGTCCCGGCCTCGCCCGCGTCGTTGAGCTGCCCGCCGATCACCGGCGCACCGGGCGCGGCGTCGGCCGGCGTGCCGGCCAGCGCGGTCGCGCCGACACCGACGCCGAGGGCCACCCCGGCCCGGATGACCGTACGACGGGTGGTGGACGGGGTCTCGTCGGCGCTCATGTCCCTCTTCCCGGTTCCGTGGTCACGCATCGGCCCGCACCGCCCGGTCGCCGCGCTCGGCGGCCTGCCTGATCGCCCGGGCCCGGGCCCGACGGCCGGCGGAGCCGGCGGCGGTACGGGTCGACGTCGGGGCATTGACGACCGCGGAATCCGGATGGCGCACCAGCAGGCCGGTCGCGTCGAGGATCACCGCCGCCGCGCTCTTTTGCAGGTAGATGGCGACCACGTCCGGGTAGTAGTCGCCGCCGACCGTCTCGTAACCGCCGAGCTGCGTGATCACCCCGTTGGAGAGCAGTTGGCCGGCGGTCCACCAGTTGATGGTGGAGGCGGTGGGCAGGCTGCCGGTGCCCCACACCGTGGCGAAGCCGCCCTGGGTGGTGTCGGCCACGGTGATGTTGCCCAACATCCCGTCGCCGTACTCGACGATGTCGCGCAGGTGCACGATCAGCAGTGTCTCGGCCAGCACCCGCCCCCGGCCGTCGATCCGGCCGACGCCCTCCAGCAGCCGGGCCCGGCCGGCGGCGCTGCGGGTGTCGAGGAGCCGGGTCGGCGGGACCGACACCAGCATGGTCGCGTTCGACGTGCTGAACGCCGCGTCCGAGATTCGCCCCACGGAAGTGCCGTTGCCGACCTCCAGCCCGTACACGCCGACTCCGAGGGTGCCCACGGCGAGATCGCTTGCCACGTGCAGGTCGCTGTGGGTCAGCTCCAGCGTCGCCCCGTTCGGGTTCCGCAGCGCCAGGGTGGCGGCACCGTCCGGGGCGGCGCTGGTCACGGTGGTGACGCCGGGGCTGTTCCGCTGGCCGAGGACGACCGGCTCACCGGGGGCGGCCGCCGCCGGGGCGGGCTCCACCGGGGGCGCGGCCTCGGCGGCGCTCGCCGGGGCGGCACCGCCGCCGACCGCGACGACCTGGCTCGGGTGGCCGACCAGCAGGCTGGTCAGGTCGACGATCACGTGGGTCGGCGCGGAGACCTGCACCGTCAGCACGCTGCGGTACCCGCCGAGGGTGCCCAGCTCGGCGAAGAGGAAGTTCGACAGGATCTGACCGGCGGCCGACCAGTTCACCGTCGACACGGTCGGCCTGGTGCCACTGCCCCAGGCCGTCAGGAAGCCCGGACCGGTCATGCCGACCACTGTCACGTTGCCCTTGAGGGCGTAGCCGTCGCGGACCAGGTGGTCCAGGCTCAGCACGATGGGGTTACCGGGGGTGAGCCGTCCCGTCGGGTCGAGCGTCGAGGCGCCCGCGACGATGGTGCGGCGCAGGTCCGGGTCCCGGCTGTCCAGCACCCGGGTCGGCCGTACCGGGACCGAGGTGGTCGCCCACTCGCTCGTCCACAGCCAACTGTTGACCTCGTCGCCGGGCCGGCCGGCCTGTACGAACACGTCGCCGAGCGGGTCCACCGCGACGGTGCCGGTCGGCGAGTCCAGCACCTGCGGGTAGACCTGCTCGCCGGGTACCAGTCGCAACGGCGCACCTGCGGTGTTCCTCAGGGTGAGCCCCGCGTAGCCGAGGCTGAGCGTGGTGGTCGCCGGACCAGCGTCGTTGGTCGTACCCATGGTGAGGTGGTCGCCCGGGGCGGCGCGGGCGGTGCCGGGCAGGCCGACGGTGGCGGCGACACCCGCGCCGGCCGTGGTCGCGGCGACCGCGGCGGCCCGGCGCAGGAGGCGGCGGCGCTCCGGAACATGATCATGGTCAGGTTGCGGCTCGTGCGTCATTTCCACCCCCGTGTCGACATTCAGCACGGGGAATGCTGGCACGACCCACCCACCGGCTCAAGGACCGGACGGACAGGGCTCTCCACCGATGCCGGAGAACGGACCGGCCCCGCCCCCGGTCGGGGGCGGGGCCGTCCGGCGGTGCTCGCCGGTCAGCAGCCGGGCAGGCGCTCGATCAGGTAGCGCTCGACCTGGTCGAGGGCGACCCGCTCCTGGGCCATGGTGTCCCGGTTCCGCACGGTCACCGCATCGTCGTCGAGGGTGTCGAAGTCGACGGTGACGCAGAACGGGGTGCCGATCTCGTCCTGCCGGCGGTAGCGGCGGCCGATCGCCTGCGAGTCGTCGAACTCCACCACCCAGCGCTTGCGGAGCTGGGCGGCGAGCCCCTTGGCCTTGGGCGAGAGCGCCTCGTTGCGGGACAGCGGCAGCACCGCCACCTTGACCGGGGCCAGCCGGGGGTCGAACCGCATCACGGTGCGCTTGTCGACGCCGCCCTTGGTGTTCGGGGCCTCGTCCTCGTCGTACGCCTCCAGCAGGAAGGCCAGCACCGCGCGGGTCAGGCCGGCGGCCGGCTCGATGACGTACGGCACCCAGCGCTCGTTGCGGGTCTGGTCGAAGTACGACAGGTCGACACCGGAGTGCTTGCTGTGCGTGGCCAGGTCGAAGTCGGTGCGGTTGGCCACGCCCTCCAGCTCGGCGAACTCGGTGCCGCCGAACCGGAACCGGTACTCGATGTCGACGGTGCGCTTCGAGTAGTGGGAGAGCTTCTCCTTGGGGTGCTCGTAGAAGCGCAGGTTCTCCTCGGACAGGCCCAGGTCGAGGTACCAGTTCCAGCGCTCCTGCAACCAGTACTCGTGCCACTGCTCGTCGGAGCCGGGCTCGACGAAGAACTCCATCTCCATCTGCTCGAACTCGCGGGTGCGGAAGATGAAGTTGCCCGGGGTGATCTCGTTGCGGAACGACTTGCCGGTCTGCGCGATGCCGAACGGCGGCTTCTTGCGGGCGGCGGTCGCCACGTTGTTGTAGTTGACGAAGATGCCCTGGGCGGTCTCCGGACGCAGGTAGTGCAGGCCCTCGTCGCTCTCCACCGGGCCGAGGTAGGTCTTCATCAGGCCGTTGAACATCTTCGGCTCGGTGAAGGTGCCCTTGTTGCCGCAGTTGGGGCAGTTCAGCTCCTGCAACGAGGTCAGCGGCTTGCCGTGCTTCTCGGCGTACGCCTCCTCCAGGTGGTCGGCGCGGAACCGCTTGTGGCAGGACTGGCACTCGGTCAGCGGGTCGACGAACTCGGCGAGGTGGCCGCTGGCCTCCCAGACCTTGCGGGCGAGGATGACCGCCGAGTCGAGGCCGACGACGTCGTCGCGCTGCTGGACCATCGCCTTCCACCACTGCCGGCGGACGTTCTCCTTCAGCTCCACGCCGAGCGGACCGTAGTCCCACGCCGACCGGGTGCCTCCGTAGATCTCGCTGGAGGGAAAGACGAAGCCTCGGCGCTTGGCGAGACTGACGACGGCGTCGATACGGTCGGCTGGCATGTTTCCTCCTACGCCGGCTGGCGGTCGGCGTGGCCATGAAGACGGGTGGGACCGGACGGCCCGGGACAACGGTACGACCAGCAGCGCCCCGGGCCCAGCAGAATACCGCTGACGGCTCAGCTGACCCCGCAGACCTCCATGCCACCGCTCTGCTGGTCGGCGGCGAGGGTGACCTGCTGGGTGTCCCGCCCGCCGCCGCTGAAGGTGACGTCGACCGGCACGGTCAGGGTCTGCGGGTCGACGTCGCCCACCCGGTAGCTGGCGACCGCCGGCTCCTCGGCGACCCGGCGGGAGAACTCGCCCCGGGACTCCCGCCGCCGCGCGTCCTCGCAGAGGGTGTCGTACGCCTTGCCGTACTCCTTGGCGACCAGGGCACGGTAGTAGTCGTCGGTGACCGCCTGGCCCTGTTCCTCGATGGCCTGCACGTTGCTGACCACCAGTCCGACGGCCGCCGCACCGCCACCGCCGCAGCAGATCAGCAGGGCCAGCGCGCCGACGCCGAGGCCCAGCCAGAGCCGCTTGCGGCTGCCCTCGGTGGGCGGGGCGGCGAACGGCGGGGCCACCCCGGGACCCTGGGGCGGCGGGGGGACGCCCGGGTCCGACGGCGGGGTGGGCACGCCCGGGTCACCCGGCGGGAGGCGCGTCCCCGGGCCCCCCGGGCCGGCGGGCGGCGGTGCGCCGGCCGGGCCGGGTGTCGCGGGGTACGGCGGTGGGGCTGCCGGGCCGGGAGCGGTCATAGGAGCAGGGTAGTGCCCCCCGGCTCAACGGTGCGGACTCGCGGCCCGATCACTGTCGACCACCACCACCTCGCCGTCGGGGGCCGCGCCGGCCAGCGTCTCGTACGCCGAGGGTTCGTCGACCGACTCGGCGAGCAGCGGCACGGCGGTGATCTTGACGTCGAAGCCGCCCAGCGCCCGCCGGTACGTGCCGACCGACTCCCACTCGGTGAGCAGGCACCAGTGCCGGGGGTCGTCGAGGGCCCGCAGCAGCTCACCGCGCCGGTAGCCGGGGCGGGCGGCGAGCGCGGCCAGCGCGGCGTGCGCCCTCGCGGTGAAGTCGTCGGCCGCCTCGACGGCGACCACGAACCGGTTGGTGACCAGCACCGGGTTCCTCCTCGTAGAGTCTGTGGGATGCAGCCTACGCAGCGCCCCGTGCTGGCCCGGTTGGCCCGGGCGAACCCGACGTCGGTGTTCCTCGCCACCCTCGCGCTGGTGCTGGTGGCGCTCTTCGCGCCCGGCCCGGTCGGTGGTCTGCTGCTGTTGGCGCTGGCCGCCGGGCTGGTCTACCTGCTGACTGTCACCTGGTCGGTGCAGGCGTCGCAGACCCGGCTGATCCGGTTGGTGATGGTGACGCTGCTGGTGGCGGTGGCCCTGGTCAAGCTCTTCTGACATGCACTCATGCGTTTTTGACAATCATTCTCGTTTTCACGGACAGTTGCCGACATGATCGCCCGCACCCGGTTCCGTGCCCTGACCGCCGCCACCGCCCTGCTCGCCCTGACCGGTCTCACCGCCTGCTCGACCGAGGGCACCGGGGCCGACCCGGACCGGGTGGACGTGGTCGCCGCCTTCTACCCCCTCCAGTTCGTCGCCGAGCGGGTCGGCGGGGACGCGGTCACCGTGACCAACCTGGCCAAGCCGGGCGCCGAGCCACACGACCTGGAACTCAACCCCCGCCAGGTCGGCCAGGTCAGCGAGGCCGAGCTGGTCTTCTACCTCAAGGGCTTCCAGCCGGCGGTGGACGAGGCCGTCGCGCAGAACGCCGCCGACCGGGCGTTCGACGTGACGACCGTCGCGCCGCTGCGCGACGCGACAGCCGGCGGACACGACCACGAGGGTGAGGACGGTCACGCCGAGGAGGAGAACGGCGGCAAGGACCCGCATCTCTGGCTGGACCCGACCCGGCTGGCCACCGTCGCCGACAAGCTCGCCGAGCGGCTCGGCAGCGTCGATCCCGACCGGGCCGCCGACTACACCGGCCGGGCCCGGACGCTGCGCGGCGAGCTGGAGAAGCTCGACACCGAGTACGCCGCCGGCCTGAAGACCTGCCAGCGTCGGGAGATCGTGGTCAGCCACGCCGCCTTCGGCTACCTCACCGAGCGTTACCAGCTGGAGCAGATCGGCCTGACCGGGCTCACCCCGGACACCGAGCCCGCCCCGCAGCGGCTGGCCGAGGTCGCCCGCGAGGCCCGCGAGCACGGTGCCACCACGATCTTCTTCGAGACGCTGGTCAGTCCGAAGGTCGCCGAGACCATCGCCGCCGAGGTCGGCGCGAAGACCGCGGTGCTCGACCCGATCGAAGGGCTCTCCGCTGACGGGGGTGGGGACTACCTTTCGGTGATGCGCACCAACCTGACCACGCTCCGCACCGCCCTGGGGTGCTCGTGACCGCTCCCGTCATCCAGGTCGCGCACGCCACCGCCGGCTACGACGGCCGGCCGGTGCTGCGGGACGTCTCGCTGACCGTCACCGCCGGCGAGGTGGTGGCGGTGCTCGGGGCCAACGGCTCCGGCAAGTCCACCCTGATCCGGGCGGTGCTCGGGCTGGTCCCGCTGGGCGCCGGCACGGTCGAGCTGTTCGGCGTCCCGCAGCGCCGGTTCCGGCAGTGGCACCGGATCGGCTACGTCCCGCAGCGCCTCGGGGCCGGCAGCGGCGTGCCGGCCACCGTCGCCGAAGTGGTGGCCTCGGGTCGGCTGGCCCGCCGGGGCGTGCTGCGCCCACCCGGTCGGGCCGACCGGGCCGCGGTCGAGGCGGCGCTGCGCGCGGTCGGGCTCGCCGACCGGGCCCGGGACCCGGTGGCCACCCTCTCCGGCGGCCAGCAGCAGCGCACCCTGATCGCCCGCGCCCTGGCCGGCGGGCCGGAGCTGCTGGTGCTCGACGAGCCGACCGCCGGGGTCGACGCGGCCAGCCAGGAGGCGTTCGCCGGGGCGCTGCACGACTTCGTCGGCACCGGCGGCACCGTGCTGCTGGTCGCCCACGAGTTGGGGCCGCTGCGCCCGCTGATCAGCCGGGCGGTGGTGGTGCACCAGGGCGGCGTCTGCCACGACGGCCCGGTGCCGGAACCGGCCGGACACCACGCCGAGCCCGACCACGACCACGTGCACCCGCACGGTCCCGAGGAGCCCGCCGGGCTGTGGAGCAGCTGAACGATGGACCTCTTCCAGTACGACTTCATGCAGCGGGCGCTGGTCGGCGCCCTGGTGATCGGGCTGGCCGCCCCCGCCCTCGGCATCTACCTGGTGCAGCGGCGGTTGGCCCTGATCGGTGACGGCATCGGCCACGTCGCGCTCACCGGCGTCGGGGCGGGCCTGCTGCTCAACCGTTCCCCGGTGCTGGTGGCGGTGGTCGCGGCGATCCTCGGCGCGGTCACCATCGAGCTGGTCCGGGCCCGCGGCCGTACCTCCGGCGACCTGGCGCTGGCCCTGCTGTTCTACGGCGGCATCGCCGGTGGGGTGATGCTGGTCGGCCTCTCCGACGCCAGCAGCGCCAACCTCAACGCCTACCTGTTCGGCTCGCTCACCACCACCTCCCCCGCCGACCTGACCACCATCGCGGTGCTCGGCGCGGGCATCGCGGTGCTCATGCTGGCGCTGCGCCCGGCGCTGTTCGCGGTCTGCCATGACGAGGAGTACGCCCGGGTCGCCGGGCTGCCCGTGCGGGCGTTGAACATGCTGTTGGCGGTCGCCACCGCGGTCACCGTCACCATCGCCATGCGGGCCGTCGGGGTCCTGCTGATCAGCGCGCTGATGGTGGTGCCGGTGGCCACCGCGCAGCAGGTCACCAGGGGTTTCCGCAGCACCATGACGGCGGCCATGGCGCTCGGCCTGTTCGCCGCCGGGGCGGGGGTGTGGGTGGCGGCCACCGCCGACACCGCCCCCGGCGCCTCGGTGGTGCTGCTGGCGATCGCGTCGTTCCTCGTGGTGGCGTTGGCCGCAGCCGCCCGGCGGGTGCTGCGCCGCCGGGGGACCCCGACCGTCGCCAGCACCCCGGAGCCGCACGAGGTGGTGCTGCGGTGACGCCGACCGGCGTACCGTCACCGGTGTTGGTTACCGTTACGGAGTGACCGGCACCCACGGCTACGACGCCTTCGAGGGCGCGGGCGAGCTGCTCCGGGCGCTGTCCGCGCCGATCCGGCTGGCGATCGTCAGCGAGCTGGCCCAGGGCGAGCGGTGCGTGCACGAGCTGGTCGAGCAGCTCGGCGCACCGCAGCCGCTGGTCTCCCAGCACCTGCGGGTGCTGCGCGGCGCGGGGGTGGTGCGGGGTTCCCGGCGCGGCCGGGAGATCGCCTACGCCCTGGTCGACGAGCACGTCGCGCACATCGTCGCCGACGCGGTCAGCCATGCCGGGGAGGGGCCGTCCGCCCCCGCCGAGCCGACCGCCGGGCGCGCGGGGGGTGCCGGGCGGCCCGCGTCGTGGCACGCTGTCGGCCGTGAAGATCTACGCTGACCGTTTTCCGGTCGCCCTCCGTCAGTTCCTCACCGACCTGTTCGTCGTCGCCTGGGTCTACGCGGCGATCCGCTTCGCGATGTGGCTGTACGACCTGGTGGAGAAGCTCGCCGTACCCGGGCGGAAGCTGGAGGGGGCCGGCGGCGGCCTCGCCGACAACCTGGCCGAGGCCGGCGGCAAGGTGGGCCGGGTGCCGCTGGTCGGCGACGAGCTGACCGGCCCGTTCACCAAGGCCGCCGACGCCGCCCGCGCGGTGGCCGAGGCCGGCCGCGACCAGCAGGAGCTGGTCGGTCAGCTCGCGTTGGCGTTGAGCATCGCGGTGCTGGTCTTCCCGCTCGGGCTGGTGCTGTTCGGCTGGCTGCCGCTACGGCTGCGCTGGATGCGGCGGGCCGCGTCGGCGAAGGCCCTCGCCGCCGGGCCGGCCGGTCGGGACCTGCTGGCGCTGCGCGCGCTGACCAGTCAGCCGCTGCGCCGGCTGACCCGGATCGACCCGGACGTGGCGCAGGCGTGGCGGCACGGCGACGACGCCACCGTCGATGCGCTCGCCGCCCTGGAGCTGCGCCGACTCGGCCTGCGCGCCGGCCGCTAGGCACCGTCACCTGTTGTGCCTCCCCGACCCGCAGGCTTAGATGATGGTAAATGTCTTAAGTCTGCAAGCCGTCGGCGTGCGTCGGCACGGACGGTCCGGAGAGGGAGCGTCCCCATGCCCGTGTCCCGCAGTCGGTCGATCCTCGCGGCGGGAGCCGCCGGGATGGTGGCGGTGCTGGCCGCCACCCTCATCGGCCTGCCCCCGGCCAGCGCCGCCACCGGTGACGGCTCCCCCACCGACGCGAACATCGCGTTCGTCGGCCGCTGGGACCGCAGCAACAGCAGCGCGTACGTGCCGAACTGGGCGGGCGCCTACCTGAAGACCGGGTTCACCGGCACCACGGTCAAGCTGCGGCAGCGCAGCACCATCGACCTCTACTACAGCATCGACGGGGCCGACTTCCGCTACCTGACCAACGTCAGCGGCACGGTCAACCTGACCCCGACCCCGCTGCGCGCCGGCAACCACACGCTGGTGGTGTCGTACCGGGTGGTCGCCGGTTCGTACACCGGGGACGCGGTGTTCCAGGGGCTCACCCTCGACTCGGGCGCGCGTACCCTGCCGGCGGCGGTCCGGCCCCAGCTGATCGAGTTCGTCGGCGACTCCATCACCCTCGGCACCACCTCGTCGCGGACGGCGCTGACCGCGTACGGGTGGCTGACCGGGGAGCAGCTCGGCACCGAACACACCCAGCTCGGTTACGGCGGGGGCTGCCTGGTCGCCACCGCCGACGGCTGCGTCAGCGTGGCCAGCCAGTTCCTCCGCACCGGGTACGCGGCGAACAGCCCGGCCTGGGACTTCAGCCGCTACCAGGCCGACGCCGTGGTGATCAACCTGGGCACCAACGACCGCAGCCACGGGGTGAGCGGCGCGGACTTCCAGAATCAGTACGCCACGTTCATCCGTACCGTGCGGGGCAAGTACCCGCGCGCGGCGATCTTCGCGCTGCGCACCTTCAGCGGCCGGTACGCCGCGGAGACCGCCGCCGCCGTCAGCACGGTCACCGGGGGCGGCGACCGCAACGTGTTCTACGTGGACACCACCGGCTGGCTGCCGGCCGACGGGCTCAGCGACTCGGTGCACCCGAACGACGCCGGGCACCGGGCGATCACGGCCCGGCTCGCCCCGGTCATCGCGGCGAAGCTGTCCACCACGCCGACGCCCACCCCCACCACCGCACCGCCCACCACGCCGCCGGTGACCACCGCGCCCCCGACCACCACCGCGCCGCCGGTGACCACGCCGCCGGCCGGCGGGACCGGCTGCGCCGTCGGGTACGCGGTCACCGGGCAGTGGCAGGGTGGCTTCCAGGGCGAGGTGACGATCCGCAACACCGGCACCGCCCCGGTCGACGGCTGGACCCTCCAGTGGAGCTTCGCCGACGGCCAGCGGATCAGCCAGGCGTGGAATGCGGGCTACACGCAGAGCGGCGGCACCGTCCGCGCGACCAACGTCGCCTGGAACGGCACGATCGCGGCCGGCGCGACGACGAGCTTCGGTTTCCTGGCCGACGTCACCGGCACGAACAACCGCCCCGCCGGCTTCACCCTCAACGGCACCGCCTGCACGTTGTCCTGACCCCGGTCGGGCGGCCCCGGTCCGGGGCCGCCCGACCGCACACCGTCAGCGCAGGTAGGCCGCGAGGCCGAGCTGCTGGTTACGCAGGGCGGTGGCGACCACACCGGCGATCTGCCGGGCCCCGGCCGTCTCGAAGTGGGTGTGGTCGGCGCAGAAGAACGCGCCCACCGCGCCCGAGTTGTAGTCGCCGTTGTTCGGGCAGAGCTTCAGCGTGTTGTAGAGCGTGTAGCTCAGCTTGTGCAGGTCGATGACGGGCACGTTGTTGGCCCGGCCCGCGTCGAAGGTCTCGGTGAGGAAGCCCCGGTTGCCCACGGCGGTGCTGCCCGAGCAGGTGATCGCCGCGGCCGGGGTGAGGAAGATCGGGTACGCGCCGCGCTGCTGGGCCGCGCGGGCCATCACGCCGAGCAGTTCCTTGTAGCGGGCCGAGCCGACGTGCCGGTTGCAGGTGGTGCTGCCGTCGTTGATGCCGAACTGGATGAACAGGTAGTCACCGGCCTTCATCCCACCGTTGGCGTTGAGCATCGCCTGCCAGCGGGTCGAGTACGTCTGCGGGTTGACCACGCACTCGCCCGCCGAGTTCATCGTGGTGGTGACGTTCGGGTCGTACAGCCAGGTCTGGATGCTGCGCCCGCCGACCGCGCTGTTGACCACGGTGGCGTTGCCGTTGAGGTACTGGCCGAACTGGTTGCCCCAGCCCACCGGGCAGGCCCCGCTGGACGACGGGTTGGCGACGGTGGAGTCACCGGCCAGCCACACGGTGACCGGCGGCTGCGTCGAGGGCGTCGGGCTGGGGGTGCGGGTCGGGGTGGGGGTCGTGGTCGGGGTGGGCGTCGGGGTCGGCGGGGTGGACGGTGGCGGGCAGGGCGTGACGGTCGGGGTCGCGCCGGTGCAGGAGACCCCGTTGAGCGCGAACGCGGTGGGCACCGGGTTGGCGGTGGTCCACGCGCCGTTGAAACCGAAGCTGACGGCGGCCCCGGTCCCGATGGTGCCGTTGTAGCCGACGTCCGTGGCGCTGACCGCCGTCCCGTTCTGGGTGACGGTGGCGTTCCACGCCTGGCTGACCCGTTGTCCGCTGGCGAACGCCCAGGTGAGCGTCCAGCCGGTGACCGGGTCGCCGAGGTTGGTGATGGTCACGTCCGCGCCGAAGCCGCCCTGCCACTCGCTGGTGACCTTGTAGTCGACCCGGCAGCCGGTGGCCGCCGCGGTGGCGTTCCCGGCCGCGACCGCCACCCCGCCGGCGAGGACCGCCAGGGTGATCGCGCCCAGTCCGGCGAGACGTCGCCGTGCTGCTCTCATGATCTGCTCCTAGTCGCCGGTGCCGGGCCGGCGTCGCCCGCCCCCATCTGGACGGCCGCCCGAGCCCCGCGACGATGGCCGCACCCGGGACGGGAGGAGGCAAAAATCGATGTTACTCGATATTAATCTGCTCTCCCACCTTCGCCCGGTCGGGCCGACACGCCGGGCGACGCCGCACCGGGCCGCGGGTGGTCGCGCTCGGTCGTCGGGCACCGCAACCGGCTCGTCTAGGGTGGTGCGGTGCTCTACTTCCTGATCGTCATCGCCGTGCTGCTGCTGGCGTACGCCGGCGTGCTGGTCAGCTTCGTCCGGCGCGGACGCAAGATCCCGCCGCAGGCGTACCTGGTGCTGGCGCTGCTCAACGGGCTCATCCTGGCCGCCGTGCTGGCCTGGGCCATCGCCCGCTGACCCGCGGGCCCCGACCGGCGGACGGGCCGGGGGCCCGCCCCGGCCACCGTCGGCCCGGACGGGCCCCCGGCCCACCGCATCCACCACCCACGGGTGGGATCAGTCCCCGTTGAGCACCACCGGGTCGTCATCGTCGTCGTCGATGTCGTCGTCACCCCAGTTGCGCCTGGCGAACGGCAGGATCACCCAGAAGGTCAGGAACCACAGGCCGGTGATCACCGTGAGCACCACGGCGATGCCGGTGTCGAGCACGAAGTCGGCGATCAGCAGGACCGCGCTCACCATCGCGACCAGCATGAAGGCCAGCCCGCCGGAGGCCATCCGGTGGGCGAAGCGGACCAGTTCCGGCTTGCGGCCCTGGCGGAACAGCGCCCGGTGGAAGGCGACCGGCGAGATGATCATCGCGGTGGCCGCGGCGGCGGACAGCAGGGCCAGGATGTAGACGTCCCGCTGGAACTCGCTGGTCCGGGTGAACCCGTTACTGAACGGCAGGGTCAGCAGGAAGGCGAAGAGGATCTGCACGCCGGTCTGGGCGACCCGCAGCTCCTGGAGCAGATCGGCGAAGTTGCGTTGCCATCGCTGCTTCTCGGATTCCTTCGACACGCGCTACCTCCGGTTGAGACGGTACGACCGACGGGGGCACCCCCCGTCGGCAGCAACGCCTGTGCCCGATCCACGATCGCCCGAAACCGATTCACGAACCCCGATCGGCCCGCGTCGGCCGCGTCCTCAGGCCGAGCCGTGCACCCGGGCCAGGATCACCTCGGCCAGCGGGCCCGGCGCCTCGTCGGGAATCCAGTGGGTCACCCCGCCCAGCACCACGAACCGGTAGTCCCCCGACACGTGCCGGGCGCACGCCTGCGCGGCGGCCCGCCCGATCGCCACGTCCCGGTCGCTCCACACGTAGCTGGTCGGCACGCCCACCGGACCGACCGCCTTCAGGTCCCGCCCCGACATCGCCCGGTACCAGTTCAACGCGCCGGTCAACGCGCCGGGCGTCCGCAGCGGCCCGGCGTACCCGGCCACCCGGGCCGGGTCGCCGACGCCGGACAGCAGCCGGCGCAGCACTACCCCCCGCCCGGCCAGCAGCACCCGCTCCGCCAGGCCCGCCCGGCGGAACAACGCCATGTACGCCGAGCGCGCCCGCTGCCGGCGGTCGGTGGCCAGCGCGTACCCGAAGGCGGCCGGGTGCGGCACCGAGACCGCGGTGAGGGTACGCACCCGCTGCGGATGCCGCGCCGCCAACGCCCAGGCGACGACCGCGCCCCAGTCGTGCCCCACCACGTGCGCGGTGTCGACGCCCAGCGCGTCCAGCACCGCCACGGCGTCGGCGACCAGCTCCGGCAGCCGGTAGTCGGCCACCTCGGCGGGACGGGCCCCGGGCGAGTAACCCCGCTGGTCGGGTGCGTACGTGCGCAGCCCGGCGGCGTGCAGGGCGGGCGTCACCGCGTCCCACTCCCCACCGTGCTGGGGGAAGCCGTGCAGCAGCAGCACCGCCTCGCCACCCTCGGGGCCACCGGCCCGTACGTCGAACGTCAGGCCGCGCGCGCTCACCTGCATGATCGGCAGCCTACCCAGTGGCCCGGGCCCCCGCCCGGGCGTGCAATGCCGGGAACCATGACCTGCTGGGCCGTTGCCGCAGGTCGGTGCTAGCGTCTGCCGAGACAACTTCACATCCGACAGGGGAGCGCACAGCGCTGAGAGTGCGGGCACCGCCCGCAGACCCTCGAACCTGATCTGGGTAATGCCAGCGCAGGGAGTTCGGTCGACCTCCAGCCGCGCCGCCGTCCGGCTGCCGCCGGGCGCGGCGTGCGTCTTCTCCTGGTTCGATCGCTGGACTGGGAGCACCGACATGCAGCACACCACCACCAACCGGTGGCGCACCATCGACATCGTGGTCGCCGCCGTGATCGCCGTCGCCTTCGGCGTCATCTTCTGGGCCTGGGGGCTGGTCTGGAAGGCCGCCGACCCGGCGTTCGCCGCCGCACCGGCCAGCCAGGCCGTGATGTACGGCGTCTGGCTCGTCCCGGCCGTCCTCGGCGGCCTGGTCATCCGCAAGCCGGGGGCGGCCCTGTTCTGCGAGGCCGTCGCCGCCACCGTCTCCGCGCTGCTCGGCGCGGAGTGGGGCGGCATCACCATCGTGCAGGGCCTGATCCAGGGTCTCGGCGCGGAGTTGGCCTTCGCCGCGTTCCGCTACCGGGCGTACCGGCTGCCGGTGGCGGTGCTCGCCGGGGCGATGACCGGGCTGAGCGCCGCCCTGTTCGACTTCTTCGTCTGGAACTCCGAGTACGCCCTGGCCAGCTACCGCCTACCGTACGCGGCGCTGACCGTGCTCAGCGCCGCCGTCGTCGCCGGGGTCGGCGGCTGGTACCTGACCCGGGCGCTGGCCGAGACCGGGGTGCTCGACAGGTTCCCCGCCGCCCGCGACCGCACGCTCGTCTGACCCTGCCGTGACGAGCGGGGAGGGGTCGCCGGCGTGACCGGGGTGCGGCTGGTCGGCTTCGGCTGGCGGCACGCCGGGCGGCGGGCTTGGGCGGTACGCGGGGTCGACCTGCGCATCGACCACGGGGAACGGGTGCTGCTGCTGGGGCCGTCCGGGGCGGGCAAGAGCACCCTGCTGGCCGCGCTGGCCGGGCTGCTGCCGGCGGACTCCGGCGAGCAGGAGGGCACCGTCGAGATCGACGGCCTCGACCCGGCCAAGGCCCGCGAACGGGTCGGCACCGTCTTCCAGGACCCGCAGTCCCAGCTGGTGATGGCCCGCTGCGGCGACGACGTCGCGTTCGGGCTGGAGAACCGGGGGGTGCCCGGCGACGAGATCTGGCCCCGGGTGGACGAGGCGCTGCGCCGGGTCGGTTTCCCGTACCACCGGGACCGGCCCACCGCGGCGCTGTCCGGCGGCGAGCAGCAGCGGCTCGCCCTGGCCGGGGTGCTGGCGCTGCGGCCGGGGCTGCTGCTGCTCGACGAGCCGACCGCCAACCTCGACCCGGCCGGGGCCGAGCTGGTGCGCGGTGCGGTGGCCGGCGCGGTGGACCACGACACCACACTGGTCCTGGTCGAACACCGGGTCGCCGACGCCCTGCCCCTGGTCGACCGGGTGGTGGTGCTGACCCCCGGCGGCGGGGTCCGGGCCGACGGGACACCGGATGCGGTGTTCGCCGCGCACGGGACCGCGCTCGCCGCCGAGGGGGTGTGGGTGCCCGGCCACCCCACCGCGACCCGGCCGGCCGCCGGCCCGCCCGGCGCGGAGTTGCTCACCGCCGACCGGCTCGGCCTGCCACCCCGGCTGGCCCCCACCGACCTGGTGGTACACGCCGGCGAGGCGCTCGCCGTCCGTGGGCCCAACGGGGCCGGCAAGTCCACCCTCGCGCTGCTGCTCGGCGGCCTGCTCCGCCCCGGGACCGGCCGGCTGACCGCCACCGCCGCCCTGGCCGGCGGGGACACCCGCACGCCCCCGCACCGGTGGCGGGCCCCCGCCCTGGCCGGCCGGATCGGTTCGGTCTTCCAGGACCCGGAGCACCAGTTCGTCACCCGTACCGTCCGCGACGAACTGGCCCTCGGTCCGCGCCGCACGGGTCGCCCCGAGCCGGCTGTCCGGGGCACCGTGGACGAGTTGCTGGAGCGGCTGCGGCTGACCCGGCTCGCCGGGGCCAACCCGTACACCCTCTCCGGTGGGGAGGCCCGGCGGCTCAGCGTGGCGACCGCCCTGGCCACCGCGCCCCGGCTGCTGATCTGCGACGAACCCACCTTCGGCCAGGACCGCCGCACCTGGGGTGAGCTGGTCGACCTCTTCGCCGACCTACGTGACGCCGGACACGGCGTGGTCACCGTCACCCACGACGCGGACTTCGTCGCCGCGCTCGCCGACCGGACGGTCACCCTGCGCCCCGCCCGGGAGCAGCCGTGAGCGCCCCCACCCGGCTCCCCCGCACCGCCCACCCGAAGGCGTGGGGGCGGTCGTGATCGGCCTGGAACCGGTCGCGACGCCCGGTGCGCCGCTGGCCCGGCGCAACCCGGTGGCGAAGCTCGCGGCCGGGCTGGTCTTCTCGTTCGTGCTGGTCGCCAGCCTCGACCCGGTCGCACCGGCGGTCGCCATCGCCGTCGAGCTGGCGCTGCTGCCGCTGTTCGGCATCCGCTACCGGGTGCTGGCCCGCCGGGCGTGGCCGCTGCTGGCCGGTGCCGTCGGGATCCTGGTCACCCTGGTGCTGTTCGCCGCCGACCGCTCAGGCCCGGTGCTCTGGGCCGCCGGGCCGCTGGTGGTCACCTCGGGGGTGCTGGTCACCGCGCTCGGGTTGGTGTTACGGATGCTCGCGGTCGCGCTGCCCGGGGTGATCGTCTTCGCCACCACCGACCCGACCGACCTGGCCGACGCGCTGGTGCAGAACGCGAAGGCCCCGGCCCGTTTCGCGATCGGCGCGCTGGCCGCGTTCCGGCTGGTGCCGCTGCTCGGCCAGGAGTGGCAGATGTTGACCATGGCCCGGCGGGCCCGGGGCGTGGACGCCGGCCGTAACCCGCTGGCCCGGCTGCGGCTCTTCGCCGCCACGGCGTTCGCCCTGCTGGTGGGGGCGATCCGGCGCGGCACCCGGCTGGCGGTGGCGATGGACGCCCGGGGCTTCGACGCCGGCACCCCGCGTACGGTGGCCCGCCGCCAGGTGTTCCGCCCGGCCGACTGGCTGCTCGTCGCCGGAGCAGCCGTCCTGGCCGGCGGTGCCCTCGCGGTCAGCGTCGTCCTCGGCACCTTCCGCCCCCTGATCGGCTGACCCGCCCGCACGGCACGCCGAACGGCAGGCCGCCGATGCAATGGAGCCGAAACAGCGGTATCCGAGCCCTCGGATACCGCTGTTTCGGCTCACTGGGTAACGGGCCGCCGGCCCGGACGGGACCCCGGCCGAAGCGGGACCCGGCCGAGGCGGGTCAGCTGCGGCGGAAGGCGTACCGCCGGTTCTGGCCCTGGGCGGTGGTGGAGCCGGCCCGGACCGACCGGCCCGACCGCGACGGCGGTGGGGGCGGCGTCGGCCGGGCGGCGGCGTCCGGGTGGGACGACGCGACGGCGAGGGGAACCGGGCGCACGGGCGTCACGGTCAGTGCCGCGAGCGCCGACGCGTCCACCTCCACCGGGGACGGTACGGGACGACGGGACTTCTTCGGACTGCGCTTGGCGGGCATACGCTGCCTCCTGACGAGGTGCGGAGGGCCGCCCTGCCACACGGGCGGCGGGCGGGCGGTCGACGGACGGGATCTGCTCCGGACGGCCGGCCACGGGTCATCCCCTGCGGGGAGAAGTGGGAGACGCGGACGCCCGAGCACGCGGACCCGCAGCCTCGGCGGCGGGTCGGCTCTGGAGAGAAGGGCGTCAGATGCGCATGCCATCACGCTAACCGACCCCCGCACCCGACGCACCCGCTTTTCGGCGCGGCCGACGGCGGTGGCCCCGGTCGGGCGCACGCGACCACCCTGTGACACTGGGTGGACGGCGGCTGCCGGCCCTCGCGGGCGCGCGATAGGTTCACAACACACAGGTGACGTGAGAGGTGGCGGGTACGAGATGACGCAACAGGCGACGGCGCAGATCGGCGTGACCGGGCTGGCGGTGATGGGTCGCAACCTGGCCCGCAACCTGGCCCGGAACGGGTTCACCGTGGCGGTGCACAACCGCTCCCCGGAGCGCACCCGCAGCCTGGTCGCCGAGCACGGTGACGAGGGCACCTTCGTGCCGTCGGAGTCCCTGGCGGACTTCGTCGGCTCGCTGGAGCGGCCCCGCGCGGTGATCGTCATGGTCAAGGCGGGTGCCCCCACCGACGCCGTCATCGACGAGCTGGTGCCGCTGCTGGAGGAGGGCGACATCGTCGTCGACGCCGGCAACGCGCACTTCGCCGACACCCGCCGCCGGGAGGAGACGCTGCGCGAGCACGGGCTGCACTTCGTCGGCACCGGCGTCTCCGGCGGCGAGGAGGGCGCGCTGCTCGGGCCGAGCATCATGCCGGGCGGCTCGGCGGAGTCCTACCAGAAGCTCGGGCCGATGTTCGAGAAGATCGCCGCGCAGGTGGACGGCGTCCCGTGCTGCCAGCACGTCGGCCCCGACGGCGCCGGCCACTTCGTCAAGATGGTCCACAACGGCATCGAGTACGCCGACATGCAGCTCATCGCCGAGGCGTACGACCTGCTGCGGGCCGGGCTGGGGGCGACCCCGGCGGAGATCGCGGAGATCTTCCGGGAGTGGAACACCGGCGAGCTGGAGTCGTTCCTCATCGAGATCACCGCCGACGTGCTGGCGCACACCGACGCCGCCACCGGCAAGGCGTTCGTCGACGTGGTGCTCGACCAGGCCGAGCAGAAGGGCACCGGCCGCTGGACGGTGCAGATCGCCCTCGACCTGGGCATCCCGATCACCGGCATCGCCGAGGCGACCTTCGCCCGGTCGCTGTCCGGGCACGCCGGCCAGCGTGAGGCGGCCCGCCGCACCTTCGGCGACGCGGGCGAGAAGTGGCAGGTCGAGGACCGGGACGCGTTCGTCGAGGACGTCCGCCGGGCGCTGCTGGCCAGCAAGATCGTCGCGTACGCGCAGGGCTTCGACCAGATCCGGGCCGGCAGCCGCGAGTACCACTGGGACATCGACCTGGGCGGCACCGCCACCATCTGGCGGGGCGGCTGCATCATCCGGGCCCGCTTCCTGGACCGCATCCGGGAGGCGTACGACTCGCAGCCGGAGCTGCCGACGCTGCTGGTCGCCCCGTACTTCGCCGAAGCGGTGAGCGACGGCGTGCCGAGCTGGCGGCGGGTGGTGGCGGACTCGGCGCGGGCCGGCGTGCCCACCCCGGCCTTCTCCTCGTCGCTGGCCTACTTCGACGCGCTGCGCGCGGAGCGGCTGCCGGCGGCCCTGATCCAGGGCCTGCGGGACAACTTCGGCGCGCACACCTACCACCGGGTCGACCGGGAGGGCGCGTTCCACACCCTGTGGGCGACCGCCGACCGCTCCGAAGTGGCCGGCTGACCACACCTGCTCGACGCCGGTGCGGTGTCCGCACCGCACCGGCCACCGGGCGGCACGCCCGTCCGGGGCCACGACGGCACGTCGACGCCCCGCCGGACCGGTCCGACACCGGTCCGGCGGGGCGTTCCGACGTATCGGGGCCGGCGTCCTCGTCGGTCGACCGGAGACGGTCGGGCCGACAGGTGGTCAGCGGCACACGCGCGCCGACAGCCGTGGCCCGGTCAGCGCGGCGGGGCGACCGGGTTGGGCAGCGCGCCACCGAAGCGGCGGTCCCGCTTGGCGTACAGCTCGCAGGCGTACCAGAGGTGGCGGCGGTCGAAGTCCGGCCAGAGGGTGTCCAGGAACACCAGCTCCGCGTACGCCGACTGCCAGAGCATGAAGTTGGAGATCCGTTCCTCGCCGGAGGGGCGCAGGAAGAGGTCCACCTCGGGGACCTCCGGGTGGTAGAGGTACTTCGCCACGGTCTTCTCGGTGATCCGGTCCGGGTCGAGCCGGCCGGCGGCCACCTCCCGGGCGATCGCGGCGGCGGCGTCGGCGATCTCGGCCTGGCCGCCGTAGTTGACGCAGAACTGGAGGGTCAGCGTCGAGTTGCCCCGGGACATCTCCTCGGCGGTCTGCAACTCGGCGATGACGCTCTTCCACAGCCGACCGGCCCGCCCCGACCACACCACCCGCACCCCCAGGTCGACGAGCTGGTCGCGGCGGCGGCGGATGACGTCCCGGTTGAAGCCCATCAGGAACCGGACCTCGTCGGGCGAGCGCCGCCAGTTCTCGGTGGAGAAGGCGTACGCCGACAGGTAGGGCACGCCCAGCTCGATCGCCCCCTCGACAGTGTCGAAGAGGCTGTATTCGCCCTGCTCGTGGCCCTTGGTGCGGGGCAGGCCGCGCTCCTTGGCCCAGCGGCCGTTGCCGTCCATCACCACCGCGACGTGCTTCGGCAACGCCTCCGCAGGCAGCGCCGGCGGACGTGCCCCCGACGGGTGCGGGGTCGGCGGCACCGGCTCCCGCCGGCCGGACCTCAACGATCGGATCACTCGGTCATCTCCCTGTCCACACCCTCCACACCGACCCGGGGCGGCAGCACCCGGCCACCCCGGTGGCCACCCGGCGCACCGCCGTCATCCCCGGCCGGCACGCCGCCGGCCGGGCCGGTGTGCGGCGGGCCGTCCCGGTCGACCAGCGGCAGCGAGCGTAGCGCGCGTTCCAGGTGCCACTGCAGGTGCGCCGCGACCAGGCCGCTGCACTCCCGGCGTACCCCGGTGGCCGTGGCGTCGGCGACCTGCCAGTCGCCGCTGGTGAGGGCGGACATCAGGTCGATGGTGGCCGGCGCGGGGTGGGCCGCGCCGGGCGGCCGGCAGTCCGGGCAGACCGCACCCCCGGCCGGTACGGAGAACGCCCGGTGCCGCCCCGGGGTGCCGCAGACCGCGCAGGCGGTCAACGCCGGCGCCCACCCGGCGAGGCTCATCCCGCGCAGCAGGTACGCGTCGAGCACCAGCGTGGTGGCGTGCTCGCCCCGGGACAGCGCCTTGAGCGCGCCGAGGGTGAGCTGGAACAGCCGCAGCGACGGCTCCCGCTCGACCGGGGTGAGGCGTTCGGCGGTCTCCGCGATCGCGCTCGCCGCCGTGTACCGGGGGTAGTCCCCGAGGAAACGCTTGCCGTACAGGTCGATCCCCTCGACCTGGCTGACGCTGTGCAGCGAACTGCCGGTGTTGCCCTTCGGGTCCCCGGCGAGCTGGAGGTCGACGTGCCCGAACGGTTCCAGCCGGGCACCGAACTTGCTGGTGGTGCGGCGTACCCCCCGGGCCACCGCGCGCAGCCGGCCGTGCCGGCGGGTCAGCAGCGTGATGATCCGGTCGGACTCGCCCAGCTTCTGCACACGCAGCACCACCGCGTCGTCGCGGTAGAGCTGTCGGCGGTACCCGGCCATCGGGTCATTCTCTCTCGGGGTGGGAAATCAGGGTCGGATCGGGGTGGCCCGGCGCTGCGCCCCGGATGTGCGCCGGGGTACGACGGTCGTAGGTTGCTGGTCATGGCACTTCCCCGCAGCGCGGTCGCCCTCGGCGCGACCGCCGCCCTCATCCTCGCCACCGGGTGCGACACACTCGCGTTCCGGCGGCTGGACTTCGACACCACCGAGGCGGCGACGATCGCCCGGATCACCGTCCGGCCCGGCTCCGGGGACGTCGTGGTGCGGGCCACCGGCCCGGCCACCGGCGTACGCGTCAAGCGGGTGCTCCGCTACCAGGGCGACCAGCCCGACACCACGTACCAGATCACCGGCGACGAGTTGATGCTGGACACCGGCTGCGGCCCCCGCTGCTCGGTGTCGTACGAGGTGACCGCCCCGCCCGGGGTGCGGGTGCAGGGCGAGACCGGCTCCGGTGACGTCGAGCTGGCCAAGATCGGGTCGGTCGACTTCTCCCTGGGCTCGGGCAACCTGCGGATCGCCGACGCCAGCGGCCCGGTGCGGGCCGAGACCGGCTCGGGCAACATCGAGGTGCTCAACGTCGCCGGCCCGGTCGACCTGCGGGCGTCCTCGGGTGACGTCACCGGTACCCGGCTCGGCGGCGACGTCTCGGCCACGACCGACTCCGGCAACATCACGCTCGTGCTGAGCACCGCGGCCTCGGCCCGGGCCCACGCCGGCAGCGGGGACGTCGAGCTGACGGTGCCGGCGGGCCGCTACCGGGTGAAGTCGAACGTCGACTCGGGGGAGGCCGAGATCGGGGTGACCAACGATCCGACGGCGTCGCTGGTGCTGGACCTGGAGGCCGACAGCGGGAACGTGACGGTCGTACAGCGGTGAGGCGTCCCGGCGTACCTCAGCGGGCCCTGATCTCGACGGTGTCGGCCCCGGGTGTCCGGGGGGCCGGGACGACGGGCGTCGCCGGCACCGGTCGGGCCGGCCGCCGGCCGGGGACCAGCTCGGGGCGGCGGCGGGCCGCCACGTCCTCGACCCAGCCGACCAGCAGGGTCACCACGCCGACCAGGAGGAAGACCAGCACCACCCGGATGGCCAGCCCCCACGGGTCGCGGGATGACCAGCCGACCAGCCCGACCAGCGGGGTGAGCGCCACCACGAAGGGCATGTGCCACAGGTAGACGGTCAACGCGCGCCGGTTCACGATCGTCACCAGCCGGCTGACGATCAGGTTGCGGTCCACCCAGGCGGCGGTGGCCGGGGCCCGGCCGATGACCACCAGGATGAATGCCGCCGACCACAGGGCGTTGCCCAGCGGAATGTCGTTGAGGTCGTAGCCGCGCGGCCCGGGGTGGGTGAGGATCCAGCCGGCACCGACCCCGGCCAGCAGCAGCGCCGCCGGCACCAGCACCCGGCCGGCCAGCCGGCGCAGCAACCCGTCGTGGTGGGCGAAGCCGAGCAGCCAGGCACCGAAGTACAGGCCGAAGTGCTGCAGCACCGCCGAGGTGGTGGTGAACAGATCCGCCTCGATCGCGATCAGCAGCAGGTAGGGGGCGGCCAGGGTGGGCAGCGGCGCCCGCCGGAACAGCCACAGCGCCACCGGGGAGACGAGCACGAACCACAGGTAGTCCCGCAGGTACCAGATCGGGCTGAGCGCCAGCCCACCCCAGTAGTTGGCGGGCGGGTCGGCGACCGGGAACAGCCAGAGCACCACCCGGGGGGTGAACACCAGGCCGGTGAGCAGCATCGCCGGGACGAAGACCGCCGCCACCACCCACAGCGAGGGCAGCAGCCGACGCAGCCGACGCCCGACCGCAGGCACGCCGGAGCGGTCCAGCGACGCGGCCATCAGCGATCCGGCCAGGGCGAACATGACCGACATGGCCGGGAAGACAAGCGTCAGCGAGGCCAGCCCGGTGACGTGGTAGACCACGACCCGGACGATGGCCAGGAACCGGAGCAGATCCAGATATCGGTTACGCATCAGGCTGCATCTATGTGGGGGACAGATGGACGTCCCCTACCCTGCGCACCCGACCTGTGAAACCGCTGCTAATCGGTACCTGACGTGAAACTTCCCATATCAGGGTCCGAATTCCACCAGCCGCACGCGATCAGAACCCGAGCTTGCGCAACTGCTTCGGATCGCGCTGCCACTCCTTGGCCACCCGGACGTGCAGGTCCAGATAGACCCGGGTGCCGAGCAGCTCCTCGATCTGCTTACGGGCGGTGGTGCCGACCTCCTTGAGCCGGCTGGCCCGGTGACCCAGCACGATCGCCTTCTGGCTGGGCCGCTCGACGTAGACGTCGGCGTAGATCTTCATGAGCTGCCCCTCGGGGATCATCTCCTCCACCACCACGGCGATCGAGTGCGGCAGCTCGTCGCGGACCCCCTCCAGCGCCGCCTCCCGGATCAGCTCGGCGACCAGCACCTGCTCCGGCTCGTCGGTGAGCATGTCGTCCGGATACAGCTGCGGCGACGGCGGCAGGTGACCGGTCATCACGTCGACCAGGGTGTCCACCTGGTGCCCGGAGACCGCGCTGACCGGCACCACGGCGGCGAAGTCAGCCAGCTCGCTGACCGCGAGCAACTGCTCGGCCAGCCGCCGCTTGTCCACCAGGTCGGTCTTGGTGACCACGGCGAGCACGGTGGCCTTCAACTCGCTCAGCTCGCCGCTGATGAACCGGTCGCCCCGGCCCACCGGCTCGTCGGCCGGGATGCAGAGGCCGATCACGTCGACCTCCGTCCAGGTGGTGCGCACCAGGTCGTTGAGGCGTTCGCCGAGCAGGGTGCGCGGCCGGTGCAGGCCCGGGGTGTCGACCAGCACCAACTGCGAATCCGGCCGGTGCAGCACGGCCCGGATGACGTGCCGGGTGGTCTGCGGCTTGTTGGAGGTGATCGCGATCTTGGTGCCGACGATCGCGTTGGTCAGGGTCGACTTGCCGGCGTTCGGCCGCCCGACGAAACACCCGAAACCCGCCCGGTACGGCCGCTGCTCCACGCCGGTCACTCGATCACCGTGCCCAGGACCGTGCCGTCCGGCGCGGCCACGTGGATCGGCGCGTCGGCGGACAGGTCCCGGACCGCGGCGTGACCCGCCCCGTCCAACGTCGACGCCTCGGTCACCACCACCGCCGCCTCCAACCGGCTCGCCCCGGCCGCCGCCGCCGACGCCACCGCGAGCTGCAATGCCGTCACCGTCAACGAGGGCAGCGCGACACTCGCCGCCGCGTACGTCCGGCCGTCCTGGTCGCGGACCGCCGCGCCCTCCACGGCGGCCACCCGGGCACGGGCGCCACGGGCCAGCACGACCAGCTTGCCGTCCTCGGCGCTCAACCCGGCCGGATCGGACGGGGTGGGCCGGGCGGCCGGCTCGACGGGTGTCTCAGGCATCGGCGGGTTGCCTCTCCTCGGTGCTGTGTTGACCGTCACGGGAATCGGGACCGTCCGACGGCACCCGGCTGACCAGCACGGTGTCTATCCGGTTACGTCGGCCGGTAGTGCCCTCGGCGACCAGTTTGAGGCCGGCCACCTCGGCGTCGGCACCCGGGATCGGCACCCGCCCCAGGGCCTGCGCCAGCAGACCACCGACCGTCTCCACCTCGTCGGTGGGCAGCTCGGTGTCGAACAACTCGCCCAGGTTCTCCACCGGCAGCCGGGCGGTGACCCGCACCGCGCCGTCAGCCAGGTGCTCCACCGGCGGGCGCTCGACATCGTACTCGTCGGTGATCTCGCCGACGATCTCCTCCAGGATGTCCTCGATGGTGACCAGGCCGCCGGTGCCACCGTACTCGTCGACGACGATGACCAGGTGGTTGCGGGCGGCCTGCATCTCCGACAGCAGGTCGTCGACCGGCTTGGACTCCGGCACGAACGTCGCCGGCCGCATCAGCTCGGCCACCGGCGTCTGGTGGGCCCGCAGGTCACCACCCCGGGTACGCCTGATGAGGTCCTTGAGGTAGAGCACGCCGAGCACGTCGTCGACGCTCTCGCCGATCACCGGGATACGGGAGAACCCGGAGCGCAGGAACAGCGCCAACGCCTGGGAGAGGGTCTTGCCCTCCTCGATCCACACCATCTCGGTGCGCGGCACCATCACCTCCCGGGCGATGGTGTCGCCGAGCGCGAAAACCGAGTGGATCATCTGGCGTTCGCCGTGCTCCACCACCCCCCGCTGCTCGGCCAGGTCGACCAGTTCCCGCAGCTCGACCTGGGTGGCGAACGGCCCCTCCCGGAACCCGCGCCCCGGGGTGACCGCGTTGCCGATCAGGATCAGCAGCGAGGCCAGCGGATTCAGCGCCCGACCCAGCCAGCGCACCAGCGGCGCCACCGCCCGGCCCACCGCGTACGCGTGCTGCCGACCCAGGGTGCGCGGGGCCACCCCCACCACCACGAAGCTGACCACGGTCATCGCCCCGGCGGTCACCAGCGCCGCCCGCCAGCCCGCGCCGAAGCTGTCCACCGCGACCAGGGCGACCAGGGTGGTGGCGGTCAGCTCGGCGAGCAGCCGGAGCAGCAGCAACAGGTTGAGGTGGCGGACCACGTCACCGGCGACGGCCTGCAGGGTACGCGCGCCGCGCGCCCCGTCGCGGGCCAGCTCCGCGGCGCGGGCCGGGGAGACCGCGGCCAGCGCGGCCTCGGTCATCGCGATCAGCCCGGCGAGCACCACCAGCCCGGCCGCGAAGAAGATCAGCTGAAGATCGGGAAGGCCGGCGGTCGGACCGGCCGCGACTATGTCCATCACCGGGACCGGGTCGACCGCCAGCTGGCCAGCAGCCGGGCCTGGAGGGCGAACATCTCCCGCTCCTCCTCCGGCTCGGCGTGGTCGTAGCCGAGCAGGTGCAACACCCCGTGCACGGTGAGCAGGTGCAGCTCGTCGGCCGCGCTGTGCCCGGCGGTGGCCGCCTGCTTGGCCGCCACCTCCGGGCAGAGCACGATGTCGCCGAGCAGGGCCGGTTCACCGCCGGCCGGGGCGCTCTCCCCCGGGCCGTGGTCGACGCTGCCCTCGTCCATGGGGAAGGCGAGCACGTCGGTGGGGCCGTCGCCGCCCATCCAACGATGGTTCAGCTCGGTCATGTAGCCGATGTCGACAAGCAGCACGGACAGCTCGGCGAGCGGGTTGACCCCCATCTCGTCGAGGGCGTGCCGGGCCACGGCGAGCACCGCGTCGGTGTCGACCTCGGCACCGGACTCGTTGGCGATCTCGATGGACAACTGTCTTCCTCTGGTTGGTTGGCGGCGTCGGCCGGCCCGTTGGTTAGCGGCGTCGGCCGGCCCGGCCGCCCTGGGCGGTCCGCCCCGGCACGGCGTGCACGGCCTGCGCCTGCTGGTTCTCCCGCTCGTCCCAGCGGGCGTACGCGTCGACGATCTCACCGACCAGCCGGTGCCGGACCACGTCCGCGCTGGAGAGCTGCGCGAAGTGCACGTCCTCGACGTGGCCCAGGATCTCCCGGACCACCCGCAGCCCGCTGGCCGTCCCGCCCGGAAGGTCCACCTGGGTGACGTCACCGGTCACCACGATCTTGGAACCGAAGCCGAGCCGGGTGAGGAACATCTTCATCTGCTCGGGCGTGGTGTTCTGCGCCTCGTCCAGGATGATGAACGCGTCATTCAACGTCCTACCCCGCATGTACGCCAGCGGCGCCACCTCGATGGTGCCGGCGGCCATCAGCTTCGGGATGGACTCCGGGTCGAGCATGTCGTGCAGCGCGTCGTAGAGCGGGCGCAGGTACGGGTCGATCTTCTCGTTCAGGGTGCCCGGCAGGAAGCCCAGCCGCTCGCCCGCCTCGACCGCCGGACGGGTCAGGATGATCCGGCTGACCTGCTTGGCCTGGAGCGCCTGGACGGCCTTCGCCATCGCCAGGTAGGTCTTGCCGGTGCCGGCCGGGCCGATGCCGAACACGATCGTGTTCGCGTCGATCGAGTCGACGTACGTCTTCTGGCCCAGCGTCTTGGGGCGGATGGTGCGCCCGCGCCGGGAGAGGATGTTGAGGGTGAGCACCTCGGCGGGCCGCTCGGTGCCACCCTGTTCGAGCATGCCGACGGTACGCCGGACAGCGTCAGTGGTCAGGGTCTCGCCTTTCTCGATCAGTTCGAGCAGCTCGCTGAAGAGGCGCTCGGCGAGCGCGTTGTCCGCGGGCGCACCGGTGATGGTGATCTCGTTACCGCGTACGTGCACGTCGCTGGTGACCGAACGTTCGACGAGTCGCAGGATCTCGTCGCCCGCGCCGAGCAGGTTGACCATGATCTTGGCGTCGGGAACCGTGATCCTGGTCTGCACCCGGGGCGGGCCGGGAGGTGAGGTGCCGGTCATAGGTCGGGCCGTGGGGCCCTGCGCCACCTGCTTCCATCTCGCGCCGTGCCCTGCTGGCGCGGCGTGCGGACGATACTCCCATCGTATCCGCTCGGCACCGGCGGCACCGTGTCACTTTTTCCGCCCGGGCGGACCGGGTGGTCGTAGCGGCCTCCCGGCCCGTCCAGCGACCGGCACCGGCCCGGGGAGCCGGCGGGTCCGGCCCGGGAGCCGGCGGGTCCGGCCCGGGAGCCGGCGGGTCCGGCCCGGGAGCCGGCGTCGGGCCGGAGGCTGGCGGTCGAGGTCGAGGGGCCGGCCGGTCAGGCCCGGAAGTCGTACCGGTCGAAGGTCTCCTGGTGGCGGGTGAAGCGGTAGGTGGCCCAGTGCATCGCGACCACCGTCCCGTCGGCGTCACGGGTGAGCCGCAGCAACTCCCCGACCTCCCGCCCGGAGACCGTCCGGAACACGTCAGGCGAGTGCGGCGTCGGCGCGAACACCGCCGGAGGTCGCCCCGCCGGATCGTCCGCGCCGCGGGCCCGTAACGCCCCGTCGTGCCAGGAGAAGACGTACTCGAAGCCCTCGCCCCACCAGCGACCCAGCACCCCGCGCAGCGGGCCGGGCGCACCCGGGCCCGGCTGCCACGGCACGATCTCCGCCGGGGCGTGTTCGACCGAGGCGGCGAGCAGCCGGTGCGGCAGTTCCAGCACCTCGGCGGCGGTGCCGGAGGAGGCGAGCACCGCGCAGCCCATCGCGCCGGGGGTGCCGTCCCCGCCGCGCCGGCCGTAGACGCCCGCCAGGAAGCCAGGCATCGCGCCGTCGTGCCCCACGTGCACCACCCGGTCGGGGTACGGGACCAGGATCAGCCCGAGCCCGAAGCCGGCCCTCCAGGTCGTCTCGTCGGTGGTGGTCACCGGCCAGCGCATCTCGTCCAGCGTCGTCGCGGCGAGCACCGCCCCGGTCGGGTCCAGCGCGGCCGGGTCGGCCAGGAACGCCGCCCAGCGGGCCATGTCCGTCGCGGTGCTCCACAGTTGGCCGGCCGGCCCGACCGCCCCGAAGTCGGTCGGCGGCTCCGGATGCGCCTCATCGGAGTACGCGTCGACCAGGAAGCCGGTCACCGCCTGCGGCCCCGGGTCGACCGAGGTGTCGGCCAGCCCCAGCGGGGTGAGCACCCGGTCGGCGAGCACCTCGGCCCAGGTGCCGCCGCGTAACGTGCCGACCAGCCGGCCGAGCAGCGCCATGCCCAGGTTCGAGTAGTGGTAGCGGCGGCCGGTGGGCAGCACCCGCTCGACCCGGGCCAGGTCGGCGACCAACTCGTCCACCTGCGGCGCGCGCAGCGTGTCCCAGACGTCGCCGTACGGCTCGCGTTGCAGCCCGGCGGTGTGCGACAGCAACCGGCGTACGGTCAGCTCGCCGTGCGCGGGCAGGTCGAGGTGCCGGCCCAGCGGGTCGTCCAGGTCGAGCAGCCCGTCGTCGCGGCACTGCATGATCAGCACGGCGGTGAAGGTCTTGGTGACCGAGCCGATCCGGAACCGGCTCGCCGGGCCGAGGACGGTGTCGTTACCGGTGCCGCCGACCTCGAAGCTCCAGAGCGGACCGTCGGCCCGGTGCAGCGCCACCGCCAGCGCGGGCACCCGGGCCTGCGCCTGGGCGCCCCGGACCATCCGTTCCAGCCGACGCCGTACCCGCGCCCCGTCGCCGCTCGGGTCCCCGTCGCCGCCCGGGTCGGTTTCCCCGTCGACCGTCGACGTCACACCAGGTCCCGGGCCAGCATCGGGCCCAGCGGCGCGCCGCCGAGCAGGTGGGCGTGCACGTGGAAGACCTCCTGGCCGCCGTACGGGCCGGTGTTGAACATCAGCCGGAAGCCGTCCCCGGTCAGCCCCTCGTCCTCGGCCACCGCCGCCGCGGTGGCCAGCACCTCACCGGCCAGCCCCGGGTCACCCTGGCCGAGCGTCGCCACGTCGGCGTAGTGCTCCTTGGGGATGATCAGCACGTGCACCGGCGCCTTCGGCCCGATGTCACGGAAGGCCAGGGTGGTGGCGGTCTCCTTGACTATGGTGGCCGGAATCTCCCCGGCGACGATGCGGCAGAACAGACAGTCGGCTCCCATCCCCCCACTCTAAAGACCACCCCACTCCCCTCCCCCGCCCCCTCCCCGCCCTCCCCCGCTACCCCCGCCCCGCCGTTCCCCCCGGTGATCAAGAGGTTCGCGTCAGAATCCGGCCGGCCGATGACGCGAACCTCTTGATCACGGGGCACACCACCAGGGGGCGGCGGTGCGGGCGCGGTGACCAAGAAGTTTGGGGCAGGAATGGGGCTGGCGATGACGCAAACCTCTTGATCACCGAAGACACCGCCAGCAGACGGCACCAATGGGACGGTGACCAAGAAGTTTGCGGCACGAATCGGCCCGGCGATGACGCAAACCTCTTGATCACCAGGGCAGGTCGGGGGCGAGGCGGGAGGGCAGCGTGGGGTGGGGTGGGGTGTTACCAGCGGGTGAGGCGGGTGGAGAGGACGGCCAGGGCGGCGGGGCCGGCGGTGGAGGTACGCAGGACCGAGGGGCCCAGGCGTACCGGGCGGGCACCCGCATCGGTGAAGGTGGCCAGCTCGGCCGGGGCGATGCCGCCCTCGGGCCCGACGACCAGGACGATCTCGCCGGCGCTCGGCAGGTCGACCGTGGTGAGCCGCTCCTCGGCCTCCTCGTGCAGGACGAACGCCGTGCCCGCCCCGGCGATCCGACGCGCCACCATGGCGGTGGACTCGTCCGGGGAGCCGGCCACCACCGGCAGCCACGCCCGGCGGGCCTGTTTGGCCGCCTCCCGGGCCGTCGCCACCCACTTCTCCCGGGCCCGTACGCCCCGGTCACCGCGCCACTGCGCCACCGAGCGGGACGCCGCCCAGGGCACGATCTCGTCCACTCCGACCTCGGTCATCGCCTGGACTGCCAACTCGCCCCGGTCACCCTTGGCGATGCCCTGCACCACCACCAGCCGGGGGACGTCCGCGTCGACGTACCCCCGGGAGGTGACGGTGAGGTCGAGGGCACCCCGGCCGACGGCGGTGACCACAGCGGTGGCGGTGCCGCCCCGCCCGTCGGCGAGCAGCAGTTCCTCGCCGACGCGCAGCCGTTGCACGGTCGCGGCGTGGTGCCCCTCGGGGCCGTCCAGGGTGACCTGGTCGGCGGGGGGCAGCGACTCGACCAGGAACAGCGGCGCGGACACGCCGATCAGGCTAACCGGCCCGGCCGGCCGGGGAGCCACCCGGGACTCCGGCCGACCGGGACGCCCCGACCGGGACGAGCCGACCGGCACGAAACCGCACGGGACCCGACCACAACAGCCCGACCGGAGGAGGCCGGCCGGTCAGCCCGACCCGTCACGCGTGGCCGTTGAAGGCGTCGCGCATCCGGGAGAAGAAGCCGCCCTGCTTGCTCAGCTCGGCGACCTCCTCGCCCCGGGTCTTGGCGAAGTCCCGCAGCATCTTCTCCTGGTCGGCGTCGAGCTTGGTCGGGGTACGCACGTCGAGGTGGACGTAGAGGTCGCCCCGGCCGGTGCCGCGCAGGTGCGGTACGCCCCGGGCGCGCAGCCGCAGCGTGCTGCCCGGCTGCGTGCCGGCCTTGACGTCGACGGTCTCGTCGCTGTCCAGCGTCTTGATGGTGAGCCGGGTACCCAACGCGGCGGCCGTCATCGGGACGGTGACCCGGCAGTGCAGGTCGTCGCCCTTGCGGGAGTAGACGTCGTGCGGCCGCTCGTGGATCTCGACGTAGAGGTCACCGGCGGTGCCGCCACCCGGGCCGACCTCGCCCTGCTGGGCGAGCCGGATGCGCATGCCGTCCTCCACCCCGGCCGGGATCTTGACGGTCAGCGAGCGGCGGGTCCGCACCCGGCCGTCGCCGGCGCAGGTCGGGCAGGGGTGCGGGATGGTGGTGCCGTAGCCCTGGCAGACGGTGCACGGCCGGGCCGAGACGACCTGGCCGAGGAAGGTGCGCTGCACCGACTGCACCTCGCCCCGGCCGCCGCACGCCTCGCAGGTCGCCAGGTGGGTGCCGGCCGCGGTGCCCGCTCCGGAGCAGGTGGTGCAGAGCACGGCGGTGTCCACCGTGATCGGGGCTTCGACGCCGAAGGCGGTCTCGTGCAGGTCCAGTTCCAGCCGCAGGATCGCGTCGGCACCGGGCCGGGTACGCGGCCGTGGACCCCGCGAGCCACCGGCCGCACCGCCGAAGAAGGCGTCCATGATGTCCTGGAAGCCGACGAACGGGCCCGCCCCGCCGGGACCACCCGGGCCGCCGGCGCCCCCGCCGCCCGGGGCGAGCGGGTCGCCGCCCAGGTCGACGATCTGCCGCTTCCGGTCGTCCGAGAGGACCTCGTACGCGGCGTTGATGTCCTTGAACTTCTCCTGTGCCTCCGGGTCCGGATTGACGTCCGGGTGGAACTGCCGCGCCAGCTTGCGGTAGGCGCGCTTGATCTCGTCGTCGGAGGCTTCCCGGCTCACCCCGAGAATGCCGTAGTAGTCCCTGGCCACTGCGTTCCGTGTCCTCATGTTCGTCTCGCGTTTGCGCCGGTCGGCGGCCGGAGCCGGCCGCCGGCCCGGACTGGTCAGTTCTGGGCCAGCAGCTCGCCCACGTAGCGTGCCACGGCCCTGACCGTGGCGATGGTGCCGGGGTAGTCCATCCGGGTCGGGCCGAGCACGCCCAGCCCACCGACGATGGTGGTGCCCGGGCCGTACCCGGTGCTGACCACCGAGGCGGCCCGGAGATTGTCGACCTCGTTCTCGTCGCCGATCAGCACCCGGGTGGTGCTCGGCTGCGCCTCGCCGATCAGCTTGAGCAGCACGACCTCCTCTTCGAGCGCCTCCAGGATGGGTCGCAGCGAGCCCTGGAAGTCGAGTAGGCCACCCCGGGTGAGGTTGGCGGTGCCGGCCAGCGCCAGCCGCTCCTCGGTGCGTTCCACCAGGGTCTCCAGCAGCACCGTGGACAGGGTGGTCATCGCGCCGCGCAGGTGTGGCGCACTCTCGTCGACGAGCGCCTGCACCAGCGGCGGAGTGTCGGACAACCGACTCCCGACCAGTTTCTCGTTGACCAGCCGGCGCAGGTCGAGGACGTCGTCGGCGGGCACCGGCGCGGCCAGCTCGACCAGCCGCTGCTCGACCCGCCCGGTGTCGGCGATCATGACCAGCATCAGCCGGGTGGTGGAGATCGGCACCAGTTCCAGGTGGCGCACCGACGAGCGGGCCAGCGACGGGTACTGCACCACGGCGACCTGTCGGGTGAGCTGTGCCAGCAGGCGTACGGTGCGGTGCACCACGTCGTCGAGGTCGACCGCGCCGACCAGGAAGCGCTCGATGGCCCGGCGTTCGGCCGGGCTGAGCGGCTTGACCCGGGAGAGCCGGTCGACGAAGAGGCGGTAGCCCCGGTCGGTGGGGACCCGGCCGGCGCTGGTGTGCGGCTGCCGGATGTAGCCCTCCTCCTCCAGGACCGCCATGTCGTTGCGGACCGTCGCCGGGGAGACCCCGAGCTGGTGCCGCTCGACGAGCGTCTTGCTGCCGACGGGCTCCTGCGTGGCGACGTAGTCCTCGACGATCGCCCGCAGCACGGCGAGTTTGCGGTCGTCGAGACCCATCTCCCACCTCCTGACGCACGTCGCCCCGGGCGCTTGCGCACCCGGGCAAGCACTCTGGCACTCGACTGTAGCGAGTGCCAGTCTACGTCGGCAGTACCGCCGCCGCGATGATCAGGACGGACCGTCGGTGCGCCCGCCCCGGCGGATCCCGGCGCTGACGCAGCGTCGAGGCCAACCTCACCAGTGTCGCTCTGGTGCACCCTTGCCGGCAGCCCCTACCGTGGCGGGCATGACTGAACCACCTCGCCCGCCCGGCGCGGGGGACGGCTATCCGCCGGACCCGAACGCTGGCCAGGGCTCGCCATACGAGCCGCCCACCGCACCACTGTCCGGCGCTCCGGGGGCGGGCGGGTATCCCCCGCCCGGCGGGTATCCGCCGCCCACCGGTGACCAGCCGCCGGCGGGTGGCTACCCCCCGCCGGGTGGCTACCCCCCGCCCGGCGCGGGTGGTTATCCCCAGCCCGGCGGCGGATATCCGACCGGCGGCACCTACGGTGCACCGGGCGGCGGCTACGCCAACAGCGAGGACAAGACCTGGACGCTGGTCGCACACTTCGGCGGGGCCGCCGGTGCGCTGATCAGCTTCGGCCCGCTCGGCTTCGTCGCCCCGCTGATCGCCTACCTGGTGCGCGGGCAGCAGTCGCCGGCCGTCCGGGCGCAGGCCCTGGCCGCGCTGAACTTCCAGATCCTCTGGTCGATCATCGCGTTCGTGCTGCTGTTCGTGAGCTGGTGCCTGTTCTTCCTGCCCAGCATCGCGGTCGTGGTGATCCAGATCCTGTTCGGGATCATCGCCGGCATGAAGGCCAACGAGGGCCAGGCCTACCGCTATCCGATGTCCACCAGCTTCATCAAGTGAGTCCCGACCGGCCGCTCCCCCGGCCGGTCGGGCACCACCGCCGACTCCGGCGCACCCCGGCGGGTGGCGGCCGGCGCAACCGTGCTCAGGGCAGCAGGTCGCGCACCACCGCGTCGGCCAGCAGCCGGCCGCGCAGGGTGAGCACCGCCCGCCCCTGCGGGTACGCCACCGGGTCCAGCAACCCGTCGGCCAGCGCCCGCGCGGCGGCGGCCCGGCCCGCGTCGTCCAGCACGTCCAGCGGCAGCCCGGAGGCGAGCCGCAGGCGCAGCATCACGTCCTCCGTGTGCGTCTCGGTCGGGGTGAGGATCTCCCGGGCCAGGCCGGGTGAGTGCCCGGCGGCGAGCCGCTGGGCGTACGTCGTGGGGTGTTTGACGTTCCACCAGCGCACCCCGCCGACGTGGCTGTGCGCCCCCGGGCCGAGGCCCCACCAGTCGCCGCCGGTCCAGTACAGCAGGTTGTGCCGGCACCGGGCGGCCCCGCTGCGGGCCCAGTTGGAGACCTCGTACCAGGAGAAACCGGCCGCGTCGAGGGCGGCCTCGGCGGCCAGGTAACGGTCCGCCGCCACGTCGTCGGAGGGGTACGGCAGCTCGCCGCGCCGCATCCGGGCGGCCAGCCGGGTGCCGTCCTCCACGATCAGGGCGTACGCGCTGACGTGGTCGACCCCGGCGGCGACCACCTGGTCCAGCGAGGCGGCGAAGTCCTCCGGGCGCTCCCCCGGCGTGCCGTAGATCAGGTCGAGGTTGACGTGGTCGAACCCGGCGTCACGGGCCTCCCGGGCGGCCTCGGCGGCGCGTCCCGGGCGGTGGTTGCGGTCGAGGACGGCCAGCACCCCGGCGGCGGCGGACTGCATGCCCAGCGAGATCCGGGTGTAGCCGGCGGCCCGCAGGGTCTTCAGCGACTCCGGGGTCACCGACTCGGGGTTGGCCTCGGTGGTCACCTCGGCGTCGGCGGCCAGCCCCCAGGTGCGGTCGATGCCGTCCAGCAGCCGGGCCAGGTCGTCGGCGGGCAGCAGGGTCGGCGTGCCGCCGCCGACGAAGACCGTGTCGACCCGGGGCGGTGGGGTGCCGCCGAGCACCCGGGCGGCGAGCGCCAGCTCGGCGAGCACGGTGTCGGCGTACGACTCGCGGTCGACACCCCCGCCCAGCTCGGCTGCGGTGTAGGTGTTGAAGTCGCAGTAGCCGCAGCGACTGGCGCAGAACGGCACGTGCAGGTAGACGCCGAAGCCGCGCCCGCCGACCTCCCGCAGAGCGGTGGCGGGCAGCGCGCCGTCGACGGGAACGGTCTCACCATCTGGAAGGACGCCCGGCATGGCCACTAGTGTGCCCGGCATGACCTCTCCCGACCGACTCGTGCGGGTCGCCACCGCCCGTGGGGTGACCACCCTCACCCTGGACAGCCCGCACAACCGCAACGCGCTGTCCACCCCGCTGATGACCGAGCTGCTGGCCGGGATCGCCGGGGCGATCGCCGACGACGCGGTCCGGGTGGTCGTGCTGGACCACACCGGCCCGGTGTTCTGCTCCGGCGCCGACCTGAAGGAGACGGCGGCAGCGTACGCCAGCGGGTCGGTGCCGGCCGGGATACTCGGTGACGTGCTGGTGGCGGTGCGGGAGTGCCCGAAGCCGGTGCTGGCGCGGGTGGCCGGGCCGGCCCGGGCCGGCGGCCTGGGCCTGATCGCGGCGGCCGACCTGGCGGTCTGCGCGTCCGAGGCGACGTTCGCCTTCACCGAGGTGCGGATCGGGGTGATCCCGGCGGTGATCTCGGCGACCGTGCTGCCCCGGCTGCACCCCCGGGCCGCCGCCGAGCTGTACCTGACCGGTGACACCTTCGACGGCCGGCGGGCCGCCGAGGTGGGGCTGGTGACCGCCGCCGTGCCGGCCGCCGAGCTGGACGCGGCGGTGGCCGGGTACTGCGCCTCGCTGGTCCGGGGCGCTCCCGGGGCGCTGGCCGGGACGAAGGAGCTGCTGCGCCGCCCGGCCGCCACGGACCTGCGCGCGGAGGTCGCCGACCTGTCCGCCCGGTCCACCGGCTACTTCCTGTCGGCCGAGGGCCGCGAGGGGGTGGAGGCGTTCCGACAGAAGCGGGACGCGGCCTGGGTGCCCCGGGATTGACCTGGTTTCTTCTGATTTCCTGCGGGAACGTGAACCGGTCGACCGACCCGGGGCCGACGGTTGGCGACGTACGCTTGGCGAACGTTGAAACGGGAGGTGCGGGTGCGGACGCGGACATTCGTGGCAGCCGGGGTCGTGGTGGCGTTGTTCGCCATCGTCGGGGGCTGGGGGGTCCGTCAACTCGACGGGGAGTTCCGGCTTCCCGTCGCCGGCCGTAGCTGCACCGTCCAGGCCGACGGCACCGTGAAGCTCGACGCCGACCAGATGGCCAACGCGGCCACCATCGCCGCGATCGGCATGCAGCGGCAGATGCCCGAACAGGCCGTGGTGGTCGCCCTCGCCACCGCCTACCAGGAGTCGGGGCTGCGTAACCTCGCCCACGGTGACCGCGACTCGCTCGGCCTGTTCCAGCAGCGTCCCAGCCAGGGCTGGGGCACCCCGGAGCAGATCCGCGACCAGCGGTACGCGGCGGCCCGGTTCTACAAGGCGCTGAAGAAGGTACGCGGCTGGGAGCGGATGGAGGTCACCGACGCGGCCCAGGCGGTGCAGCGGTCGGCGTACCCGAACGCGTACCAGAAGTGGGCCGACGAGTCGCAGGTGCTGGCGCGGGCCCTGCTCGGCGAGGCGACCGGCGCGGTGGCCTGCACGGTGGGGCGTACCCCGGTGATGCGCGGGCAGGCCGCGGCGGCCGAGCTGACCCGTGGCCTGACCCTCGACTGGGGCCTGCCCGACGCCGGTGCGGTTGCCGAGCTGACCGACGTGACGGTGCCCGCCGCGGACGCCCGGGACGGCTGGCGGTACGCGCACTGGCTGGTCTCGCACGCCCCCGACCACGGGGTGAAGCGGGTGCGCTTCGACGGGCTGGAGTGGAACGCCGACAACGGACGGTGGGCGAAGGTCGCCGACGGCCGGCCGACCGGGGCACGGGTGCTGGCCGAGGTCTTCGCCGACCCCGCCTGACCTGCCGGCGACGACCCCGGCCGAGCTGCCGGCCGGTGGGCCGGTCAGCCGGCGACGTTCAGCCGGCGACGCACCTTCGCCCGGGTCGATTCGGGCAGTTCGGGGACGTCGAGCAGTCGGGGCAGCAGCTCCGGCTCCAGGCTGGTGGCCCGGAACACCTCACCGATGGTGACGCCGTGCGCCGGCCGGTCCACCACCTCCACCGGGTCACCCGCGCTCACCTCGCCCTCGCGTAGCACCCGCAGGTATGCCCCGGGGGTGGCCCGGACGGTGAACCGTTTGATCAGGTCGGGCACCCCCCAGAAGCCGGCGAAGGTCGTACACGGGGTACGCGGCTTGGTGACCTGGAGCAACGCCGAGCCGACCGCCCAGCGTTCGCCGATCACCGCGCCGGTCACGTCGACCGCCCAGGTGGTCAGGTTTTCGCCGAAGCCGCCGGGGCGGAGGTCACGGCCCAACTCGGCCGACCACCAGCCGGCGTCCTCCTGCGCGTAGGCGTAGACGGCCTGCTCGGGGCCGCCGTGGTGGGCCCGCTCGCCGATGAAGTCACCGGCCACCCCGTCGGCGCGTAGCAGCACCGGGCCGTCGACAGGCCGCTTGTCGATGCCGCTGCGTCCACTCGCGTCACCCGCCCACCGCGCCTGCGTCACCACGCCGAGGTTCACCGCCGCCACCCTGCCCGTCATGGCCCCAGGGTACGGCCGGGCGCGGGCGGTCGCCGTCCCGGATCAGCCCTTGACGGCGCCGGCGACCAGACCGGAGACCATCCGGCGCTGCACCAGCAGGAAGAAGATGATCACGGGCAGGGTGAACAGGGTGGAGGCGGCCATCACCGACCCCCAGGCGGTGTCGTCCCGGCCGAAGAAGAAGGTCATCGCGACCGGCAGGGTGTAGCGGCTCTGGTCGTTGACGAAGGTCAACGCGAAGATCAGCTCGTTCCAGGCGGTGATGAAGGAGAAGATGCTGGTGGCCACCAGGCCGGGCGCGACCAGCGGGAAGAGGACCTTGCGGAAGGTCTGGGCGCGGCTCGCGCCGTCGATGGCGGCGGCCTCCTCCAGTTCCTTGGGCACGGCCGCGACGAAGCCGCGCAGCATCCACACCGCGAACGGCAGCGAGAAGCCCAGGTAGGTGAGGATCAGGCTGGGCAGGGTGTTGTAGAGGCCGAGCCGCTGGATCATCAGGAACAGCGGGATGACCAGCGCCTCCAGCGGGATCATCTGGACCACCAGCAGCATGATCAGGAAGGTGGTCCGCAGCCGGAACCGGAACCGGGCCACCGCCGTCGCGGCCAGCAGCGCCACCAGGCCGCTGAGCACGACCGTGCTGACCGCCACCAGCACGCTGTTGAGCAGGAAGTCGCCGAAGGTCACACCCGGGATCAGGTTGCCGGTGAGGATCTCCCGGTAGTGCTCCAGGGTGGGGTGGGCCGGGACCGGCCGGGGGGTGGCCGAGAAGATCTCCCGGTTCGGCTTCAGCGAGGTGGCGATCATCCAGTAGACCGGGAAGGCGGCGAAGAGCGCCACCAGCAGGCCCGCGCCGTTGAGGGCGATCTTCTTCACGACGCGTCCTCCTGTCTGAGCACCATCCGGACGTACAGGCCGGTCACCACCAGCAGGATCAGCGTGAGGATGACCGCGATGGCCGAGCCCACGCCGTACTTGGGCGGCGGGGAGAACGCCTCGGCGTACGAGTAGATCGACAGCATGAACGTGGGCCGGTCCTGGGTGCCGCCGGCCAGCACGAACTGCTGGGTGAAGACCTTGAAGTCCCAGATGGTGGAGAGCACCACCAGGATGCCGAAGACCGGCCGCAGCAGCGGAAAGGTGATCTTCCAGAACACCGTCCACGGGCCGGCCCCGTCGACCCGGGCCGCCTCGTGCAGTTCACTCGGCACGCTCTTGAGCCCGGCGAGCACGCTCACCGCGATGAACGGGAACGAGTGCCAGACCACCACCAGGGTCAGGATCGCGAAGAACAACAGGGGTGAGTTGAACCAGCCGTAGCCCGACCAGTCGGTGCGGCCGAAGATCGCCTGCGACAGCCCGTCGGGCAGCGCGTTGAACGCCCAGGTGACCAGGCCGGAGGTGTCATCGAAGATCCACTTCCAGACGATCGTGCCGGTCAGCGCCGGGGTGGCCCAGGCCAGCATCACGCAGCTGGCGACGAAGGTGGCCATCTTCCGGCCGAGCCGGTGCAGCAGCAGCCCGACCAGGGTGCCCAGCACCATCGTCAGCAGTACGTTGGCCGCCGCGAACAGCACGGTGTTGCGTAGCACCGTACGGAAGAACGGGTCGCCGAGGATCTGGGTGTAGTTGGCCAACCCGACGAACGGCCACTCCCGGTCCCCGCGCAACTGCCGGACGCTGTTCAGCCGGAAGAACGACATCGTCACCACCTGGCCCAGCGGCCAGAGCAGCAGCACCCCGATCACGACCAGGCAGGGCAGCAGGAGCAGGTACGGCAGGCGGTCCACCCGGGGCCGCCGCCGGGCGGGGGTGTCCCGGGCGGCGGCCGTCGGGGTGTGCTCGGTCAGGGTGCTCACTTGGCGTTGAGGATGCTTTCCATCTCGGCGGCGGCGTCGGCGGTGGCCTGCTGCACCGACTTCTGGCCCTTGATGACCGAGCTGTTCATCGCCTGGGTGACCGTCTTCGTCCGGCTGACCTCCACCCACTTCGGGGTCAACGGGGTCACCCGGGTGCGCTGCATGGCGCTGGCGAACGCCGCCATCAGCTTGTCGTCGGCGTAGTCGCCGCCCTGCACGAGGTCGGAGTAGACCGGGAAGAAGCCGAGGCTGCCGGCGAACGTCTTGGCGTTCTTCTTGCTCAGCAGCACGGTGAGGTAGTCCCAGGCCAGGTCCTGCCGCTCGCTGTCCTGCCAGAGGGCGATGTCCGAGCCACCGGCGAAGGCGGGGGCCGGGCCGCCGTCCGGGCCGGGGATGGGGAAGGTCCCCCAGACCTTCTCGATGTCGGGGTTGTCCTTCTTGATCGCGCCGGCCTGCCAACTGCCGGCGAAGGCCATCGCCGCCTTGCCCGTGGCGAACTGGGTACGGGCGTCGATCTCGTTCCACCCGGCGGCGGCGGGCGGGGCCACCTTGTGCACGGTGACCAGGTCGGTCCAGAACTTCACCGCCTGCTGCGCCTGTGGGCTGGTGTAACCGGACTTCCAGGTGCCGCCCTGCTCGGTGGCGATCTCGCCGCCGGCACCCCAGAGGAAGGAGTAGAACGGCAGCTCGGAGTTGCCCGGCAGGGCGATGCCGTAGCTGCCGGGCTTCTTGGCCTGCACCGCCTTGGCGACCGAGACCAGCTCGTCCCAGGTCTTCGGCGGCTGCACGCCGGCCTCGGCGAACCAGTCGGTGCGGTAGTAGACCGCGCGCACCCCGGCGTACCAGGGGACACCGTACTGCTTGCCGTCGAGTTGGGCGTTGCGCACCAGATCGGGCAGCACATCCTTGCCCTCGGCCCAGCCGCCGAAGCGGCCGGAGATGTCGGCGAGCGCCTCCTGGGCCGCCCAGCCCTGGGTCTCGGTGTTGCCCAGTTCGGTGACGTCGGGGCCCTCGCCGCCGGCGAGCGCCGCCTGGAACTTCTTGGGCGCCTCCAGCCAGGGGACGTACTGGACCACCACGTCGGTGTCGGGGTGCTTCTGCCGGAACTCGGTCTCGACGCCGTCGAGGAACGCGGTCTGGGCGTCGCTCCCCTCGCCCATCATCCAGACCGTCAGCTTGCTGTCGTCGGCGGCTTCGTCGTCGCCGGAACCGCCGCAACCGGCGAGCACCATCACGGCCGAGGCCACGACGGCGGTGACCGGGGTCAGCCGCTTCCACCTGTTCACGCCACATCTCCCTCGCGCCGTCCGGCATTAACCTTCTCAGCCGCACCCTAGTAGGAAAATTTCCTTTACGACAGGGGGTGGGTGCCGCCCCGCGCGGGCGGACCGTCGACGGTGCGGCGGCGGACGGCGGGGCGTTGCGCGAGGCGACCGTATCGCAGGCGGGGGCCACTCGGGCAGGCCCCGCGACGACCCGACGGGATCGACGGTCGCCATCCGGACAAGCGGATGCCCGCCCCCGGTCCGGGGGCGGGCATCCGCTGAGTTGGTCCGTGCCGGTCGGTCACCGACCGGCGGATGGGGTCACCGGTGGGTGACCCCCCGACGCCCGCCCACGCCGGCCACCAGGGCCACCGCGATGGCGGCGAGGACGACCTGCACCAGCAGCTCGGTCCAGTCGATGCCGGCGGTCTGGGTGGCGATGCCCATCGCGCGGGCCAGCACGGTGCCCAGCAGAGCGGCGCCCACACCGATCAGCATGTGCAGCCAGATCGGCATGTTCTGGCGGCCCGGCACGACCAGGCGACCCAGAGCGCCGACGATGAGACCGACGACGAGCGCGGTGATGATGCCCCAGACGGTGAACTCCACGGCCGTCCTCCTTCAGTAGATATGTCGTTGGTGAGTGTTTGTTGCTGTGGTGATCGATAGGTTCCCGAAGCGGAGAATCTCCAAACCGACTCCGGTAACGATCTGGTCTAGACCGCCCGCCGCCGGCGACGGCCCGCGCCACCCGGCCCCGCACGCCAGCGGGCGCCCGACCCCGTGGGGGTCGGGCGCCCGCTCAGCGGTGCCGCTTGACTTACCGGTGGGTGACGCTGCGGCGGCGACCCACGCCGGCCACCAGGGCCACCGCGATGGCGGCGAGGACGACCTGCACCAGCAGCTCGGTCCAGTCGATGCCGGCGGTCTCCGTGGCGATGCCCATCGCGCGGGCCAGCACGGTGCCCAGCAGAGCGGCGCCCACACCGATCAGCATGTGCAGCCAGATCGGCATGTTCTGGCGGCCCGGCACGACCAGACGGCCCAGAGCGCCGACGATGAGACCAACAACGAGCGCGGTGATGATGCCCCAGACGGTGAACTCCACGGTCGCCCTCCTCCTGAAGATTGAGTCACACGGTATGTGTGGTTCCTGTCGTGACAGCTAGGTTCCCGACCCGCCGGAAAACCAAACCGACTCACCACCCCACATGTCGCCGCACGTCGATCCGACGCCGCTGCGTCGGTTTGCCGGCCGTCGATGTCCGCGCAGCTCAGGACACTCGCACCGGCAGATCCGGCAGTGGCACGGGGGCGGAAAAATTCTTCCGTACGACACCGGGGGCGGGCGTGCCGACGGCCGGCGGCCCGGTCGGAACACCGGGGCCGCCGGCCGTCGTGGGGTACCGGGACCGGCTGGGCCGCGCGGGCGCGGCCGACGTGATCGGGCGTACGCGCCCGACTACTTCTTGCCGGCCGGCTTGGCGTCGGCGGAGTCCGAGGAGAGCGCGGCGATGAAGGCCTCCTGGGGGACCTCGACCCGGCCCACCATCTTCATCCGCTTCTTGCCCTCCTTCTGCTTCTCCAGCAGCTTGCGCTTGCGGCTGATGTCACCGCCGTAGCACTTGGCGAGCACGTCCTTGCGGATGGCGCGGATGGTCTCCCGGGCGATCACCCGGCTGCCGATGGCCGCCTGGATCGGCACCTCGAACTGCTGGCGCGGGATCAGGTTGCGCAGCTTCGCCGCGATCGTCGTGCCATAGTTGTATGCCTTGTCCTTGTGCACGATCGCGCTGAACGCGTCCACCGGCTCACCGTGCAGCAGGATGTCCACCTTGACCAGGTCGGACGCCTGCTCGCCGGAGGGCTCGTAGTCCAGCGAGGCGTACCCCTTGGTACGGCTCTTGAGCTGGTCGAAGAAGTCGAAGATGATCTCGGCGAGCGGCAGGGTGTAGCGCAGCTCCACCCGGTCGGCGGAGAGGTAGTCCATGCCGAGCAGGCTGCCCCGCCGCCCCTGGCACAGCTCCATCACCGCGCCCACGTAGTCGTTCGGGGTGAGCACGGTGGCCCGCACCACCGGCTCGTACACCTCGGCGATCTTGCCGGTGGGGTACTCGCTCGGGTTGGTCACCACGATCTCCTCACCGTCGTCGGTGATCGCCCGGTAGACCACGTTCGGCGCGGTGGAGATCAGGTCGAGGTTGTACTCCCGCTCCAGCCGCTCCCGGATGATCTCCAGGTGCAGCAGGCCCAGGAAGCCGCAGCGGAAGCCGAAGCCCAGCGCGCCCGACGTCTCCGGCTCGTAGTCGAGCGCGGCGTCGTTGAGCTTGAGCTTGTCCAGCGCCTCGCGCAGGTTGGGGTAGTCGGAGCCGTCGATCGGGTAGAGGCCGGAGTAGACCATCGGCTTCGGGTCCTTGTAGCCGCCGAGCGCCTCGGTGGCCGGCCGGGCGTTGATGGTGACGGTGTCGCCGACCCGGGACTGGCGGACGTCCTTCACCCCGGTGATCAGGTAGCCCACCTCGCCGACGCCGAGCGCGTCGGCCTTGACCATCTCGGGTGAGATGACGCCGATCTCCAGCAGCTCGTGCACGGCGGCGGTGGACATCATCTTGATCCGGTCCCGGGCGCTGATCCGGCCGTCGATGACCCGGACGTAGGTGACCACGCCTCGGTAGACGTCGTACACCGAGTCGAAGATCATCGCGCGGGCGGGCGCGTCGGCGTCACCGACCGGCGGGACGAACTGCCTGACGATCTCGTCGAGCAGGTACGGCACCCCGTCGCCGGTCTTGCCGGAGACCCGGATGCAGTCGGCCGGGTCGCCGCCGATCAGGTGGGCCAGTTCCTCGGCGTACTTCTCGGGCTGGGCGGCCGGCAGGTCGATCTTGTTGAGCACCGGAATGATCTTGAGATCGTTCTCCAGCGCCAGGTAGAGGTTCGCCAGCGTCTGCGCCTCGATGCCCTGCGCCGCGTCGACCAGCAGCAGCGCACCCTCGCAGGCGGCGAGCGACCGGGACACCTCATAGGTGAAGTCCACGTGGCCCGGGGTGTCGATCATGTTCAGGACGGCCTGCTCACCGGCCCGCTCGCCGTCGCGGATGGTCCACGGCATCCGGACGGCCTGGCTCTTGATGGTGATGCCGCGCTCGCGCTCGATGTCCATCCGGTCGAGGTACTGCGCGCGCATCTGCCGGGGATCGACCACACCGGTGAGCTGCAACATCCGGTCGGCCAGGGTCGACTTCCCGTGGTCGATGTGGGCGATGATGCAGAAGTTCCGGATGCGCGCCGGGTCGGTGGCACCAGGAGCGTTCGCGCCGGGATCGAGCGTCGGTGGCACAGCGGTCCGTTCTGGTCGGCTGACGTGAGCGGGCCGACGCGCCGCCGGCCCCCTCTATGCTCCCACGTCGCTCCGAAACCGGTCCGATCACTCCTGGGGTACCCGGCGACGGCACCACCGGTGGCCCACTCCCGGGGGTCACTCCTCGGGAGGCTCGACGAAGAGGGCGGCGAGCTTCGGCAGCCGACGGCGGGCCTCCGCCTCGTCGTCGAAGTCCCAGAAGTCGTTCAGGTCCGGCACCGGCACCGCGTCCCGCGGCGTCGGCAGCTCACTCGCGGTCGCCTTCCGGTACGCGTCCCACGGCGCCGCCAGCATGTCCTCGCACTCGAACTCCTCGCCGCTGAGCGCCGCCGACCGCACCCGGGGCAGCCCGGCCAGCGAATCCGGGTCGGCCACCGCGGCGGCGAAGACCGCCCGGCCCTGGGTCATCAGCCAGCCCCGGAAGTACTCGAACCCGTCGTCGGAGGCACCCCCGTTGATCAGGTACGCCGCACCCCACAGATCGACCCGGTACGAGGCGGCCAGCACCCGCTGCTGGTGGTGCGCGTACCCGACGATGTCCTGCGGGGTGCGCTCGGCGAGCAGCGCGACCGCCCGCGCCGCGACCGCCTCGGCCTCTCCCCCGCCCCCGGCCCGCGCCTGGTCGATCAACTGCCAGAAGTCGTCGGTCCTCATGGCCTGGAGTCTCCCAGACCCGCGCCGGCCCCCGACCCCACCCGGCCGGGGGTCACCACGCCCGGCCGGACCGGGCACGATGGTGGGGTGTCCGCGATGCCGCCGCCGTACCACGAGACCGCCGTGCGACCCGACTGGCGGGACCTGCCCGACGGCCTGCGGGACGCGATCAGCGGCCGGCTCGGCGCACCGGTGGTCGCGGCCCGGACCGCAACCGCGGGCTTCACCGGCGGCTTCGCCGCCGTGCTCACCACGGCCACCGGCGCACGGGTCTTCGTCAAGGCCGCCGACCTGCTCCGGCAGCGCCACCTGGCCGACTGGTACGCCCGGGAACTGGCCGTCCTCGCCCGGCTGCCGGCCGGCCTGCCGGTGCCCCGCCCGCACTGGGCACTCGACGCGGCCGGCTGGTACGCGGTCGGCCTGGACGCCGTCGACGGCCGGACCCCCCGCCTGCCCTGGGACCCGGCCGAACTGGCCGCCGTGCTCACCGGATACGCCGGGGTCGCCGCCGCGCTGGCCGACCCGCCAGCCGGACTGACCGCGCTCGGCCTACCCCGGCTGGCCGACCTGGCCCGCGCCGACATCCTGTGGTGGGACGAGGTGGCCGCCGGACGGGAGCCGGTGCCCCCGCTGATCCCGCCGGCCCGCGACCGGCTGCCCGAACTCGTCGCGCTGGAGTCCCGCCTGCCCGGGTACGCGGCGACCGCGTCCGGCCTGGCCCACGGCGACCTGCGGGTGGACAACGTGCTGCTGGACCCCGCCGGCCGGGCCTGGTTCTGCGACTGGAACTGGCTCTGCCACGGCCCGGCGTGGTTCGACCTGGCCGGTCTGTTGATCACCGGGTACGCCGACGGGGCCGGGCTGGACGCCGTCTTCACCGCGCATCCGGCAGCGGCCGACGCCCCGCCCGACGCCCTGGACGTGACGCTGGCCGCGCTCGCCGGCTACTACCTCACCGCCGCCGGCCCACCGGCAACGGCGAACCCCACGCCGGGTGCGGGGTCGGCTGCTGCCGGGGGACACCCGGCGGGCACGTCCGCGCTGCTCGGGGCACACCGGCGGTTCAGCGGGGAACAGGCGCTCCGTTGGCTCGCCGCCCGGCAGGGCTGGCACTGACCCGACCCGGGACGCCGTGACCCGGGCCGTCGGCGTGGCCCGGGCGGGTGCGGTCGGGGTACGGGGTTTTGGCTCGTCCCGGCGGACCTGGTAGCCTGGCTTTTCGCGTGGCGATGACGCATGCTCGTCACACGCGGATTAGCAGACCAAACCGAGCTATCAAGACGAGGCTGTCGCGTGGCGAACATCAAGTCCCAGATCAAGCGCAACCGGCAGAACGAGAAGCGCCGGCTGCGTAACAAGTCGGTCAAGTCGTCGCTGAAGACCGCCATCCGGAAGTTCCACGAGGCTGCGGAGGCTGGTGAGACCGAGAAGGCCACCACCCTGATGCGTGACGCCGCCCGCAAGCTCGACAAGGCCGTCAGCAAGGGCGTCATCCACGCCAACCAGGCGGCCAACCGGAAGTCGGCCATCGCGAAGCGCGTCGACTCGTTCTCGGCCTGACCGAGTAACCCACACCTGACCGAGAGCCCCGGGGCACCACCCCGGGGCTCTCGGCTGTGTGTTTCCCTGGCGGCGGCGCGCTGCATCTCCCCGGCGGCGGTGCCGCTGCGCCGGCCGCCCGCCTCGTCCCGGCGGCGTCGTGGCACCACGACCGTGGTCGGGCTAGCCGTGGTAGCGCCGGGAGCGCAGCGGCGGCCCGGCCGGCCTCCCCGGCGCGGGCACGTCGGTGACCACCGTGCCGGGCAGCGGGTACGACACCGGGGCCCGCCCGACGATCGGTTCGAGTTCCCGCCGAAACCTGTCGCGTTCCTGCTCCGGCACCAGCGCCGCCGAGTGGACCACCCGCCCGGCGACCTCGTCGTTGAGTTTGACCATGACCGCCACCGCCAGCGGCAGTACCGCCACCGCCCACCAGCTCACCAGCTCGGCGAGGGCGAGGAGCACTGCGAGCGCCACCGCCCCCTCGAAGAAGAGGAAGCAGAGCACCCCGCCGGGGTTGACGATGCGCAGACCGAGCAGCCGGGCGTAGAGCGGCCGGTAGCGGCGCTCGTCGGCCGGCATGACCGACCATCCCGGCCGGCCGCGCCCCGCCACCGGCCGGGGAGGGCCGGTCACCCGCCCACCGTGCCGCACCACCGGGCGGGAGGGGCCGGTCACCGGGCGCTGCCCCGCCGGGCTGCGGCAACCGAGAAGACCGCCTTCTCCAGGGCGTACCCCCGGTCGTCGGCACCGCCCTTGACCGCCGCGTTGCACTCGGCCGCCACCCGCATCGCCTCGACCAGGCCCTCCGGGGTCCAGCCCCGGGCCCGCTGCTGGGCGTTCTTGATCTTCCAGGCCGGCATGCCGAGGGTGCTCGCCAGCTGGTAGGGATCGCCCCGGCCGGCGGCGGCGACCCGGGCCACCGTACGGATCCCGTCGGCGAGGGCGTCGGCGATCGGGACCGGATCGACCCCGACGTGCAGGGCCCAGCGCAACGCCTCCAGGGCGGCCGGCACGTCGCCGATCATGGTGGCGTCGGCGACGGTGAAGCCGCTCACCTCGACCCGCCCCCGGTAGTAGCGGGCGACAGTGTCCGCGCCGATCCGCCCGTCGGTGTCGGCGATCAGTTGCGAGCAGGCGGCGGCCAGCTCCCGCAGGTCGGTCCCGACGGCGGCGATCAACGCCTCGGCCGCGTCGTCGGTGCACCTGCCACCGCCCCGGCGGATCTCCTCGCGGACGAACGCGACCCGCTCGCGGTGCCCCTTGAGCTTCGCAGCCGGGACGACCGTGGCACCGGCGGCCCGCAGCCCGTCAGCGAACGCCTTGCCCTTGCCGCCACCCACGTGCAGGACCACCAGCTGGACGTCCGGGTCGGGATTGCGGGCATAGTCGAGCAGCGCGCCGACCAGGTCCTTGCGGGCGTCCTGGGCGGAGCGGAGCACCAGTACCCGCCGCCCACCGAACAACGACGGGCTGAGCATCTCGGCGATCTCACCGACGGCCAACGCCCCGGCCTGGTACTCCCGGACGTCGACCTGCGGGTCGACGCTGCGGGCTTTCGCCACGGCTTCGGTCACCGCGCGCGTGGCGAGCAGCTCCTCGTCGCCGAGGACGAGCAGAATAGGAGCAAGGTCGACGCCGGTCACGTCGCTCATCTTGGCACGGCTCGGCGGAGGATCGCGCCTGCTCATCGACGGCTGCGACGGCCCACCCCGCAGTCATCGCAAATATAGACATTTACCTCGATTGCCACCCAGTGCACGCAATATCCCTCCCAGTCCGGATTATCTCTCGTCTCTGCCTCCTCGGCCGCCGGGACGGCGGACCGCGCCTTCGGCCCGGCGGGTCACCGACGGCCCGGCGGCAGGCCCCGGCCGACCACCGCGAGCCGGCCGGAACGGACCACCACCGCCACGTCCCCGTCGGTGTCGGTCCGCAGCACCCGCACACCGGAGCGGGCGAGCCGGTCGAGGATCACCGGGCTCGGATGCCCGTAGTCGTTGTCGACCCCCACCGGTACCAGCGCCACCGCCGGCCGGACCGCGTCGAGGAAGGCCGGGTCCTGGTACGCGCTGCCGTGGTGGGCCACCTTGAGCACCTCGGCCCGTAACGCGTGCGACGGCACCCGGTCCAGCAGAGCCCGCTGTTCCTCGGTCTCCGCGTCCCCGGGCAGCACGATGCGGACGCCGGCCACCGTGGCCCGCAGCACCAGCGAGTTGTTGTTCGGGTCGGACCGGGTGCCCCGCAGCGGATAGGGCGGCCCGAGCGCGACCACCTCCACCCCTGGCGACCGGTACGACCAGCCGACCCCCGGCACCACCCGGCGCGCCGATCCGACGGCGGCCGTCACCAGTTCCCGCCCCGCCACCGGCTCGGCCAGGGTCGGGGTGAGCACCATGGCCACCCGCCGGCCCCGGGTCACCCCGGCCACGCCACCGACGTGGTCGGCGTGGAAGTGGCTCACCACCAGCAGCGGCACCTCGCGTACCCCGAGCCGCCGCAGGCAACCGTCCACGGCCGACGGCTCCGGACCGGCGTCCACCACCACCGCCCGGCCGGCCGCCACCGGCAGCACGACCGCATCCCCCTGCCCGACCGCGCATGCCACCACCACCCAACCGTCAGGCGGCCACCCACTCGCCACCAGCCGGACCGGCAGGGTGCCCAGCACCACCGCCGCCGCGCCGACCGCCACCAGTCGACGCACCAGCGGCCGGCGGACGGCCAACAGCAGCCCCAGGGTCAGCCCGGCCAGCAGTAACGCGCCCGGCAGCCCGCCCGGCCAGGGCAGGGTACCGGCGGGCAGCCGGGCCCCCACCCGGGCCACGGTGACCAGCCACCAGGCCGGCCAGCTCGCCAGCCAGGCGGCGAACTCCGCCCCGGCCGGCCACCCCGGCGAGACGACCGCCGCCGTCACCCCCAGCACCGTGGCCGGGGCGATCGCCGGCACCACGAGCAGGTTGGCCGGCACCGCCACCAGGCTCACCGTGCCGGAGATGCCGGCCACCACCGGGCCGCAGGCGAGTTGGGCCGCCGCCGGGACGGCGAGCGCCTCCGCCAACCCGGCCGGCACGCCCCGCCGCCGCAGCCCGTCGCGCCAGCCCGGGGCGAGCAGCAGCAACCCGCCGGTGGCCAGGACCGACAGCGCGAAGCCGGCGTCACCGGCCAGCTCCGGATCGACGAGCACCAGCACGGTCACCGCCGCGGCCAACGCCGGCAGCGTGGCCCGGGGCCGCCCGACCGCCAACGCGGCCAGCCCGATCGCCCCCATGGTGGCCGCCCGCACCACGCTGGGCGAGGGACGGACCAGGACGACGAAGCCGATCAGGGCGAGGCCGCAGAGCACCACCGCCAGCCGCGGACCGGCGCGGGCCCACCGGGCCGCCAGCAGCACCGCGCCGACCACGATCGCCACGTTGGACCCGGACACGGCGTTGAGGTGGGTCATCCCGGTGGCCCGGAAGTCCTCCTCCACGGTGGCCGGCAACCGGCTGGTGTCCCCGACGACCAGGCCGGGCAGCAGGCCACCCTGCTCGGGCGGGAGCGGGGCGCAGGCCCGGTGCAGACCGGCCCGCAGGGTGCCGGCGGCGCGCTGGAGCCACGGCGGTGACCCGTTCCGGACCGGTGGGCCGGACACGGTCAGCACGGCGGCGGTGAGGTCACCGCCCCGGGGTGCGGCGAGCCTGCCCTGGACGGTCAGCCGCTGCCCCGGCAGCAGACCCCGCCAGGCCGGGTCGGTGGCGAGCACGAGCAGGCGTGCCGGAACCCGGAGGCGGTGGCCCTGCGGGTCGGTGAGGACGCTCGACTGCGCGGTGACGAGCAGGGTCACCGGACGGCCTGGTGCCCCGCGTACCGGGCGGGGATCGTCGCGGAGCACCAGGTCGACGGTGACCCGGGCCCGGTCGTCGACCAGCGGGCGCAGTGGTGCGGCGTCCCGCACGTGCAGCCGGGCCGCGGTGGCGGTGCCGCCGCAGACCACGCCGAGCAGCACCGCGACGGCGATCCAGCCGTACCGGCGAGCCGGGGCGGCCGGGCGGCCCAGCACCGCGAGCAGGTGCGCGGTGAGCAGGGCGGCGAGGACGGCGGCGCTCGCGGCGAGCAGGACCGCCGGGCGGGTGGTGAGGTGCAGGCAGGACAGCGCCGCCAACCAGGCCGCCACCGCCAGCCCGGCCAGCCGCAGGTCGGGTGCACGGTCGGTGGTCACACCGTCACCAGGTCCTTGAGCTGCTCGTACCGGGCGTCGCCGATGCCGTCGACCTGGCGCAGGTCGCCCACGCTGCGGAAGCCGCCGTGCTGGTCGCGGTGGGTGAGGATGCGTTGGGCGAGCACCGGACCGACCCCGGGCAACGCGTCGAGCTGGGCCAACGTGGCGGTGTTGAGGTTGACCCGGCCACCCGATGTCGCCCCGCCGGGTGCCGCCGCCGGCCCGGCCGGGGCCGCACCGGAGCCTACGGTGCCGGGTGGGGCGGTGACACCGACCAGGATCAGCTCCCCGTCGGCCACCTTCCGGGCCGGGTTGAGCAGTGCCACGTCGGTGCCGGGCAGGGCCCCGCCGGCCGCCTCGACCGCGTCGGCGACCCGCGCCCCGGCCGGCACCCGGACCAGACCGGGCCGGCGGACCCGCCCGGCCACCGCCACCACCAGCTCGCCGGTCGGCGCGACGGCCGGACCGGACGCGGGCCCGCCGGAGGACTCCGGCCCGGCCAGCGTCGCCGCGGGGCGCACCGGTTCCGGCTGTGGACGGGACCGCCAGGCCCAGAATCCCGCGCCGAGCACCACGACCACCGCCACGGCCGCCAGCGCCCGAACCCCGCGCCGGCCGGGGTCGAAGACACCGGGACCGGGCAACCGGGCGGCCGGTGCCGGGTCGTCACCGTCGGCGGGATGCCGGTGGTCCAGGTCGCCGGGGCGGAACACGGCCGGATCGTCCACCGCACGACGACGTGCACCCGTGTCACGAGGGCCGTCGTCGTGGCGACGTGGACCGGCGTCGGGAGAGTCATCGTCATGTCGACGTGGACCGGCGTCGGAAGGGCCGTCGTCATGCGCCCCGGGACCGGGTGGAACACCGTCGAGGTAGTCGCCGAGGTCGAGGGAGCCGGCGTCGCGGAAACCGGCGTCGGTGGCCGGCCGGGAATGGCGGCCGGCCGACGCCCCGGCCGTGCCCGCCTCCGGCGACGTCCCACCCGCACCCGGTACGCGCAACGCCCCCGGCCGGTACGGGCGGGGTGGCGGCTGCGGCGGGTCCGCCGTCCGTGCCACCGCCGCCACCCCGGCGGTCAACCGGTACAGCCGTCCCCGCACCCTGGTTTCCTCGTCCTCCGACACGGCGCGAGGTTAGGCCGGTGGGCGGCACCCGTTCCGGCCGGCGGAGGTCGGCTGTGGACGGCGACGGCGGCTGTGGACAACCGCCTGATCATGGCCGGATCTGCTATGCGGACCCCGACCGACGGGCACTGCGGCCGGAGCGGTTCAGGCCGGACGACGGTGGACCACGACTCCGGCCAGGCCCGGCCCGGCGTGGGCGGCGACCACCGCACCGACCTCGGAGACGTACGTGTCGTGCAGGCGGTCGCCGAGCCGGGCGGTGAGCGCCTGCACCAGGTGCTCGGCCCGGTGCGGGGCGGCGAGGTGGTGCACGCCGAGGTCGACCTCGGCGTCGGCGGCGGCCTCGACCGCCAGGTCGATCAGACGGGCCATCCCCCGGCTGGCGGTACGCACCTTGTCGCGTACCACGATCGTGCCGTCCGGCATGTGCATGATCGGCTTGACCGACAGGGCGGTGCCGAGCAGCGCCTCCGCCGCGTTGATCCGGCCGCCCCGGCGCAGGAACTCCAGCGTGTCGACGTAGAAGAAGATGGTGGTCCGGTCGACGGCGGCCAGCGCCGCCGCGCGTACCCCGGGCAGGTCGGCACCCGCCTCGGCGGCGCCGGCGGCGGCCAGCGCCGGGAAGCCCAGCCCCATGCCTGTGGACCGGCTGTCGACGACCTCGACGCGGTCGCCGACCTCGGCGGCGGCGAGCCGGGCCGCGTCGACCGTGCCGGACAGGTCGGCCGACAGGTGCACCGACAGCACGCCGTCCGCGCCGTCGGCCAGCAGCCGCCGGTACGTGGCGGCGAACTGCGCCGGGGACGGCCGGGACGTGCTCACCGAGACCCGCCGGCCACCGAGGGCCCGGGTGGCGTCGGCGGGGAGGGTCTCCACCCCCTCCAGCCCTTCCGCGCCGTTGAGGACGACGGTCAGCGGCACCACGGTCAACCGGTGCGCCCGCACCGGCCCGGGTGGAAGGTAGGCGGTGGAGTCGGTGACGACCGCGACGGACATGCCCGGCACGCTAGCCGATGCCGGGCCACCCGCCCTGGCCGGCCGGCACTGACCTCCCGACCCGGCCGGCTCAGCGCGCTGCGGGCCAGCTGGCCCAGCACGCTGCGGGGCGGCCGGGTCGGGGCGCTGCCGGCCGGTCGACTCAGACCGGCTCGGCCGGTGGCGGGGGCGGAGCGATCGGGCCCACGTTGTGCGCGCGCAGGTGCCAGCCCCGCAGGTCGTTGCGGCGCAGTTCGGTCCAGTGGCAGTTGGCCAGCGCGCCGATGCTGCGCAGCACGGTGTGGTCCCAGCCGAGGAGCTGACCGACGCCCTGTCGGGCCGCGCCACCGTGGGTGGCGACCACGACGGTGCCCCCGTCGGCCAGCTCGGCGGCGGCCAGCAACGCCTCGCCGACCCGCTTGCCGAGGTCGTCGAGGGGTTCGATGCCCGCTCCCGGGTCCGGGTCGCCGGCCCGCCACCGGGCGTGCTCGGTGGGGAACCGGGCGGCGGCGTCGGTGAGGGCGAGGCCCTGCCACCGGCCGAAGTGCCGTTCCCGCAGCCGGGCGTCGGGGCGTACCGGCTGGCCGGTGAGCCGGGTGAGCGCGGCGGCGGTGTCGGCGGCGCGGCGCAGGTCGGAGGCGACGACGACGTCCGGGCGCAGCGCCGCGAGCAGCGGGGCGGCGGCGGCGGCCTGCTCCCGGCCGAGGTCGTTGAGGGGTACGTCGGTCTGCCCCTGCACCCGACCGGTGGCGTTCCAGTCGGTGTTGCCGTGCCGCCAGATGATCAGGCGGGTCATTCGGCGGCGGCACCCGCGGCGTCGGCCTCGACCAGGTCGCGGTCGACGAACGGGAGCTGGGGGCAGTCCTTCCAGAGCCGGTCGAGAGCGTAGAACTCGCGCTCCTCGGTGTGCTGGACGTGGACCACGATGTCGACGTAGTCGAGCAGCACCCAGCGGCCACCCCGCTCACCCTCGCGGCGAATCGGCTTGGCCTTCTCGGGCAGCTCCAGCAGACGTTCCTCGACGGCGTCGACGATGGCCATCACCTGACGCTCGTTGGGTGCCGAGGCCACCAGGAACGCGTCGGTGATGGCGAGCTGGTCACCCACGTCGATGATGACGATGTCCTGCGCCTTCTTGTCGGCCGCGGCCTGGGCGGCGGCCATCGCCAGCTCGTGAGCGCGTTCGGAAACTGTCACCGTTCTCCTTCGATCAACCGTGCGACCCGTCAAGCGTCTCACACCCGGCGCGGAGACGACTTGTCAGTTCTGGCCGCTTACCGGCACGAAGTGGGAGCAACCGGGCATGATCACCGTTGGTAGAGTCGCCGTTTCGCGATGTACTGCACCACACCGTCGGGCACCAGGTACCAGACCGGTTCCCCCCGACCCACCCGTTCCCGGCAGTTGGTCGAGGAGATCGCCATCGCGGGCACCTGCACCAGGCTGACCGTGTCGGCGGGCAGGTGCTTGTCGGTCAGCTCGAACCCGGGCCGGGTCACCCCGATGAAGTGGGCCAGCGCGAAGATCTCGTCCAGATCCTTCCAGGACAGGATCCGCTCCAGCGCGTCGGCACCGGTGATGAAGTGCAGCTGCGCCTTCGGGCCGTACTCGTGGTGCAGGTCCCGCAGGGTGTCGACGGTGTAGGTGGGACCACCGCGGTCGATGTCGACCCGGCTGACCTGGAACCGGGGGTTGGAGGCGGTGGCGATCACCGTCATCAGGTAGCGGTCCTCGGCCGGGCTGACCGGGGTGTCCGCCTTCTGCCACGGCTGACCCGTCGGCACGAAGACCACCTCGTCCAGGCCGAACCGGTCCGCCACCTCGCTGGCCGCCACCAGGTGACCGTGATGGATCGGGTCGAAGGTGCCGCCCATGATGCCGATCCGTCGGATGTCGTCCTCCACCCCATGATCGTAGGCCGCCCCGCGCCGGGCCCGCCGGGGCCCGGCGCGGACCGAGCGTCAGGCGGCGGCAGCGGCGACCGCCGTGCGGGCGACCAGGGCCCGACGCAGGTCGTCGGCGGCGTCGACGACGCTGCGGCGCAGCCCGGGGGTGAGGTCGTCGCGGCTGAGCAGGGCCGCGGCCGAATCCAGGGTGGGCGGGGCCACGGCGTACCGGGGGAAGGCCAGCCGGGCGACCCGTTCGGCCACCCAGGCGGTACGCCGCCGCGCCGCCGCCGGCATCTCGGCGAAGTACCTGTCGACGTACGTGCCGGTCAGCTCGGCCTGCTCGGGTTGCCAGAACCCTTCGGCCGCTGCCTCGACGAGCCGGTTGGAGCAGGTGGTGTCCCGGGTGATGATCTCCCAGGCGGCGTCCTTCGCGGCCACCTCCGGCCGGGCCGCCCGGCACCGGGCCGCCCGCTGGGCGCCGGTGGCGCTGCGGTCGGCCGACGCCTCGGCGGCGATCTCGGGCTCACCGGCCGCACCCAGCACCACCAGCCGGTGCAGCAGCGCCCAGCGCAGCTCGGCGTCGACGGCCAGCCCGTCGGGCACGCCACGGCCGGCGAGCCACCCGACGAGCAGGTCGGCGTCGGCGGTGGCGGAGAGCAACCCCCGGGCGGCGGCCAGTTGCAACGAGCCGCCGGCCGGGGCGGCGGTGAGCAGCGCGGCACATGCCTCGGCCGTGCGCAGCAGCGCGGCGTCCCGGGCGAGCGGGTCGAGGTAGCGGTCGACCAGGTTGCGGCTGCGGGCGAGCACGCTCTCGGCGACGGCCACCTCGGTCTCGGTGGGCAGGGCCGCCGTCAGCAGCGCCACCACCGCCGACACCGGCCGCTCGCCGTCGGTGGCGGCGTCCAGCGACTCCTCCCAGAGCAGCGCGCGGGCCAGCGGGTCGGTGAGCGTGGGCAGCACCGTGCCGACCGCGTCCACCGACGCCGGATCGAGCCGGAGCTTGGCGAAGGTGAGGTCACCGTCGTTGGGCAGGAGCAGGCCCCCGGCGACCCGGCCGGTCAGCGCGGGCAGCTCGGTGCGCCCGCCGTCCGCGGCCGGGTCGAGGTCGACCTCGACCCGCTCGGCCGCGCCGTCGGGGGCGTACCGGCCGACGGCGATCCGGTGCGGGCGCAGCACCGGGTACTCCGACGGCGCGGTCTGCACCACCGCCACCGAGGACCACCGGCCGTCGGCGTCCACCGAGGTCTCCGTCCGCAACGTGTTGACCTGCGGTTGGCGCAGCCAGCGGGCGGCCCAGTCGGTGAGGTCCCGCCCGCTGGCGGTGCTGAGGTTGGCGAGCAGGTCGGCCAGGGTGGCGTTGCCGAACCGGTGGGCGGCGAAGTGCCGGTTGAGCCCGGCCAGGAAGGCGTCGTCACCGAGCCAGGCGACGAGCTGGCGGAGCACGCTGGCGCCCTTGGCGTACGAGATGCCGTCGAAGTTGAGCAGGCCCTGGGCGGCGTCGGCGACCTCGTCCGGGGCGACCGGATGGGTGGACGGGCGCTGGTCGGCGGCGTACCCCCAGGCCTTGCGACGGATCGCGAACGTCGTCCAGGCCTGGTCGAACCGGGTGGCCTCGGCGGTGACCCGGGTGCCCAGGTACTCGGCGAAGGACTCGTTGAGCCACAGGTCGTCCCACCAGCGCATGGTGACCAGGTCACCGAACCACATGTGGGCCATCTCGTGGGCGATGGTGGTGGCCCGCTGCTCCCGTTCGCTGTCGGTGACCGCCGAACGGAAGACGTCGTCGTCGCGGATGGTGACCAGACCGGGGTTCTCCATCGCCCCGGCGTTGAACTCCGGCACGAACGCCTGGTCGTACTTGACGAACGGGTAGGGCTCGGCGAAGAGCTGGTGGAAGCGGTCCAGGCACTGCTTGGTGACGGTGAGGATCTCGTCGAGGTCGGCGTCGAGGTGCGCGGCCAACGACTGCCGGCAGTAGACGCCGAGCGGGATGCCGTCGTGGCTGTCCCGCCGGACGTGCCAGGGGCCGGCGATCAGCGTGACGAAGTAGCTGGCCAGGGGGGCGGTGGGGGCGAACTCCCAGCGGCCCGGGGCCGGGTTGGCGGCGAGCGGGCCGTTGCCGGCGACCGTCCACTGTGGCGGGGCGGTCACCGTGAGGGTCACCGGGGCCTTGAGGTCGGGCTGGTCGAAGGCGGCGAAGATGCGCGGCGCCTCGTCCAGGAACGACATCGCGTAGAGGTACGTCGCCCCGTCGGCCGGATCGACGAACCGGTGCATCCCCTCACCGGTGTTGGAGTAGGCCATCTCGGCGGTGACCGTGAGGGTGTTCTCCGCCGCCAGCCCGGTGAGCGGGAACCGGCCGTCGGTGAGCGCTCCCGGGTCCAGCTCCCGGTCGTTGAGCCGGACCGTCTCCAGGGTCGCGGGTTTGACCTCGACGAAGGTCTCGGCACCGGCGGTGGCCCGGAACCGGATGGTGGTCGTCGACCGGAAGCGCTCCTCGCCACCGGTCAGATCGAGGTCCACCTGATAGGACTCGACATCGATCAGTGCGCGACGCGCGGTCGCCTCTACACGGGTCAGGCTCGGCATCCGCTTATCCTGCCCGACGGGGAGCCGGCCGGGCTCCCCGATACGCGCGGCAATGGAGGATCAACAATGGGTCAGCACCCCAAGGGCGACTTCGACCTGTCCCGGGCGGTCTGGCAGCGAGCCGAGGGCGACACCTCCGACAGCGCGGTCGAGGTGGCCTTCGTGGACGACCTGATCGGGATGCGCAACTCGGCCGAGCCGGACGGCCCGGTGCTGGTGTTCACCCAGGCGGAGTGGGACGCGTTCGTCGCCGGCGCGCAGGACGGCGAGTTCGACCTGGACTGACGGCCGGGCAGCGGCCCCCGGGCGGTACGCGGCGACCCGCCCCACGCCCGGGGGCACCGGCTGATCGGGCGACCGCCGCCCCGACCCGCCCCGGGCCGGCGCGGTGGCACCCGCTCGACGGCTCACCCGTCCCCCTCGCCCCAGCCCAGTCCGCCCGGCCCCGGGGCGTGGTGGAAGCCGGGGTGGCCGGCGACGTCGGCGCAGCGGTCGCCGTCCGGGCCGACGGCGGAACAGAACAGCCGCTCCGCGCCCCGCCAGGCATCGGCCGGGGACAGCGCGGCCGAGGCCAGCACCAGCTCCGGACGGAGCAGGCTCAGCGCCTCCGCGTACGCCACCGCCAACTCCCGGGCATGTTCCGGCCCGTCGGCGGTGAACCCGAGGTGCACGGTGAAGCGCCGGGACGGCCGGCGTGGCCTGGCGAGCAGCGGCCGACCCGGCGGGTGGCCCCCGCCGGCCCGGCCGAGCGCGTCGACCACCTGTCGCTGACGCCAGTACGGCGGTGTGTTCTCCCGCATCCGGTCCTCCCCGTCGTCGACGCCCCACGGCCGCCCGTGCGGGCCCGGGGTCGAGCAAACCAGGTTCGCGGCGGCCCGGGAGGGGCCAGCGGGCATCCGGTCACCGTCCGGGGCACGGCGGGATTCAGGGCCCCGGACCCGGGTAGACCACCCACGGCCGACCAGCCGGGTCCGCCCACGTCACCGCGTCAGGAGAGCCCGATGGCCACCACACCGGCCGACCGCAGCCTGGAGAGCACGCTGGCGTTCTTCCGCGAGGGCTACCGGTTCATCAGCAACAGGTGTGAGCGCTACGACACGGACATCTTCACCGCCCGGCTGCTGCTGGAACCGACGATCTTCCTGCGCGGGCGGGCCGCGGCGGAACTGTTCTACGACCCGCAGCGGTTCCGGCGCGCCGGTGCCGCTCCCAAGCGGGGTCAGCGGACGCTGACCGGGCAGGGTGGGGTGCAGGGGTTGGACGGGGCGGCCCACGCGGACCGCAAGGCGATGTTCATGTCGATCATGACGCCTTCGGCGGTCGAGCGGATCGGCCGACTCTTCGCCGACCAGTGGCGCGTCCGGCTGGCCGCCTGGGGCGCCGCCGGCCCGGTGGTGCTCCGCGACGAGATCGGTCCGATGCTGTTGCGGGCCGTCTGCTCCTGGGCGGGCGTACCGCTGCCGGAGAGCGAGGTCGGCAGGCGTAACGCCCAGATGCAGGCCATGATCGACGGACCGGCCGCGCTCGGCCCCCGGCACTGGCGGGGGTTGTACGGCCGGCTGCGGGCCGAACGCTGGATCGCCGACCTGGTGGAGCGGGTACGGGTCGGCACCGTGGCCGCTCCCGAGGGCAGCGCGCTCGCGGTGGTCGCCGAGCACCGCGACGCCGGGGGGCGGCTGCTCCCCCGCCGGGTCGCCGCCGTGGAACTGATCAACGTGCTGCGTCCCACCGTGGCCGTCGACAGGTACGTCCTGTTCGCCGCCCTGGCCCTGCACGACCATCCGGACTGGCGGGAACGGGTGCGCACCGGCGACGAGCCGACCGAGTGGTTCGTCCAGGAGGTCCGCCGCTACTACCCGTTCTTCCCGGTCGCCTTCGCCCGGGTGCGGGACTCCTTCGAGTGGCAGGGGCACCACTTCCCGGCCGACCGCCGGGTGCTGCTCGACCTGTACGGCACCAACCACCACCCAGGGATCTGGTCCGAGCCGGAGCGGTTCCGCCCGGAACGGTTCGCCGGCTGGCGCGACGACCCGTACGGTTTCGTGCCGCAGGGCGGGGGCAGCCACCTGGGCGGCCACCGCTGCGCCGGGGAATGGATCACCATCGAGCTGATGAAGCGGGCGGTCGGCCTGCTGACCGGGGCGATGGACTACCGGCTGCCGCCGCAGGACCTGGCCCTGGACCTGTCCCAGGTGCCGACCCTGCCGCCCAGCGGCCTGGTGCTCACCGACGTCCGCCCCAGCAACTGACCGCCGGGGCCGGGCCGCCGCACGGGACCCGGCGGCACCGGTCGGGTGCGGGTGCCTGACGCCGCGCGGTTTGTCCGGCCGGCGGCGGGGGATGTCCGGGGACCACCGTCACCGGGAGGACCCGTGCCCGACACCATCCACCGCCGCGCCGGCACCGGCCGGGACGCCGCCACCACCGTCCGCTGCGGGCGGACCGCCGGACGTCGCGGGGCACGCCGGTGAGCGCCCCCGCCGGGTCCGCGCGACCGGCCCCGGCCGGGTTCCGCCCGGCCGCCGTGGCGGGCGGGCCGCCGCGCCCGCCCCGGCTCCCCGTCGAGTACGTCCTGCCGCTGCGCCGGACCGACGACGACGGCCTGGCCGAGCTGACCGACTACCTGCGCACGCTGTGCCGGCTGGTCGACGTGACAGTGGTCGACGGCTCACCACCACAGGTGTTCGCCGGGCACGCCGCCCACTGGCGCGGCCTGCTGCGGCACCTGCCGCCCGACCCGGCGGTGCAGGGGCTCAACGGCAAGGTACGCGGGGTGCTGACCGGGGTGGCGGCGGCCCGGCACGAACACGTGGTGATCGCCGACGACGACGTCCGGTACGCCGAGGCGGAACTGCTGGTGGTGCACCGCCTGCTGGACACCGTCGACCTGGTCCGCCCGCAGAACTACTTCGACCCGCTGCCCTGGCACGCCTGGTGGGACACCGGCCGGACCCTGCTCGACCGGGCGTTCGGCGTCGACTGGCCGGGGACCCTGGCGGTGCGGCGCAGCACCTTCCGGGCGATGGGCGGCTACGACCCGGACGTGCTCTTCGAGAACCTGGAGCTGGTCCGCACGGTGCGCGCGTACGGCGGCACCGAGGCGAGTCCCGCCTGGCTCTACGTCCGCCGGCTGCCGCCGTCCACAGCGCGCTTCCGGGGCCAGCGGGTCCGCCAGGCGTACGACGACCTGGCCCGACCGGCGCGGCTGCTGGTGACACTGGCGGTGCTGCCTGCCGTGGTGGCCGCGTCGGTGGCCCGCCGGCCGGGGCTGGTGGCCGGTGCGGCGGCCGGGGCGGTGGCGCTGGCGGAGATCGGTCGGCGACGGGCCGGCGGCACGGCGGTGTTCCCGGCGAGCACCACCCTGGCCGCGCCGCTCTGGCTGCTCGAACGCGGGTTCTGCGGGTGGCTCGCGGTGGCCCGTCGGGTGGGCCGGGGCGGGGTGCGTCACGCCGGTCGGCGGGTGCGCCGCCCGGCGCACTCGGTGCGGGCGCTGCGGCACCTGATGGCCCCGGCCGAACCGGGCGAGCTGATCCGGTGGGTGCGGGCCGATCCGGCCTCCCGGGGCCGCTGACCGGACGTGACCCGCGAGCACGCCCGACAGGGTGCCCGGGATGACTGTCGGTTCCGGGCCTCCCAGCGGCGGCGGCCCAGCCGGGGGTCGCGGCCCGGCCCGGCGTCGGCGGCCAGCGCCGGATGCCGGTGGGTGGCACACAATTCGCGTTTCCGCCGCCGGAGGTCGCCGGCCGGCCCAGAATGTGAGGATCGTCCGACTGTGCCGCGCAGTTGGCTCCCGTGGAGGTGACAGCGATGGCCCACGCCGTACGACGACCCGCCCCGGCCGCCCCGAAGCCCCGGGTGCAGACGGTCGCCGCCGCCGTCGCGGTGGTCTTCCTGCTGCTCGGTGTCCTCGGCTTCGTTCCCGGCGTCACCACCGGCTACGACGGGCTGGCCTTCGCCGGCCACCACTCCGGGGCGAAGCTGCTCGGGGTGTTCCAGGTGTCGGTCCTGCACAACCTGCTGCACCTGCTGTTCGGGGTGGTCGGCCTGGCGCTGGCCCGCCGGCTCGGTGGGGCCCGGCTCTACCTCACCGTCGGCGGGGTGCTCTACCTGGCGCTCTGGCTGTACGGCTTCGCCGTCGCCCGGGACGCCCCGGCCAACATCGTCCCGTTCAACGACGCGGACAGCTGGCTGCACCTGGGGCTCGGCCTCGGCATGCTCGCCGTCGGCCTGCTGCTGTCCAACGACGCCGGCACCGGCGGCCGGCTGGACGTCCCCGCCGACCGGCCCTGACCCGCCCCGCTCAGGCCGCCACCGGCAGCCGCTTGGCGAAACACACGCTGTACGGGTTGTCGACGTACTCGCCGTAGACCGGGATCGGTTGGTATCCGCAGGAGGTGTAGAGGCCGATCGCGGCCGGCAGGTAACTGCCCGTCTCCAGGCAGAGCACCGAGTGGCCGCGCTGGAACGCCAGCTCCTCCAGCGCGCTGAGCAACTGCCTGGCGATCCCCCGCCCCCGGTACGCCGGCCGGACGTACATCCGCTTCAGCTCGCCGGTCTCGGCGTCGAGCGACTGTACGCCACCGCAGGCGACCACCCGACCGGCGTCGACCACCACCAGGTAGCGGATGCCGTCGTGCACCACGGTGGCCTGCCCGTCCAGTCCGCCGTCGGCCTCGCGCAGCTCCCGCTGCTGGGCGGCGACCAGCGCGTCGACCTCCGGGTCGGTGGCGGGACGGGACTCGATCAGCATCATCCCACGGTAGGACGGGTCCGTTTCACGAAGGTTTCCAGGAAACGACCCGGACCCGGCCGGTAACGGGCTATTCTTCGTCCCCGTCGCTGTCCTCGTCGTCGTCCGCCGGCTCCGGGGCCGCGTCCAGTTCGTCCTCCGGGCGCTGCCGACGTGCCTTACGGGCGGCCAACCGCTCGGCCGCCCCGGGACGCGTCGACTTCTCCTCCAGCCGGACGTCGGTCCCCCGGTTGCCGGGGATGAAGTCGACGCCCGCGTACAGGGTCGGCTGCCAGTCGAACTCCCGCTCCCCGATCCGGACCAGGTCACCGGGGTTGGCGCCGGCCTTGGCCAGCTTCTCCTCCACGCCCAGCCGGGCCAGCCGGTCGGCGAGGAAGCCGACCGCCTCGTCGTTGTCGAAGTTCGTCTGCCGGACCCAGCGTTCGGGGCGGATACCCCGCACCGTGAACGAGCCGTCGGTCTGCGCCTCGATGGTGAACCCGGCGTCGTCGACCGCCTTCGGCCGGATCACGATCCGGGTCGGCTCGGCCGGCGGGGCGGCCCGGCGGGCCTGGTCCACCAGCTCCGCCATCGCGTACGTCAGCTCCTTGAGCCCCTCCCGGGTGGCCGCGGAGACGTCGAACACCTGGAAACCACGGGCCTGCAGGTCGGGGCGGACGATGTCGGCGAGGTCCTGCCCGTCCGGCACGTCGACCTTGTTGAGCGCCACCAGCCGGGGCCGGTCGGCCAGCCCGCCGTACTCGGCCAGCTCCGCCTCGATGGTGTCGATGTCGGCAAGTGGGTCCCGGCCCGGCTCCAGGGTCGCCGTGTCGACCACGTGCACCAGCACGGCGCACCGCTCGACGTGGCGCAGGAACTCCAGGCCCAGCCCCTTGCCGGTGGCCGCCCCGGGGATCAGCCCCGGCACGTCGGCGACGGTGAAGGTGTGGTTGTCCACCCGGACCACGCCCAGGTTGGGCACGAGGGTGGTGAACGGGTAGTCGGCGATCTTCGGCTTGGCGGCGGAGATCACCGAGATCAGCGACGACTTGCCCGCCGACGGGAAACCGACCAGGCCGACGTCGGCGACGCTCTTGAGTTCCAGCACCACGTCGAGCCGGTCACCGGGCTCGCCCAACTCGGCGAAGCCGGGGGCCTTGCGGCGGGCGTTGGCCAGCGAGGCGTTGCCCCGGCCGCCGCGCCCGCCCCGGGCCGCCTCGAAGGTGGTGCCCGCGCCGACCAGGTCGGCCAGCACGGTGCCGTCGAGGGTCTGCACGACGGTGCCGTTCGGCACCTTGATCAGCAGGTCGTGGCCGTTGGCGCCGTCCCGGTTCGAGCCGGCACCGCCCTTGCCGTTCTCGGCCTTGAGGTGCGGGCGGAAGTGGAAGTCCAGCAGGGTGGTGACCTGCGGGTCGACCACCAGCGAGACGCTCCCGCCGTGCCCGCCGTTGCCCCCGTCCGGGCCGCCGAAGGGCTTGAACTTCTCCCGGTGGATGGAGACACAGCCGTGCCCGCCGTCGCCGGCCTGCATGTGCAGGACGACCCGGTCAACGAACGTCGTCACGACGCCAATCCTTCCAGCGGGGTCCGGCCCCGCACCTGAAAAACACCCCCGGCCCCGCCGCGACGGCGGCCGGCACCCGGCGGTGGGGGCATTCCCCCACCTGAAACGGCGAAGCGGGCCGGGACCCCCAGGTCCACGGCCCGCTTCGCCTGCGTGTTACTGCGGCACGATGCTGACGGTCTTGCGACCCCGCTTGGTGCCGAACAGGACCGAGCCGGCGGCCAGCGCGAAGAGCGTGTCGTCGCCACCGCGGCCGACCAGGTCACCGGGGTGGAACTTGGTGCCACGCTGACGGATGAGGATCTCACCCGCGCTGACGACCTGACCACCGAAGCGCTTCACGCCGAGTCGCTGGGCCGCGGAGTCACGACCGTTACGCGAGCTGGACGCACCCTTTTTGTGAGCCATTGTCCGACGACCTACTTCCCGCTGGAGATGCCGGTCACCTTGACCTGGGTCAGCGGCTGGCGGTGACCCTGGCGCTTGTGGTAGCCGGTCTTGTTCTTGAACTTGTGGATCCGGATCTTCGGGCCCTTGGTGTGCGCGGCGATCTCGCCGGACACCGCGACCTTGGCAAGCTTCGCCGCGTCGGTCACCAGGTCGTCACCGTCGACGAGGAGCACCGCGGTGAGCTTCACCGCGTCACCGGGGGCACCGGTGAGCTTCTCGACCTCGATCACGTCGCCCTCGGCGACCTTGTACTGCTTGCCGCCGGTCTTGACGATCGCGTACATCGGAGGCGGACTCCCTGTCGTTGAGGCTGCTGGCGGTCGTTCCCATGGCAACTCGCCGGGTAGCTGTGACACCGGCAGCGCGGGCACGCGGGAACTCGGCACACCAAAGTGCGCCGCAGGAAAGAGTACGCCATCACCCGCCCGCCACCCAAACCGACCCCCCGCCCGGCCGGGCCCGCCGTCAACGGGCGCAGAGCTGGTCCAGCCGCTGCTGGAGCCGGTCCAACTCGGTCTCGTCGATCGAGTCGACGTCGGTGCCGAGCCGGCCGATCTCGGTGGCCAGATCGGTGAGCAGGGTCTTCAACTGCGGATCGGTGGCCCGGCCGGACTGCTGCCGCAGCACCGTCCGCCAGGTGGTCAGCGCCGCCTCCGCCCGCTTGCGGGCGGAGGCCGCCGCCGCGCTGTCGTTCGCGCCGACCGCCGCGATCATCGTGCCCAGTTCCTCGACGTAGGTGCGCACCGCCGTGGTCGAGGCCGCCTCGGCGTCGGCACACACCTGCGGTCCGTTGCCGCCGGCCGGGGAACCGCTCACCGCGGCCGACGGGACCACGGAGGCCGGGGTGGCGGCACCGGAGGGCCGACCGGAGGCCGTCGGCGCGTCGGCCCGGTCACCGGAACAGCCGACGCCGGCCAGCAGGACGGTGGTCAGCACGAGGGCGGCGGGCAGGCGGCGCATGGTCTTCTCCTAGCCGGGGGTGACCGATGGTATCGCCGTACCCCGGCACGGCAGGACCCCTCCCACCGGCGGTACGCCGGGGAAGGGGTCCACTGCCGTCGGGTGCGCGGCTCAGCCGGTCACGGCCGGGTACGGCGACGGGCACCGCCCCGGCGGGAGCGCCGCCGGCCCGTGCCGGCCTCCCCGTCGTCGCCGTCGGGGTCGCCGAGCGCGTCCGGGTCGTCCGCCCCGGCGAGCCGGGCCGACTCGCCGGCCTGGGCGTCGTCCACGGCCGGGGCGGCCGGGGTCTGCGTCTCGTACCGGGACAGGTCATAGCCCATGGTGTCGTCGTAGCCGTTGTCGGCCGCCGGGGCGGCGACCTCGACCTCGGGGGCCTCGGTGGTCTCCACCACGGCACGCTCCGCGGTCACCGCCTTGCGGGCCCGCCGCCGCGCCGACGCGGTGGCGGTGGGCGACGCCTCGGCCGCCGGGGTGGTGACCGCCGAGGCCACCGTCTTGACCCGTTCGCCCGCGCCACCACCGGTACGCGGCTTCTCCGGCACCGGCTCGGTGTGGATCACCAGACCCCGGCCCTTGCAGCACTCGCACGGCTCGCTGAACGCCTCCAGCAGCCCGGCCCCGATCCGCTTGCGGGTCATCTGCACCAGACCCAGCGAGGTGATCTCGGTCACCTGGTGCTTGGTGCGGTCCCGGCCCAGGCACTCGGTGAGCCGGCGCAGCACCAGCTCCCGGTTGGACTCCAGCACCATGTCGATGAAGTCGATCACCACGATGCCGCCGATGTCGCGCAGCCGCAGCTGGCGGACGATCTCCTCGGCCGCCTCCAGGTTGTTGCGGGTGACCGTCTCCTCCAGGTTGCCCCCGGAGCCGGTGTACTTGCCGGTGTTGACGTCGATGACGGTCATCGCCTCGGTGCGGTCGATCACCAGCGAGCCACCCGAGGGCAGGAAGACCTTGCGGTCCAGCCCCTTGATGATCTGCTCGTCGATCCGGTACTCGGCGAACACGTCGGCGGTGCCGACGTACCGGCGCACCCGGTCGACCAGGTCCGGCGAGACGTGCGACAGGTACGACTCGACCATGCCGTACGACTGCTCGCCCTCGATGACCAGCTCGCGGAAGTCCTCGTTGAACAGGTCCCGGACCACCCGGATCACCAGGTCGGGCTCCTCGTAGAGCAGCACCGGGGCGCCGCCTGCGGTCGCCTTGGCCTGGATGTCCTCCCACTGGGCCTGGAGGCGCTTGACGTCCCGGGCCAGTTCGTCCTCGCTGGCCCCCTCGGCGGCGGTCCGCACGATCACGCCCGCACCGTCGGGGACCAGCTTCTTGAGCACGTCGCGCAGCCGCTTGCGCTCGGTGTCGGGCAGCTTGCGGCTGATCCCGGAGGCGTTGCCGTTGGGCACGTAGACCAGGTGCCGGCCGGAGAGCGCCACGTGGCTGGTCAGCCGGGCGCCCTTGTGCCCGATCGGGTCCTTGGTGACCTGCACCAGCACCGAGTCGCCGGAACGCAACGCCTGCTCGATCGAGCGGGAGCGCCCCTCCAGACCGCTGCTGTCCCAGTTGACCTCACCGGCGTACAGGACGGCGTTGCGACCGCGCCCGACGTCGACGAAGGCCGCCTCCATGCTGGGCAGGACGTTCTGCACCTTGCCCAGGTAGACGTTGCCGGCCATGGTGCCCGACGAGTTGCGGGTGACGTAGTGCTCGACCAGGACGCCGTCCTCCAGGACCGCGATCTGGGTACGGTCCCCGCGCTGACGGACCGCCATCACCCGGTCGACCGCCTCCCGGCGGGCCAGGAACTCCGACTCGCTCAGGATCGGCGGGCGGGTCCGGCGCTGCTCCCGACCGTCCCGGCGACGCTGGCGCTTGGCCTCCAGCCGGGTCGAGCCGGAGACGCCCTGCACCTCGTCGACGGCCTTGCGGGGCTCCCGGATCTTGACCACCGTGGGCACGCCGTCGTCGGCGCCGCCCTCGACGTCCCCGGAACCCCGACGACGCCGCCGACGCCGACGCCGGGTCAGCCCGTCCCCGTCGCCCTCGTCCTCGGCCTCGTCGCCCTCACCCTCGGCCTCGGCCTGGGCCGGTTCCTCGGTCTCGTCCTCGTCGGCGTCGTCCGCGCCGCCCTTGCCCCGGCCCCGGCCCCGGCGGCCCCGGCGACGGCGGCGACGCGCGGCGGCCGACTCGTCGTCGTCCTCGTCGTCGTTGTCGTCGCCCTCCTCGGCCTCGCCGGTGGGCTCCTCCACGACGGCCTCGACCGGCTCGACGACCTCGACCGGCTCGACCTCGCGGCGGCCACGGCGACGCCGCCGCCCGGTCTCGACCGGTTCCTCGACGGGCTCCTCGGCGACCGGGCCGGGCTCGACCACCCGGAAGGTGGGCGGCTCCTCCGGCTGCGGGGCCATGAACAGGACCGTCGGCGCGGCGATCGCGGCTCGCCGCCGACGGGTGCGCGGCTGCGGCTCGGCCGGCTCCACCGGCTCGTCGGTGGCCGGCACGGCGACGCCCGGCGACACCTCCCCGGTCCGGTTGCCGGCGGCCGACGGCGAGACGACGGCCGCGCGACCGACGGCGGGCTCCTGCGCCACGGGCTTCACGGGCTCCCCGGCAACGGGCTCCACGGCCTCGTCGGCGACGGTCGGCTCGGTCGGGGCGGCCGCCTCGACGGCGGGCTCCTCCTCGTCGAGTGCACCATCCTGAGCTGCGGAAACCTCGCCCACGGTCGCCTGACCGGTCGTCACCTCGGCGGCCGGCGGCGACGCCGGGACCTCGGCGGGCGGCTCGGTCGCCGCCGGGGCGACGGCCTTCTTGCGCCGGGTGCGGGTCACCTTCACCGGCGGGACGAGTTCCGCGCTGCCCTCCTCGACCCCGGCGACGACCACCGGTTCCTCGGCGGCCTTGGCCGGGGTGGCCTTGCGCCGGCGGCGGGTGGTCTTCGGCGCGGAGTCCAGCTCACCGGCGACCGGGACGATCACCTCGGCCTGCTGTGACTCGTCGGTGGCCGACGGGGCGGTGCCGGACGCCTCGGCGGGCGCTCCCCCGGTCAGCTCCGGCTGGCTCAGCGGCGCGGCCCGCCGCCTGGTGGCCCGCCGCCTGGTCGGTGCCGCCACACCCTCCGTGGACGCCGCAGCGCCCTCCGGTGGTGTCGCGGCGGCTCCCGCGCCGGCGTCGATGGTGCTGTCGGCGGTGTCGCCGGCCGGCTGGGAACCGGTCCGTTCGCCGCCCTCGGGCTCGTTCTCGAGCATGGACGTTCTCCAGTTCTGGCGGCCCCGGGCGCGGGTGAGCGCTGCCACGCAGGATCGCCGCAAAAGTGTTTCCGCCGGGCGCGCGACGTGCGCGACCGCCGAAGTCTGCCTGCCAGAACGCCGACCGACGGTCAGCGTTCCCCGATGGCTGCCCCGTCGCGGTCCGCGTCCAACGGATCCACGATCGCGCCCTGCGCGGTCAACACGCCCTGCGCCAGCCGGATCACCCTCGGGGAGACCGGCGGCTCCAGGGCGGCCACCACGCGGAGGCCGGAAAGGACGTCATCGGGTCGTACGGACGGGGTGACCTGCCGTACGACCAGTTCGAGTATCGCACATGACGGCTCCGCCGCCCCGGAAGGCGTCTGCACCGGGGGCAGCACATCGATGCGTGTCACTGCACCTCGCGCGTCGAACGTCCGCCGGCCCTGCTTGGTCATCCGCTCGACCTGCACCTCGTCGGCGGCCACGAAGGCGGAAACCGCCCGTTGCGCCACCGCGTGCTCGACCCCGGGCAGCTCGATGCGCCAGTACGACGCCTCGATCCGCTCGGCCAGACTCCCCCCGGTCGCGACCACCACGTCCAGCACGTCGAGGCCGGGCGAGAGCGCCGCGTCGAGGGCCAGCCGCAGCTGTTCCGGGTCGACCGTCGCCTGGAGGCCGACCTCCAGGTACTCCGCCTCGCTGGCCACACCGGTGGGGGCGGCACTGGCGTAGGAGATCTTCGGGTGCGGGGTGAAGCCCTGGGAGAAGGCCACCGGCACGGCGGCACGGCGCAGGGCGCGCTCGAAGGCGCGGGCGAAGTCCCGGTGGGAGGTGAACCGCAACGGCCCGCGCTTGGCGTACCGGATCCGGACACGCTGGACGACAGGCGCCTGCCCGCCCTCCGGCTGTGGTTTCCTGCTGATCGTCGTACTCCTCGGTCTGGTCACCGGCCGCCGTCCCCCGTGGCGCGGGCTGCCGGTGACGATAGCCGCACAACCGCCGCAACGGGACGGGTGGCCCGCCGTGGCGCGCCGACCCCCGTCCCGTCGACTGTCACTGCTGGGCGCCGGTGGGCACCTTCAACGCGGTCACCGGGGTGAGCGGCAGGAGCTTGCGGCCGGTGGGACCGATCTGGATCTCGGTGTCCATCGACGGGCAGACGCCGCAGTCGAAGCACGGGGTCCACCGGCAGTCGTCCTGCTCGTACTCGCCGAGCGAATCCTGCCAGTCCTGCCAGAGCCAGTCCTTGTCCAGACCCGAGTCCAGGTGGTCCCAGGGCAGCACCTCCAGCTCGTCGCGCTGGCGGGTGGTGTACCAGTCCAGGTCGACACCGAAGGTCGGAAGCACCGCGTCGGCGGCGTCCACCCAGCGCCGGTACGAGAAGTGCTCGCTCCAGCCGTCGAACCGGCCACCGTTGCGCCACACCTCGTGGATCACCGCGCCGACCCGGCGGTCACCCCGGCTGAGCAGGCCCTCGATCAGCGACGGCTCCCCGTCGTGGTAGCGGAAGCCGATCGCCCGGCCCAGCGAGCGGTCCGCGTTGATGGCCTGCTTGAGCAGCTTGAGCCGGCCGTCGATGACCTCGGGCCGCTCCATCGACGCCCACTGGAACGGGGTGTGCGGCTTGGGCACGAACCCGCCGATCGAGACGGTGCAGCGGATGTCCTTGGAGCCGGTCGCCGCCCGCCCGGCCCGGATCACCTCGTGCGCCATGTCGGCGATCTCCAGGACGTCGGCGTCGGTCTCGGTGGGCAGGCCGCACATGAAGTACAGCTTCACCTGCCGCCAGCCGTTGGTGTACGCGGTGACCACCGTGCGGATCAGGTCGTCCTTCGACACCATCTTGTTGATGACCTTGCGGATCCGCTCCGACCCGCCCTCCGGGGCGAAGGTCAGCCCGGTGCGCCGGCCGTTGCGGGACAGCTCCTGCGCCAGGTCGATGTTGAACGCGTCCACCCGGGTCGACGGCAGCGACAGCGACACGTTGGTGCCGGCGTACTGCTCGGCCAGGCCGGAGCACATGTCACCGATCTCGGAGTGGTCGGCCGAGGACAGCGACAGCAGGCCCACCTCGTGGAAGCCGGAGAACTCCAGCCCCTGCTGCACCATCTGCCCCACGGTGGTGATCGACCGCTCCCGCACCGGACGGGTGATCATGCCGGCCTGGCAGAACCGGCAGCCCCGGGTGCAGCCCCGGAAGATCTCCACCGCGTACCGCTCGTGCACCGTCTCGGCCAGCGGCACCAGCGGCTTCTTCGGGTACGGCCAGGCGTCCAGGTCCATCGTCGTGCGCTTGTGCACCCGGAACGGCACGTCCGGGCGGTTCGGCACCACCCGCTGGATCCGACCGTCGGGCAGGTAGTCCACGTCGTAGAAGCGCGGCACGTAGACGCTCTCGGTGCGGGCCAGCCGCAGCAGCAGCTCGTCGCGGCCACCCGGGGAGCCCTCCGCCTTCCACTCCCGGACGATCGTGGTGATCTCCAGGACCGCCTCCTCGCCGTCGCCGAGCACGGCGGCGTCGATGAAGTCGGCGATCGGCTCCGGGTTGAACGCGGCGTGCCCGCCGGCCACGATCACCGGGTCGGCGTCGGTCCGGTCGGCCGCCAGCATCGGGATGCCGGCCAGGTCGATCGCGGTGAGCAGGTTGGTGTACCCCAGCTCGGTGGAGAACGAGACCCCGAACACGTCGAACCGGCGCACCGAGCGGTGCGCGTCGACGGTGAACTGCGGCACGCCATGGGTGCGCATCAGCGCCTCCAGGTCCGGCCAGACCGCGTACGTCCGCTCGGCCAGCACGTCGGGCAGCTCGTTGAGCACCTCGTACAGGATCTGCACGCCCTGGTTGGGCAGGCCCACCTCGTACGCGTCGGGGTACATCAGCGCCCACCGTACGGTTGCGGCGTCCCAGTCCTTGACCACCGCGCCCAGCTCGCCACCGACGTACTGGATGGGCTTGGTCACCTGGGGCAGCAGCGCCTCCAGCCTTGGCCACACCGACAACGTGGTGTCGTGGTGCGGCGACGCGACCGCCGCGTCGTCGGTCGGGGCCGCGGCGGGGCGCGGGGTCGTGGACGGAGCACTCATGGAGCCCAAGGGTACGCGTCCACCGGCGGTCGGCTCGCCGCACCGCCGACCTGCCCGCTCCGTCACCCACCGTCCCGCCCGCTCCGCCGTCCGGCCGGTCGGACGGCGGAGACCGCACCCGCAGGTCCCCGGGCCGGCTGTGCGAGGCTTCCCGGTCGGCGGGGGCCGAGGGCGGCCGATTGGTCGAGGTGGCAGCCCGGTACTAACCTCGCAAGCCGGTGCGAGAGGAGATTGCCGCGATGCCGGAGCCGCAGCCGGGAGCAGACCGGCCGGCCGACGGGGACGCCCCCGTCCCGGGTCGGCAGCAGGGTCCGGTGGTCGCCACCGGTCCGGCCGACCTCCCCGTACCGCCGTCCGACGGCCCCGCCGAACCGGCGACGCCGGCCGGTGAGCCCGTTCCGGCTCCCCCGGCCGACCCTGCGCCGCCGGCCGGTGACGCCACCGCCCCCACCGCGCCCGCCGCTCCGGAAACCCCGGCCGAACAGGACAAACCGGCCACGCAGGTCGACCCGGTGACGCAGAGCGGCCCGACCGGACAGGACGACGCGCCTGCCCCGAGCGCCCCCACCGGGCAGGACGACCCGACCGCCGCACAGGACGGCCCGGCGACGCAGGACGACGCGACCGAGCAGGACGACCCCGCGACGCAGGACGACCCCGCCGACCAGGACGACCCGGCCACGCAGGGGGGCCCGGACGCACAGGATGAGCAGGCCGGGCCGGCAGAGCCGCTACCGCCCGCCGAACCGGCCGCGCCTGCCGGGCAACCCGACCCGCCGGCACCCGGCAGCCCCACCGCGCAGTCCGGTCTGCCGGAACCGGGCAACATGCCGGAGCAGACCGGCCCCGAGGATCCGACCGACCCCGGGGACCCGACCAGCCCGGCAGGCCAGGTCAGCCCGGCCTGGCCCGTTCCACCAGCCGGGTCCGCCGATCCGGTCGAGTCGGCTGGTCCGGCACGGGGGGTCGCACCCGGCCCGGTCACTCCGGTGCGGGGGTCGGCCGCCGTTCCGGGCCGGATCACCCCGCCCGGAGCACCGCACCGGCCCGACGCCACCCGGGTGGAGCACCCGGGCGGGCAGCACCCCGACCCCACGCGCATCGATCGGCATCCCGACGACACCCCGGTGGCGCAGCGGCCGGACGCCACCCGGATCGAGCACCCGGGCGGGCAGCGCCCCGACCAGACGCTGGAGGAGCCGGCGGTGCCCCGGTGGAGCGGCTCCGCCGCCGTGCCCGCGCCACCGCCACGCCGACCCGGGTGGGGTGAGTCGGTCGAGTTCGTCCCGCTTCCACCGCCCCCGCCACCGCCGCCGGAGCTGCCCGAGCACCGCACCCCCGTCGACCCGTGGGCGGGTGCCGACACCGGTGGCTGGGACGTGCACCATCCGGAGCTGACGCCGCTGCCGTACGCCCCGCCGCCACCGACCCGCCCCTACCCGGCGGCCGGTGACCAGCCGCCTGTCGCCGCGGCGGTCCCGCCGTACCAGCCCAACCCGCCGCAGCAGCACACGCCGACCCCGCCACGCCAGCACAGCCCGGCGACGCCGTACCCGTCGGCGGCACCGACCGCCCCGGCCACGCCCTCGCCGACCCGGCCGTACCCGGTCACGCCGGTGCCCGCCGCGCGGCCGGCACCCCCGCCGCCGGCCCGCCCGGTGTCGCCCCCGTCGGCCCGCCCGGCGTCACCGCCGCCTCCGCCGCCCGCGTCGCCCCGCCCGCCGAAGCAGCGGCGGGTCCGCCCGCAGCCGCCCGCCCCGCCGCCGCAGCCACCGCCCAACCGGCCACCCAAGGGGTACGTCCGCCGCAAGCGGCGACGCTGGCCCTGGGTGCTGCTGCTCAGCCTGGCCTGCTGCTGCGGCTGTCCCGCCTGGTTCGGCAGGCCGGCCTGGGAGCAGTACCCGGCCGACGCCGCCCTGCCCGTCCAGGTGGCCGACCTGACCCTGCGGTCGGACTCCGGCGGCGAGGTCGACAAGCTCAAGGCCGAGGTACGCAAGGCGAACCTGCTCGCCGAGGACGTCTACGCCGGGGTCTACAGCACCTCCGACGGCAAACGGGTGACCGTCTTCGGGGACACCGGCTTCCGGCTCCGGCCGGAGTCAGACGCGGACGAGGCGATGGTGCGGTTGACCGACACCTTCGGCCTGGGTACGCCCCAGCCTGTCGACAGCGGCGTCCGGGGCCGGTACGAGCGCTGCGCCACCGGGTCGTCCCAGGGCACCGACGTGGTGGTCTGCACCTCGGTGGACTACGGCAGCAGCGCCACCGGGGTGTTCACCAGGCTGTCGGTGGACGACAGCGCCCGGCTGCTCGCCACGATGCGCGCCCAGATCGTCACCCCGAAGCAGGGCTGAGTCGGGGCGGGCGGTCAGGCCGGGGCGCTGCCTGCGGTGGACGTACCGCCCGAGGTGGGCTCGGCACGGCGGGGAGCGTACCGGGGGACGTACTCCTGGCCGGTGAGCTTCTGGATCTCGGCCATCATCTCGTCGGTCATCTCCCGCAGCGAGGTGCGGTCGTCGCCGCGGCCGGTGAAATCCAGCGGCTTGCCGAACCGGATGACGATCTTCGCCTTGCCGGGGCGGGGAATCCGGGTTCCGATCGGCTGGACCTTGTCGGTGCCGGTCACCCCGACCGGGATCACCGGCACCCCGGCCGCCACCGCCAGCCGGGCGGTACCGGTCCGTCCCCGGTAGAGCCGGCCGTCGGGCGACCGGGTCCCCTCGGGATAGACGGCGACCAGGTCCCCGCCGCGCAGCGCCGGGATGGCCGCGTCGAACGCGGACAGCGCGGCCCGGCCACCGGCCCGCTCGACCGGGATGGCACCGAGGCCGGTGAGCACGAACTTGGACAGCGCACCCTTCGGGCCGGTGCCGGTGAAGTACTCCGACTTGGCCCAGAAGGCGAGGTGCCGGGGAACGACGGTGCCGAGCAGCAACTCGTCGGCGACGGAGAGGTGGTTGCCCGCGAAGATCGCGCCGCCGGTCGCCGGAATGTGCTCCAGGCCCTCCACGACCGGGCGGAACGCCAGCCGCATCGCGGGTCCCACGGTGAGCTTGCCGATGGTGTAGAGCAGCGGCACGGGTCCTCCGGCGGTCGTACGGTGAAACAGGCGGTGTCACGGTAGCGGACGGACGCCCGTACGACCCAACGGGTGCACGCGCGTCCGCCTGCTGGATGGCGCGGGTGGTGGCGGGGCCCCGACCCGACGGGCGGGGCCCCACCGACGTCCTCACACCGGGCGGACGGTCACCGTCACCCGCTCGCCGTCGCCGACCTCACCGGTGAAGCCGTCGACGCCGTCGGCGAAGTCCACCGTGTCGGCCAGCACCTCCCGGGCCACGAACCCGGTGTACGCCGACACCGCCGCCCGGACCTGCTCGGAGGCCGCCACCGACACCACGATCCGGTCGGAGATGTCCAGGTCGGCATCCCGACGGGCCTGCTGCACCACCCGGACCACGTCCCGGGCCAGCCCCTCGGCGGCCAGTTCCGGGGTGACCTCGGTGTCGAGCACCACCACGCCCTCACCACCGGGCAGCGGCGCGGAGTGCTCGGCGTCGGCGGCGACCAGCCGCAGCTCGTACTCGCCCTCGGCGAGGGTGACCCCGGCGGCGACCGGAGCGCCGTCGCGCAGCTCCCACTCCCCCGCCTTGACCGCCCTGATCACCTGCTGCACCTGCTTGCCGACCCGGGGGCCGAGCGCCCGGGGCACCACCGTCAGCACCTGCTGGCAGTAGCTGGCGACCTCCGCCGAGAACGCCACCTCCTTGACGTTGACCTCGTCGGCGACCAGGTCGGCGAACGGCCGGAGCTGGTCGGCGACCGGGGAGGCCACGGTCAGCTTCGGCAGCGGCAGCCGGACCCGCAGCCCCTTGGCCTTGCGCAGCGACAGCGCCGCCGAGCAGACGTCCCGGGTGGCGTCCATCGCCGCGACCAGGTCGTGGTCGGCGGGCAGATCCTGCGCCGACGGCCAGTCGGTCAGGTGCACCGACCGCTCGCCGGTCAGCCCGCGCCAGATCTCCTCGGCGGTCAGCGGGGCCAGCGGCGCCACCACCCGGCAGAGCGTCTCCAGCACGGTCCACAGCGTGTCGAACGCATCGGCGTCACCCGACCAGAACCGGTCCCGGGAGCGCCGCACGTACCAGTTGGTCAGCGCATCGAGGTAGGACCGGACGGAGGCGCACGCCCCGGAGATGTCGTACGCGTCCATCTGCGTGCCGACGGTCTCCACCAGCTCGCGGGTCTTGGCCAGCACGTACCGGTCGAGCAGGTGCGTGCTGTCCACCCGCCGCCGGGCGGTGTGCCCGTCGGCGTTGGCGTAGAGCGAGAAGAAGTACCAGACGTTCCACAGCGGCAGCAGCACCTGCCGGACGGCGTCGCGGATCGCCGGTTCGGTGACCGCCATGTCGCCGCCGCGCAGCACCGGCGAGGACATCAGCATCCAGCGCATCGCGTCCGAGCCGTACGCGTCGAAGACGTGGTAGACGTCCGGGTAGTTGCGCAGGCTCTTGGACATCTTGCGCCCGTCGGAGCCGAGCAGGATGCCGTGGCTGAGGCAGTTGCGGAACGCCGGCCGGTCGAACAGCGCGGTGGCCAGCACGTGCATGGTGTAGAACCAGCCCCGGGTCTGCCCGATGTACTCGACGATGAAGTCACCCGGGTAGTGGTGCTCGAACCAGTCCGCGTTCTCGAACGGGTAGTGCACCTGGGCGAACGGCATCGACCCGGACTCGAACCAGCAGTCCAGCACCTCCGGCACCCGACGCATCGTCGAGCGCCCGGTCGGGTCGTCCGGGTTGGGGCGGGTCAGGTCGTCCACGGCCGGCCGGTGCAGGTCGGTCAGGCGTACGCCGAAGTCCCGTTCGATCTCGGCCAGCGAGCCGTAGACGTCCAGCCGGGGGTAGTTCGGGTCGTCGGACTTCCAGGCCGGGATCGGCGAGCCCCAGAACCGGTTGCGGCTGATCGACCAGTCCCGGGCGTTGGCCAGCCACTTGCCGAACGAGCCGTCCTTGATGTGGCCGGGCGTCCAGTTGATCTGCTGGTTCAGCTCGACCATCCGGTCCCGGAACTGCGTCACCGCGACGAACCACGACGACACCGCCTTGTAGACCAGCGGGGTGTCGCAGCGCCAGCAGTGCGGGTACGAGTGGGTGTAGGTGTCCTGCTTCAACACCACCCCCCGCTCCTTGAGCTCCCGGATCACCGGCTTGTTGACGTCGAAGACCTGCTCGCCCTGGTAGGGCGGGACCAGCGCGGTGAACCGGGTGTGGTCGTCCACGGTGACGATGGTGGGGATGCCGGCGGCGTTGCAGACGTTCTGGTCGTCCTCGCCGAAGGCCGGGGCCAGGTGCACGATCCCGGTGCCGTCCTCGGTGGTGACGAACTCCGCGCCGAGCACCTGGTAGGCGTTCTCCCCGGCCTGCTCGACGAGGAAGTCGTAGAGCGGGGTGTACCGCCGGCCGACCAGGTCCCGGCCGTACACGGTGCCGACCTGCTCGTAACCTTCCAGCTCCTTGGCGTACGCGCCGAGCCGGGCCGCGCCGACGACGAACCGTTCCCCGTCGCGGTCGAGCACCGCGTACTCGATGTCGGGACCGACGGCGAGCGCCAGGTTGGACGGCAGGGTCCACGGCGTGGTGGTCCACACGCCCAGCCGCACCGGCCCGCGCAGCAGCTCCGGGGCGTTCTCGTCGGGGGTGAGGGTGAACCACACCGACAGGGTCGGGTCGTGCCGGTCGCGGTAGACGTCGTCCATCCGGGTCTCGGTGTTCGACAACGGCGTCTCGCACCGCCAGCAGTACGCCAACACCCGGAAGCCCTCGTAGACCAGGCCCTTGTCGTGCAGGGTCTTGAAGGCCCACATGACGCTTTCCATGTAGTCCAGGTCGAGGGTCTTGTAGTCGTTGGTGAAGTCGACCCAGCGGGCCTGCCGGGTGACGTACCGTTCCCAGTCCTGGGTGAACTCCAGCACCGAGGAGCGGCACGCCTCGTTGAACCGGGCCACCCCGAGGTCGAGGATCTCCGCCTTGCTGGTGATGCCGAGCTGCTTCTCGGCCACCACCTCGGCGGGCAGGCCGTGGCAGTCCCAGCCGAAGCGCCGCTCGACGTGCCGGCCGCGCATGGTCTGGTAGCGCGGCACCACGTCCTTGACGTACCCGGTGAACAGGTGGCCGTAGTGCGGCAGGCCGTTGGCGAACGGCGGGCCGTCGTAGAAGACGTACTCGTTCTTGCCGTCGTCGCCGGCCGGCCGGGCCGCCACCGAGGCCTCGAAGGTGTGGTCGGCGCTCCAGTGCTCCAGGACACGGCGCTCGACCGCGGGCAGGTCCGGGCTCGCCGGGACGCCGGCGGCGGTCGGGTCGTGCAACGGATAGCCCATCGGGGGTCGCTCTCCTCTGGCAGCTCACTCAGTCGTGGTCTGCGAGGACGAGCCCTGTGCCGGCACGCCGTCGTCGACGCCCCGGGCCGGGCCCGCGGTACCACCCCGCTTGACGGTCAGGATCGACCGCCCGCTCGTTGGTCGGCTGTGACGGGCCGCCCCGTCCGGTTCTAGTCGGGCCCTCGGGGCCCTTTCTTCCGGAGGCTCACCGGTGATGGCCGGGTCGAAGCCTGTACCGGCAAGGATACTCGACCGGTGCGGGTCGCCGCCGCCGAGTAACGGGGGTGCGGCGGGCCCGGCCGACCCATAGATTCGCGGCCATGGGTGAGCACGCGATCGAGGCGGTGGGGCTGCACCGCAGCTACCGCAGCCGGACCGGCTGGTTACGACCGCAGCGCCGGGAGGTGCACGCCGTCGCCGGGGTCGACCTCGCGGTGGGCCACGGTGAGCTGTTCGGCCTGCTCGGCCCGAACGGCGCCGGCAAGACCACCACCATCAAGCTGCTCAACACCCTGCTCGTCCCGACCGGGGGCGAGGCGAGGATCTGCGGCTTCGACGTGGTCCGGCAGACCCGGGAGGTGCGCCGGCGCATCGGGTACGTCTTCGGCGGCGACCGGGGCCTCTACGACCGGCTCTCCGCCCGGGACAACCTGCGCTACTTCGCCGAGTTGTACGGCGTACCGGGCCGGGAGCAGAAGCGTCGGATCGCGGAGCTGTTCGAGCTGGTCCGGTTGACCGGCCGGGAGGACGACCGGGTCGAGGGCTACTCCCGGGGGATGCGCCAGCGGCTGCACATCGCCCGGGGGCTGCTGCACCGGCCCCGGGTGCTGTTCCTCGACGAGCCGTCGATCGGGGTCGACCCGGTGGCCGCCCGGGAGCTGCGGCAGACCGTCGCCGACCTGGCCGCCACCGGCACCACCGTGCTGCTGACCACGCACTACATGGCCGAGGCCGACGAGTTGTGCGGCCGGATCGCGGTGATCGCGGGCGGCCGGATCCAGGCCCTGGGCACCCCCGCCGAGCTGCGCCACCACGCCGACGGCCGGCGGGTGCTGGAGGTGGAGGCGTACGGGGTGACCGACGGGCAGCTGGCCGCCATCCGGGCCCGGCCGGGCGTACGCGAGGTGAGCCTGGCGGTGCACGGGGCGGCGCAGCTGCTCGGGGTGCAGTCCGACGCGGGGGTGGACGTGCAGGCCGACGTGCTGCGGGAGCTGGGCGGGGTACGGCTGGGCCGGGTGACCGCCCGGCAGCCCACCCTGGAGGACGCGTACGTGGCGATCGTCAACCGGGCGACGACGCCGGTGCCCGGGCCGGTGCCGGCGTGAACACCGTACGGATGATCGCGGTCGGCGCGCTGCTGCACGTCAAGCAGCTCAGCCGTTCCCCGTTCGAGATCGCCATCGCGTTGATCGTGCCGGTGGTGCAGGCGACCCTGGCGGTCTACCTGTTCCGCGCCGGCGGTGAGCCGGACCGGTTGCTGGAGGCGGCGGTCGGCGCGGGCCTGATGGGGGTCTGGTCGACGGTGCTGTTCGGCTCCGGCGGGGCGATCCAGAACCAGCGCTGGCAGGGCACCCTGGAAATGATCATGTTGGCGCCCCGGCCGCCGGCGCTGGTGCTGCTGCCGGTCACCCTGGCCACCGGCGTCACCGGCACCTACGCGATGCTCGCCACGCTGGCCTGGGGCCGGCTGCTCTACGGCATCCCGCTCGACTTCGCCCACCCGGTGGCCTTCCCGGTGGCGGTGGCCGGTTGCATCGCCGGGCTGGGCATGTTCGGCCTGCTGCTGGCGTCCAGCTTCGTGCTGCTGCGGCACGCCAACGCGCTGGCGAACATGCTGGAGTACCCGATCTGGTTGGTCTCCGGGATGCTCGTGCCGGTCACCGCGCTGCCCGGCTGGACCGGGCCGGTCGCCGCGGTGCTGCCGACCACCTGGGGTGCCCGTGCGGTGCACGAGGCGGCGTCCGGCGGGCCGGTCTGGCCGGCGCTGGGCGTCTGCCTGGCGATCAGCCTGGCCTGCCTGGCCGCCGGCTGGGCCCTGATGACGTACGTCGAGCGCCGGGCCCGGGTCTCCGCGACCCTGGCCCTGGCCTGAGGAGGCACCGGTGGGCGCGCTGCTGCGGCTGGTCGGGGTGGGCGGGGTCATCGCCTACCGGGCCCTGTTCAACTGGACCACCCCGTCGATCTTCGTGGGCACCCTGCTGGTGGGTCCGCTGTTCCAGCTCTTCTTCTTCGCCTATCTGGGGCGGGAGTTCGGGGTCGCCGACGACCGGTTCTACATCGTCGGCAACGCGGTGCTCACCGCCGCGCTGGCCTGCGTGTTCGGCGGCACCATGGCGGTGGCCAACGAGCGGCGTTTCGGCACCCTCGGGCACGTGTTGCTCTCCCCGCGCAGCCGCACCGCCATCTTCCTCGGCCGGGTGCTGCCGTACGCCGGCAACGGCCTGCTGATCGCGGCGAGCACGCTCACCGTCGCCGCGCTCCTGCTCGGCCTGCGGGTCCCGGCCACCGCCCTGCCCGGCCTGCTGCTGGCGCTGGCCACGGCCTCGCTTGCCTGCGGGTTCTTCGGGCTGACCCTGGGGGCGCTCGGGTTGCGCTTCCGGGACGTCTTCCTGATCTCGAACGTGGCGGTGGCGCTGCTGCTGTTGTTCACCGGGGTGAACGTGCCGGCCGACGACCTGCCGGCGGGCATCCGTGCGGTGGGCGCGGTGCTGCCGATCACCCACGCCGCCGACGCGGCCCGGCGGCTGGCCGGCGGTGCCCCGCTGGGCGACGTCCTGCCGGCGATCGGCCTCGAACTGGCCGTCGGGGTCGGCTACGCCGTGCTGGCGGCCGGGCTGTTGACGGTCTTCGAGGCGGAGTCCCGTCGCCGCGCCACGCTCGACACCCTCTGAGGCGGTACGGCGCTAGCCGGTGACCTCCAGGTAGCGGTCGACCATCGCGTCGACCTGCGCCGGCACCTGGAGCTGCACGAAGTGCCCGGAACCCACGGTCTGCCCGATGAACGCCTGCGGGGCGAGTTCGGCCAACCGGGCGTAGTCGGCGAACGGGGCGTTGCTGCCCACGAAGAGCAGCGGGCGGTCCCAGCGGCCCAGGGCGGCCACGTCCTGCTCGCCGGCGATCCAGTCGGCCAGCCCGGCGATCGGCGCGTACGCCACCTCGGTCGACGGTCGGGCGCAGGCCGCCACCACCCGTTCCACCAGGCGCGGGTCCGAGTACGGCGGGAAGTACGACCTGACGATCGACTCCCGGACCGCGCCCGAGGTGTCCTCCCGCAGCGACGCCGCCACCTGGGCGATCGCGGCGGCGGAACCGGGTGCCCCGGCCACCGCCGAGTCGAGCAGCCCCAGTCCGGTGAACCGGTCCCGGTCCCCGGCGGCGGCCTGGAGTGACCAGACCCCGCCCAGGCTGTGCCCGATCACGACGACCCGGCGCAGGTCGAGCGCGCCGACGAAGGCCCTCAGGTGGCCGGCCATCGCGGTGACCGCATAGCCGTCGGCCGGGGGTGGGCTGGCCCCGTGGCCCGGCATGTCGACGGCGATCACCCGGTCCTGGCGGGTGGCCAGGTGCCGGGCGAGGGGTGCCATGAAGTCGTGGTCGCAACACCAGCCGTGCACCAGCAGGAAGGTGCCCCGCCGGCCGTGCCCGTACGTCCGGTACCGCATCCCGGCGGCCGTCTGCCCGTCCATCGTCGAACCCTCCCCGGCATTTTCGCAGGTAGTGGCGTTCTTCCACTTAAGCGCGCCCCGCCGGTCCCGGCACGGCGTATTGTTCCTTTTGGCACGCCTGGACCTTTTTCGGGTGGCGCAGCGGTGGGACGGGAGCAGGCCGTGGACGGGCGGATCGACGAGTTCTTCGCCGCCCTGGTCGGGAACTGCCGGGGCCGGCTGCCCATCGCCCCCACCGGACTGCTCCGCTTCGACGTCGTCGCCGAGGGCGGCGAGACCGCCACCTGGTACGTCCGGCTCGCCGGTGCACAGACCCGGGTCACCCGCACCGGCGAACACCCCGACTGCACGGTGGAGGTTCGGCCGGAGGCGTTCGCCCGGCTGCTGGCCGGTCGGGACAACCTGGTGTCGATGCTGCTGCGCGGCGACATCTCGGTCGCCGGCGACCTGGCGCTGCTGTTCACCTTCCGGCGGCTGCTGCCGGTCGACGCCGACAGCGTCGGCACCGAACCCGCCGCCGAGCTGGCCCCCCACACCGCCACCGGCGTCGTCGGGCTGAACGAGGTCACCAGCGTCTTCGCCGGCAACATTTTCATGATCAGCGAGAGGAACGGGAATGTGTCGGCCGCGCCGACCTCCCCGCTCGGGCTCTTCTCCTTCGACACCCGGTTCCTGTCCACCTGGCGGCTGACCATCAACAGCGAATCCCTCTCGGTGCTCTCCGTCGACGACGTCGCCACCTACGAGGCGAAGTTCGGGCTGGTCCCCGGCGAACCCACGCACTACGTCAACGCCACCACCTCCGTGCTGCGGCACCGCTGGGTCGGTCCGGAGTACGAGGAAGAGATCACCCTGTTCAACTACGCGCCGGAACCGGTGCGCTACGTCGTCCGACTCGACGTCGGCGCGGACTTCGCCGAGGTGCTGGAGGTCCGCGACGGCTTCAAGCGGGCCCGACCGGTGACCGCCACCGTCGCCGACGACGCGCTACGGCTGCACTACCGGCGGGCCGGCCTGCACCGGGAGACGGTGATCACCGCCAGCACCCCGGCCGCGCTCGACCAGCACGGCCTGACCTGGACGGTCACCGTCGAACCCCACGGCTCCTGGTCCACCCGGCTGCGGGTGCTGGCCCTGCTACGCGACCTGCACCGCCGTGACCTACGGGAACGGCTGACCAGTTCGGTGGGCCGCAGCGGGCACCAGCGGGGCCGGGAGATCGCCGCCCACACCGCCGGGGTGCCCCGGCTGCGCGCCGACCACAAACCGCTCCAGCAGGCGTACGAGTACGGCGTACGCGACCTGGCCGCGCTGCACTACCCCGGGCTGAACTTCCAGACCGCGCTGCCCGCCACCGGACTGCCCTGGTCGATGGCGCTGCTCGGCCGGGAGAGCCTGGTCAGCAGCTTCCAGGCGCTCCCCTTCATGCCCGAACGGGCGGTCAACACGCTGCGTATCCTGGCGCTGAGCCAGGGCGTCCGGCACGACCCGTTCCGCGGCGAACAACCCGGCAAGATCGTCCAGGAGAGCCGGTACGGCGACTCCGGTGCGTTCAACGACACCCCGGAGTCGGCCAGCTTCAGCGCGGTCGACACCACCGCCGCCTTCGTCATCCTGCTCGACGAGTACGAACGCTGGACCGGCGACGCGGACCTGGTACGCCGGTTCGAGTTCGAGATCCGGGCCGCCATCGGCTGGCTCGAACGCGACGCGGACCGGGCCGGCAGCGGCTATGTCTGGTCCACCCAGCACCCGACCCGCACCGGGCCGCAGAACGAGAGCTGGCGCAACTCCGCCGACGCGATCTGCTTCGACGACGGCCGCCCACCCACCTACCCGCTGGCGATCTGCGAGATCCAGGGGTACGCCTTCGAGGCCCGCCGTCGGGCCGCCCGGATGGCCCGCCGGTTCTGGGACGACCCTGCCTGGGCCGACCGGCTCGAACGCGACGCCGCCCGGCTGCGGGACCGGTTCGACCGGGACTTCTGGCTGCCCGACCGGGGCCACTACGCGGTGGCGGTGCAGCTCGACGGCGTCCCGCTGGACTCCCTCACGTCCAACATGGGGCAATTGCTGTGCACCGGCATCGTCGCCCCGCACCGCGCCGAGCAGCTGGTGGCGCACCTGATGTCCCCGGCGCTGTACTCCGGCTGGGGCATCCGCACCCTGGCCAGTACGGCGGCCGACTACAACCCGCTGGGCCATCACACCGGCGCGGTCTGGCCGTGGGAGAACTCGCTGATCGCCTGGGGGCTGCGCCGGGCCGGGTTCCGGGCGCAGGCCGCCCGGGTCGCCACCGGGCTGCTCGACGCCGCCCGGCACTTCCAGGGCCGGCTGCCGGCGTACCTCACCGGCTACGACCGGGCCACCACCCACGTCCCCGTCCCGCACGGGTTCACCGACAGCCCGTACGCGCCGTCGGCCGGGGCGCCCCTGATGCTGCTGCGCGCGCTGCTCGGACTCGAACCGTACGAGGACCATCTCGCCGTCGACGCCGCCGTCCCCGAGGAACTGGGCGAGATCGAACTGCTCGACATCAAGGGCCGCTGGGGGTACGCCGACGCGCTCGGCCGGGGCCGCCCGTTCCGCGACCGCCCCGTCCCCTGACCTCCCCCGCGCCCCACGACCCGGTCGGCCGGTAGCATCCGCCCGGGTCAGCGCGGGCTCAGCCCAGGGCGGGGAACCACAGGGCGATCTCGCGCTTGGCACTGTCGGTGGAGTCCGAGGCGTGCACCAGGTTCTCCCGGTTGGACAGCGACAGGTCGCCCCGGATCGTGCCGGCGGCTGCCTTCCGCCCGTCGGTGCTGCCGATCATCGCCCGGACCACCTCGATCACCTGGTCGCCGGAGAGCACCAGCGACACCAGCGGCCCGCTGGTCATGAACGTCTTCAGCGGCGGGTAGAACGGCTTGTCCACGTGCTCGGCGTAGTGCTGGTCGGCGAATCCGCCGTCCAGCGTCCGGATCTCCAGCGCGTCGATCCGCAGGCCCTTGCGCTCGAAGCGGGAGACGATCTCGCCGACCAGGCCACGGCGCACCGCGTCGGGCTTGATCAGTACGAGGGTGCGCTCATCCGCGCTGCTGCTGGACACGCTGGGTTCCTCCTGTGCGCACAAGGCGGTTCGGCTGGGTACGGTCAGCCTAGCGACCCGGTCCCGGCACCGGCGCGGCGGCTGCTCTTTCCCTCGGTCGCCGCGCGGCCTAGCCTGGCTCTGACCCCTGGGAGGTCCACTGTGGCGAATGGCGGGAACCGCACCATCGCGCCGGTACGCAAGCTGATCGCCGTGGTGCTCGGCACCGTGGCGGCCTTCGTCGTCCTGTTCGGGCTGGGCATGACCAGCTGGGCCATCGTCGCGCTGGGGGTGGCCCTGGTCGTGCTCGCCGTCGCCCTGGGCACCGTGCGCGGCGGCGGACGCACCTGGGTGGTCGGCGTCGGCCACGTACACAGCGCCTCCGAACCCCCCACCCAGTACGCCTTCGGCCGGTGCGAACTCCAGTTGGTGATCGACGCGCCGGGCCTGCCGCCCCGGTCCAAGAAGATCATCGAACCCCGGGTGCCGGTGGCGAAATGGCCGTCACTGGGGCAGACCCTGCCGATCCGGGTGGCCCTGGACGACCAGCGGCACGTCCGCGTCCTCTGGGACGAGGTGCCGACCCACACCGAGGCCGCCACGGGCGTGACCGACCTGCCCCCGGAGTACGCCGACGCCGAGCCGCTCGACGACATGCTGATCCAGCAGGAGGCCCCGCCGTGGGCGGGCCGGACGGCCGACGACGACTTCCACGACGAGTTCCGGGACGACCTGCGCGAGCCGCCGCCCGCCGACCCGGTCCGGGCCGAGCCGCTGCGCCCGGAGTCGCCGCACCCGGACCCGGTCCGGGCCGAGCCGCTGCGCGACGACGTCGAGGTGCTGACCGACGACGAGCGGGAGCCGGTGGTGGTGCACCAGCGGCCGGGCGGCCCGGTGGTGCTGGAGGGCACTCTGGTGGAGCAGCCCACGGCCGGCCAACTCCCCCGCCGGGCCACCGCCCCCACCACCGCCGGCACCGCTTCGGCAGCCACCGCTGGCACCGCCTCGGCCGCTGCCGGCACCGCCGCCGGGACGGCCACCGCCGCGCCCGCCCCCCGGCCGCCCGCCGAGGAACGGTTCGACGCGCCGATTCTCGACCCGGTCGACGTCCCGCTGGACGCCCCCACCACCACCGGCGACGGCCGGCTCGACCCCGACCTGGACGAGGCGATCTTCGGGTACGACCCGGCCGCCGCGACCGCCGGGGGCGACGATGCGGCCGGCCCGATCAGCGGCGTCGGGCTGACCCTGCTGGTCACCGACCTGTCCCGCTCGCTGGACTTCTACCGGGACCTGGGCTTCGAGGAGTTCGACCGGGGCGCCGGCAACGCGGTGCTCGCCTCCGGGCAGACCCGGCTGGTGCTGCGCGAGGTGACCGGGGCCGCCCCGATAAGCCGCCGGCTGGTCCACGTCAACCTGGAGGTCGACGACATCGAGACGGCGTACCGGCGGCTCAAGGACACCGGCGTCCGGTTCACCTACGCGCCCCGGGTGGTCAACCGGGGCACCAGGCTGGAGGTGTGGGCCGCCGCCTTCCGGGACCCGGACGGGCACGGCATCGCGCTGACCCAGTGGCGGGAACGCGCCGAGGCGTGACCCGGCTCAGCCGAGGATGACCCGCCGCACGTGCAATGCGTACGCCCAGACCAGGGCGAAGATGACCCCGAGTCCGAACAGCGACCAGTGCAGCAGGCCGGCGAGCAGCAGCAGCCCCTGCAACACGGTGCCCGCCGACCAGGCCCACCGGCGGCGCATCAGGCCGGCCAGCAGGACCGCCGCCACGGCCAGCGCCACGGTGGCCGCGATCGCCGCCCCGCCGAAATGCCCGCCGACCAGCCGGATCGGCTGGATCGCCAGCAGCAGCACCAGCGCCTCCAGGCCGAGCGTCCCGGCCCCGAGACCCCGGACGGCCGCCTCGGGATTACGCAGCCCCGAACGCCGCCCAGCCGGGCCACTGCCCTCGGCCGGGCCGGTGTCCTGCGCCGATCCGGTGTCCTGCGGGCCCGTGTCCTGCGCCGGGGCGGTGCGGTCGGGCGCTCCGGCGCTGTCGGCCCGGCCGGCACTCCCGGCCGGCTCCGGTTGGTCGGCAGGGGCGCGGTCCCGGCGTGGGCCACCCGGGGTCGGGCCGGTCATCGCTTGAGCAGCCGTCGGGCGTCGGCCACCGTCACCACCGAACCGGTGACCAGCACCCCCACCCCGGCCAGTTCCCCGGGGACGTCGTACTCGGCCTCGGCGACGGCCGCCTCGATGGCGTCCGGCATCGAGTCGGCCACCTGCACCCGGTCCGGCCCGAAGACCTCCCGGGCCAGCCCGGCCAACTCCTCGGCGGGCATCGCCCGGGGTGAGCTGTTGCGGGTGACGACGAGTGAGTCGAGCACCGGTTCCAGCAGTTCCAGCAGGCCGGCGGCGTCCTTGTCGCCGAGCACGGCGAGCACCCCGACCAGCTTGCTGAACGCGAACTCCTCCTGGAGCGCGGTGACCGTGGCGGCCATCCCGTGCGGGTTGTGCGCCCCGTCCAGCAGCACCGTCGGGGCGTTGCGCACCTTCTCCAGCCGGCCCGGGGAACTGGTCGCGGCGAACCCCTCCCGGACGGCCTCGACGTCGAGCTGCCGCTTCGCCCCGGCCCCGAGGAACGCCTCGACGGCGGCCAGCGCCACCGCCGCGTTCTGCGCCTGGTGCGCGCCGTGCAGCGGGAGGAACACCTCGTCGTACACCCCGCCGAGCCCCTGGAGGGTCAGCACCTGGCCGCCGACGGCGACCGCCCGGCGCAGCACCCCGAACTCCGCGCCCTCCCGGGCGACGGTCGCGCCGACCTCGGCGCACCGTTCCAGGATCGGCCGGGCCGCCTCCTCCTCCTGCGCGGCGGCGATGACCGTCGCGCCGGAGTGGATGATGCCGGCCTTGTGCAGGGCGATGTCCTCCAGGGTGTCGCCCAGCCACTCGGTGTGGTCCAGCCCGATCGGGGTGAGCACCGCCACCCCGGCCTGGAGCACGTTGGTGGCGTCCTCGGCACCGCCCAGGCCCACCTCCACCACCGCCACGTCGACAGGCGCGTCGGCGAACGTGGCGAACGCCAACGCGGTGGTCAGGTCGAAGTAGGTGAGCGGCTCGGCGGACCGCTGGTCGACCAGGTCGGCCAGCGGCTTCACCTCGCGGTACGTGGCGACGAAGCGGGCCTCGTCGACCGGCTCCCCGTCCAGGCTGATCCGCTCCCGGACGGTCTCCAGGTGCGGGCTGGTGTAGCGGCCGGTGTGCAGCCCGAAGGCCCGCAACAGCGAATCGATCATCCGGGCCGTGGACGTCTTGCCGTTCGTCCCGGTCAGGTGGATGGACGGGTACGCCCGCTGCGGGCTGCCGAGCAGGTCGAGCAGCGACTCGATGCGGTCCAGCGAGAAGTGCATGCGGGTGAACCCGCGCGCCGTCAACTCCGCGTCGACGGCGGCAAACTCATCGCGCTCCCCGCCGGACCGGCCGGGCTTGTCGGTACGGTCGGTCACGACGGAAGCGCCTCCAGAGCGGCGTCGATGCGGACCAGGTCGGCCTCGGCGACCGCCAGCCGGTCACGGATCTTGGCGACCACCGGCTCGGGCGCCTTGCCGACGAACGCCGGGTTGTCGAGCTTCGCGCGGGCCTGCGCGACCTCCTTCTCGGCGGCCGCCCGGTCCTTGGTGAGCCGGGCCCGTTCGGCGGCCACGTCGATCGACCCCCGGGTGTCCAGCGCCACGCTGACCTCGCCGGGCATGGCGAGGGTGGCGCTGGCCTGGAAGTCGTCGGCCGGGGCGTCCAGCCGGGCCAGCGACCGGATCAGCGGCTCGTGCGTCGCGATGCCCGCCCCGGCCAGCCCGTCCAGTCGGGCGGCCACCCGCTGGGTGGGCCGCAGCCCCTGGTCGGAGCGGAACCGCCGGATCTCGGTCACCACCCGCTGGACGGTGCCGACCTCGCGCTCCGCGGCGTCGTCCATCAGCGTACGGTCGGCGGTCGGCCAGGCTGCCGTCATGACGGTCTCGCCGCCGGTCAGTGCCGTCCACAGTTCCTCGGTGACGAACGGGATCACCGGGTGCAGCAGCCGCAGCAACTGGTCCAGCACGTGCCCGAGCACCCGGCGGGTGGCGTCGGCGGCCGGCCCGCCGGCGGCGAGCACCGGCTTGCCCAGCTCCACGTACCAGTCGCAGACGTCGTCCCAGGCGAAGTGGTAGAGCAGGTCGCACACCTTCGCGAACTCGTACGCCTCGAACTGCTCGTCCACCTCGGCGGTGACGTGCGCCAGCCGGGACAGGATCCACCTGTCGACGGTGGAGAGCTGGTCGGCGGCCGGCAGCGGACCGGTGGTGTGTGCGCCGTTGAGCAGCGCGAACCGGGTGGCGTTCCACAGCTTGTTGCAGAAGTTGCGGGAGCCCTGGCACCACTCCTCGCTGACCGGCACGTCCCCGCCCGGGTTCGCGCCCCGGGCCAGGGTGAACCGGGTCGCGTCGGCCCCGTACCGGTCGACCCAGTCCAGGGGGTCGACCACGTTGCCGAACGACTTCGACATCTTCTTGCCGTACTGGTCGCGGACCATGCCGTGCAGGGCGACCGTGTCGAACGGCTGCCGGCCGTCCATCGCGTACAGGCCGAACATCATCATCCGGGCGACCCAGAAGAAGAGGATGTCGTAGCCGGTGACCAGCACGCTGGTCGGATAGAACTTGGCCAGGTCCGGGGTCTGCTCCGGCCAGCCGAGGGTGGAGAACGGCCACAGGCCGCTGGAGAACCAGGTGTCCAGGACGTCCTCGTCCTGCTGCCAGCCCTCGCCGGTGGGGGGCGTCTCGTCCGGGCCGACGCAGACGATCTCGCCGGCCGGGCCGTACCAGACGGGGATGCGGTGGCCCCACCACAGCTGCCGGGAGATGCACCAGTCGTGCATGTTGTCGACCCAGGCGAAGTAGCGCTTGGCCAGCTCGGCCGGCTCGATCGTCACCCGGCCGTCGCGCACCGCGTCGCCGGCCGCCTTGGCCAGCGGGGCGGTGTTGACGAACCACTGCAACGACAGCCGCGGCTCGACCGTGGTACGGCACCGGGAGCAGTGCCCCACCGCGTGCACGTACGGCCGCTTCTCGGCCACCACCCGGCCCTGCTCGCGCAGCGCCGCCACGATCGCCGGGCGGGCCTCGTAGCGGTCCAGGCCCTGGAACGGGCCGGGCGCGGTGATGACGCCCCGCTCGTCCATGATCGTCAGGGCGGGCAGGTCGTGCCGCTGGCCGATCTCGAAGTCGTTGGGGTCGTGTGCCGGGGTGACCTTGACCATGCCGGTGCCGAACGCCGGGTCGACGTGCTCGTCGGCGACGATCGGGATGTGCCGGCCGGTCAACGGCACCTCCACCGTGGTGCCGATCAGGTGCCGGTAGCGCTCGTCGTCGGGGTGCACGGCCACGGCGGTGTCCCCGAGCATCGTCTCGGCCCGGGTGGTGGCGACCACGACGTCGTCGCTGTACCGGATCGAGACCAGCTCACCCTCGTCGTCGGTGTGCTCCACCTCGATGTCCGACAGGGCGGTCAGGCAGCGCGGACACCAGTTGATGATCCGGTTGGCCCGGTAGATCAGGCCGTCGTCGTAGAGCTTCTTGAACATGGTCTGCACGGCCCGGGACAGGCCCTCGTCCATGGTGAAGCGTTCCCGGTCCCAGTCGACCGAGTCGCCGAGTCGGCGCATCTGGCCGAGGATCGCCCCGCCGGACTCGGCCTTCCACTGCCAGACCCGCTCGACGAACTGCTCCCGGCCGAGGTCGTGCCGGGACAGCCCCTGGCCGGCGAGCTGCCGCTCCACCACGTTCTGGGTGGCGATGCCGGCGTGGTCCGTGCCGGGCAGCCAGAGCGCCTCGTACCCCTGCATCCGCTTGCGGCGCACCAGCGAGTCCTGGACGGTGTGGTCCAGGGCGTGGCCCATGTGCAGCACACCCGTGACGTTCGGCGGGGGGATCACGATGGTGAACGGAGGCTTGTCACTCTGCGCCGACGCCCGGAAGTGGCCGGCGGCTACCCACTGCTCGTACCGTCGCTGCTCTACCTCGCCGGGCTGGTACTGGCCGGCAAGGGTCGGGGCGTCGGGGCGTCGGGCATCCAGTCTCTCGGTCACCTGTGAAAGTCTACGGAGCGCTTCGGCGGACCCGACGTGCACCACCGGTCATTCGCGTACGGTGGCGAACATGTCCGACGCACATCTCACCGAGCGTCAGCTCATCGAGGGTCCCGAACCGGTCGAGCTGACCGACGAGCCGATCCGGTTGAGCACCCACGACCCGGAGCAGGACCCGCAGGGGCGGGGCCTGGTGTCCCGACGCCGGCGGATCGCGCTGACGGTCGCTCTCGTGGCCGGCCTCGCCGGTGCCGCCGCGCTCGGCGTCGCGGGCTGGCGCATCGCCCAGGAGAAGGCCGTCCGGATGGATGCACCGGCACACCTCGCCGGTCTCACCCGCGACGACTCCGAACGGGCCCGCAGTACCGCCGACTACCTGCGCAGTGGATTCGCCGCCGACATCGACCTGGACCGCAGCATCGGTACGGTCTACCGCGACCCGGCCGACGAGAAGCGGGTGGTGCTGTTCTTCGGTGGCACCACCCTGCTCTGGCAGCCGGAACGCGAACTGGACAGCCTGTTCCGGTTGATGGCCGACGAAACCGGCCGGGTGACCGACGTCCGTACGGTGCCCGCCGGGAAGTACGGCGGCGTGATGAAGTGTGGACGGACCAGCGGCGACGGCGGCGACTTCGCGATCTGCGGCTGGGCCGACCACGGCAGCGTGGCGATGGGCATGTTCGCCAACCGTCCCGTCGACGATTCGGCCGGCCTCTTCCGCCAGCTCCGCGAGGGCATCCAGACCCGGGACTGACCCTCCCCCGGCGCTCCGCTGCGTGTGCTGTGTTGCGCTATGCCAGCCGCCGATGCCCGCAACCACCGGTACCCGGGTGGCTTCCTGGGCGTCGGGGCGGACGGTCACACCGGGATGTGGCCTCGACTGGCCTCGACGCAGCTGGAGGGGCTGTCGCGGGCGAATGGGTGCGGACAACAGTCGAGGCCGGCCCCGTGACGGGGCCGGCCTCGACCGAAAGATTGTCCGGCGGTGTCCTACTCTCCCACACCCTCCCGAGTGCAGTACCATCGGCGCTGGAGGGCTTAGCTTCCGGGTTCG